>CACAYF010000032.1 GCA_902536655.1 uncultured Alphaproteobacteria bacterium | reverse complement strand
ATAAAGATAAACGAATTAAAATCAGTAATAATCATTCTGCCACTCATTTACTTCACGAATCTTTAAGACAAGTCGTTGGGAAACATGTGAGTCAAAAAGGTTCATTAGTTAGTTCTAAAAAACTTAGATTTGACTATTCATCTAATGAGCAATTGTCATTGGAAAAACATAGGAAAATTGAGAATTTAGTTAATAACTCAATTAGATCAAATATTGGAGTTGAAATAAATCAAATGAGTTTGGATAAAGCTCTTAAGTTGGGAGCTATTGCTTTGTTTGGAGAAAAATACCCTAATAAAGTAAGAGTTGTCAGCATGAAAAGTAAATTTAAAAATGAGCAGACACTAACATCAATTGAGTTATGTGGAGGAACTCATGTTAAGCAAACTGGACAAATTGGTTTCTTTAAAATTTTAAGTGATATTTCTGTTTCTTCGGGTGTCAGAAGGATAGAGGCTCTAACGGGTCAAGATGCACATGATTATGTTGATGATAAAATAAATTCTTTAGTTGAGATAAAAAATATTTTAAAAGCTTCCGATGAGAATGTTGTTGAAAAAATTAAAAATTTAAAAAATAGTTCTACTAATAAAACAAAAATTTCTAATGAAATTGAATATTCAAATCTAAAAATTATTAGTACCAAAGAATGTAAGATATATTTTGACAATATAGATTGTCATTCAAAAGAGTTAAAAAATAATTCTGATTTAATAAAAAAAAAATTTAAATCAGGAATTATAATATTAACCTCTCAAGAAGATAATAAAGTTTCAGTTGTGGTATCTATTACTGAAAATCTCTTAGGTAAATTTGATTCTACAATAATAATAAAAAAATTAATTACTTATTTAGGTGGCAAGGGTGGGGGTGGAAGAAAGGATCTTTCACAAGGTGGTGCTCCACTAAATGAAAAATTTAAAAAACTTAAAAATAACTTACAAAAAATAATAGTTTAATTTTCGATTTTGTTCTTAATAATGTCGAAAAATTCATTTGTAGTAATCCATTTTTGTTCCGGACCACACATCAGTGCTAAATCTTTTGTCATAAAACCGTTATCAATTGTGTGTATGCAAATATTTTCTAAATTTTCAGAGAATTTTAATAAATCTGAGTTATTATCAATAATTGCTCTTTGTTTTAAAGCCCTTGTCCAGGCAAAAATAGATGCTATTGGATTTGTAGAAGTTTGAATACCCTGTTGGTGTTGTCTGAAGTGGCTAGTAATTGTTCCGTGTGCTGCTTCTGACTTTAATATTTTCCCGTCTGGACTCTGTAATACGGAGGTCATTAATCCCAATGAGCCATAACCTTGAGCAACGAGATCAGACATAACATCACCATCATAATTTTTACACGCCCATATAAACCCACCACTCCATTTCATAAGACACGCAACCATATCATCTATTAATCTATGTTGATAAGTTAAGTTATTTTTTTCGAATTCTTTTTTAAATTTTTTAAATACATCATCGAATATTTGTTTAAAACTTTCGTCATATTTTTGCAAAATAGTATTTTTTGTTGATAAGAAAAGTGAAACGTTTCTTTTTAAAGCAAAATTAAAACAAGAATTTGCAAATTCATTTATAGACTCAAACACATTAAAATACGCAAGACCAACGCCACCAGTTTCAAAATTGTGTATCAACTTTTCTTCTTTATTTCCTTTTTCATCTTCAAAACAAATTGTGAGTTTGCCCTTTTTATTTACCACTATTTCTTTAGATCTATAAATATCACCAAACGCATGACGGGCTATAATTACTGGTTGGCTCCAATGATCAACTATTTTTGGAATTTTGTTAATCATAATAGGCTCTCGAAAAATTGTTCCTTTAAGGATATTTCTTATGGTTCCATTCGGTGAAGGATATTTTTTTTTTAAATTATATTCTCTTACTCTTTTGTCATCAGGGGTGATTGTGGCACATTTGAGACCAACATTTATATTTTTTATCTCAAGAGCAGCGTCAGTAGTAATCTGATCATTTGTTTTATCACGATTAGTAATACTAAGATCAAAATTTACGAGCTTTAGATCTAGATAAGGTAGAATTAATTCATTCTCAATTTTGTTCCATAACACTTTTGCCATTTCATCGCCATTGAGATTAACGATTTTATTTTTTACAATAATTTTTGGCATATA
>CACAYF010000031.1 GCA_902536655.1 uncultured Alphaproteobacteria bacterium | reverse complement strand
TGTCAATGAACTGTAAGATTTGTTAAGTCCACTGTAAGCACTTGTGAACCTAGGATTAATTTCTATTATAAGCCATTTTTTGTTTTCTATCACTATATCAACACCGACAATTCCAAAAAGACCTTTAAAATTTTTGGAAATTCTATTTGCTATTTTTTCAATTTCATTTCGATACTTTTCTAACCCTCCCATAATGCAGCCGACTTGTTGGATTTGTTTTTTTTTTAAATTTAATATTTGTTCATTGCAACAAATTACTTTAGATTTACCGTTTTTACATAACATAAGAAAACTTCCTTTTTTTCCATTATAAAATTTTTGAACAAGATATCCTTTTTTTTTTTCGTAATTATTCTCGTTTGTAACAAATGTATTTTCGGAACCTGCACTAGTGTCTGGCTTGCAAATAATTTTTCCTTTATAGTTAAGATTCGGATTGTAACTTTCGACAGTAGGTAAATTTAATCTCCTAAACTTCATTAGCATTTTGGTTTTAGAAGAAAATGTATTTAAAGAAGAAATATTCGGGCCTAATACCTCATGATTTCGCGAAACATGAGAGTAGATTTTTGAAGAAAGATTATTTGTTTCAGGTGCGATTATAATAACTTCACTTTTCTTCTTGAATCTTTTTAAAATATCAGTGTAAGATATTCCAGGATTGGTAAAGTAAGTTTTTACTTTTCTCGATTCAATTGTTTTTAAGTTTTTATTTCTAATCACATAGATTTTTTCAATGTCACGACTTTTTATAAAATTTCTAATAATTGAATTTGAAAGATTTAGCGCTTCTCTAAAAATCTCTTTATCTCTACTTTTTAATATTGAAGACTGTGAAGTGAAATACTCAAGTAAAATTAGTTTTTTCATAAGTTAAATATAATGTGTGTTATATTAGCAGTTGATATTGTAAATGGTAAAGCTGTAAAAGCATATGCGGGAATAAGAAGTAACTACAAGCCGTTACATATTAAAGAAAAAGACTTTTCAAATCCCATCAAACTAATACGAAGTTTTCAAGAAAAGATAAATTTAAAAAAAATTTATATAGCAGACCTTGACGCAATAAGAAAAATTGGTAACAACGAAGTTATTATTGAAAAAATTCTTCGAACTTTTTCTGAACTTTTTTTTTGGATAGACGCTGGATTTGATTATCCAAAAAATGTCTATAGTTATCATAAAAAAAAAATTGAGAAAAAGTTGAATAATTATGAATTGGTCTTAGGTACAGAAACTATAAAGAATTTTAATTTCAAATGTTTTGAATTTATTAAAAAGTGCAAAATATCTATTGATTTTAATGGAAAGGAATCCTTTTGGATAAGGAAACTTGAAAGACAAAAACATTCAATGGATATTATTTTGATGTTCGTTAGAAAGGTTGGTGGAAGGGGGGTGGATATGAAATTTATAAGAAACCTTAACAAAAAATTGTCGTGGCATAGATTATCTCTAGCTGGTGGTGTAAAAACAGACAAGGAGATTCAACAATTGTTGAAGCTTGGGTATTGCAACGTTATATCATCAACATTACTTCACAAGAGGTTGTCTAGGGACGGTTTGTGAGTCCCTAGAATTTACTTACTTTTAAAAAAAGAGAACAACCTTGAAAGCCATCCGCCACCATTAGCTTTGCTTGATGGCTTCATGTTGGATGAATCTCATTTTGCTGCAAAAGGATGTTCTGCAGAATCTTTTTCAGATACAACGTCCTTGGCTTTTGGTTCCCCAGCAACAGCTCTTTCAATAGATTCTTTAGTAGCCTGATAATTATATTCTTGAATTTTTTTATCATCTTCAGCTAACCAGTGAATAAATACACCAACTGAAATAAATAAATCATCAGCTTCATCTGCAGGGATCGTGCCTTCGGCTACACAATCCATAACTGCTTTTGCAACTCCATGTTGAGCTGGACCAAACATTTGGACTGCTTGCTTTGCACCCTTGATAGTTACTTTATTGAACATACAAGTTGCTGGCTTGGTCATTAAATTCGGTGCGACAACAGCAAGTAGTGCTGTAAAACCGTCTTTGTTGTTAGTTAAGCTATTTGCAAACGCAGTTTCAGCTGGAGTACCTCTTGGACCAATTATTAAGTCTATGTGGGCTACTTCGTTTCCATCACCTACGAGTGACTCGCCGACCAGCATTTTTGTGATTTTTGCCATATTTCCTCCTTTTAGAGATTACTATAATTTCAATATAAATTATTATAATGAAAACTTGAATATATCTCTAATTTTGTCTATTAGCAAGGTTGTAACAGTTAAATCAGCACAAGTACCTGGATTAAGATGAAATTTTTTCAAGTAAAGATCTAAATCTTTCAATAAAATTCTATTGTTTTTCAAAATTTTTATTTTTTT
>CACAYF010000030.1 GCA_902536655.1 uncultured Alphaproteobacteria bacterium | reverse complement strand
AAAAAAAATGGTTACAATAATTTTAATGATAATAATAAAAACGCTTTAAGGATTATTACAAAAAAACCTATAACTCCTTCTATTGAAGAAATTAAAATTAACCCTAGATCTAAGTCTGCTAAGCTTAGAGTGGCACAGAAAATATGAAGTTTTTAAGTTTTTTTTTGATTACCTTATTTTTAGTAATAAATATCTCTATTAAACTTCTTATTGTCGACCAAGAAACAGAAATAAAAAATATAAACAAAGAAATATCTCAGGTTGATTCAGAGATGGAAAAAAAACTTACGGATATCTCATATTCCACAAGACCTCAAATACTCGAACAAATTAATGAGAATAAGTTTAAATTGTTACCCATTCTTCAGTCAGACATTATCAAACCTAAGGCAGATTGATGTTTAAAAGTGATGGAATTAATTATGACAATGTGAGACCTAAAGCCAACTTACTTTCCTCAAAAAAAATAAATTTCCATGATAAAAAAGATTTGATCAAGAATATGAAGAGAGAGAAAAATTTAAGTTTTTCAAAAAAATCAAACTTAATTTTTTTTCTTTTGTGTATTTCATTTTCATTTTTCATTTCTTTCAATATTTTAAAAGTAACATATAAAAAAAAAATCAATCCCTCAACAGTTCAGACAAAAACCAAAATAAATCGTGGTAAAATTTTAGACAGGAATAATGAGATAATTGCCACTTCCATAGATACCAATGATCTTTATGTTGATATAAAGAAATCCCTGGATAAAGAAAAATTAAAAAACGTCCTCTCTGAAATTTTTAGAGACAAAGAGTCAATTTTTTTTGAAAGAATATTTAACAAAGAACAATATTCTTTAATTAAGAAAAATATCTCCCCAACTGAACTGAATAAATTAAGGACAGTTGGAGATCCAGCTATTAAACTTCATGAATCAAACAAAAGAGTTTATCCTCAACATAATATTTTCTCAAATTTGATAGGTCTTAAAACAAACGAGTTAATTAGTAAAATTGAAAAGAATATGAACAAAGAACTTGTTGAAGGAAAAAATTTAAAACTTACTGTTGATTTGCGTATACAAAACATTGTGAGAGAAGAGCTATACAAAAGTTTAATTGAATATAAAGCTAAGGCAGCTCTTGCGGTTGTAATGAACGTGAAAAGTGGAGAAATTTTTTCAATGGTCTCACTGCCTGACTTTAATCCAAATTATCCTGAGTCAATACTCCCTAAGACAGAAAATAACCTTAATGCTGAAGCTAGATACGAAATGGGCTCTACATTAAAAATTTTTAATGCTGCTATGGTATATGAGTCTGAATCTGAAATTCAATTCAATGAATTTGATATTTCTGATGGATATCAAATTACAAACGAAAAACATATTCTAGATGATCATATTGATGAAAAAATTTTAAATTTTGATGATGTTTTCATTAAGTCTTCTAATATTGGAAGTGTAAAAATATTAGAATCATTTGGACCAAAAAAACAGAAAAAATTTTTTAAAAAAGTTGGACTTACTGAAAATCTCAACATAAAGGGGTTGAATGTTGTTTCAAACAAACTTCCAATAAATTGGGAATCTCATTCAAAATTTATAAGTTATGGATACGGCTTGTCACTCTCTCCAATCAGTTTAATAACTGCCTTTTCATCACTAGTTAATGGCGGATATAAAATTCAACCGTTATTGATAAAAAATACAAATAATCAAAAAGACCTAAAAGTTTTCTCTTCTGAAACATCTAAAAAAATCAATGATTTAATACATAAAATAGTCATGGATGGAACTGGAAAGAAGGCAAAAGTTAGAGGACTTTTAATAGGAGGTAAAACAGGAACTTCAAAAAAAGTAGAGAAAGGAAATTATTCAGAGGAAAAGAAAATAACTTCCTTCATTGGTGTTTTTCCAGCTAATTCTCCAGAATTTCTTACTTTTGTTCTTTTTGATGAACCTCAGAAAAACGTTTCCAATAGTAAAGAAACCACTGGCGGCAATACTGCAGCCCCAACTTTTTCGAAAATTGTAAAAAAAATCTCACCTATAATAACTAAGGACAATTATACAAAAAACTAGAATGAAATTAAAAGACATACTAAAAAAATCAAGTTTAAAAACTAAAATAATCAATCCTTTAAATTTTTTAGTTAAAGGCATTTCAATTCACTCTGATCAAGTTAGAAACAACTTTATATTTGCAGCTATAAAGGGTGGTTCACGTAATGGGTTAGATTTCATTAAAGACTTACTTAATTATAAAAATATAGCTATTGTCTTATCTAAAGGAGACGTTATACCAAAAAATTTTATAAAAAGTAATGCAGTTGTATTTATCCAAGTCGATGATGTTAGACTGTTTATTTCAAAAGCTTGCTCAATATTTTTTCAAAATAGTATTAAACAAAAGATTGCGATTACGGGCACTAATGGAAAAACAAGCATTTCTTTTTACGTAAATCAAATCTGGAGAAAAAAAAATATAAATGGAGCATCTATTGGAACGTTGGGGGTACAATACAAAAAGAAGCT
>CACAYF010000029.1 GCA_902536655.1 uncultured Alphaproteobacteria bacterium | reverse complement strand
GGTGAATCTTTATATTCTTTGTTTAAATTTTTTAAATAAATTGAATCATGATCCATACTATTTCATAATTTTTTAAATTTAATTTGTCAATAAGATATGTTAAATATAATAAACTACAGTAAAATAATGTATTTTTTTTTGAGAATTAAAAATTATTAATATAAATATGGCGACATATTCTAAAAAACATAAAGTTACTTGGCTTTTGCTAAACTTATTTATGGTGACAGTCATGGTTGTAATTGGAGGTATCACAAGGATTACCGATTCTGGATTGTCAAT
This sequence comes from uncultured Alphaproteobacteria bacterium, assembly GCA_902536655.1. Lineage (GTDB taxonomy): Bacteria > Pseudomonadota > Alphaproteobacteria > Methylaequorales > Methylaequoraceae > Methylaequor. The sequence continues at coordinate 2,247 of CACAYF010000029.1, read as the reverse complement.
GACAACATGGAATTTTTTTAAAGGAATCATACCACCTCTTAATAATGAAGATTGGATAAACCTCTTTAATCTGTACAAAGAATATCCCGAATACAAACTGAAAAATTTAGGGATGTCACTTCCTGAATTTAAAAAAATTTTTTTCTGGGAATATATTCATAGAATTTGGGGAAGATTAATTGGTTTGACTTTCTTTATACCTCTCATTTTTATTTGGCTTAAAGGTGGATTTACATTTAAAGAAAAAAAACTGATATTTACACTTTCCTGTTTAGGTTTTTTCCAGGGCTTCATGGGATGGTATATGGTTGAAAGTGGTCTAATTGACAAGCCAGATGTAAGTCATTTTAGGTTATCTGCACATCTACTTACTGCTTTTTTTATCTATTCACTACTACTTTATTTTTTTTGGACAATCATATCTGAAAAAAGGGTTGTCTCTAAACCATCAAAAAAAATCAATCATCATAAAGTAAACTTTATTATTTCATTAATTTTGTTATTTATCACAATCTCTGCTGGAGCTTGGGTTTCAGGAACTGATGCTGGTTTAGCCTATAATAATTTTCCTTTGATGGGTGATAACATTTTACCGCCCATCCTAACATCTAAGGACCAATACCTGTTAAGTAACTTTTTATCAGATCAAGGGTTTCTTCAATTTCTTCATAGAGTTTCGGCTACGGTAACACTTCTTTATGTTCTTCACACAGTTTTCAAAGCAAAAAGAGATGGGTTTTTTGATGATATAAAAATTTTGTTCTATTTTTTAACAATAATGATAGTTCTCCAGTATACGCTGGGTATAATTATTTTAAAATTATATGTACCTATTTATTTAGGTCTGATGCACCAAATAGGATCATTATTTATGTTAACTTTGATTATAATTTCAATCTGCGAATGCAATAAAAAAAGGGCGTTGTAAAACGCCCTTTTTAAAATTTAAAGAAGGAAATTGAATTTAGAAGCTTTTTCCTATGGAGAATATAACTTGATCACTTTCAATATCTTCATTAATTCCTCCATAACCTTCAATAGTTGTAAAGGATAAACCTAAATCTAATCCAAATGCACTTGTAGAAATTGAGGCGATATAATCTGTGTAAGCATTACCACCTTCCATTTCATTTCCAGTAAAACCGGCTGCACCTGAGATAGTGAATGGTGTGTTGGGAACAGCAATCTCAATACCAACATTGTGATAATCGTAGTTATCAGCTTGCCAACCCGATGGTGAATATCCGTAATAGTAGGAGACTCCTATATCAGTAAGAGGGTTTGGAACTGCAAGACCAACAGAGGCATAATATTCAAAGAAATCAACGTTTCTTTGACCAAGGGCTGTATTTTCATCAGTCATACCTGGATAATCATAATATAAGAAACCAACATCGTATGAGAAGTAGTCTTCTAGCAATGGAACTGCACCAGCAAATCCACCATAATAGTCTAGTTCGTTTCCTGACAATGTATTCGTTCCTCCGGAGACGTTTGAGCCCCAGAATCCAACATAAGCGTCAATGTAGGTATCTAGTAAAGTAACTCCGTAATCTAACCCACCTTGAACAGCCGATTGACCATCATTTTGACGCTCACCTCTCCAGACGTACTGTGAATAAAAAGCAACATTAGCTGAAATTTCACCGTATGGTAATTTATCGGGAAATTCAAAAGATTTTACCGGACTAGCTATTGCTAAGGGTACCGATAGTGCAGAAACTGCAATTAATTTTTTTAACATTTATTTCCTTCCTTAATAATTTTTATAAAATTTTTACTAACTGACTAATTTTTAGGCATATTTTTTTTTTGTAGAATAATTAATCATTAGATTAAATTTATTATATTATTACATAGAAATCAAGGGGTTTTAACATTATTTTAACAGATCACAATGTTTTGTTGTAAATTTACAACTCTTATTGTCTTAACCGAATAATCTCTGTATTGTAGCTAAAATTAATTTAATTATTATCAAATTGGAATCGTTAATTTACATTTCTTATATTGCTCTGGTCTCTTGGTTATATATATCATTGATTCACGGAAGATCGTTCTCAAGTAATGAAGGTTTGTTTTGGAAAAATAAAATCATTTTCGAAGAAAAATTAAATTTCCACAAACCTTTGGTCTTTAATGATTCTATTTGTGTAATGATACCAGCACGAAACGAAGAAAAAACAATCCTTAAGACTCTAAACTCAATCAAGAATCAAAGTTGTAAAAATCTTCAAATTGTAGTAG
>CACAYF010000028.1 GCA_902536655.1 uncultured Alphaproteobacteria bacterium | reverse complement strand
ACGAAGTGGAACAATAAAAGGTCAAAAGAGAAGTGAATCTGAAGATGTTATCGGTAGTATTAAAGTAGAATTAATAAATTGGAAAAATAGACCTAAAGCAAGTCAGATTTTAAATGATTTAAAAATAAAAACTAAAAATTTTCCAGGAATTTATATCGAATTTATTGAAAAAAAGGATGGTCCTCCAAAAGACAGAGATGTTGAAATAAAGATAGTAAATACTGAATTAAAAAATTTAAATTCTGATTCACAAAATCTTTTAAATTTTCTTAAAAAAAAATCATGGATAAAAAATATTGATTCAGATATCAACAACCCTGGCATTGAATGGGAATTAATAATTGACAGAGAACAGGCAGATAAACATGGTGTAGATATTCAAACAGTTGGAGACGCAATACAAATGTTAACGCATGGCTTGAAAGTAACAGAATTTATGCCAGAGGATAGCGATGAAGAAATAGACATTGTTGTAAAATATGACAAACCTTTTAGGACTTTGGATGAACTAGACCAAATACTTATAGAAGGAAAAAATGGAGCTGTATCCTTGAGTTTATTTTTAAAAAGGATTCCGAAAAAGAATTAACGCAAAAAGAACTACAACGTTAATTGTTACATTAAAAAAAGAAAGAATAATCATTGATAATAAAAATGATGAAGGAATAGATACACTCACTAAAAAAGCTGACTTCCAGCCCATAAAAAGAATAATAATGACCAATACTATCAATGTCGCAAGTATTACATTATTTTCTAGATCTTTAATTTGAGTTTTTATTTTCTCTGATTCGTCTTGGAAAATTCCAATATTCAAAGCTTTTGGTAAAACTTCTTTTTCATTTTTAATTAAATCCTTAATTTTGTTAATTGTCTCAATTATGTTTTCTCCAGTTCTTTTAGAAATCTCTAGAATAATTGCATTTTGTCCGTTATTTCTTGCAAAGCCTAATTTATCTTTGAAAGAATCTCTTATCTCTGCTACATCCTCTAGAGTTACCACAGCATCAGTAGTTGATTTTATTGGAATATTTAAAAGATCTTCTCTGTTTTCAATTAAACTAGGAATTTTTAAATTAAAACTTCCTTTTTCATTGCTCAATGTCCCTGCTGGGATCATAAGGTTACTTTGTGCAATTGATGCAAGCACATCTTTATTTGTAAGTCCGTAATTTCTAACAATATCGGGATTAACAATTATTTTTACCTCTCTTTCGCTTTCTCCAAGTGTGTTTACCTCTAAAACTTCTGAAAAACTCTCAATTTTTCTTTTTAAATATTTTGAATACTTTTGGATGACTCTATCTTCTAAATTTCCAGAAATAGCAACCGCTAAAACAGGGAATCGTGATAAATTAACTTCAGTTGCTTTAGGCTCTTCTGTCTCATCTGGAAGTTTATTTTTTGTTAAATCTATTTTTACTCTTGTATCAGAAAGGGCTTTATCTGAATTAAAACCCGCATCAAATTCTAAAACAATATTTCCCCCTCCTAAATAAGCAGTTGATGAAATTTTCTTTACCCCTTCAATGTTTTTAAGTTCTCTTTCAAATGGTTTGATTAGTAGACGTTCAGAATCTTTAGGTGAAATACCTTCATTAGATAAAGAAATATAAATTACTGGAAGACTTATATCTGGATCTGATTCTTTAGGAAGAGAAATATACTTATAAGTTCCAAAAGTAATAAAGAAAAATAAAAAGGTTAATATCAATTTTCTCTGAGAAAGTAACTTTTCAATCATTTTTAATTATGTCAACTTGTTCACCTTCTACTGTGAAATCTTGTCCCTGAATAATTATATCAATAAACTCGTTTTTATTAAGTTCTTTTGAATTGATCCAATATCCATCGCCTGTATCACTAATAATTTTAATAGGAATAAATTTTACTTTGTCATCAAAAATAATTTTCACACCAATTTTTCCTTCGTTATTGAGTGTAACTAAGGATGAAGGTATGAAGAAAGCTTCTGTAGCAGGGCCAAGTATTTGTATTTCACTTGTCAGGCCACTGAGAATTTTATAATCGTTATTTTGAACTTCAACTTGTATTTTAAAACTTCTTGTATTCGGGTCTGAAGTTTTGGAGATATAGTTAATCATCCCATCAAAAAAAAAATCACCAATTTTTACCCGAGCATTCTGGTTAATACGTATATTACTAATTTCTTTTTCATTGGCTGTGGAGCTTACAAAAATTGGATCCAAATCAACTACTTTAGCAATTGCATCACCTTTTTTTAAATAATCACCTAGTTCTACATAACTATCTTCTATTGTGCTATCAAAGGGCATAGATACTTTGGTATTATTTAGAGCAACCTGACTCTTTTCATAGAGAGCAAGCGCATTTTCAAAATTAGTAAGTGATTGACTTAATTTTACCTCCGATCTAAATCCTTTTTTAAATAAACTTTCTGCAACTTCATATTCTTTTTTTCTTTGATTCAGAAGTGCTTCCATCTCTTTAACTTTCGCTACTTTGTCTTCTGGGTCAATCAATAAAAGTTGAGTTCCTGCTTTATAAAAATTTCCTTTATCAAATTGTTTTGTGCTTATTTTCCCATCTACTTGCGCTTTAAGGACAACAGTTCTAGAAGCTTCGCTAAATCCCCTAAGTTTAATTTGTTTTGAAAATTTAGATTTTTTGAACATTTTAACTTCAACTTGTTTTTTTGTTTCAAT
>CACAYF010000027.1 GCA_902536655.1 uncultured Alphaproteobacteria bacterium | reverse complement strand
TTAGCTAGATCTGTCTCAATTTTTTTTATTTTTTCTTTTAATAACTCGATCTCTGATGAGTTGTCTTGAGAATATAAAGTATTAGAAGAAAAAATTAAAAAGAAAATAAGATAAAAAAAAACTAAATATTTCATACGCTATCTTTTATTAAAATGAGTAGTTTATTAAAACACATTAAAAATTATTTGTTATCTTTTTATTAAATAATTATTAAAAATATTTAAAAAAACTAACCAGATCCTAAATAAAGCATTCCTCCTCCATATAAAAAACCAGTAATCAGAAAAATTACAAAGGTATAACCCATAATCTGTCTCATATGAAGACCAGCTATTGCAAGAAGAGGTATGGTCCAAAAAGGTTGAATCATATTAGTCCATTGATCGCCATAAGCTACACCAAGAACAACCACATAAGGCTCCACATTTAAGTTTCTTGCAGCTTCAATCATTACTGGTCCCTGAACGGCCCACTGTCCTCCACCGGAAGGAATGAACATATTCACCAGGCCACCCGATAAAAATGAATAAAACCCTAATGTTTCAGCAGATGAAATTTGAGAAATTTTTGCTGCTACTACATTTATTAGTCCAGTATCTGACATCATGCCCATGATTCCTGCATAAAACGGATATTGAAGAATAATTGGTCCGACTGTTATTGCAGCATTATTAACTAATTTCACATAATGAATTGGCGAGCTAGATAAAATAAGTCCTAACCCTAAAAATGTCCAACTCACCAGGTTTAAATCTAAGGAAAATCCTTTTTGATGGAAAATATAAAAAATGAAAAACAATAAGACAAAACCTACAGATAAACTTATTAATCTATTATTTTCAATTATTTGTGCAAATGTTCTATTGTTTTGGTTTAGATTTTGTTCGTTGTCTTTATTTTTACTAAAACGAAAAACATTTGGATCTATCTCTTTAATCTCTTGTTTATTTGTAGGTCTCATTAAAGGATTTATGATTGTAATAATCGCAAGAGTTATTAGGGCTAACGTTATATTAAAATTAGTAAATATTGTTTCTGTAACAGGGAGAATTCCTATTTGTTCCTCTAAAGAGTGTCCACTAGAAGATACAAATAATGCCGCAGAAGAAGAATACCCCATATGCCAAATCACATAACCAGAGTAAGCAGATGCAACTAATAGTGGATAATGAATTCTTATTCTTTTTTTTGTGCATCCAATGGCTACAAATTTTGAAATAATACCACCAACAATCAATCCAAATGACCAAGCAAATAAACTTGCTAAGCCTGAAACAAATGTAACAAGGGCATAAGCTTGTATTTGTGAATTAGGATAAGAGCCTATTTTCGATAAAATATTTTCAACGGGCTTGGTATGCGCAAGAGCATGCGCAGTTATCATTATAATTGTTATTTGAGCAGTAAAAGTAAACAGCTTTGGAAGACCGTTACCCCACGCTTCTAATACTTCAATGGCAGTTGAATCTGTGTTAACAAGTGCCAAAACAAAAGTTAACACAGATAAAACAATTACAAAAATAAATGCATCTGGATAATATCTTTCAACTAATTTAACAAATGGCTTCGATAAACTGTTGAAAATTCCAAGTTTTTGTGATGACATTTTCTTATTTGACTTTTAGTGCAATAACCTTTCCTTCAGCCATTACTGGAATAATAATAAGATTCTTATCTAAAATAACCTCATGGTCAGCCGCACCTTTACCAACTTCAGCTATTACTTTAAATTTTCCCTTTTTGTTAATGTTATAAAGCTTTGCACCGGTCCAATCAGTAACGAAGTATGAACCTTTACCATCTGGCTCTATACCGTCTAAATTACCGATAGGTTTCTTACCTAAATTCTTCATTTCCTTAGTATGAATATTAATACTTTTTAAGCTTCCTTTGAGCTCTGGAGTTCCCCAGCCTTCCATAACTGCCCCCCAACTTCCAACAATGAGATTACCCTCTTCATCATCAATGTGAATTCCATTAGGAGCTAATCCAGGACTATAAAACCAAGCAGGAAGTTGTCCGAATTGATTTAATCTATAGATAGTATCATTATATGTATCCCCGACATAAACATTACCGTATTTATCATGAGTAACGTCATTCATACATACCGAACCGTAACCTTTATATTTGTTTGTAACTTTAGCAGTAGCGATGTCTACTTCTACTAACTCGTCAACATCAGCAATATATAATTTATCTTTACTAATTGTAAGCCCCTTGGGAGCATTAAGTTTATCAATCCATTTTTTCTTTATGACAGTTCCATCAAGGCCCATTTTGGAAATGTATCCAGTGCCATCCTTATTGAATGGATGGTCTGTAATATTTGAAACATAAAGAACATCATTCGTTGCGTCATAAATTACAGATTCTGGTAATTCGAATATTTTTTCAGTTTCCCAGACTTTCTCAACATGACCATCAGCGTGGACAGTTTTGTCCAAAAAATTTAGCGAAAATATCGCAAGTATCATCAATAACTTTTTCATTTTTACTCCTTTTATTGTTTAAAATTATTAGGCATTGATAAATCTACTCCTTTAGACGATCCAGAAGACGGCCATCTTTGAGTAATTGTTTTTCTTTGAGTGTAAAATCTCACACCATCTGGCCCGTATATATTTAGATCACCAAATAGTGAGTTCTTCCACCCCCCGAAACTGTGAAATGAAGAAGGAACTGGTAGCGGAATATTAACACCAACCATTCCAATTTCGACATTTTCAGAAAATGATCTTGCTTGCTCTCCACTTCTTGTGAAAATACAACATCCGTTTCCAAATCTGTTATCATTAATAATTTTGATTGCATCTGACAACTTATTTACTTCTATAATTTGAAGAACTGGGCCAAA
>CACAYF010000026.1 GCA_902536655.1 uncultured Alphaproteobacteria bacterium | reverse complement strand
AATTTTACAAAGTTAGACAAATTTTTCATTTTTCAATTCAAAATAACGGAGAAGAATCAATAAATATTACAATTTACTGAATTTATTTCTGTGTTTATTTTAGAATGGTTTCATATCTTCAAATAAAGTAATTAATTTCATAAGTACTAATGTCACTAATTTTAATTATGTTCAAAGAACATAGACTTCTTAGATTTAGTTGTAAAGGCTATTATTTGAAAATAAAAAATATTTGGTATAAACTTACAACTGTTTCACATTAATTTATCTTTGAATCTTAAAATATATATAAAGTTTTAAGAGTGGTTGATTTTGTAGTTACAGTAATTGGGGGGGTAGTTGGCTTATCAATAGCAAGAGAACTCTCTATATCAGGAAAGAAAGTTCTCGTAATTGAGAAGAATAGTTCTATTGGTCAAGAAAATAACTCTAGAAATAGCGGTGTAATTCATGCTGGAATTCATTATCCTTATAATAGTTTTAAGAATAAGTTCTGTGCAGCTGGAAATGAAAGCTTGTATTCATATGCAAAAGAGAGAGGTATTTGATTTTCAAATTGTGGGAAAGTTATTATTGCAACAAGAAAAGAGGAAGAAATTAAACTTAACCAGATTATTTTTAATGCTAGGAGAAATGGTTTAAATTTGAAAAAAACTTAAGAAAAAGCAACTTAAGGAGCTTGAACCTGAATTGGTTGGCGAATTAGGCTTGCTCTCAAGAACAACAGGTATTATTTACATTCATGATTTAATGCTAAATTTTTTAATTGATATTGAAAACAATGGTGGGTTAGTAATTTTTAATTCAGAGTTTTCACATAGTATTAATAAATCAAATCATATTTCTTTTTTTTTAAAAAAAGATAGCAAAGAAGAAGTAAAAACAAAATCTATTATCAACTCCTGAGGTTTGTACAGTCATCTTATTGCAAAAAAAATTGATGGAATTAATTTTGATGACATACCTGATATTAAATATGTAAAAGGAAATTATTTATCTTTATCCGGGAATTCGCCTTTTAAAAGATTAATTTATCCGCTACCTGAAAAGAACGCTTTAGGTATCCATTCAACCTTAAATCTCGATGGTGTAACGATTTTTGGCCCTGAAACAGTGGGAGTGGACGAAATTGATTTTAGGGTAACTAAAAATTAAAAAAACAAATTTTTAAATTCGATATCTAAATATTGGCCTGAAGTAAAAAATAGAAATTTAAATTATGACTATTGTGGTATAAGACCAAAAAATATTAATGATGACTTTTCATTTTTTACTAAAAAACTTAAGAAAGACTATTTTATAATTAGTTTATTTAGCATTGAATCACCTGGTTTGACTTCGTCTATTCAAATAGGCAAATATGTTTCAAATATTTTTAAACATTAGAAATTACGTGGTTATATATTTTTTTTTAATAATGGAAACCCTAGTCCTGTTCGAATGGACATGAACCGAAGTTGAACGAAATTTGAATCAGTTATGTTGGGTCTAAAAATCCTTAAAAAACTTACTTTCGTTGTTCGTATCGATGTCTTGTATCAATGTTTTAAGAACACAAATAATTTATCTTAATTTAAATAAATTATATCACTATCAGTGTCAATTGCTTCAACTCCAGAAATATTTACTAAGTCATTTTTTTTTATATATTTATTATTAGAGTTACAGACAAAGTTTATTGGTTTTACATAATTAAAAATTTTAGATAAATATTGTTTGTCTTTAAAACAATCTGAATTTAGCCAAATAATATCGACATTATTTTCTATACTCCAATCAGTAATGTTCATACTCAATTCAATTTCAGTATTCATGTCTACACAACTTGAATACAAAATATGAATCCTCTTCAAATTTTCAATTGTAATTAAATGAATAATAATAAAAGAATCATTCTTTTTAAAAAAATAATAATTATCTATGAATGGACTTTCCTTGATTCTCCAATTGAACCAATCTTCGTCCCTAAAAATCATTATCTTATTAGTTCTTTCCCTGTTTTCGTTTGCTAGAAAACTTTTTTTTAATGTTAAAATATTTGTTTTTAATTTATATGGTGACAATCTTTTGTAATTAGAACTTTTAAAGTATTTGTAGAAATTAATTTTTTCCAATAAATTATTATTAAATGATTTTATTATAGGTATCCATTTAAGAGGGTTAATAATTTTTGCTGCTCTTTTATGATCATTCTTTTCTATCCACCCGAATTTTTTGAAAATTTTAAGCGAACTGTTGTTAGTTATTGCCAATTGATGTGGCGATATTTTCATCCATTCTTTACATAATAAGGTCCCTAAACCCACTCCCCTTAATTCCTCTAAAATTTTATAGTCTACAAACCAAATACATTTATATACCCTCCCTTTTTTTTTAATTTTGTTTGAAATCATGCCAGCATGACCAACTATTTTATCATTATATTCTAAAACAAGTGGTTCAAATCCAAATAGGTTTACTCTATATAACCAATTTCGATTTTCAAAAATAATTTTATGTCTTAAATTAAAAGACTGTTTATAAAAATCAAATAATTTAGATTGATCTACAGTTGAAAACTTTCTTATCTTTAGTTTTTTAAATTTTATCATTTTATTTGTATGATTATTATATTAGTGTGAAATTAACTTTATAATTAAATTTTAAAATTAATTATATAAAATGGTTTTTAAATATTTGTTACGTTTTGATGATATAGCTCCAAATATGAATTGGAGATTATTCTACAAAATAAAAGATCTCCTCATTCAATATAAAATTAAACCAATTTTAGGTGTAATACCAAATAATAAGGATAAAGAATTAAAAAAGTTTCCACTCTGCAGATCTAATTTCTTTTCAGAAATTAAAAAACTAAAGTCTCTTGGATGGACTATAGCAATGCATGGATATGAACATTTATATTTTGAAAATAAAATTAAAGATTATTTATCTATGAAAGTTAAATCAGAATTTGTTGGAGAAAGTTTTGAAGATCAGAACCTCAAAATAAAAAAAGGTATTTCAATTTTAAAGAAAAATAATCTTAATACAGACATTTTTTTTGCACCAAACCATAGTTTTGATATAACAACAATCGATTGTTTAAAATTGAATAATTTTAAGTACATAGTTGATGGTTATGGATTTGCACCATTTAGTGACAGAGGAATTAGATTTATACCCCAAATGTTTAATAGACCTAGAAAATACCCATTTGGTTTACATACATTTGTTTTTCACGTAAATGAATTTAGTGATGAGAATTATCTAGAATTTGAGAGATTTATTGTTGATAATCATAAATTTATAATTGATTTTAATAGGGCTTTAAAATTTAAAAATTCACAAGCTCTAAAGTTTTTAGGTCTGATTATTAAATATTTACTTATATTCAAAAGAAAGATTCAAAATTTTCTCAACCTCTTTTGATGATAGAGATTTTAGGTATAATCTTATTTTCTTGCTTGTTTTAAAGTTTATAAAAGCTTTATTTTTCATTAAAAGTTTAAGCGACTATCAATTTAACACAATTTAAAACTAATATTTCAAATACAGCAAGTAAGGCTAAAAATAAAAATAATTGTATAAAAAACTTTATCTA
>CACAYF010000025.1 GCA_902536655.1 uncultured Alphaproteobacteria bacterium | reverse complement strand
ATGTGGATTGTAAAAATAGGTGGTAGTTGGATTAATAACCCCAATTTAAGCAATTTAATTAAGAATCTTCAAAGATTATCTAACAAAGACAATATTATCATTGTTAGCGGCGGAGGGGTGTTTTCAGATTCAGTCAGATTAGTTTATGAAAATAAAAGAATGTCTGAGAAAACAGGTAATTATATTGCATTGAAAGCTACAGAATTATTCTCCCATCTTTTAAAAGAAATCGATAAAAATATTTGTTTAGTTGATGACATTGAATCTCTGGGGTTCTCGAATAAAATGTTAAAAATTTGGCTTCCCTCTATGATTTTAAAAAACGATTCCACTTTTATAAAAAATTGGGAATCAACATCTGATTCTGTTGCTGCATGGCTTCACAACAAAATTAATTCATTAGGATTACTTTACGTTAAATCTTTAACCTTTGAAAAAAAAAAATATAAATTAAAATATCTTCAAGATAATGGAGTGTTGGATAAAAACGTTGACAAGTATTTGATTAAGTCATCAAACATAAAAATTATCGGACAAGAAATAATAAATTTAATTGGAACTTCTAAAACTTTCAGAGAATTTTTTTTAGAATTAAATGAGGTTAAACTTTGATGAACAAAAAAATTGAAAAAAGGTGGGCTTGGGTTTTAACAGGGTCAGGACATTTCTTCACTGAAACAATAGATCTAATAAACAATTTAGAAAAAGTAGATTTATTTATTTCTAAGGCAGCAGAAGAAGTTTTAGTTATGTATAAAAAAAAAGGCAAAGTATCAAAGAGCGTTAAAGTTTACCAAGATAATTCTGCTAGCTCGGCATCTGTTGGAAATTTTTACAAGGGAACATATCATACTCTTGTTATGGCTCCTACATCAAGTAACACAGTAGCAAAATGTGTTTATGGCATTTCAGACACCCTCGCAACAAATATTTTTGCACAGTCAGGAAAATGCAACGTTAATTGTATTTTTTTTCCATGTGATACAGCTCCGGAATTAAAAACAATGGCACCTGGGGGTCTTGTAGACGTATTTCCTCGAGCAATCGATTTAGAAAATGTTGAGAAATTAAAAAAATTTTCTATTACAAAAGTTGTAATGAGTTTTAAAGAGCTTGAATTAGAAATAATTGAAAGAGATAAATGTCTGAAAAAATCTTATTCCTGACAGGAAAACTTGCTGAAAGACAATTGAAAAGAATCTTATCTTCGATGAAACCTGAGTTTAGATATAAAATTAACCAGATTGGGGTTAACGTTGCAGCTTTAATGTCTGAAAACATCATTATGAGAAGGTTAGACAAAGAGCAAAATGCAGACAGAATTATTGTCCCAGGGAAATTTAGAGGTGATCTAAAAAAACTTAGCAGATATTTTAATATTCCTGTAGAAAGAGGGCCAGATGACATAAGCCATTTACCTGATTATTTCGGTCTAAAAAAACCAGATAATGAATTACTAAAATATGAATGTGAAATATTTGCAGAAATTGTAGATGCTGCAGATATGAGTATTAGAAAAATAATACAAGTTGCTAAAGATTATAAAAATCAAGGAGCTAATGTTATAGATCTTGGTTGTATGCCTGATACCAAATTTGATCATCTAGAAGACACAATTAAAGCACTGAAGTGTGATGGATTTAGGGTGTCTGTAGATTCAGCAAATTCAGAGGAATTAATTCGTGGTGCTAACTCTGGTGCAGACTTCATTTTAAGTGTAAATGAAAAAAATCTTCATATTTTAGATGAAGTAAAAAGTGTTCCAGTTTTAATCCCTTCTAAGCCAGGAGATTTGAAGTCTCTGGAGCGAACGATTAAAAAATTAGAAATTAATAAAAGAGCCTTTTTTGCGGATCCAATTCTTGATCCTATTCATTATGGATTTTCCGAATCAATTATGCGTTATATTAAGTTAAGGAAAAATTACCCTAAAATTAAAATTTTCATGGGAACAGGAAATTTAACTGAACTTACTGACAGTGATTCAGCAGGTGTGAATGCTACATTGATGGGATTGGTTTCAGAATTATCTATCGATGCTGTTCTTGTGGTTCAAGTAAGTGGTCATTGTAAAAATTCAATTAAAGAAACCGATGCCGCAAGAAAAATAATGCACTTTTCAAAACAAAATAAACGGTTACCCTTTAGAATAGATAACAGTCTTATGGGAATGGCTGAGAGAAAACCTTCAAGAAAATCAAAAAAAGAGATCAAAGAAATAAGAAGTTTTATTAAAGATAAAAATTTTAGAATTTATGTAGGTGAGGATGGCATAAATATTTTTAATTCAGAAACTCATTTAGTTAAAATTGATCCATTTGATTTTTATGATAAGCTTAAAGTTGAAAATGATGCTAGCCATGCTTTTTATCTAGGTGTAGAGCTTGCTAGAGCCCAAATTGCTTGGCAACTGGGTAAAAATTACGATCAAGATAATGAATTAAAATGGGGTGTTGCATCAAAAGCAAAAAAAGTTAGTTTGAAAAAGCGCCCAAAATTAAAATCAACTCAAAAAAAATGATTATTGAAACAATAATTTGTACAAAGAATAATCAAGGAAATGTTAATTTTGCACCTTTTGGAATAAAAAAAAATAAAACTTACATATTTATTTCACCCTATATTCCCTCAACTACATTGAATAACCTTAGAGCAACAGGTAATGCATCCATTAATTATACTGATGACGCTACCTTTTTTGTAAATTGCATATTAGGAAAGAAGAACTTTCAGAAAAAAAAATGTTCAAAAATTAATAGTTATTTTTTAAAAGATGCTTTGGCGCATGATGAGGTTGTTGTTGAATCCGTTAATGAAAATAAAGTAAGACCAATTTTCAAATGTAAGATAATAAATCAAGAAGAACACAAGCGATTTGAGGGCTTTAACAGAGCAAGAAACTCTTTGATTGAAGCATGTATTTTAGCCTCGAGAGTAAAAATTTTAAAGAAAAAGCAAATATTAAAAGAATTGGAAGGCTTAAAAAATTCTGTTGAAAAAACAGCTGGAATTAAAGAGAGAAAAAGTTGGAATCTAATAAGTAAATTTATTTTAAATGAAACCAGGTGAGTATAAAAACATGTCAGTTAGAACTAATTTGCTGATTAGCTTAAGAAAACTTGATGAACTTTCTGAGGAAATTATCAATGAAGTGGATATTCTTGATTTAAAAGATCCTCTAAATGGTTCAATAGGCGCGTGGGATTTACAAGATATAAAAAAAGTAATATGTAGATTTAAAAATCAAATTCAGATTTCGGCAACTTTAGGTGATATTTTTGTTAATTATAAATTTCTGATTAAATTAAAACAATTTGATAAGTTAAATTTAGATTATATCAAGTTTGGTTTGCTATCTATGAATATAAAAAACTTATTTGATAAAATAAAATTTTTAGGAGAAAGAAAGTTTAAAACAAAATTAGTATGTGTTGTGTTTGTAGACATTTGCGATCACTTTAATTTAGTATATAAAAAGTTAGATTTATTTGATGCATGTGGAATCAAATATATAATGCTAGATACATATGAAAAAAATAATGGTGACCTTTTATCATTTTGTAATCTTTCTAATCTAGATAAATTCATTTCTAAATGTAAAAAGTTTGACATAAAAATTGGTCTGGCTGGCTCTTTAAAAGAAACTCACATTCCCGTAATGATGAAGCTTAAACCAAATATTCTTGGGTTTAGGTCTGCAATTTGTAAATTAAACAAAAGGATGTCTGAAGTTGATACAAAAAAATTAAAGAAAATATCACGTCATTTTAATCTTTGTAATAATAAAGCAATCGAAACTGCAGGAGCGTGAAAAGAGGCCTCCTTAATAAGTCTTGATTTATTTAAAAATTGTTTAAAGTAAAAGGTTTCTAATTTTTTTTTTTTTAAATAATTATATAGAACATCTTGACCAATGCCTGAAATAACAATCGGTTGTTTTTTCAATAAAAATTTCTTTTGAAGTTCTACTGTTATTTGAAAAATTTGATTTAATTGTATGGATGAGATTTGTTGTGAAATTATTTTAAGTTTTTTTAAATTTTTTGATTTGTAATCAAATCCAAAACTTCTCGATAATCTAATAAGACTTTGAGTCATGTTTTTTCTAGATTTGTCAGCAGTATCATCCAGATCTATTTTTTTATCTAATATACCTAAAACTCTATAAACATCTGATGTATTTGAGAAAAATTCCGGAATAATTTTCAGTTTTTTCTTATTATAATCTATTTGGTTCGTTACACCAAATACAGGAGTTCTCGTAAAACCTGTGTATAAAAGCTCAGCGTTATTTATTCTTGAATAATCATCTGCAAATCTATTAACAATTTTGTTGTTTTTAATACATATAAAATCCGTGGTTGTTGACCCAAAATCTATGGCAATGCAACTTTCAATTTTATTTTCTAAAAATCTGCCAATACTGTGCCAATTATGCGAAATAAGGTGTTTATAGTTAGGTTTTTTTGTAAAAACCTCTTTAGAGCTAACGTAAAAAAAATTGTTGAATCGGAGTTTATTGCATTCCTTGATTAGGATTTTTGCACCTATAAGCCTGTTTTTAAAATTATCACACATCTCACCAGACATGGTAATTCCACATTTAACTGAATTATTATTTATTATATTATTTATATTTCGGAGCTTTGCTTGGAGTTTTTCTATTCCTTCCCATATTGCACAACTTATATACTTAACAAGTACTACCTTGTTCCTTTTATCAACA
>CACAYF010000024.1 GCA_902536655.1 uncultured Alphaproteobacteria bacterium | reverse complement strand
ATTATTTATCTTTAGAGATTTTATATGATTCCCAATTAAGATTAAACCACTTTTCCATTCCATCAACATTAAGATGACTTTCGTCTCTAAAAAATTCCTTGAAATCAGAAATTTCATTTACATAATAAAAAAAGTAAAATTCATCTATATATTTTAGTATTGAAGAAATGAATCCTTCCATAAATTTTTCATGCTGAATAAAATATTCCTTACTTAAAACTGGTGTGAAAAAAATTACCTCTTTCTTTTTTTCATCACAAATTTGTTTAATATTCAGAATAAACTTTGCTAACTCATAATTATATGAAGTATCATCTTTAAGTCTTACAGGATTTCTCCCTGACCAAATTATCTTTTTGGTAATTCTTACTCCATAATCATCAAAAATGACCTTTTGATCTCGAGTGATAATTTCTATCAAATATTTAGTAGAATTTATCAGTGACGATAGACTAGCTGTTTTAATTGTTTGTAATAGAAAGTTAAATTTAGGTTTAGCATTAAAAATTTCATCTACATCTACATAATGTCTATCTTTCGACAATGCATGAAAATCTAGTGAAATAAATACTTTATTTGTATTTTCCCAATAAACGTCATCCATCCTTTTTAAGAAATCAAATATAATGTCAGGTCTCGAATAAATATAATTAATATTTAACAATTTTTCCTTAATAATAGAACTTGAAAGTTGTTGAATTCGTGAAGAACCAAAAATTAAGGAGTATTTATCATTATTAAGCTTTTTTAGTAAATTTCTGGTTTGATTAGGGTTGCCTGAATTAGAATAAACTCCATGAATTTTTATATATTGATTATTAATTGATTTGGCAGTAATTAAAATCCCTAAAAAAATAAAGTATATAGAAGCAGAGAAAATAAATAAAAATTTTAAATAACTTTTTGATTTATTAGAATTCATAATAGATAAAATTAGATATTTGTTCGTTATTTTTAAGTAGTCCTAACACAAAAATAATTGAAAAAATTAATGCACAAAGAATATTTGGTTTATGTGAAAAAATTCTTTTTACTCTATTTGTTTTTGTATTAAGAAAAAATTCTTTAGCTATCGTTGTTGTATTAGGAAAAAAGAATACAATAATCACACCTGTAATACATAAATAAAGTAAGTTATAAAAGTTGAACTGATCACCAATAACACCCTCATAAATTATAAAGTTGTTACTGATCAAACTAGTGTATTTATCTAAAAAAGAAAAACTTACTGGAAAACTTACTTTTTCAAACCCAAACATTGCCTTCCAAATTACAAGCGTATCATTAAAGTTATTGGCCTTAAATGGTACCCAAGTAATAATTATAATTATAAAAGTAAAAATTACTTTAATTTTCTTATTTATGAAATTCAAACCAGTCTTAAAATTGTGAGTAATTAATAAAAGTAAACCATGAATACCTCCCCATAAAATGAAGTTGAAACCTGCACCATGCCAAACACCTCCAATAATCATGGTTGTAAAAAGATTTATATTCTTAGATACATTTCCATATCTATTTCCTCCTAATGGAATATAAACATAGTCTCTAAGAAAATTACTGAGAGTTATATGCCAATTTCTCCAAAAAATTATAATATTTGATGATTTGTAAGGAGATAAAAAGTTTGCTGGTAAATTTATATTAAAAAATTTGGCTAATCCTATAGCCATGTCGGTATAACCTGAGAAATCAAAATAAATTTGTAGAGTAAAAGCTAATGCACCAAACCATGCTTCAAAGAATTTAACTTCTGTAAAATTATCAATCTCAAATATTTTATCTGTATATTCCGATAATGGGTCTGCCAGAAAAACTTTCTTAAAAAAACCGATTAAAAAAATTGTAGATCCCAATGCAAAGTTATTTCTCATTTTAAATTTGGTACTTTGGCTAAATTGAGGAATTAATTGTCTAAATTTAACTATTGGACCAGCAATAAGCTGTGGAAAGAAAGATACAAATAGAAAATAATCTAAAATTCTACATTTATTATCTTTATTATTGAATCTGTCAACTTGGAAGGCAATCTGCTGAAAAGTAAAAAAAGAAATACCAATTGGGAGCGGATTCTGAACAAAATTTTCGACATTAATATTATTCATATTTACTAATTTAAATATAAAAAATAAATATTTATAATAAGATAAAATTACTAAATTAAGTGAAATTATTGAAAAAAGTAAAATCTTTTTTTTATGTACACTAATTAATTTGTAAAAAAAAATATTCAAACAAATAGACGTTAATAATAATGGGACATATTGTTTGTTAGCAAAACCATAAAATAAAAAACTTATTAAAATCACAAAAAAATATGAAAAGTCAGAAGAAACTTTTTTTTTTAAAAAAAAATAGCCTAGAATTGAGATTGGGAAAAAAAAAGCGATATATTCAATCTCAAAAAACATTGAATTAATTTACACTATAAAACGGTAAAGACGAAAGTTTATTTTTTTATATATATAGTATTAGATAAAATTAATATTCTAACTATCGCGAGAAAATCGGACTTCAAATTTTTAACTTTCAGTTTTAAAAGTAAATGTAAGTCATGGTGAGCTTATCAGTTTTTGTTGATCTCAAAATCATAGAGATATACTTGAAGATTTTGAAAAAAAAGTTTGATAGTAAAGTGTGATAGTAATGTTTATTTGTATTTAAATCAATAACTTGCAACCAAACGCAACTGATTCAAAATCCGTTGAACTTCGGCTCATGTCCGTTCGAGTCGGACTAGGGGTACCACTGTAAAGAAATCAAATAACAAAATCTGTCTTATTTTTTTTAAAATCTGAAATAAATAAATTGATCAGTATTAGCGATGGTTAAAATATTAAAAATAAAAATAAGACTTAAAAGTAAGGTTATTAAATAATTTTTATAATTTCTAGCTGACATAAAGTAAATTCTTCTTAAATTGATTTTTAAAATAGAAAAATATAATGCAATTGGAATTAAAAATTTTACATCGAAAAAATTTATATTATTTAAAAAATTATTATTTAAGAAAATCTTTGTCAATTCCTCAATCTCAAAAATAAATAAAAGCCAACCGACAGATATCAAAGAGAATGTAGTAAAATATTTTATTAATTTCACGTTTGGAAAAAAAATTTTATTATTTAAGTATTTATAAATTATTATTAACATCGCATGATAGAGACCCCATAAAACAAAATTACCTCCTGCTCCATGCCAGATTCCACATATTATAAAAACAAGTATTATATTTCTTGAGTATTTTTTATTACCTCCCAGTCGAATATAGATATAGTCTTTAAGCCATTGAGAAAGTGTAATATGCCACTTTCTCCAAAATTCAACTGGATTGATAGAAATATATGGATTTCTAAAATTCTGTGGCAAGCTAAATCCGAAAATCTTTCCTAATGCAATCGCACAAATTGAATAACCAAAAAAATCAAAATAAATTTGTAGACTATATGAATAGGTTAAAAAAAGTAAATTTGAGAGGTTTAAATTAATATAATTATTGATTAATGGTTTATTTAGATTACTTAAATTATCAGCAATAATAAGCTTGAGTGATAAGCCCAATAAAAAAAGAATGAATGCATTTCTCAACTGTGACGATTTTAACGAGTAAAAATTTAATCTTTTAATAGAATTTTTAACTTGGTTTATTCTGACAATCGGACCAGCAATTATTTGTGGAAAAAAACTAATATAAATGAATAAATCCTTGAAATTTAGAAGTCTAGTTTTTTTATCATAAATATCCATAACATATGAAATCAGCTGAAAAGTAAAAAACGAAATTCCAATAGGCAAAAGAAACTCTTGCGTTTTTGATAAATCGAAAAAGAAAACAACTATAAAACTATAATATTTAAAAAAGAATAATAAAGACAAGGGATAAATGGAACACAAAAAAATTCTCAAATAGTCATTCTTTTTAAGAATTTTTAAAAAAATAAAAACCCATCCAATTGATGATATTAAAATAAACAAATGAAAAGGGCTTGAATAAGTATAAAAAATTAAGGAGAATGTTATAATTACCAGTTTTTTATTTTTAAATATTTTAAAAAATAGAATTACTAATGGTAAAAAAATAAAAAGGAATGTTAATGAGTTAAATGGCATTTTTAAGAACCTTTGAAATCCATTCACCCATTCTCTTTGCAGGTGGGTGGGTGCTATCTGCCCAAAAAGGTTCATCAGTGTTTTTTATTATCAAGTCGTTAAAACATGAAAAGCTAAATTTTTTACATAACATCAGAAATCTATACTTATTTATTTTTGCATTATCTGACAACTTAAAATTTTTATCTAAAAAAACTGATGGTTCTAAGGGTGAAACATAAATTATTAACTCACTTTTGTTTTTAATAAGATTTGATAAATGTTTGAAATCCTTCTCTATCAATTGATATTTATCTTCCCTTTGAAACTTAAACTTATATTCTTTTTTATCATTTATTATTCTTTCTTGAATGCTTCCATCATCGTAGACCAAAAGACTATTTTTATTTGGATAAAGAAAAAAAAGCTTTAAAATAGTTCTAATTCTAATAATACTGATCTTGTATTTAAAATTTTTAAATTCATTAATAAAATTATTATAAATATAAATTGTTCCATCATAATACAGTTTTTTTTTTAATAAAAATTTGAAATCTCCTAAGATGTTTACAATCCTATCAGAAAAAGAAATAAAACAAATTTGGTTATCTCCTGGTAGGCCAAATTCAAAAAAATCATAAGAGACAATAATTTTTTTAGGTAGTTTTTTTCGCTTAGATAGTTCTGTTATAATTGCAATACTATTTCTAAAAGATTGGCCTGGGATAGAAAAATTAAAAAAACTCTGATTTTCCAAATCAATATTAACTTTGCTTATATTTAATGATCTGCTATTTCCAAAAATCGCTACATCATAGGTTTGCGAGGTATATGCCTGATTTAGCTTAATTTTACAAATATCTTCGGCTGGCAAGTCTATAAGGTTTGATCTTAAACTATCAGTATATTGAGATGTGAAATAATTATTATCTAAAATTTTATTAATCAAAAAAAGAAAACAAAAAAAAAGAAGAAATGTACAAATAAAAAAATTAAAGAAGAAATTTTTAAACACGTTTTTACTCATAATTTACTTTAGCAATACCCACCCCCCCAAATATATAAAAAAAGTAATTCCTAATCTATAACAACTCAATTAACTCTACTTAAAGATACAACCCTACCCCCTTGATTTTTAAGGTGATTGATTTAACATTCATAGGGATATTTTTAGAGATTTTGAAAAAAAAACATTGATAAAAGACA
>CACAYF010000023.1 GCA_902536655.1 uncultured Alphaproteobacteria bacterium | reverse complement strand
ACAGGAAATAATGCAATAAATGTAATTGTAATAATTCTAGCGGGAATATTTGCAGGTCTCTTAGCAAGTTTATATTCATATTTGTTAACTAATAAAAATTTTAATTTTCTCAATAATGTAGGTTCGAAATCATATTTTACCCCTGCATATGCTGGAGTAATTTGTGGTATAGTTGCCATTAAGTTTCCCGAGGTGACCGGTATCGGATCTCAAACAATTAATGATTTATTAAATAATAAAATAACATTAAATCTTGCTTTAATATTTTTAGTTTTGAAATTGTTTTTAACTACTTTGTGTATAAGAATGGGTCTTGTGGGGGGTATATTTGCTCCAGCGTTATTTTTAGGTGCAAGTTTAGGAGTGGTTTCTGCTGGTTTGGGAACACTTCTTTCAGAGAATGTTAATCCCTTTTTAATAATTTTATCTTCAATGGCTGCATTAGGAAGTTGTATAATTGGAGGGCCAATTGCAAATGTACTGATAGTTTTTGAGTTAACGTCTAATTATCAGGCTGCACTATCTGCAGGAGTGTGTATCGTTGTTGCGACAATAGTTTCATCGCAATTGATTGGCCAATCAACATTTGACCAACTTTTAAACAACCGTAACATAGACATTACAGTAGGAAGAGACATTTTATTTCTGCAAAGAAAAAAAATTAAAGAAATTGTTGATAAAGATTTTCTTAAAATTGATGGAAATATTACGGTCAAAGAAGCCATCGAAATGTTTAAAACTTTTGAGTGCAGTGAAGCATACTATGTTGGTTTGAATGATAAACTTTTAGGTAAACTCTCTTTGCCAAAATTACTATCGTACAATAACGATTTAAAAATTAAGGACATAAAAAAAACTAAGTTTTTAAAAATCAATGATGATGAAGATTTATCAAAAACGATTCAAAAATGTAAAGATTTCGTAGGTGAATCGATACCTGTTGTCGACAATAAAGGAAAAATAATAGGCATTTTTAGTGAAAACGATCTTTTTGTGAGTTATCTTGAGGCAGAGGAATTTAGAGCTGACGTGGAGACTAAATCCTAAAATCAATACTATTTTTTTGTTGTTTTGAAGTAGTTTTTAGTGATGATATCATGAGATACTTTGTTATGCTCTCGTTATGAAAGTATATTGGACTAAAAAGTTCCCTTGATTTTAAAAACGCTTCAGTACTGATCCCGTTACTTGGTGCTAATTTTGGGCTATAAATCTTTTTTTTTAGTAATTCTGAGTTTTCTCTATTATAAGAGCTTAAATTATGATTATCTCCGACTTCTCTAATAATATTTCTATTATTAACTGGATGTGGCATACCTTTTGCTACATTATCAACAAATTGATTAGCAATTGGATCAACATAGTTATAATTTGGATTGATCATTTAGGAATAATAACCTATGAAACTAAGTCAAGCAAAGAAATATTACAAAAAAAGTCAAAATGACGGTTTGGAAAACGTTAATCCATTCGAAATTTTTAAAAAAATTAATTATGAGCTTCTTAGATCGTTAAAGATTGTTTCTCAAAAAATTAATGAAAAGACGATTGATGATGTAAGACAAAAAAACTTCACAAAAGCTCTTACAATAATCTATACACTTCAGACAAGTCTTGATTTTGATAAAGAATTAAAATTATCCTCTGATTTATTCAGATTTTATGAATATTGCAGAAAAAAACTTATTGAGGGAATCACAAGTCTTAAAAGTAAAGAAATTATGAAATCAGCCGTTAATTTAGATAAGATGTTTGATTTTAATTATATTCAATCAGATGAGGAAATAAATGCTATCAGATAAATTTGTACAAGAGGATTTGTCTAGTAATGAAAATTTGTCGAAACAAATTATAAGACTCGAAGAATTAAGTATATCGATGACAAGCTTAATTGAAAGCGGTAATTCTCATAAAATTGCTCATTTAGAAAAAATTAGACAGAAAATTCTCAAGGATATTATTAAAAATAAAAAACCAATTTCAACTAATGACAAACCAAGGGTTTCTAATATTTTTTTCCTTAATGATAAAATGATTGATTTAGTGAGACAACAGAAAACAGAGACACTAGGCAGAATTAAAAAAAAAATTAAGTTCTACAAATCTTATAAAGACATGTAATTTACAATTTATTTCATGAATTTATAAACGATTATTAATCCTTACTTATTTTTTAAATTAAGTAATACGGAGTGTTAAATTAAATATCACTTACTGTAATTTGATTTAAAAAATTTGCTAAATGGAAAAATTCATGTATTGCATTTGTGATCTTTTGTTAGCCAAAGGTTCATAAATTACTTCTGATTTCGAGTTAAAAACTGGAAATCGATTCCACATGTTTAGAAGAAAATTAACATTCTTATTTTTATGATTTTTTGGAGGATTAAACATTAAGCCAATTTTAGGATTTTCACTATTTTTATGTTCAACATGAGTTTTTATTACCTCACAATTGTGTGTGATTAAAGTTACAAGTTTAACTTTTATTCCTGGTTTTAAGAAAATAGGGGATCGTTCTTGATGCTTTTGACTCCATCTGTAACCTGTTTCTGTTCTTTCATCTAAAGAGAAATTTTTTGCTTTTTTTACAATGAATGAATTCTCTACGCCTGCAATAGACATCATCTTTCCTTTTTTACAATCAAAACCAGCATATATTAATATCTGCAAAAAGACCGGTAAAATTGTTGTTGAAATATGTCCTTCAACAAATGCTTCTGCTTCATGAGTTGGGCCAGAAATAACTAAATCACCTTCATCTTTTAAAATGTCGTAAATTTTGTCAAGAAATGCACCCTGATTTCTTTGATGTTCAATTACATGAGAACAAAATATCATATCATATTTTTTCTTGAAATTAAAAGTATTGAAGTCTCCTCTAAATTCTGCTTTTTCTTCATATTTATCAATTAAATCAACAGATAATCCAAATGATCGCATTACTTCGCTGTGGTTTCCAAAGGCTCCACCAATATCAAGGACCTCAAATTTTTTGGGAAATTTTTTTTTGGAAAGTAGATATTCTAATAAAGCAAACCCTCCCCAATCAAGTTTTGGAAAATTTTTTTTCATAAATTTGTTGAGCAATATTAATGCCAATGCTTTAAAAGATTCTTACTCTTTTCATTTTATGATAATTTTGATATTTAGGGAGTAATGATTAATTAAAAGGAGAAAATATGAAAGATCTTGACAAAGGAAAAACTATTTCTGCGCTTAATGAAATTTTAAAATACGAGTTAGCTGGTGTTGTTAAATATACTCATTTTGCTCTAATGGTCACTGGGCCTAATAGACTAAGTTTAGATAAATTCTTCAAAGAACAAGCTGAAGAATCTTTAGAACATGCGCAACAAGCAGGAGAATTGTTAACTGGACTTGGAGGACATCCATCACAAGCTATTCCAAATATTGAAGAAACAAATCAACATTCTATAGAAAATTTATTAAAAGAAAGTCTAGGACATGAAGAAATGGCGATTAATCTTTATAAAAATTTATTAGACTGTGCGGAAAATAAAAGTCTTTACGTTGAGGAGTATGCTAGAGAGATGATAAAACAAGAAGAGATGCATAGTATTGAAATTAAAAAAATGTTAAGAGACTACGAGGTTTAATTTTTTTATGTATATTTGTGTATAAATTTAGCTTAATTTTATTAATTTTTATATTTTTAATATTAAGTTTTACTTTTCCTAATCTATTCACAGAACTTAAATCTTCAATCCCTTACCTTTTAGGATTAGTGATGTTTGGTATGGGGGCGTCGCTTCAGCTGCAGGAAATTAAAAATATTCTAACTGAACCCAAGTGGCTGTTAACTACAATTATTTTGCAGTTCTCAATAATGCCTGTCTTGGCATTTCTTTTAGTTGTCATTTTTGATTTCCCAAAAGAAATTGCCCTGGGTTTTATTATTTTGGGCTCATGTCCAGGCGGAACAGCTTCTAATGTAATTGCATATATTTGTAAGGCAAATTTGTCCTTGTCAATCCTATGTACGTTTGTGTCCACAGGTTTAGCTGTTTTTTTTACTCCTGCTTTAATTTTTTTATTTGCTGATGAAAATATTGATATTGAAATTCTAAGTTTAATCAAATCAACATTCTTTATTGTTTTTCTTCCTGTTGTGTGTGGAATACTGATGAAAATTTTTATTAGAAACAAAGAAAAAACTTCATTGAAGTTTTTTCCTTTATTTTCAGAAATTTCTATTGCTTTGATAATTGGAATTATTTTTTCAATTAATATTGATAGTTTTAGTAATCTTTCTTGGAATATTCTAGTTGCTGTTGCTCTGCACAATTTAATTGGTCTTTTTTTAGGATTCTTAATTGCAAGCTTTTTTAAATTCCCGATGGATGTAAAAAAAACAGTTGCAATTGAGGTTGCAATGCAAAATTCTGGTTTAGGTATGACGTTGGCCTTAATGCATTTCACAAAGCTGGTTGCCTTGCCGTCAGCTCTATTTAGTCTTTGGCATAATATTTCTGCCTCAGGTCTTGTTTATTTTTGGAAAAAAAAATAAATTAATAATTTAACATTTTACGAAAGGTTTTTCCCAAATGAGAATAAGTGCAAAAAATCAAATAAAAGGTAAAGTTACCTCTGTTATCCATGGATCAAGTTACTCTCAGGTATCTGTCGAACAAACGGACGCAGATGGAAATTTAACTGGAAGCTTTGTTCATGCAGCTGTTCCAGTTGATATATGTAAAGACATGGAACTTGGTAAAGGGAATGTCGTAACTTGTATTTTTCCTGCTGCAGCAGTTATAATTGGGAAACATTAGTTTTCATTTAAGTGGATGTTCTTTTAGAATCATTAAATTTAGTTTTTTCACTTGATCCTGATTTATATGAAATCATTTGGCTTTCATTAAAAGTATCACTTTTTGCTCTTACTTTTTCATGTTTTTTTGGTTTGCCTATAGCTGGAGTTTTGTCATCTACAAATTTTACTGGAAAAAAAACTATAATTATTTTTTTTAATTCAATGATGGCGTTACCTCCAGTATTTGTAGGTCTTTTACTTTATATTTTATTTTCCCAAACAGGCCCTTTAGGATTTTTAGACATTTTATATACTCCGTCAATTATGATTATTGCTCAGATAATAATAATTTTGCCAATTATTATTTCAGTTAGCACAGAACTGCTTCAACAAATGTTTGATGAGTATAAGGAAATGTTCGATACATTTGAAGTTGATTTAATAAGTAGAATTAGAACAACAGTTTTTGATGCTAGAATTTCACTCGTGACATGCATTTTAACAGGTTTAGGTAGGGCTTTATCTGAGGTAGGAGCTATAATAATTGTTGGCGGAAATATCGTACACTACACTAGAGTTATGACGACAACAATTGCTTTAGAAACTTCGAAAGGAAATTTATCAATGGCAATGTCTCTAGGAATTGTTCTGATAATAATTGCGATTTCTTTGAATGCAATAGTAATGATAATGAAAACAATTTCCAGGAAATATTCTTATGATTAATTCAGAAAATCGTATAACACTTAAAAATATAAATTATGGTGTGAACAACAAACCTTTTTTTAAGAATCTTTCAACAGACATTTCAACTAATGGTATTACAATTATCCTTGGTCCAAATGGTTCAGGAAAAACTTTATTAACGAAAATTATCAAAGGATTAATAAAACCAGAAAGCGGAGAGCTTTCAATAAAGTTAAATGGAACAACTCCCAAAACGGGAT
>CACAYF010000022.1 GCA_902536655.1 uncultured Alphaproteobacteria bacterium | reverse complement strand
TTTTATTTGAAATATACCTGTTTAAAAAAACTAAATTAAATTCACTTTTAGCGGTCTAAAATATTATTAATTATAGAATTACAATCTTTTAAACGCTTAATTAAAAGTAAAGCCAAATTTTTTAAAAGTGTTTCTATAATTTTTTTTCGAGATTGTTGAATGGAATCTAAAATTTTTAGTGGCAAATAAAAGCAAGTGCACTCAGTTAAGGTTATAACATTTGCAGATCTTTTAGATTTTGGTTCAATCAATGCAAATTCTCCAAAACAAGTTCCAGCATTAAGTGTTGTAAGTGATTTCTGTAAATTTATTGCAATATCGACTTTTCCTGACTGCAAGAAATATATGCCGTCAGCCTCATCACCCTTTGATATAATTTTTACATTTTTTTTAAATTTTTTTTCAATCATTCTTTCTTTTAAAAAATCCAAATCACTATTACTAAGAGCCTTAAATAGAAATTGTTCTTTCAAATTTTCATTTATATTTACTTTTTCATCAGTGCTGTACTTTTGTATCAAAAAATCTTCTACCCATCTAATTGCTTCATTATTATTTTCGAATAACCTTGTTTTATTATCCTCCATATTACCAAGGCTACCAAATATCTTATTCCAAGTTTGTGAATTAAATTCTATGTCACTAAAAATAATTTTTGTACTAAGGCTATTTAAAGTCTGAATAAATGCATCCAGCAATTTATCTGCTCCTGAACTTAATTGACTAACCTTCCTCATAGATAAAATTATGAACTCCTTTTCATCAAGTTCTTGTAACCTGCGAACTATATAATCTACCGACATAAAATTAATTGATCCAGCTAGCTCGTATACATGCGCTTTAGCACCGAACTTTTCCAAAATTTTAATATTCTTCTCTTTACGTTCTGTTGAGGACCTAATGTTTTGTAAGTTGTAACTAGCAACTATAGAGTCTTTTATGTTTCCTTCAATTTCTAGTATATGTAAATTATAGTACGAAGAAATTCTTTTACAAACCTCTATGCCTCTAACACTATTACCTTGTCTATCAAGTGGGGGTGAAAAAGTACCCAATCCGAATTGAGATGGCAAAGCAGCAATTATGCCTCCACCTACTCCACTTTTTGCGGGAAATCCAACTCTATATACCCATTCTCCTGAGTAATCGTACATCCCAGAACTCACCATGATGGACATAGTTTTCAAAGCATTTTCAACACTAATTACCCTTTTTTTTGTTACCGGATTAATTCCATTGCAAGCGAGGGTTGCCCCCATTGTCGCAAGATCCCTTGCAGAAACAAGTAAAGAACATTGTTTAAAATAAGTTACAAGCGATTGTTCTACATTTGTTTTAATTATTTTGTTATTTTTTAAGAGCCATGCAATTGCTCTGTTTCGATCCCCAGTAGCATTCTCTGATTTAAATACTTTTTCATCAAGACTAAGATTTCGACCAGCAAAATCACTCATTATTTTTTGAATTTTTTTGAAGGCTTTAGACTTTTCAATTGAGCAAATTAGTGCAGTACAAGCAATAGCTCCAGCATTAATCATTGGATTGAAGGGTCTATTATCATTTTGAAATCTAATTGAATTAAAAGCTTCTCCGGAAGGTTCAACACCTATTATTTTATTAACCTCTTTTTCACCTACTAATTCAAGTGCCAAAGAATATGCAAACGCTTTTGAGATAGATTGAATTGTAAATTCCTGCAATGAATCTCCAATTTCATGAATGTATCCATCACTACTAGCTAAAGCGATGCCAAATTGATTGGGATTGACGCGTGATAGTTCTGGTATGTAATCAGCTGTTTTTCCTGACTTATTAAGCAAAATATTACCATAAATATTTTTTAAAAAAATATCTAATGGTAATGGAATTAAAGAATTGCGTTTCATTAAATAAAATTATTTTTTTAAAAGCGATTTAGCTAATTTATATATAGTAATCTAAATATACAAAAAAGTAATTCTTAATTTATTACAATTCGATTAATTCTCCTTAAAGATATAACCCACCACCAGGCTTTTTAAGATGATTACTTCACCATTTATGGAGATATTCTAGGAGTTTGGAAAAAAACATTATACAAGACATTGATACAAACAATGAAAGTCAATGTAATAAGAGGTTTTAGACCCAACGCAACTGATTCAAAATCCGTTGAACTTCGGTTTATGTCCGTTCGAGTCGGACTAGGGATACCATTATTTAAAAGTTTTTGAGCCTTTTCGGATTTAGCATCAAAATACTTGACAAAATCATGCAAGAAATGGCCAAAAAAATTGAGCTCTTGTAGTTATTTTCTAAATCAATGAGAATACCGGAAGCATATGGCCCAATTATTTGTCCAATACTAAACGCAGTGGTCATAATAGCGACAGAAATATTAACATTCCCAATGAATCTTTTTTTCCCTTCAACTAAAATTAATGCAACGGATCCAGGAACCCCTAAACCATAAAGTAAACAAGCAAGAAAAAAGTAACTAACATTGTTAAAAAGTAAAAATGTAACACCTAGAGTAACTGTCGAACAAGAAAAAAATAATAACAAATCTGTGCTAATTTTTCTAGATAACCAATTCCAAACTAAAACCGAAGGAATTGCGAATAATCCTACTATTATCCATGACATATACTGATAAAAAGAAATTTCAAATGAATTTATAGCTATTGCACTTATAAATGTTCCAAAAATTATATAACCAATGCCAAAGAAAAAATATCCCAATGAAATTACGATAAAATTTATTTGCAGTTTACTTTTAACTGAATTTCTATCTTCGTTTTTATAATCTAATTTCTGAGGGATAAAAATAATAATGCCCGTACACAGTAATGCTCCAATTAAACCTATAAAAATCCATTGGTGAGTCCATAGAAGATCTAAAGTTGAGATTATCCATACAACTGTAGTTCCAATAACTATGCCCAAACCAATCCCAGAAAAGTGATAAAGTTGTAAGGTTTTGTTTAAAGATCCTTTAAAGAAATTAAACATCAATGAAATTGTGTATACAAAACTTAGCGCACTTGAAATCCCACATAAAAATCTTAACGTACAAAATATCCTTAAATCTGTGGTACATCCCATTAAACAAATTGTAACCACAGAAATAATTGAAGAAAAAATAATCATTTTTCTGAAATTATTATATTTCCAAATAATTGGGATTATTGATCCAATGAGATAACCAAAATAGTTAAATGAGGATATCATCCCCATATTTGTTGAATTTAGATATAATTCATTTTGCATATTGGGCAATATGGGTGTGTATATAAATCTTCCAAAACCGATAGCTATTAAGGTCGAAAAAATACCTGCAATAATAACATTAAAATTTACCTTTGAAAATTTCATCTGAGTATTTAATTAGTATATATATGACTATAAATAAATTTTGTTGGTTTTTTAGTTTTTCTATAAAATTATTTACAGTATTTACTATAATATATCTTGCCTTTTCATTTCCTATTAAAGCTCATCACAAAATAGATAATCCAACAATAAAATTTTCCGAATCCCCAGAAATAAGAAATTTTTTTTTTGAATGGAGGGGGCATATAAATCTTGATAGAAAAAAAGAAAATCATGAAACGTATCATCAAGTATTAGAATTCGTTAAAGGATGGAACAAACGCTATGAAACAGATTTTGAATTACATATTGCTGATTTAAAAAATAGTTCATTAGCAATTCCAAAAGTAAAATTTCAAAACAAATACAATTTTATTAATAATAAAAATTTTCTATTCTCAACTTTTTTTTCATTTAATTTAGCCACTGAGAAAAATAGTTCAGATCAAATAGAATATAAATTTCTATTTCAAAATAAATTTAAGTATTTTGTTTTTAATAATGGTTTTGGTTTTTATAAAAATATAAATGGAAAAAATTCAAAAAACACGGTTCTAAAATATTTTCCATTAATTTACTTTAAAAAACCTATTATATCCGATGTTCATTTAGCAATCGCAGGAAGTAGTGATTTTGGGAAAATTTCAAAGTTTAGTACATACACTAATCAAAAACATCAATACGGACTTGGGATTAAAAAAACTTTTCAAAAAAATACTCCACGCGAAATTGATTTAACAATTGCATATTTAAAGGGTCTGAATTCAAAGTCATTTGATCAATCACTTATTTGGTATGTAAATAAATCATTCTAATTATTATTCAATTATTTATAACAGAGTTTGTGTCCATCCAGGTAAGATATATAGACTGCATCTCAATCAATTTCGCACTAGGGTTGTTGGAGACTGATTAAAATAGCATAAACAATTTAAAGTTTTTTTACTTTCTTAGAATTCATCCTAGCAAAATGCCTAATTCTCTAATATTAAAAAACTAATTCATGAAACATAAACTTTATAAATCCTTAAAAATTGTTTTTGGTGTATTCGTAGTTGATAGTTGGTTCGAAAGTTTTGAATAAATTAAAGTAGGGGCAAACTGAGGGTATTTGAACTACTGCCATGCAATACCACAAAACAATTTAAAATTTTAAATTTTTATCTCATAATATCTTCAAACTTCTTGTAAAATATTTTTTTATAGTAATACTAATGTTATGAATTTGATCTTTGTAATTATTATTTTATTGTTTTCTTTTAATTTAAATGCATCATGCAAGTTTAAAAATTCAACTTCAAATGATGAAGTTAAATACACTATTCAGAAATCTATAAATGTTGATGACATTGAAGGTCATGTGATTAGAATTTTCAAAACAGAAACCAATCATAAAAAATCAAAAAAAAATTGTGAAGGTCTTAGGATAGTCAAAACAGATTTTTATGGTATTAGTGATTACATTAACAAAAATGGGAGAGTAACTGGCTATTCAATTGGAATTTACGACGATGGTAGCAAAATTTTCTCTCGAGTTGAAGGTGTTGCTCAAACCCCAGAAGACGTTAGTAAAAATGGCCTTGTTAATACTACAATTACAATAACGGGAGGAACTGGGATCTACAAAGGAGTAATTGGTTATGGCAAAGGACAAGTAGAATTTAACCCCGAAACAGGATACTCCGCTGGAAATACAGAAACATTTTACACAATCTCAGTAAAATAAAACGGAATGGCTGAGGGGATTTGAACTCCTTACATCCAGTACTACAAACTAGCGCTCTAACAAACTGAGCTTCAGTTAGTATTTTGAATAAATGCTCTACATTCATAGGGGTATTCTTAGAGATTTTGAAAAAAAAACATTGATACAAGACATTGATACAAATAATGAAAGTCAGTGTAATAAAAGGTTTTAGACCCAAAGCAACTGATTCAAAATCCGTTGAACTTCGGTTCATTTCCGTTTGAGTCGGACTAGGGGTACTATTTTTTTAAAAACAGAGATAATTTTAATTTATGAATGATTGTAGATTTTTTTTGGCATATAACATTTTAGGATAATAATGTTGTTCAAGATCCTCTAACAGCCAATCAACATTAATTGAATCCATTTTTGTAAATAATAAGTTAGGAATTCCATGTAACTTTAAATCAGATTTATGAGGAATGTATTTGGGTAAACCGCCACTTGGATCTAAAACAAACATTTCTAAGCCATATTTTCTCATATGAACTCTCATAGTATTTAAAGAATCGTTCAATCTAGCCAAACAATGAGGAGCATATTCAACAATCCAATATCGAACAATATCGTTTTTAAGAAGAGATTGGGATCCACGAAGAATTTGTCCCTCAAAACCTTCAACATCAATTTTCACAACTTTTATTTTTTTATCATTAATTTCTTTATCTAATGTGGACGTTTTTAAACTCTTCCAATCTAAATTTTCATTATCAGGTTTCTTAACACCATAAGATGTTCCTGAATCATGCGAAGAACAGTGAAAAAAAACTTCCTCACCACTGTTCTCTCCCAGAATAATTTTTTTTAGTTTTATATTTTTAAAATTGTTAAGTTTTATATTTGCTCTCAATTCTTCATAGCTCTCTTTTCCAGGTTCAAAAGCAATGACTTTACCCTCCGATCCTACTAGTGAACTCATTAATAATGAATGCATTCCTATATTAGCACCAATGTCAATACATGTGTCTTTTGGACTTATAATACGTGTTAAGAAAAGACCAATATCATTTTCATAAAAATGTCCGTTCTTTATCCACGAATAAATAGTTTTATGATTATTTTTTTCTGGATAAAAATTATATTTAAACTCTTTTTGATGCAATTTTTTCATCAAAATATTTCTTTCGTTCAAATAATAGCTATTGTAACTAAATCTGAGAAGTTTTTGTTCTTTAAACATAACTAAAATTAGCAATATTTATACCAATGGAATTAAAATAAATAGTTCAATTACATTGAAGAATTTTTAAGGAAATGTAAGAGATTTAGCAATTAGTTTACCAATTATAAAGTGATAATTCTAAAAAGTTTGATAATAAAGTTTGATAGTGAA
>CACAYF010000021.1 GCA_902536655.1 uncultured Alphaproteobacteria bacterium | reverse complement strand
GGTTGGGCATTGAAAAATAGAGCCGCATTTATACCTACGCCCGAACAATTAGATCATGCCACTGAAATAGTTGAAAAAGCTAGAATTGATCTCAAAGGAAAGTTAGTTATAGATTACGTAATTCCCGATTATTACGCAAAGCATCCTAAAAATTGTATGGGAGGTTGGGGAAGAAGATTCTTAAACATGAATCCAAAAGGAGAGGTGTTACCGTGTCACGCAGCAGAGACTATTCCCCACCTTAAGTTTGACAATGTTAGAGAAAAAAGTCTTAAATGGATTTGGGAGAACTCAGAGGCATTTAACCTATACAGAGGTACTGATTGGATGCCTGATCCGTGTAAATCTTGTGATAGAAAAGAAATTGATTGGGGAGGTTGCAGATGCCAGGCGATGGCCCTAACAGGTGACGCTAAAAATACTGATCCAGCGTGTTCTATATCACCTTTACACAAAGAGATATTTGCAATGGCAGCTGAGGAAGCTAGGCGTGCTCCACCAGAATTTATTTACAGACGCTACGGCGTTAGATTTAATTCACCTATATAATTTTCGATAATTAATTGATAGGCATTCTCATTATGATTGACAAACACCATTTTAATTATTAGATATATCCTTATATTTGAACAATAAAAAAGGATGTAAAATGAAAAAACTTTTTCTAACTTTATTTTTTGTAATGTTTTCAGCAAATTCTTTTGCAGCTGATGTTACAATAGAAATGTTAAATAAAAATAAAGAAACAAAAAAAAGAATGGTTTATAGTCAAGAACTCGTTAAAATTGATGTTGGTCAGTCTATCGAATGGGTTCCTACAGCTAAAGGACATAACGTAGAAATGCTAGCTGGTCCCGAAGGATATGAATTACCAAAAAAAACAAAATTAAACGACCCTGTGACCATAACTTTTGATAAGCCAGGTATTTACCTTTACCAATGTTCTCCTCACGCAGCAATGGGAATGATTGGTTTAGTAGTAGTTGGTGGCGATACCTCTAATATGGATGCCATAAAAGCTTTGAAAGTTACAGGTGGAAAATCTAAGAAAAAAAGAGACAAACTTTTAAGTGAAATTTAGATTTCATTCGTTTCATTCTCATAAAGCCCAGTCATACCTAGCTGGGCTTTTTTTTAAACTAATTTCTATTCAGACAGGTTAACAGATACCCACCTTTCCAGCGATGGTTCAGGTTTAAATACATCCGGGTGTATAATTTCGCATAAAATTTTAATACTTTCCAGTAACCGTGGCCCTGGTCTATTAAAAAACTTGTTACCATCTACTACAAACACTTTTTTTTGTTTAAGCAAAGAATGAAAATCAAGATTCGACTTTTTAATTTCAAGTTTTGTTCTTCTTATATCAAATCCGCACGGCATAAATATAACAATGTCAAATTTGTTTGATGAAAGTTCACTTGTAGAAACAAATTTTGAATTCTTTCCAGATTCAATTAAAACATTTTCTGCATTGCTTATACGCAAAATTTCAGGAATCCAATTACCAGCAATCATTAGGGGCTCTATCCATTCAATACATAAAACCTTTTTCGTATTGGTAAAGTTTAACTTTTTCTTAATAACGTTAATTTCCTTGTTAATTATTTCAATAACCTTTGAAGCTTCGTTAGAGGCATTGAGTTTTTCTCCAACAAATAAAATATCGTTGATGACGTCTTTAAAATAATTAGGTTTTAAATCTATTAAGATTGGCTTTTTTTTGAGCCAGAGACTTAAACATTTTTTTACATCTTCAATTGAAACTGCACATACAGAACAATGAGATTGAGTAATAATGACATCTGGATCAATTTTTTGGAGTAGTTCTGAATCAACCTCATAGACAGACAGTCCTTTTTCTAAAATACTTTGAATATTTTCGTTAATATTATAAGAAGTTTCATTGACATCAACTTTACTCTTTGTAAGTTTAGGAAGTTTTTCAATACCTTGTGGATAATCGCATTCGTGCGAAATGCCAACCAAATTATTAATTAGCCCCAGAGAACAAACAATTTCAGTGGCACTAGGGATAAGACTTACTATCTTCATTCATCAAAAATTTTTGTTTTGTAACTTGAGAAAAACGTCGAGTAATGGATAAAGACACAAAAAAAATATCTATTGGACTGGAGCTCTGCCTTTTATCAAAGCGTCTGTAGTGCTGTCAGTTTTTTTTCTCTTTCCAGGTCTTAGACTTAAGATCGGAATGTTGTGTTTTACAAGTATTTCGTCGATTTCATCCTGATTTTCCTTTATAAATTTATTCAGTTTTTTCTTCCAATCAGTTTCACCATCTCTTACACCCATTGTCGTGTAATAATCCATCCTACCCCAACCCTGATCCGTAGTTTCTAGGGGAATAAATTGATATTTGCTTTTATCATAACCCTTTTTTTCAAGATAGTATACAGCAATGGGTCCAGACATAAACACGATGTCGACTAAACCATCAATTAGATCTTCTATCATCGACTCCCCGATCACCGCTTTTCTAGGGTCAAAGGTGAGGTTGTAAGGCCTTACCCTACCCATAAGATTATATCTTTGTAGAACAAATGTAGGAGGGGTGCCAGCTTGAACTCCAATACTTAGATCAGCTAACTGAGGATGATTAGGTCTATCAACTTCTATTCCATTTTCTTTGAGAAAAATCATTCCATATGACCATCTCATATAAGGTATGGTGTTTAGCACCAGATCATTACCAGCCGTAATGCCAATTAGAATGTCACACTTTTTTTTGTTAAGGGTATTTCTAACGTATCCAATTACCTGAGGAAAGTATTCATAGACTACTGGAATATTTAGCTTTTCACCGAGCAAATCGGCTATAGCGTTTTCGAAACCTTCCCCTTTTTCATTTGAAAAAGGGAGATTTGAGGGGTCTGCGCAAACTCGTAAATTTTCCGTATCAACAGCTTCAATTGCAGATTCTCTGGATTTTACATCCGTTGTGAGCAACATTACTAGAGATAATGTAAGTATGAAGACTCGTTGCATTTGAAATTTAAGTAAAATTGAATTTAATCAACTTCTTTAAATTTTGGAAGCTTTGGTAGTCTAACTCCACGTCTTATTTTACCGTCAGCTCTAGCTTTGACATAGCGAAATATGTCTTCAACGTGTGGAGCAACATTTGTATTTGCACCGTAAGCAGGCATCACATTACCTTTTTGTGCACCTTCATCTTCGCCTCTTCCATTCATGATTACGTTAAAGAAATCGTCATATGATAAGCCTTGTGTAACCGATACCATTAAGGAAGGAGCGTAAGTACTTCCCATTGCATCAGGCCCGTGACATACGTGGCATTCGGCATGGTAAGCTCTCCATCCTTTATAAGTTGCAAAATCCATCCAACCATATTGCATTTCAACCAAGCTATCATCACCTCTGCACTCTTCTAAGTCATCTTCTGATACCATATCAACTGCTTTGCCTTTACAGTTAATTTGGATTAGATTCAGAGGAGTACCATCTTCTTTTAATCTGTCGCCCTTACCATATTTAATAGTGTAGGTTGGGTTGTCGTCTTTATCGAAAGCAGGCTCAACTGCTTCTGGTGTTGGGATCGCTTTAGCACTAAATCCTACGACTATTGACGCAACTAAAGCAAATTTATTAAATTTTAAGTTCATATTTCAAAGTCCTAATTAATCATTAAAAAAATAGTTACTATTAATATTGTAAATTATATCAAAATCTCAAGAAATTTAAAAAATTTTTTTCAAAAAAAAAGCCCGACTGAAAAGCCGGGCTTCTTTTAAATACTGTTTACGCTACTACGGTAGAGCGAAGACAGTTAATACGCCACCTAATGCAGTGTGGTTACTTAGTGCAGAGTATGCACCAACAGCACCTAAACCTGCAGTTGGATCAGTAAGACCAGCAGCAAGACCGATTCCAGCCCAACCACCAACACCTGATAAGATACCTACATATTGCTTACCTTTATGTGAGTAAGCCATGAAGTTACCGATAATACCAGAAGGTGTTTTGAACGAGAATAGTTCTTTACCAGTTTTACTTTCAACAGCTTTAGCGTATCCTTCTAACGTACCGTAGAATGTAATTCCACCAGCTGTAGCTAATGCACCACTCCATACAGAGAAAGGCTCAGGGTTAGACCATGCGATCTTACCTTTGTCAGCATCCCATGCAATGAAGTTACCTAGGTGTGTTCCGCCTGGAGCTGGGTACATAGATAATGTAGCACCAACATAAGCGTTACCAGCAACGTAGTCTACTTTGAATGGTTCGTAGTCCATGCAAACGTGGTTTGTTGGAACCATGAACAATCCAGATAGTCTATCGTAAGCAGCAGGCTGTTGGTCTTTAGTACCTAGAGCCGCTGGGCAGATGTTAGTAGTGTTAACATCTTCACCTTGGTGTGCAGTTGAATATCTGTCTACCACTTGTGGACGACCTGTTTTCATGTCAACGTGAGTTGCCCAGTTCACAGCTGGATCATACTTCTCAGCAACTAATAGCTCACCAGAAGCTCTATCCATTGTGTAAGCAAAACCGTTTCTGTCAAAGTGTACAAGTGCTTGACGGTTTTTACCTTTTACTTTCATGTCAACAAGAATCATCTCGTTAACACCGTCGTAATCCCACTCATCGTAAGGAGTCATTTGATATAACCATTTAGCCATACCGTTGTCTGGGTTACGAGCCATAATCGTCATAGACCATTTGTTGTCACCAGGACGAACAACTGGATTCCATGTTGATGGGTTACCTGTACCGTAGTACAAAGTGTTTAATTTAGAGTCATAACCGTAGAAACCCCAAATTGAACCACCACCAATTTTCCATGCATCACCAGGCCAAGTTTTCAATGAAGAATCTTTACCGATTGGCTTTAACATAGAAGTAGTTTTGTTTGGATCAACTAGCATGTCCTTATCTGGACCCATGCTGTAAGCTCTCCAAAGTCTCTTACCACTGTTGATATCGTACTGTGTCCAGTTACATCTCACACCGAATTCAGCACCAGAACAACCAACACCTACCATATCTTTGATGATGAATGGTTGACCTGAACCAGTAGAAGCAGAGACACCATATTTACCAGTACCAGAGTGTAGGTTAGTTGTAATCCACTTCTCTTTACCAGTTTTAGCGTCTAACGCGATTACTGAAGTATCAGCAGCATGTAGAACGATAGTTCCATTAGGGTGATAGTTAACACCACGGTTTACGTTATCGCAGCACATAACTGAAATAACTCTGTCCATAGTTTCACCACCTGGATACTTACCACCTTTTACAGGGTTGTATTTCCACATGATTCTTTGGTTATCATTAAGATCTAAAGCATACACTATGTTTGGAATTGCAGTGTGAACGTACATTACATCACCAATAACTAGTGGACCACCTTCGTGACCTCTAAGAACACCAGTAGAAAAAGTCCAAGCGACTTTAAGGCTACCAACGTTACTTTTGTTGATTTGATCAAGGTTTGAGAAACGGTGACCAGCGTAATCGCCAGACTGTTGTACCCATTGTCCTGGATCTTTCATCATTTTCTCAAGCTTTGAGTTAGCACTTACAGCAAATGGAAGAGCTAAAGCAGCTGAAGCAATGATGCTTTTTTTCAAAATACTCATAAAGTATTTCTCCTTTATTACGATTAATATTTGGGCGAAAGCCCGGTTATTGATTG
The DNA here is from genome assembly GCA_902536655.1 of uncultured Alphaproteobacteria bacterium. Lineage (GTDB taxonomy): Bacteria > Pseudomonadota > Alphaproteobacteria > Methylaequorales > Methylaequoraceae > Methylaequor. Next base: position 1,084 of record CACAYF010000021.1, on the reverse strand, counting down.
GAATCAAAAACAAACAAAAATCGTTAGTTATTTGATTTCCTCCCACCTCATTATATTATGTATGAATATCGTAAATTCAAGGCAAAAATATGAATGTAACATGAACAAAATTAGGGTGAAGAACACAAATAAATTATTTTAATAATAAAATCAATCAGTTATAGTTAGATTTGTCTTATAAAAAAGTTGTGGATAAGTCCAAAAAAAAGAGCAGTAAATGAACGTTAGATGAATGCTTGAATTAACTTTTGTTCAGAATTCTAAAAACCTCAATATAATCAATTACTTACATACGTAAAAAATTTGGACATTTTATTGAACTACATTTTACAACAATTTATGCAAAAAAAACTCTTAAATATCTACTTATTATGTGTATATTATTCTTATGCATTCAATAAATAATAAGTTAATTTTTTTATTTTTATTTTTTTCAATTACTTTTGTACTTGCAAATGATAAAAAACCTGAACCCGTGACGTGGGAACAAAACGTAAAAGGGTTGTTATATGATGATGGTGTTATAATTAGAGATGGTTCAGACCTTATGGTTCTAGAAACACCCTACAGAGCTCTAGACGCAGCAATTGTTCCAATTTCAATAAACTTTCTCAAAGATCAATTACCTACTGATTATATAAAACATTTAACCATTGTCATTGATGAAAATCCATCACCTATAGTCGGAAAATTTGAATTTAGTCCTAAAGTCGGTAATGCAAGTTTTTCAACAAGGGTTCGCATTGACAAATATACATACGTCAGAGCCATTGCTGAAAATAATAAAGGAGAAAAGTATATGGTATCTAATTTTGTTAAAGCTGCTGGAGGTTGTTCAGCACCAAGTCTTGCTGACATGGATTCTGTTATGGCTCGATTGGGAAAAATGAAAATGAAATTTATAAAAACAAGTGATGCGACTAATAACTTAAATAAAGCAAAATTTTTAATAAGTCATCCAAACTTTTCTGGGTTACAGTTCAACCAACTGACTCGCTCAGAGATACCAGCACATTTCATAAATTTTGTAAGAATAGAGCAGGATGGAGACTTGATTTTTGAAGCTTCACCTGATATTTCTCTT
>CACAYF010000020.1 GCA_902536655.1 uncultured Alphaproteobacteria bacterium | reverse complement strand
GATTTTGGTCCTGGTGGTCCAGGAGATTTTGGTCCGGGTGGTCCAGGAGATTTTGGTCCGGGTGGTCCAGGAGATTTTGGTCCTGGCGGTCCTGGACTTCCAGGTGGCCCAGGAATTCCAGATGCTCCAGGTGGCCCTGGCGGTCCTGGACTTCCTGGCGGTCCAGCTATATCTGGAGGCCCAGTCCCCGTATCGGCTCCAATTGGTACGTTCTTGCCACCCGGTTCTTTTTTACCACCGGGCACTATCCAACAACCAGGTGCATATATTCCTGCTGGAGTAGATGGATTTGCACCAATTGCACCTGTTACTACAGCACCAGTTCCTGGAACAGGATTTGCCGGCGGTACTGATGATGGTGGTTTTCATGGTGGTTCTGGTAGTCGTGGTAGTTCTGATCAAGGACCAGGTGGTGGTCCTGGAGATTCAGGTCCAAGCGGTCCTGCAGATTTTGGTCCAGGCGGTCCTATGGCGGAATTTGGTCCTGGCGTTCCAGGAGATTTTGGTCCTGGTGTCTTTGGTCCTCCTGGCGCCTTTGGTCTTCCTGGCGCCTTTGGTCCTCCCGGCTTTGGTCCTGCTGGCTTTGGTCCTGGTGGTCTTGGTGGCTTTGGTCCTGGCGCTTTTGGTCCAGGTGGCTTTGGTCCAGCTGGCTTTGGTCCAGGTGGTTTTGGCCCAGGTGGTTTTGGTCCTGGAGGCTTTGATCCATATAATCCTAATCCAATCGGTGGAGTGCCTGCTGGAGATTTTTATTATGAAGATCCAAGTATGTATGAGAATACTGGAGATGTAGAAGCTGCTGGATCTGGAGGTGGAAGTGGAGGCGGAAGTAGTGCAACTACATTTGTAGGAACAAATAGTGCTGATAGCGCTGATAAATCTTCGGAAGCTACTGCATGGCGGTTTGAAGGTTACAGTGGGGCAGATGTTTTTAAAGGCGGAACAGGTAATGACGTCTTTTGGGGGGCAATTGATGGTGATACTTTAACTGGTAACGCAGGGCAAGATGTTTTTTATTTTGGTGATATGACTGAAGGAAATGATACAATAACGGACTTCACAGTTGGAGCTAGTGGTGATGTATTAAAGTTTAACGCTGCGTTTCAAACAAGTTCATATACAAGAGATGCAACGGTTGTTAATGATGCTGGAGCTAACGGTTCAACTTATAACATGGCTACTAACTCAAACGTTCTACCAACAGTTTTTAACTTTACATCACAATTTGCAAACGCTAACACTACAACTGGTGTTAAAAATCAGCTCACAAATTTCAAAGTTACAACGGATGGTTCAACTCCAATTTCAACTGCAACTGATTTTGTTATCGTGACAGGAAGTACAAGTCCTAATAATGGTTATGTCTATGGATGGTCCGATGCAGGAAATGGTGTTATTGACAATGGAGAACTTTTTGGTTTAGCAACCTTAACTGGTGTTGATACTGATAACATTGGGGCTACAAATTTCGCTTTTGGTCCAATATAAAGTTCCTGAATAATACAGCTATTAACTAAATAAATTTCCTTTTAGGTCGTAAACATAGTATTAACAGTGGTTCGTGGAATGTGCACATTGAAAATCAAATAAATGTCATTAAAAATGACCAAGTAGACTCAATACGATCATCTATTGAAGGCCTAAGAGACAGGCTTTTAATCAATGATCTTAAAAAAGATCTTCAAGAATTCATTGATACAAATGTTGAATTAGATAAAAGCAATAATTATTTAAAAATTCCAATAATTAAAGAAGCTCCCTCTTGGTTTCCGAAAGCTAACTTATCAAAAACGCAAACGGATTTAATAGCAACATCAGTTGATGGCGAAGAATTCATTTTTTTTGATTATTTTACAAATCATCGACTCCCATCTATCCAAACAGAAAATGGTTTAAATTTTCAAGGAAGTTTAATAAATAATTTGGCTGGTTCATTTGCAAAAGGTCAGTATGTTCAGGCATCTCTTGATGGTGAGTTATCAATCGGAGAAGTGTCGAGTTTAATGGGTGCAGCCAAAGCAAAACGAGTTGATGGTAGCGAATTTGACTTATCAAATGGTGACCCTGTATTTCAGGGAGATACAATAACAGTTTCAAATTCTGGTGCGGTTGGTCTGACATTTTTGGATAAAACCACGTTATCTTTATCTGAAGGTGGAAAGATGCTTTTAGATGAGTTGGTTTATAATCCTGAAACTGGAGATGGGAATATGACTATCGACATGGTTGAGGGTGCATTCAGTTTTATAAGTGGAGAGATAGCAAAAACTGGAGAAGATGCCATGACCATAAAAACGCCTGTTGCAACCATCGGAATTAGAGGAACTACAGTTGCCGGTAAAGCTGCGGTGGAAGGAAACGAAAACTCATTTACTTTACTTCAGGACGCCGATGGGGGAGTAGGGCAAATATCTATTAGTAATGCTGGAGGCACACAAATACTAGAACAAGTTGGTGCAACCACAAGTGTAGTAAGTTTTAATGCGCCACCACCTCCACCAATTATTTTAAGCGCTGCACAGATTCAAGCTAATTATGGAACAGCTTTAAACGTTTTGCCACCTACACCAACTGTAGCACCTACACCGCAGGAGGTTCCACCACAACAAGATCAACAGCAAGAGGAATCTCAAGAAGAAGCTTCAGAAGAAGAATCTGATGAAGAAGCAGAAGAAACTGCTGAAGAAGTTATAGAAGAAGAAGGTTCTTTAGAAGGAGAAGAGGAATTAGCTGAAGAGGATTTGTTTGAGGAGGGTGCCCCAGAGAACCAAGCACTAGCAGAAGAGGAGGTCGTAGCTGAAGAAGAAGTAGCAGCTCTACCACCTGAAGAAGCTCAACCTGGAGGTGATGAACAAGCTGCTCGAGAAGCCTTTGATACTGCACTTTCAGCTGGAGCATCTCCTGAACAAGCAATGGCCGAAGCAGCCGCAGCTGCTGGTTTTGATGAATCTGTGGCTCGAGAATCAGTACTAGATAGTGTGCCATTAGGAGACCCTACTTTTGCACAAACATTTGCTCCTGGAGTTGGGGGGCCAATATTAGGTTCACCACTTGGACCTGAACCAATCAACGCTAGTCAAGATTCTGTAATGATACCGGTTTTTGGAATGGGACCAGCATTTGGGCCTGCAGCAATGGATGCATTTGGAGGTCAGTTAAGTGGGAGATTTGAAAACTCTATTCTAGCTGCTTCTAGTTTTGGAGACGAAATATTTGGATTTATGGATGAAAATTCTTATAGTCTTTCTGATACAGAGTCTTCTGAAAGTTATTTTTTTGACGATCCGTCACTTTATGATGATTACAGGAAACAAGATTTTGATCAATCAACAGAAACCTCAAGTTCACAACCAACAAATACTTTTGATGGTACAAATTTAAACGACACTATTGATAAATCTTCTGAAACCGCAAGTGTCATCATAAATGGATTAGATGGAGCTGATACACTTGAAGGAGGGATAAATAATGACACAATTAATGGAGGTGATGGGATTGACAAACTAGTTGGTAATCAAGGTGATGATATTTTAAGAGGTGATGATGGTAATGATTTTATTTTTGGAGGTGATGGTAAGGACAAATTGATTGGAGGTTTGGGAGATGATGAACTCAACGGTGGTGACCAAGATGATATAATTGTTGGAGGTCTTGGTAGCGATACTCTTTATGGAAACGATGGTGATGACAAATTTTATTTTGAACCAGGTCACATAGATGGAATTTCAAAAGATGAAATAGTTGACTTTAGAGCTAGCGGTAATGATTTGATTGTAGGTTCTCAAGCTCCCTCGTCAGCTTATAATCGAAGTTTAATACACACAGACTCGTCTCAGTTCGGTAGTAACTATGATATTACTAGTAACTCCAATGAGTTACCCTACGTATTCAATTTTACTAATGATTTAACAACAGCCGTTGCTGAGAGTTCTTCTGCTCTTGCTAATCATTTCACTGGTTTTTCAATAAGTGTAAGTGGAAGTGGAACTAATGATTTTGAAAATGAATCAATGTACATAAGCGTAGGTGACGGAACAGATACATATATTTGGTTTTGGACAGACACCAATAATCATCATGGGATGATAGCTGATAGCGAACTTGAACCATTTGCTAAACTAAGTAATTATGATAATGATAATTTAACTGGTAACGAATTTTTATTTCAAACAATTTCTGGAGTTTAAGATGTTATATGTTTATTTTGAGGGTAAGAGAGTGATATTATAAAATAATATTATGAAGTTTTGGTTTCACATATTAAAAGATAGTAACTCTCAAAATACCATTCTTTTATTGACTTTTTTTATTACTATAATGGGTTTATTAAGCCCAATCTTTATTATTCACATTTTTAATAGATATATTGCATTCGGCCTTCAGGGAACTTTGTTTTTTCTATTATCAGGTGCTCTTTTAGTTGCAATATTTGAGTATATATTTAGGAATATTAGGAGTAAAATTTTATGTGAGATTCTTATCAATCCAATAAAATTTTTTAAATTAGATCTTATCAAAACATTTTTTGAGAGAGAAAATAAAACATCAAAAAGAAATTTTGTTGAAATAATTGATTTCAACAATAATTTTTTTCAATTCTTATCACCCAAAGTTCAGTCAAATCTACTCGACTCAATTTTTGCAACTTTGATTATTATTCTTCTTTTTTTTCTGGACCTATTATTAGCAACAATTTTTTTAATTCTTGTTATTATTTTCTTGTTGTTGCAACAAAGATTAATACAAAATAAAAATCTAAACCTGGAAAAATTAAATTTATCTAAGAATGATAAATTAATAATTAAAGAGATTGGAACTAATCAAGAGCTTTTAAAATCTACTTTAGCATTTAAATATTCTGGATATTATCTAGAAAATTACTTAAATAAAAAATTAAAAATTGACTCTTCAACTGCAAATTTTGATGCTCAACAAATTTCCACAACCAGTTTTTTTGTTTTGTTATCATCAATTATTACAATTGGATTTGGGAGTATCTTTGTCGTGAATGGAAATCTTTCTATTGGTAGCCTGATAGGATTCAACATATTTGCTACTCGAGCTTTGGGTACAATTTCATCGGCACAAAATTCATACTCTATCATTGAGAGAACAAATATGTATCTTAATGATTGCCAAGATTTTTTCAAAAACTCTAAAAATAGAGTTGAGGGTATGCAACTAAGTAAAATTATAGGGAATTATAAACTTAAAAATGTAAACTACTCTTTTGATAATGATAATAAGTATATAATTAACAATTTCTCTGCTAATTTTAATTCTTCAGAAATTTCAGTTATTAGCGGAGCGAATGGCTCCGGAAAGACCACAATTGCAAAATTGCTCATGGGACTAATTAATCCAGAATCTGGAGATATTTTATTAGATGAAACTAATTTGGAGAAACTATCATTGCAATGGTATAAGAATCAAGTAGCTTATATACCTGAAGATGTTGAAGTGTTAAATTCATCAATTTTAAATAATATTTTAATATCCAACCCTGATCTGAATGAACAAGAAGTAAGTAGACTGCTTCAAAATGTTGGATTAGATAAAGAGTTAAAAAAATCAGATTTAACAATAACTGATTCTATAAATAAAAATTATTCAAAAGGGATTTTAAAAAAAATACATATTGCACGGTCGATTTCAAAAACTTATCAAGTTTATATTTTTGATGATCCGTTATTATATCTAGATAAATTAGGTAAAAATATGGTGCTGAAATTGATAGCCTCATTAAAAAGAGCTGGAAAAACCGTAATTTGTTTTTCAGAAGATTCTGAAATTATTAAATTAAGTGATAAACAAACTAATTTAGGGTGAAAAGATGACAAAGAAATGGGTAAAATGGAATTTATTTAAAAACGATGAAAAACCTAAAAACGTTATTAGTAAAAGACTTAAAGTATCATTAATTCTTTTCACACTTATTTTTTTGCTGCTAGTGAATTTAAAAATTATTGAGGTATTAAGCTTAGCTGACGGAAAAATAATACCCCAAGGAAGAATAAAGTATGTGCAACATTTAGAGGGTGGAATAGTTGAAGAAATACTAATTAGTGAAGGTGAAAAGGTTGAGATAAATCAACCTTTGGTTATTTTATCGAAAGAAAAAGCAAGCTCCGAATTTGAGGAGATTAACGCGAGACTTAAATCAATTGATTTGTCGATACTAAGAGTTAATTCTGAAATAAATTCTAATAATTCAATAGAAATTCCTGAAAATCAAAATAACTTATTTGATGAGGAATTAGTAAAATCTGAAAATGAACTTTTTCAAAGTAGAAGAAAAGCAATCAACTCTGAAATAAAGTCTAAAAAAGCAAGTATTGATAAAGCTAATAAAAATCTCAAAAATTTAAAAAAAAGATTAAAAATTGTTAAAGAACAAGAAGATATTAGTCAAAAATTGTTAGAGGTCGAGGCAACAAATAGGTTAAAGCATTTAGAAATATTAAGAGAAAGGCAAGAAGTTGAAGGAAGTATCGACGAACAACAATCTATAATTGATTTGAGCAAGAATGACTTAGAAAAAGTACAAAACAATTATATAGAAGAATTAAACATCGAGTTGTCACAGTACAGAAAAGAAAAAGAAGAACTTAATAAAAGAATTCAGAAATATTCAGACAGCTTAAATAGAACTGTTTTAAAAAGTCCTGTGTCTGGAACAGTAAAACTTGTGTCAGTAAATTCTAAGGGAGCTATAGTCGCTCCTGGCGTGACTGTTGTTGAAATTGTACCTGAAAACGAAAAACTAATAATTGAGGCAAAATTACCCTTATCAGAAATTGGTTACGTAAAAAAAAACCTTGAAGCAAAAATTAGACTAAATACACCTGAAGGCTCTAGATTTAGATCAATAAAAGGAAAAGTTGTTTTTGTCGGTGCTGACAGAATTTCTAGTAAAGATGAAGAGGGTTTTTATTTAGTCAAGGTGGAAACCTCTGAAAACTCATTTGCACGAAAAAACGAGGAATATAGACTTTTGTCTGGTGTTCCAGTTATGGTTGGAATTATAACTGGTAAAAGAAGTTTTATGGATTATTTCTTAACGCCTTTTATAACCGGTGCTAGCTTTGCATTATCTGAAAGGTAGATTATTTTACACTAGATTTGGAAATTGTTTCAGACTTAAAAATTACGCCATTTTTTTGAGAATTGAGTTTTAAATGTTTGTAAAGCTCATCAAAAATAGCATTTCCTTTTCTTTCTTTGACGATGAGAGTAAGAATATCTGCTTCACTCGCATCACCAAATTGCTGTATGTCAAACATATCTGTGGCTCTTCCATTAGCATAACCCACTGAAATAACGTCTGAGTTTTCAGAAAACTTTTTAACAACTTTTTGTCCTAAACCTTTTTTTATTAAGCCACCAATTTCAATAAACTTTGGCATATTTATCCTCCAGCTCGTTTAATGACATCTTTGGGTATATAAGTCGCAACTCTGTCAAGTTTAACCATCCACATTATACCTTTTCCAGGTGTATCGAGATTTCCGGCTAAATACATTGATTCAAAGACTCTGTTCGATTGTTCTTTAGAAACTATAATTCTTATTATTTCTTTTTGTTCATCTATAGTTACGCCAAGAAGTCCCATTCTATCCCTAATGCCTGTACCCCTGGCATAATTAATTGTTGCACCTTGTGCTCCAACACTGGTGGCAGCATCAATGATTTTGTCGGCAAGACCACTTTCAACAACACAAGTGATTAAAAAAACGTCTGTTAAATAAGTGATATCTCTGGCCATAATTGTTTCCTTTTAGTTATTTTTTTTGTTTAAATTGTATATATAGTCCCATTAGGAGTACAGCAAGAATTGGACAAATACTTGCCATAGATAGAATTCCAAAACCCTCAGTGGCGGATACAGCATTTCCTAGCCCCAGACCCATAGCCAGAACAAGTGGTACGGTTACAGGACCGGTTGTGACTCCAGCGCTGTCCCAGGCGACATTAACAAATTCTTCAGTTGAAAAGTAAGTTAAAACAATTGCAAGAAGATAAAGTGGTATTAAAACGGTTGCTAAG
>CACAYF010000019.1 GCA_902536655.1 uncultured Alphaproteobacteria bacterium | reverse complement strand
ATCTCAATGTCATGTTCATTAACTAATTCTTCAGCATCTTTTAATTCTTCATTAAATTTAAGAAATTCTTTTGACTTTTCAGCTAATGGTTTTAGATCAGAATATTCTTTAGATAGTTTTGCATATTCATCGAAATTCTCTGTATTCATGCTTCCAAGTTTTGTTTCAATTTCTGAATATGTTTCCAAGATATTTTGAATTTTCTTTATTTCCATAATTTAAAATGCTTTAAGAAATTTTTTTAAAATAAATTTAATTTCTGTCCCCTGTGCTTTAACTAGTAAATTTAATTTTTTCTCAAAAATCATTTTTTGTTCCAAACTAAATTTCAATTTTCTAAAAAAAAGAATCTAAAGAAATTTTTAGTTCAATGTCAAACAATTCGTTATTACTACTCTCATTTGCAATACTATTTTGAATCCATGATGAATATAGCTGTTCTAAATCATTTAAATCAAATAAAAAACAGTTTGGAATTTGACCAATATTTGTCTTTATGTTCCCAGGTATTCCACAATCTATAAAAAGTATAGGTTTTTGCTTTCTCTTATTAAGAATTTTTTTGACTAAAGATTTATCAATTATTTTTGAATGTTTTTTATATCCAATCATTATCAGATCGAATATTTTTAATTTATTTATGAAATTTTCATCTTTATTCAAATCTTCTTTTTTTTTATTAAATATCTTGTCTAATGATTCTTGAAAAACTTCATATTTGTTTAATCCAATATTTTCAAAATTCTGTGCTATGTCAATTGGTGATTTCATATCACTTATAACTAGAAAATTTACACTATTCAAATTGCCATATACTTTTAATAAGATTTGAATTGCAGCCTGTGCAATTTGCTTTGGTTTTGAAGAAAAAATATTATTTTTTAATGACACTGTTATTTTTCACAAAATTTTTTATTCAAAAATTGATCAATATTATCCAATTCCACAAGCTCTTGTAATCCTGTACAAAAATCTTTCCATATAATTTTTTTTATTTTCCATTCATCCTCTCCCAAAATGAAACTTCCGATTGCTCCAATTTTATTTGCTTTTGAAAATTTTTTTTTCAAATTACCAGAGTTTATAAAATGTATTTTTGAAGAAATATTAATTTTTAAGTCAGCAATGATTTTTAAAACCTCTAAATCAAGTTCATTATTTGTTGAAAAAAAACAAATTTTTTCATCCTTGGTTTTTAAATCGTTCATGTGCATTTCAATTCTTTCAATTCCTGCTGCCCAACCAACACCAGAAAGATCTTTACCACCAATGCTGGCAAACAACTGATTATATCTACCACCAGCTAAAACTGTATTCTGACTTTTTTTTTCCTCAGTGACGTATTCAAACGCAGAATGGTTGTAATAATCAAGACCTCTTACTAAAAATCTGTTGATGTTATAATTAACACTTAATTTTTCCAAACCATTAATTAGATTTTCAAACATTCTCTTGGATTCATCATCTAAAAAATCAATTATACTTGGAGAACTTTGAACAATTTTTATGTCATTTTCTTCTTTTGAATCCAGAACTCTAAGAGGGTTTTTCTTTAATCTTTCTTTACTTAAGTCAGAGAGTTGAGTGAAGTTTTCATTTAAGTAACTTTTGAGTGATTTATTGTATTTTTTTCTTGTTATTTCGTTACCAAGAGAATTAATTTCTAAAACCAATTTTTTTCTTATTTTCAAATCTTTTAGAAATTCCTCAGCTAGAATTATGACTTCGAGATCAGACAAGTAATTATTACTACCTATATATTCAACCCCTACTTGATGAAACTGCCTTAGTCTTCCTGATTGAGGTCTTTCCCTTCTAAACATAGGTCCATAATAAAAAAATTTGTTTAAATTCTGTTCAATTGAATTTGTAATTACAGCTCTTGCTATTGCAGCTGTTCCCTCGGGTCTTAGAACTAATCTTTCCTTTCCCTGATCTTCGAAATTATACATTTCTTTAGAAACAATATCTGAACTCTGACCCAAAGACTTGGTAAAGATTTCACTATACTCCAAAATAGGTGTTGAGATTTGTGAAAAATTTAGAGAATTACATAACCTTACAAATTTTGCAATTATATTGTTATGCAATATAATTTGGTTTCCTAAAAGATCTCTGGTACCCTTAACTTTCTTAACTTTTTGCAAGATATTAGACTTTTTTTTCAAGCAATTCTTTTTGCTTTTGTTCACACAATTTTACTAAGTGATCAATCATATCTCCATCTCGAAGGACGTGATGTTTTTCACCATTTAAATATATTTGATGACCACTTTTTCCTCCAGTTAGACCAATATTTGTCTCTCTTGCTTCACCTGGACCATTGACAACGCAGCCAATCACAGAGAGCGTCATGGGTGTAGTGATATGTTCGAGTCTCTTTTCAAGTTCTTCAACATTTTTTATGACATTAAAATTTTGCCTGGCGCATGAAGGACAGGATATTACATTGACACCTCTGTGTCTAAGATTTAAAGATTTTAGAATATTAAATCCAACTTTAATTTCTTCAACAGGATCAGCAGAAAGTGAAACTCTGATTGTATCACCTATTCCTGCCCAAAGAAGCGAACCTAAACCAATTGAGGATTTAATTGTACCTGGCATAAGCCCACCAGCTTCTGTGATACCCAAATGCAAAGGATAGTCGCATGTATCAGAAATGCCATAATATGCTGAAACTGCTAAAAATACGTCTGATGCTTTACAACTTATTTTAAAATTAAAGAAGTCGTTATCTTCAAGAATTCTAATATGTTTGCTTGCTGATTCTACCATTGCCTCAGGGCAAGGTTCACCATACTTCTCTAATAAATCTCTCTCTAAACTTCCCGCATTTACTCCAATTCTTATTGAACATGAATTATCCTTCGCGGCTTTTATTACCTCTTTAACTTTTGATTCACTTCCTATGTTTCCTGGGTTAATTCTTAAACATGCAGCTCCTGATTCTGCAGCCTCAATTGCTCTTTTGTAATGAAAATGAATGTCTGCAATTATCGGAATGTTTATTTCCTTAACAATACTTTTTAGAGCAACCGATGACTCTTCATCTGGACAAGAGACCCTTACCAGATCTGCGCCCACTCCTTCAAGTTCTTTAATTTGTTTAATAGTAGCTTTTACATCCGAGGTAATAGTATTTGTCATGGACTGAACTGAAATTGGAGCATCACCTCCTATTTCAACGTCCCCGACTCTTATCTTTCTTGTTTTTTTTCTTTGTATGTCTCTCCAGGGTCTAACACTCATATTTTACAACCTTTTTTTTCTTATCCGTTTTATCTTTTCTTTTAAATAAAAACCATCATTAACTTCTCTAGAGTAACCGAATGGAGCAAAAAATTCATCTTTAAAAAAAATTTGGAAGCCTCCAAGGTTTCCAGATTTAATAAAATAATCACTTATTTGTGTTTTTAATTCAAAGTCAATTCTATCACCTTTATTATATAAACCTGATCTTATAAGTGTTTTATAGTTATTATAAACTTCAATCCAAGTTTTCTCTAGAAAAATTATTTCAAAAAAATTCTTATTTTCTAAAATTGTTTCCTTTTTATTCAATGCTGGATCTAAAACGGTCTGTTTAAATTTTTGATCATTATTTTCTTTAAAAAACTCTTCCTCTGGGACTATTTCTTTGTTTATTCCAATTTCTACTTTTTTATTTGAATTATTATTTAGGAAATAAATAATTAATAGAAGAAAACAGAATGAAGAGAGAAAAACAAAAAAAATTTTACTTAATTTAATTGTTGGGACTTGTTGATATATATTTTTGGGTTTTTCGTTTGTATAATAATCAGATTGGAGTTTGTCTAGTTCTTCACCAATTTCAGCATTAGTTATCTTTGCAAAAGCCCTGATGAAACCAGTAACAGGAATTGCTTTTTCGATTGTTTCAATTTCACCGGATTCAATTTTCTTGAGAATTTCTATACTTATATTTAATTTTTTTGAGATACCTTCTAATTTTCGTCTAGAGCTTTTCCTAGACTCCGAGATTTTTCTCCCAATTACTTTATAGATTGTTAATTTTGTTTTATTTTGACTGTAAGTCAGTTCTTCGTCTATTGTCATCCAGAAACCCTTTGCTCGTGAGATATTTGTTTTTCAGCTTGTTTCACAATTTCAGAGATAATTTCATTCACAGATTGAATTTTTTTTACCAAACTTACACTCTGTCCTGCCATTAGCGAACCATTATCTATATCTCCATCTATAACCGCTTTTTTTAAAGAGCCCGCCCAAAAATGTTCTATTTTTAATTGAGCTTCCTTCAATGAAATATTACTTTTGTCTAACAAATTTATCACTCTTTTTTGTTCTTGAATAAATTTTTCTGAAGCTTTGTTTTCAATTGCTCTGACTGGTATAACAGGAAATCTTTTATCTAATCTTACAGAAATTTGACAATTCCTAGCTTCAGATTTTATAAATATTTCTTTAAAATTCTTGTGGGCTAGTGATTCATCACTACAAACCAATCTCGTCCCTATTTGACATCCCGCAGCCCCCAACTCCAAGTATTTTAAAAATATTTCCCCTCTTCCGATTCCACCTGCAACAAAAACCGGAACTTCTATGATTTTAGGAAGAATTTCCTGAACTAAAACATTAATTGAGACTGGACCAATATGACCCCCTGCTTCGTTTCCCTCAAGAATTAAAGCATCAACACCATAATTTATCATTTTTTGCGCAATTGAAACTGTCGTTGCAAAACACATTGTTTTTATGTTTTTTTTTTTCAACTTTTGAATGTGTCTCTGTTTAGGAAACCCTCCAGCGAAAACAACTAATTCAACTTTTTTATCGATACATGCTTCAATTAAATCTTCAACTTCTGGATGCAATAAAATTAGATTTACACCAAATGGTTTCCTTGTTTTGGATTTAGTTGCAGTAATTTCTTTTTCTAATTGATCCTTATTCATTGAACCTGCTGCAATTACCCCAAATCCACCAGCGTTACTGATTGCAGAGACTAAATTGCTCTCTGAAATCCATGTCATAGCTCCTCCCATTATGGGAAATTCAACACCTAAGAAATTAGAGCCTCTTAAAAATAATTGCTTTAACTTTTTATTCATAATTATTTATTTACCAAGTCTATAAGCTTTGTGAAGTGCATTAAGAGCTATTTTTTTTTGGGGCAAATCAATTAAAACACTTATTTTTATCTCTGAAGTCGAAATAACCTGAATATTAATATTTTTTTTCGCCAAAGTTTCGAACATCTTTTGTGCCACTCCAACATTACTTTTCATCCCAACTCCAACAATTGAGATTTTACAAATAGAACTATTTGAATGTATCCTCTTAAACTTAATATCTGAGGATCTTAATTCTTTTAAAGATTTTCTTTCATCTTCAACTGGAACTGTAAAGGTTAAACTCGCAAATTTACCATCATCCGTTATATTTTGAACAATCATGTCTACGTTTATGTTATTGCTTGCTAAAATACTAAAAATTTTTGCAGCTATTCCAGGTTTATCAGGGATGCCTTTCAATGTAATTTTTGCTTCATTCTCTGATGAAGTAATTCCTGTAACAACTTCTTTTTCAATTTTATTTTCTTCTTTAATAACCATTGTTCCTAACTTTTTATTAAAAGAACTTCTTACATGAACTCTAATACCATATTTCATGGCTAATTCAACTGATCTTGGATGTAATACTTTTGAGCCCAGAGAAGCAAGTTCTAAAATTTCTTCATATGTGATAGAATCAACCTTAGTTGCATCCTTCACAATTCTCGGATCAGATGTAAAAATACCCTCCACATCTGTGTAGATCTCGCATGTTTTAAGCTTTAAAGCATAAGAGATCGCTACTGCGGTTGTATCAGACCCCCCTCTCCCAAGAGTTGTAATTCTATTTTCTTCAGAAATACCCTGAAAACCTGCAATAACCAAAACTTTATAATTCTCTAAAAAACCTCTCAAAACTTTTGAATTTATTTTAATTATTCTTGCCTTGCTGTGGTTCCCATCAGTTAATATAGGTATTTGCCATCCAAGTAATGACCTTGATTTAATTTTTTTTTTATTTAATAAAGAGCTTATTAGTGCGGATGATGATTGTTCTCCTGTTGAAACAATCACATCGTATTCAGGATCAGTTATATCATTTTTTATATTTTTAAAATCCGTTATGAGTTCATTAGTTACACCACTCATTGCAGAAACAACCACAATAATTTTTGAAGAATTCTTTTCAATCGACTTTTCAACAATTTTTACAACATTTTTTATTCTTTTCAAATTAGCCAATGAAGTGCCACCGAATTTCAAAACATTAATCAACATAAAGAATTATTTTGTATTTAAGAATTTTAATACTACCATATGTAAATTATATAAAATGAAAAGTAAAAATTATAAAAGCACTCTTAATCATTCATCTAAAGTCTTCGATAATTTATCTGATGAATGGTGGGATGAAAATGGATCTTTTAAAGCATTACATTCCTTTAATTTAATTAGATTAGAATATTTGAAAAAAAATAATCTTAAAAAATCATTTAATGGTTTGAGTGTATTAGACATTGGGTGTGGAGGTGGAATTTTATGCGAACCACTATCGCGTTTAGGTGCAGAGGTGACTGGAATTGATAGTAATGAAAAAGCTATCAACGTCGCCAAAGAACATGCAAAGATGAAAAATCTAAAAATAAACTACATAAATGGCGAACTTTCTGAAGTAGCAAAATATAATTTTGACATCATCACTTGTATGGAAGTTCTTGAGCATGTTGAAAATGTCAACCAAATCATCTCTATTTCCAATGATATTTTAAGGAAAGATGGTATTTTTTTTGGTTCTACGATTAATAAAACTCTTTGTTCATTTTTATTTGCAATCTTTTTTGCTGAAAATGTTTTGCAAATTGTTCCAAGAGGTACACATGAATGGAAGAAATTTTTAAAACCAAATTATGTAAAAACACAATTTTTAAATAATGGTTTTAATAATTTTGAAGTTCAAGGTGTCAATTATAATCCTTTTAAAAATAGGTGGAGTTTCTCAGAAAAAACGCTTGTAAATTACATGTTCTTTGCTACCAATTCATCAAAATAATAAAACAACACAGATATCACTTCTTGAATTTCTTGTACTTTATTAAAAAGTTGTCATTGAAGGAATTTTTTTTCGTACTTTTTTTACAAGCTCGGGATTAATCTGAGCTTCAATCACATCGATTTTATTTTGCGCCTCTGCAATCACTTTGCCCCAAGGATCTACGATTAAAGAATGTCCAAAAGTTTTTCTACCATTTTTATGAATTCCACATTGTGCTGGAGCAAAAATAAAACAACCATTTTCTATCGCTCTTGCTCTGATTAGAGTATGCCAGTGACTTTTACCAGTTGTATAAGTAAAAGCTGCTGGAATTGAAAAAAAATCCGCACCTCTTCTTGTTAAATTCTTGTATAAATTAGGAAACCTCAAATCGTAGCAAATGCTCAATCCTAGATTTCCCCATGGTAACTTAATAACCTTCAATTTTTTACCTGAGTCATAATTTTTAGACTCAAAATATTTCTCATTTTTATCTAGCAAGACATCAAAAAGGTTTATTTTGTCGTAATGACTTAAGATTTTTCCTTTGTTACAAATCATAAGTGATCTATTAAGAAATTTTTTGTTATTTTCATTTTTATAAGGAAAAGAACCTATCAAAATATTTGTTTTGAACTCTTGAGCTTTACAAATAATGAAGTCTAGAAAAATTTGATGCCAATTCTCAAAATAATTATCAATTTTAGTCCTAGAGTCAGAAAAAATTGAAACGCACTCTGGCAAACAAATAAGATCAAATGATCTTCTTCTAATATTAGAAAAAATTTTTTCTAACATTATAATATTTTCCTCTGGAATATCACTACTATTTGTTTGGAAGCATGCAACTTTAAATCTATTCATCAATTAATCTCATTAGTTCTCCATTTTCATAAACCAATTTTAGATCATCATAGCCACCAATATGTTTGTCACCAATAAAAATTTGAGGAACTGTATTTCTTCCATTCGAAATACTGCACATTTCATTTCTTAAAGATGGTTGATTATCAATTACTTTCTCTTGAAATTTAAGATTAAGGTTTTCAAGTAAACGCTTCGCTGATATACAATATGGACAAATATTAGAGGAATAGATTAAAATTTTCTTCATAAAAAGTTTTTATGGGCAAATCAAGTTTAATAGATATAAATTCTTTAATTAATTCTAAAAACAAATCAAGTAAAAACTGGTATAAATACCATTTTTTATTTGATAAAGTATCCAAGCTTTTAGGAGAAAAGCTTAAGGAACTTGGTAATAATTACGATAAAATTTTGCTACTTTCTGCAGACGCTGGAGAGTCTCTTGAAAATACAAGCAAATTAACTTTTACAAATCTGATATTCTTGTCTCCTTACAGAAACCTACTCGATAAAAAAAAAAACCAATCAAATAAAATTTTAAAAGTTGAAAGTTACTTTGAAAATTTACCTCTAAAAGATGAAAAATTTGATCTTATTATTAGTAATTTATGTATTAACAATATTTCAGATAGGAAAAGACATTTAAATGAGCTTTATCAATTATTAAAAGTTGATGGTTTATTTATCTGTAATTTTTTTGGAGAAAACACAATGTATGAATTAAAGAATTCACTTTTCGCAACAGACGAAAAATTGTTTAATGGAGCATACATGAGATTACCTGTTAATCTAAGAATGGTTGACATTTCTGATTTATTAGGGCAGGTGGGCTTCAAGGAGCTAGTATCTGAAAAAATTAGTTATAAAATTTACTATAAAAATATTAGAAAAATTTTTGAGGACTTAAAGGGTATTGGAGAAAATAAAATCCTTTACAACAGAAAAAAAAGTTTGATGACAAATAATTATCTAAATACTCTTAACAATGAATATGCTAAAAAATTTAGCGATGAAGACGGACTGCGACTAAGTTGCGATGTAGTTTCAGTGAGCAGTTGGAAAAATAAAATAATTTAAAAAACTTATAAAATCCGAATTTGATTTTAAAATATTATAATTATTAAGTTCTTTTGGAAAAATCCATTTCAAAATTTGCTTCTCTTTACTTTCAATTTTTCCGAACCACCTTAGACAAAGGAAAAAATGTAAGCTAATATTATAATTCAACATTTTATGATTATTAAGATAATAAATTTCATTAAAATCTAGGCTTACTCCTAATTCCTCAAAAATTTCTCTATCTAGGGCCTCTATAAGATATTCCCCTTTTTCAACTTTTCCTCCAGGAAACTCAAAGAAACCTGGGAATGTTTTCATTTTTGGTCTTGCAGCAATTAATATTTTTTCATTTTTTTTTAAAACACATGCAACAACATTTATATATTTTTTAGCTTCTATAGTCCGCATTGATTGATACATACTCCTTCGTAAAATCACAAGTCCATGTAATCCATTCATACTCACCTAGATCAAGATCCACAATTATTTCTATTTCAGATTTTTTAAGGTATTTATTAATTGAATTAATATTTGTTAAGTTATTTTTTTTTCCTTTTTGCAAAATCATATATTTGCCAAACGACAACGTCAACTTATCTGGATTTATCTTTGCTCCAGATTTTCCAACCGCCATTATAATTCTTCCCCAATTTGAATCAGAACCTGACATAGCAGTCTTAAAAAGTGGAGAATTAGCTATTGATTTTCCAATTTTTTTTGCATCATTTATGCTTTTTGCACCCTTGATCTTTATTTTTAAAAATTTAGATGCACCTTCTCCATCCTTAACGATATATTCTGCTAATTTGGTTGTCACGTTTTCTAAATGAGAAAAAAACTTCTGCATATTTTCTTTTTTCAATTTGATTGCATTATTATTGTCATTGACAGAAAAGAATAAAATCATATCGCTTGTTGATGTGTCACCGTCAACAGTTATCGAGTTAAAAGTTTTATCAACAATCTCTTGAAATTTTTCTTTAAAGTGCTCTCTTTTAAAGTCAAAGTTTGTAAAAATGAATGCTAGCATTGTAGCCATATTTGGCGCTATCATGCCCGAACCTTTAGCTATTCCGTTGATAATAATATTATTTTTTTCAAAAAAACTTTCAGAATGTGTCTTTGGAAATGTATCAGTTGTCATAATTGCTTTAGCTGCTTTAAGCCAAGAATTTGAATCATTTTGGAGATTAGAGATTAAAAAAGGTAATTGTTTAATTATTTTCTTTTCATCTAACTTTTCTCCAATGACACCTGTGGATGCAATGTAAATATGTTTTTTTGGAATGTTTAATTTACTTGATATTTCATTTACTATTTTGAGTAAAGAGGATTTCCCCGCTTTACCATTAAAAACATTTGCATTTCCAGAATTAATTAATATTACTGAAACTTTACCAAATTTATGAATTTTTTTGTTCCAGATAATCGGTTCTCCAGGAGTCTTTGAACTGGTAAATAAGCCTAATATTTCACCTGGTGAATCTAATTTAATTAAAACAAGGTCTTGTTTATTATTATTTTTTAAACCACAATGAGTACTAGAGACATTGACACCTCTTATAGGCCTAATTTTATTTATTTTTCTGGGAGTTAGTGGAGAAATTTTTAATGTCATTATTATTATACAAAAAACAAATTTAATATATCTTTATATCTTAAATTAATATAAATAATAGCATGTTAAATTTTTTGTCAAAAAAAATATTTGGTTCGTCTAATGATAGAGTAATTAAAAAAATTCTTCCTACAGTTAATAGAGTGAACGAGCTTGAACAAATTTATGAAAAACTTACAGACGATCAAATCCTTAATAAAACTTTAGAATTTAGGCAACAAGTTAAAAATGGCAAGCCCTTAGATGACATCATTCCAGATGCATTCTCTAACGTAAGAGAGGCTGCAAAAAGGTCACTGGGACAAAGACATTATGATGTTCAACTTATTGGAGGGATTGTTCTTCATAGGGGCATGATTGCTGAAATGAAAACTGGAGAAGGTAAAACACTTGTATCAACTTTAGCGGCTTACCTAAATTCGTTACAAAATAATTCGGTTCATATTGTCACTGTAAATGATTATCTTGCCAAAAGAGATAGTGAGTGGATGGGTGTTGTTTATGAAAAATTAGGACTTAAAACAGGTTTTATCGTTAATGGAATGGATGAAAGTGAAAGAAAAAAGGCATACTCTTCGGACATAACATACGGCACAAATAACGAATTCGGGTTCGACTACTTAAGGGATAATATGAAATTCTCGAAAGATCAGTTAGTACAAAGCGACTTCAGTTATGCAATTATTGATGAGGTTGATTCAATTTTAATTGATGAAGCTAGAACTCCTCTTATAATTTCAGGATCTGCAGAACAATCATCTGCTTTGTATAAAATAGTTGATAGGATCATTGCGAAACTTGATTCAAAAGATTACGAAAAAGACGAAAAATCAAAGAGTGTAGTTCTAAACGATAATGCTATTGAAAAACTAGAAGGTTTATTCAAAAAAGAAAAATTACTAACAACTGGAAATTTATATGACATAAATAATGTAACTCTTCTTCATCATACTAATCAATCTCTTAAGGCTAGATATATTTTTGAAAAAGACAAAGATTATTTAGTACAAGATAAAAAGGTATTAATTGTTGATGAATTTACAGGGAGAGCCATGGAAGGTAGAAGGTTCTCTGAGGGTTTGCATCAGGCAATTGAAGCTAAGGAAAACTTGGAAGTTCAAGTAGAAAACCAAACTCTTGCTTCCATAACTTATCAAAACTATTTTAGATTGTATAAAAAGTTATCAGGAATGACCGGAACGGCAAAAACTGAGGCAGACGAATTTTTTGATATCTACAAACTAGAAGTTGTTGAGGTGCCAACCAACAAAAATATGATTAGAGTTGATCACGAAGATGAAATTTATAGAACTCTAAATGAAAAATATGACGCAATAGTCAATCTAATTCAAGAATGTATTAATAAAAACCAACCGTGTTTAGTTGGAACCGTTTCAATAGAAAAATCTGAATCCTTATCTAAAATTTTAAAAAAAAAGGGTATAAACCACCAAGTCCTTAATGCCAAGAATCATCTTAAAGAAGCAGAAATTATAGCTCATGCCGGAAAACCTGGGACAGTTACAATTGCAACTAATATGGCTGGAAGAGGTACTGATATTAAATTAGGTGGAGCTGAAGAGTCAGAAAATCTTGAAAAAGAAATGAAAATTTCAAAAGAGTCTGGAGGGCTTTATATTATTGGTACGGAACGACATGAATCTAGAAGAATTGACAATCAGTTAAGAGGTCGATCAGGGAGACAAGGTGATCCTGGATCGTCAAAATTTTTTCTGTCTTTAGAAGACGACCT
>CACAYF010000018.1 GCA_902536655.1 uncultured Alphaproteobacteria bacterium | reverse complement strand
GCCCCAGGGAAAACGACCGACTTTGACAGATTTTTTTACCTTTAGTTTCTCAACATCAATTATAGAAACATCATTACTAACTCCATTGGTAGTGAGCAATGTTTTCTGATCAGGAGTAAAGGCTAATTGCCAAACTCTTTGACCAACGAGTAAATATTTAATAAGTTCTTTAGTTTTTTGATCAATAACTGCAATTCTGTTAGCAGGCCCTAAAGCAACGAAGGTGTACTTACCGTCATTGGTGTGACGAACACCTACAGGTTGTATACTCTCTTCGTTAACTCCTGGAATTTCGAATCCTATTGTGTGGGTGACTTCCTTCGTTGATGGGTTAATAACTTTGACAGTGCCTCCAATTTCAGCAGATACCCAAACCTCTTTATCATTTGGGGTAAACATAGCAACTCTTGGTCTAGCATCAACTAGGACATTCTCTAAAATATCTAAAGTACTGGTATCAATGAAGTGAGCCATATTTGTGGTCTCAGAGGTATTCACTAAAACTTTTCCATCATTTGTTAAGCCCATTCCTTCTGGTTCTACACCAACCGGTATATCGTCAATTATCATTTTGTCGTTCATATCTACTACAGTCACCATAGCGTCATCTTCATTAGCAATGTAAAGAGTTTCGTCATCGGGAGACAAAATAAATAACTCAGGATCGGGGCCAGAGGGTAAATAATATTTTAATTTAAGTGTTTTAGCTTCACGCACTTCAACTCTGTCATCATCGGATGCACAAATTAGCACAAGCTTTCCATCCTTAGACATAATAATACCTCTTGGTCTTTGACCAACTTCGACGGTTTTGATTACTTTATTTTTTTTTATATCGATAACGCTAACAGTGTTATCTTTTTCGTTAGTTATATATGCTAAGTTAGCAAAAGAGGTTTTTGCGACAAACATAAAGAATAAACAAAAGATAAATTTTCTCATGTAACTAATGTATTAAAATTTTTAAAATTTACAAGTAGATTCAGGTTGATCTTTACCCATAGTATCTAATTCACTATCTGGATGAATATAACCTTCCTGCGGAGAAACAGATACCATTGATCTTGGCGCTGCCAATAAAATTGGCTGTCTCATTTGCCCGTTCCATGATCTGAATGAAACTTTCACTCCCTTATAAGCTCCAAGACCAAATTTTTCTCCTAACAAGTATTTTCTTACATCTTTTACATCATTGCTACTTGTTCTTGTTATGGCTTCTCCAATTGAGCGAACTGCGGTCCATGCATGGTAATCCACTTCTGTCATCCATCGTCCACTTTCTCTTCTGAATCTGTTTTGCATTTGTGTTGCTCCCCATTGTTCGTGAGTTCTATGCCAAGACGTTGGGGTAAGTCCTTGCGTTCCAACAATGGGACGTGGATCCCAGGTTCTATATGTTAAATATTCACCAAATTCACCTTTTTCGTCTGCAACCACCAAAACATCATATTTTTCTCCTTTTGTAAAAATCGGTACTTCCTTACCTGCGGTACGTCTCAAATCTGCTGAAAAATCCCAAACTTTTTCTTTTTTAATTTTAATGTTAAATTTTTTAGCTGATTTTTTTAGAGCATCTGCATATTTTCTATCATTTTCATCAGGTCCAATAACTAAAAACCATTTATTCCATTTTTTTTTTACAAGGTATTGTGTTAAGGCATCAGAGAGCATCGAGTAACTTGGTGGTACATGTAGAAGATTTTTTTTACAATTCTCATTCCTTAAAGAATCTGCTTTCGATCTAACATTAAAAATTACAATTTCTTCCGAATTGGATGTTTCAAAGAGAGTTTTCAATTCTTTTTCATTTAAATCAACAATAAAAAATTTATTTCCTTGGTTTAATAATTTTTGAAATTCACTTTTTAGATTTTCATTAAGTAATACTCTATGAAACTCTGCTTTATAGTCATGACCAACAAACCTTCCAGTTGTTAAATTATCCTCAATCGCAAGCTTTACTCCGTAAAAACCCTCGTCATCGAGAATAGGATCAAGATTTGAGAGCACAGGAGGAGTTTTTCTCTCCATACTTAAAAATATAAGTTTTGTTGATAATGTTATTTCTTTTGAAAACTTTTTGTTTCCTCTTTTCTCTCTTTCTTTAAGTCTCTCTAAATCAGCCTGTTTCCTTTCTTCAATTTGTTTTATGGAAAGTTCTCTAGCTTCTGTTATAAAAAAAAGGCCAAAACAACAATAAATTAAAAAGATATGTAAAAAATAAATTGATCTCATTATTTTCACTACTATAAATAAATTTTGAGAAATGTTAATCTAAAAATCATATGAAAAAAGAAAATTCGACTAAGTTAGTTAGATCAGGTTTAAAAAGAACTGAGTTCATGGAGACTAGCGAGCCATTATTTTTAACGTCTGGCTTTGTTTACAATTCAGCTGAAGAAGCTGAAGATGCATTTAAAGAACGAAAAAAAAAATTCATGTATTCCAGGTTTGGAAATCCAACTGTACAAATGCTTCAAGATAAATTAGCAGAAATAGAAGGTGCAGAGGTTTGTTGGTGTACTTCTACTGGTATGGCTGCAGTTTTTACTATTTTGATGTCATTCTTAAAAAAAGGTGACAGAGTTGTTGCGGGAAGAGCACTGTTTGGAAGTTGTCATCACATAATTACAAAAATTCTTCCAAGGTTTGGAATTGAGGTTGAATTAGTAGATGGAAAAGATCTTAATGCCTGGGAAAAAGCTTTAAAAAAAAAAACTTCATTAATTTTTTTCGAAACCCCTTCAAATCCATGTTTAGAAATTATCGACATAGAAGAAGTTTCTAAGTTGGCAAAAAAAAAAGGAGTTTTAGTTGTAGTTGACAATGTTTTTGCTACACCCTTATTGCAAA
The DNA here is from genome assembly GCA_902536655.1 of uncultured Alphaproteobacteria bacterium. Classification (GTDB taxonomy): domain Bacteria; phylum Pseudomonadota; class Alphaproteobacteria; order Methylaequorales; family Methylaequoraceae; genus Methylaequor. The sequence continues at coordinate 10,489 of CACAYF010000018.1, read as the reverse complement.
AACCAATTAAACATGGCGCAGATATAGTTATGTATTCTGCAACCAAGCATATCGATGGCCAGGGAAGAGTTTTGGGAGGAGCTATTCTTGGTAAAAGGAGTCATTGTGATAAATTTATTAAACCCTTCATCAGAAATACTGGTCCATCCATAAGCCCCTTTAATGCGTGGGTATTACTAAAAGGTCTTGAGACACTTGAACTTAGACTTGATCAACAAATGAAAAATACAAAGTTAGTTGTAGAGTATTTAGAAAAATCTAAATATGTAAATAAAATTTATTATCCTTTTCTAAAGGATTCGTCTCAAATTAAATTAGCTATGAAACAAATGAAAGGTGGGGGAAATATTGTTTCCTTTGAAATTAATGCTAAAACTTATGAAAAAAAACAAAAATCATTTTCATTTTTAAATAAATTGTCTTTAATTGATATTTCTAATAATCTTGGAGATACAAAATCGTTAATAACGCACCCTGAAACAACAACGCACCATAGACTGAATGAAAAAGAAAAAAAAGAACTCGGAATCAATAAAAATCTTATTAGACTTTCTGTAGGTCTTGAGGATCCTGAAGATATAATCGAAGATATTGACAACTCCTTAAAAAATTTAAAATAGCAATAAAAATGATAAAAAAATATAACGTAAAGGTTTTTGTTGAATCGACATATCTTGAAGACCACTCAGATCCGTATGAAGGTTCATACTTATGGTCATATAAAGTTATAATTAAAAATTACGAAAAGGAAAAAATCAAATTGATAAGTAGACATTGGAAAATATTCGATTCAAACGGCAATTTTAGAGAGGTAAAAGGTAAGGGAGTTGTCGGAGAGCAACCTACAATTGAGCCGGGAGAGAAATTTGAATATACAAGTGGAACACCCCTAAAAACAAGTTCAGGCATTATGCACGGAAGCTATCAGATGCTGAGTTTTGATGGAAAAGAGTTTAAGGTTGATATTCCAGCTTTCTCTCTAGATATTCCAAATGAAGGTAACAATTTAAATTAGAAATGGAAAATTTAAAATCTTCCCTATTTGTAATCGGAAACTTATTAGTTTTTTTTTCAATTTATTCGTTCATTCCAGGAGTTGTAGATTATTTATATCAAGGAACTGACTGGGTTGTTTTTTTTGTAATTTCTATTGTTTGCTTATTTACTGGTCTAAATGTTTCATTTATTTTTAAAAGAAAAGATCAGGACGTAGAAATTTTATCAGCTTTCCTTCTTACTTTGATTTCTTGGGTTCTTCTTACATTTATTGGTGCATTACCTTTTTATCTTGGAACAACTGGTCTTACATTAATCGATGCCTTCTTTGAATCCATGTCTGGATTAACTACAACCGGAGCAACAGTTATTCAAAATCTTGATTCAACTTCGAAATCAATTCTAATTTGGAGAGCAATGCTCCAATGGCTTGGTGGTATTGGCATAATTGTAATTGCAATTGCAATTTTCCCAATTTTAAAAATTGGTGGCATGCAGTTATTTCAAAGTGAATTTAGCTCTAAGGAAGAAAAGGTTCTTCCTAGGACCACAAAAATTGCTACTGGAATTGGATTTGTTTACTTGTTCCTAACTATTTTTTGTAGCTTTTCGTTGTTTGTTTCTGGAATGACAGGTTTTGATAGTGTTGCGCATGGTATGACAATAATTGCAACTGGTGGATTTTCAACAAAGGATATGTCAATTGGTTTCTTTGATTCAGTTTACATTGAAGTCGTAACAATTTTTTTCATGATTCTTTCTTCTTTACCTTTTATTCTATTATTTCAGTCTGTAAGAGGAAAGTTAGTTGATCTTGTAAAAAGTTCTCAAGTTCAATTCTTTTTAATTTTATTGCTAAGTATCACTGTGCTAGTGTCTTTTTGGTTAAAAAGGTACTACGAAGTAGATTTTTTTCAATCATTGAGAATTTCAGCATTTGCTGTAACATCAATTTCTACCGGAAGTGGGTTTAGTACTTATGATTTTAGTGTTTGGGGATCATTTACAACTTTGCTTTTCCTTTTTTTAATGCTTGTAGGTGGTTGTTCAGGCTCATCCAGTTGTGGTCTTAAAATTTTTAGGATTCAGATTCTAATTAAATCCTCACTTAATTTAATAAAAAAAATAATTCAACCCAGAGGTGTTTTTATTCCCACTTACAATTCCAGAGAAATTAGCGAAGATATTTTAACGTCCGTTACTGGTTACTTTTTTCTATATATTTTCGTTTTCGCAACTCTCAGCCTTATTTTAGCTTTTGACGGTCAAGAAATTCTTACTTCCTTGTCTGGAGCTGCGGCTACGTTGGCCAATGTAGGACCTGGTTTGAATGAAATAATTGGTCCAAGTGGTAATTATTCTTCAATTTCAGATTTTACAAAACTGTTCCTAAGTTTAGGCATGCTTATTGGAAGACTAGAACTTTTTCCAATTTTAATACTTTTATCACCACAACTATGGAAAAAATAGTTTATATTTGTTTCAAACACCATAAAAGTATTGATTGGTGAGCATACAACCTATTTTCAGCTTCCTCCCAAACTAAGGATCTATTACCATCAATAACCTCATCAGTAACTTCGCGCCCTCTATGAGCTGGAAGACAGTGTAAGAAATAAGTATCTCTTCCGGTTTTCTTGAGTAGTTCTTTATTAATTTGAAATTTTTCAAACATTTTTTGTCTTTTTGGATTACTTTTCATACCCATAGATACCCAAGTATCCGTAATTATTACATCAGCATTTAGTGCAGCTTCAATTGGATTTTTAAAAAGTTCAACGTTTTGTAAATTAAGGCTCTTTAAATTTTTTTTTGCAGGAAAATTACCGGGTGGGCAAGAAATTTTTAAATTGAAATCAAAGTGTTTGGAGGCATGAATCCATGAGTTACAAACATTGTTCCCGTCCCCAATCCAAGTTAGATTCAAATTATTAAGAGATCTAAATTTTTCTTGTAGTGTCATAATATCAGCTATTATTTGACACGGATGACTAATATCAGTCAATCCGTTTATTATGGGCACAGTAGAAATTTCTGAAAGCTTGTATAGTTTTGACTCGTCTGAACCTCTATATACTATTATATCAACATAACTAGCTAAAACTCTCATTGTGTCCTCAAGTGACTCTCCTCTGCCAAGTTGAGAATCAGAATGATCCAAAGTAACTACATCTCCATTCAAAAGTTTCATACCTACATCAAATGAAATTTTTGTTCTTGTAGATGGCTTTTCAAAAATAATTGCTAAAATTTTTTTTTCTTTAAATTGTTTAGTTTTACTTTTTTTTTTTAGTTTGTGACTGTATTTTAAAATTATATTAATGTCTTCTTTACTAATTTCATGAAGGTTTAAGAAATGTCTGAATAGTTTTTTCATATTATAAGTTTGAAAATGCTTTATCGATTTTTTCAATTGCCTCTTCAACATGTTTCATTTCTAAAATTAGAGGGGGTAACATTCTTATAACATTCTGCCCTGCCTTTACAGTAAGTAGTTTCTCCTTAATCAGAGACTTTATTAAAATCTCATTATTTTCAACTGCCTCTAAACCAACCATCAAACCTATTCCTCTTACACTAGAAACTAACTTTGGAAATTTGGCTAATATATTTTCCCTTAGCAGCTTTCTCAAATTAAAACCAATTTCTCTTACATGATCTAAAAAATCTTCATTTAATACAAAATTTAAAACCTCTTGAGCAACAGCCATCGCAAGCGGGTTACCTCCAAATGTTGATCCATGAGAACCAAGATCCATAGATTTAGAAGTTTTTTTATCCAATAATAATGCCCCTACAGGAAACCCCCCACCTATTCCTTTGGCAATAGCTACAAGATTTGGTTTTAACTCTTTGACCCACTCTGTTGCAAGGAATTTTCCGGTTCTTCCAACACCACACTGAACCTCATCAAAAAATAAGAGAAGATTATTGTCATTGGCTATTTTTTGAATATCTCTTAGATATTCTTTTTTTGCGGGTGTTATTCCTCCCTCACCTTGTACTGTTTCGATCATTATAGCAGCTGTTTCTTTATCTACATTCTTTGACACTGCCTTGCTATCATTAAACGCAACTTGTTTAAATCCATGTAATACTGGTTCAAACCCATCAGTCAATTTTGATTTTCCACTAGCAGATATTGCTGCATAGGTTCTGCCATGAAAAGAATTTTTTGCACAAATAATTTTGAATCTTTTTTCTTTAGCAACATTAAAATATTTTCTGATGACCTTAATTCCAGCTTCAACTGCCTCTGCTCCTGAATTACAAAAAAACACAGACTCAGCAAAAGAATTTTGTGTGATTTTATCAGCCACGGTTTGTTGATTTTCAATTCTGAAAAGATTTGAACAATGCCATATTTTTTCAGCTTGAGATTTTAGAGCTGATATTAGAGATGGGTGACTGTGACCTAGACTGGTAACGCCAATACCGCTTGTAAAATCTAAATATCTTGTTCCTTTTTTACAGTAAAGATAGACTCCATCTCCATGATCAACTTCTATATTAAGAGGATTGTATACGTTTAATATACTCATGATCTTAAACCATACCCTCTTTTAAAAACATATATTGTTAAAATTAATAAGAATAAATTACAAAACAATAAAACTAAAATGCCCACAGTGAGGTTGCTTTCGCTCTCTCCTAAAAAACCAAACCTAAATCCATCAATCATGTAAAAAAATGGATTCCAACTTGCTAAAAAGTGCCAAAATTCAGGTAGTCTGTTTATTGTATAAAAAGTACCAGAAAGGAATGTAAGTGGCAAAATAATGAAATTTGTAACTGATGCCATATGATCAAATTTTTTTGCCCATATTCCACACAAAATTCCTAATAGTGACAATAATAACGATGAAAAGACTCCAAAAAAAACTATCATATATAAGTTGTATATTTCTATAGAAACAAATGAATAAATTAATACACCTACAGAAAAACCTACCAATAAACCTCTTGTAACACCACCCAGGCAGTAAGAAAAAGTTAATTCTAATTCTGACATTGGGGGCATTAACACATCTACAATATTACCTTGAACTTTTGAAATTAATATTGAGGAAGACGTATTTGCAAATGCATTTTGCATTATTGACATGCAAATTAAACCAGGAGCCAAAAATTGAGAATAGGAATGGATTCCAGAAACTAAAAAATCTCTATCCATTGATAATGTGAATATCAAATAAAATAAAATAGTAGTCACGGCAGGAGCTAAAATTGTTTGAGCGAAGACATTGAAAAATCTTTTTACTTCTTTTTTATAGAGTGTAAAAAAACCTGCCCAATTAAACCCTTTAAAACTTTTTATGTTATACATAATTCACAAATATTTAATTTAATAATAATATCGAAGTAAACAATGATATCAGACTATTTAAAAAAGTATTCAACCTATTATCTATCAAGGTATAACGTTACTCAAAGAAAATTTGAGGATATATTAAAAAAAAAAATCACCAAGGATTATTTAGAAAAAAAAATCTCTGAATCAAATTATTTTAAGTTTATCAAAGAAGTTTCTAATGCTATAAAATACTTCGAACAAATTGGTTTTTTTAATGAGGAACAAATGTTAGAAATATCATTTGATAACTTTGTTAAAAAAGGGTACTCCAAAAAAAAAATACAACACAAATTTCTATGTGCAAAGTTTGACAGATGTAAAGTCGATTTATTCCTAAAAAAAAAATTTCTCGATCAAACACTTACTCAAACTCTTTTAATTAATTACTTAAATAAATCTAACATCGTAGAAAAACAAAAAAAATTAAATATTTCAGACAAACAACTTTTTGATAAAATATTATCAAAACTAGCTCAGCAAGGTTTTGAATATGAAGATTCTGTTAAGATTCTGAACAAAAAAATAATGTAAAATGGAAATTTTAAACAATATTTTAGAAAAATTAACTGTTTTTACCAATGTTTCATTTTTAGGTTTTCATCTTAAAAATCTATTGATATGTTTTGCTATACTCATTTTTTTTATACTATCAAGAAAGCTAATTAAAAAATTGATAATTAAAAAAATTTCGTTAATTTTAAGATTTTCGGAAACAAAAATTAAAGAAGCATTTTTAACATCCATCGAAAAACCTGTTGAATTTTTTGTTGTCTCGACGGGAATTTTTTCAGCTTCAAGTTTGTTGATTGCGTCTCAAAAAGTAAGTGTATTTTTACAAAATATTAATCTTTCTCTATTCACTATATCAGTATTTTGGTTAATAAGTAAAACCATACAACCATTAAGTCGTAAAATAAAAAATCTTAAGACACTTTTAACGAAAGACTTGGTAGATTGGATAATAAGTGCAACTAAAATAATTATTTTTATTCTTGGATTTTCAGCTGTCCTTGAAGTGTGGGGAATAAAAGTTGGGCCTATAATTGCTGGCTTAGGTTTATTTGGAGTAGCTGTAGCATTGGGCGCTCAGGATCTTTTTAAAAATTTGATTTCCGGTATTTTAGTTTTAGTTGAAAAAAGGTTTAAAAAAGGTGATGTTATTATGATTGAAGCCATTATCGAAGGGACAGTTGAAAAAATTGGTTTTAGATCAACTGCCATCCGCAAGTTTGATAAGTCTTTATGTTTTATTCCAAATTACCAATTTGCGGAAAATGCAGTTGTTAATATCACTGAAATATCAAATAGAAGAATTAATTGGATAATTGGTGTAGAGTACAAAACCACAATTCTTCAGCTTAAGAACATCTGTTCTGATATTGAAGATTCAATCCGTAAAAATAAGAAAGAATTTATTGTTTCGGATACAACTCCGGTGATCGTAAAAATTAATGAGTTTGCTCCAAGCTCTATAGATATATTGGTTAGGTGTTTCACTAAAACTAATGATTACAATAAGTTTATTAAAGCAAAAGACGGACTGGCAGTTGAAATAAAAAAGATTATAGAGAGGAGAAGGTGTTCATTTGCCTTTCCATCCCAATCACTTTATATAGAAAAATAATAGAAATTAGCCAAAACTCTTTAGTTTTTTGTCGAAGGTTGACCAAACTCCTTCTTTCCCGTCCCAATTACCAGATGTTGCAACTTTCGAGTATTCAGTGGCTCTTGCTTCAAAGAAATTAGCATGCTCCACTCCATTTAATATTTCTGTTAACCATGGTAAAGGATGTTCTTTTATTCCAAACATTGGGTCTAAGTTGAGTTGTTTTAGTCTCCAGTCGGCTATATATCTGATATAATTTTTGATATCAGAAGGTTCCATCCCTTCAACTGGACCCATTTCAAAGGCTAAATTAATAAAATTATCTTCTAATTCTACTACTTTTTCGCAACATTCATTTATTTCATCTTTCAATTTTTTTGTCATGCATTTTGTTTCTCTAACAAATTCATGAAAAAGCTTTACCATGCCTTCGCAATGAAGAGATTCGTCTCTAACAGACCACGTTACAATTTGTCCCATGCCTCGCATTTTGTTGTGTCGTGGAAAATTTAGAAGCATTGCAAAACTTGCAAAAAGTTGTAATCCTTCAGTAAATCCGCCGAACATTGCGACTGTTTTTGCAATTTCGTGATTAGAATCAATAGTAAATTGCTGCATGTAGTCATGCTTGTCTGCCATCTCTTTATATTTTAAGAAAGCGGAAAATTCTGTGTCTGGCATTCCAATTGTTTCCAATAAAAGTGCATATGCAGCTATGTGAACAGTTTCAATATTTGAAAAAGCCGACATCATCATTTTTACTTCTGTTGGTTTAAAAACTTGTGAATATCTCTCCATATAATTATCATTCACTTCAACATCAGACTGGGTAAAAAATCTGAAAATTTGGGTTAGTAGGTTTCTTTCATTATCATTTAATTTTATAACCCAATCTTTACAATCTTCACCTAAAGGTACCTCCTCTGGCATCCAGTGAACTTGTTGTTGTCTTTTCCAAAAGTCGAAAGCCCAAGGATACCTGAAAGGCTTATATGAGTGAGAAGAGGTCAAAAGACCAGGTTGTTTATTTTCAATTAAATCGTTTTTATTTCCGTCCATTTTTTCTCCTTTTATAATTTTGAATTTTAAACATTATTGACACGACAAACACTCCTCATAATCCGTTTTCTCCCCTACTATATTTTTAGAAGGCCACTGCTTTGTGTTATCAGCTTCTACCCCGGCATAGCTTGCTCGTTGAATAGATTTAGATCGGCAATAATACAAACTTTTTATACCTAACTCCCATGCCTTCCAATGAAGCATCATCAAATCCCATTTATCAATATCTGCAGATAAATAAAGATTAATTGATTGACTTTGGCATATATAAGGAGTTCTATCTGCAGCCATTTCTACTATCCACCTCTGATCAATTTCAAATGCTGTTTTGAAGACTGCTTTCTCGTCTTCACTTAATTCTTTAAGATGTGAAATTGATCCATCATTTTCTAAAATACTTTGCCAAATTTTTTCAGTGTTTAGACTCTTTGAATCTAATAAGTTTTCAAGATATTTATTTTTAACTGTAAAAGAGCCTGAAAGTGTTTTGTGAGTATATATGTTGGCAGGTATGGGTTCAACGCAAGCACTTGTTCCACCACAAATAATACTTATGGAAGCTGTCGGTGCTATGGCTAACTTGTGACTAAATCTGGCTTTGACACCCATCTCTGAAGCATCAGGACAAGGTCCCCTTTCCATTGCAAGTATCAATGATGCTTTGTCAGCTTCTTTTTTCAAATGTTTGAAAAATTTTGCATTCCAGCTTTTTGCAACTGCACTTTCAAATGGAACACCTTTCTTCTGAAGAAAACTATGAAAGCCCATTGCTCCGAGACCAACTGACCTCTCCATTTTAGCTGAGTAAATTGCATTTTTCATTGATTCTGGTGCATTCTGGATAAAATCATCGAGCACATTATCTAAGAACCTCATTATGTCTTCTATGAAGTTTATTTCCCCTGACCATTCATCCCACTTCTCCAAATTTACGGATGAGAGACAACATACCGCAGTTCTGTCTTTTCCATGATGATCTAGGCCTGTGTGAAGCATAATCTCACTACATAAATTAGAAGTTCTAACTTTCATTCCAAGTTTTTGTTGATGTTTGGCCATATTTTTATTTACTGTATCCATAAAAACTAAATAGGGCTCACCCGTCTGCATTCTTGTCTCAAGTATTTTTTGCCAGAGCTCTCTGGCATTAACTTTTCTCAGTGTTTCATTGGTTTTAGGACTTTTAAGGCAAAACTCTTTATTATGCTTAACACATTCCATAAATTCATCTGTTATGTTTATACCGTGATGTAGATTTAAACTTTTTCTATTAAAATCCCCTGAGGGTTTCCTGATTTCCAAAAACTCTTCGATCTCTGGATGATGTATGTCCAGATAGCAAGCTGCAGAACCCCTTCTTAGAGAGCCTTGAGAAATTGCTAAAGTTAAGGAATCCATGACTCTTACGAAAGGAATAATGCCTGAGGTTTGTCCAGATTTTTTGACTGTCTCTCCGATTGATCTAACTTCACCCCAATATGTACCGATGCCACCACCGTTAGAAGCGAGCCATACATTTTCGCCCCATGTTGACAGAATTCCGTCTAGGCTATCATGAACTGTATTTAAAAAGCAAGAAATTGGTAAGCCCCTCTTTGCACCTCCATTTGATAGAATAGGAGTTGCTGGCATAAACCAAAGTTTAGAAATATAGTCATATATTCTTTGAGCGTGTGAATCATTGTCACTGTAACATTTGGCTACTCTCAAAAACATATCTTGAAACTTTTCACCCGGTAAAAGGTATCTGTCTATAAGAGTAGCTTTTCCAAAATCAGTTAAAAAATTATCTCTAGAACTTTCTGTTTGCAGTTGTTCTTTGCTCGGTTTAAGTCCTTTATCTTCTAGTTTTTGTTCTGCTAGATTCAGAATATTTGCGTTAGATTGATTCATTTAAAAATTTCCTACTCCATAAAATAAAATTGTGAAACACAACATATAGTAATTTAAGTTTAAATATTGTCAACCAGTAGTATCAAAGAATTTTTGGCGTGCCCGGAGAGAGTCGAACTCCCAACCTTCTGATTCGTAGTCAGATGCTCTATCCAATTGAGCTACGGGCACTAAATTATTTTTTAGGTTACTTTAAACTAATGAATACAATATCTAAATTAAAAGAATTTAAAAATTAATTTTATTAAAATTTTTTTTTGATTTATTTTCAAAATTTTATAGGCTATAAGTTATAAATCGAACTTTTGTTAACAACACTTAAAAAGCGTAAAAAAAAATGATCAAAAAATATTTCAACTTTATAGCTTTAGCCTTAATCTTCGCAAGTTATTCGTGCACAGGGGTACAAGAATATGTATTTCCTTCACTTTCTGATGAAGAAGTTGCTGCTCCTCCAGCACTTGAAGAAGTGCCTCAAGCTGTTGAGGAATTAAGCCAAGCTAATGCTCAAGAAATCCCGCCTTCACAATATGCCCCTCCACCTGCAATGGCTCCAACTCAGGCCGTCAATGACACAG
>CACAYF010000017.1 GCA_902536655.1 uncultured Alphaproteobacteria bacterium | reverse complement strand
GTCTTGGAGATGATTTATGATTTGCAAAGCGGTACAAAGATTATCAGATCCTTCAAAAATGATATTTCTATTATTAATTTTTTTTTTTTTCTCGTGATATGCGAGGTCGATAAAAAATCTGCCAACTGGATTTGCTGAATATTTGCAATAGTTGATAAGTTCTGACCAATTTTTATATCTTTTCTTTTTTGCATCCAACTTGAATGCTACTAAAAGTTGTCTTGAGTATACTTGTGTAAATTCATGGCAAGAAAAGGTTATTATAAGTTTGTTTAAAACAGAAATATCTGTTTTTTTTTTCTCTTTTAAGCATTTATCAAAAAAACTTAGAATTTTAAGTTTTTCTTTTGGTCTAAGTTTTTCATGGTCTGCAATGTCATCGGATGTTCTTGCAAAGAAATAAAAATGTCTAATAAATTTTTTTAACTTTCTATTTATCATAAAGGATGCAACCGGAAAATTTTCATCTTTAAAATTTTTTCCAGATAGAAGAGAGTAAATATATTTGTCGTTTATTTTCTTAATACTTCCTCCCTTTCCAAGTATTTCCAAAAAACAGTGTATAATTTACAGCAGATGTTATTGTCATACAAATATATAAAATTGCTGTAATTGGAAATGCTAAAGCAAAATGTTTGTTTACTCCATAAAAATTTAGCGTAGGCAGAATAATCCTAATCATTAAAACAAACGAAGTAAAATTAACTACAACTAAATGAAGTTGTTGTAAATCCAATTGAAAAAATAACAAAATAATGAACATGACAGCCAATGGAAAAAGATAAACAATGGTTAGTCCCAAGATACAAATAAATAATAAAATTAAAGAATGATTTAATTGCTCAAATGCTGTCCTAGAAACCATGTTCCATATGCTCTTAAGATTTCTATAACTTCGTCCACTTTTAATTTGATTTGAGAGGCCCAACCAACCTACTAGACAAAGTTAAGTATCCAAAAGATCTAAAAAACTTCTCTGATAAACAACTCAAGTTACTTTGCAAAGAACTTAGAAATGAAGTTGTCGATGCTGTTTCAGTAACTGGTGGACATCTAGGTGCCGGCCTTGGCGTAGTTGAGTTAACAATTGCAATCCATAGTGTTTTTAATACTCCAAAAGATAAATTAATTTGGGATGTGGGACATCAATGTTATCCACATAAAGTGATTACAGGAAGAAGGGACAAAATTAGAACTATTCGACAACCAGGAGGTCTTTATGGGTTCACCAAAAGATCAGAGAGTGAATATGATCCATTTGGTGCCGCACATTCTTCTACATCAATTTCCGCTGGACTTGGAATGGCAGTTGCCAGAGACCTTAAGAAAGAAAATCACAATGTAGTCTGCGTAATAGGAGACGGAGCTATTAGTGCAGGAATGGCATACGAAGCGATGAACAATGCCGGCTCGATGAACGCAAGACTTATCGTGATTTTGAATGACAATGATATGTCTATCGCTCCACCCGTCGGTGCAATGAGTGCTTACCTATCCCGATTATTATCAACAAAGACATTTCAATCAGCTAGAACATTAGCAAAGCAAATGGCGAAAAAATTTCCAAAAAGTTTTCAAACTATGGCAGCAAAAGCAGATGAATACGTTCGAGGAATGGTTACAGGCGGAACATTATTTGAAGAACTTGGATTTTTTTATCTAGGTCCAATTGACGGTCATAACCTTGATCATCTTCTTCCAGTACTCAGAAATCTAGAAAAGTCTGAATGGGATGGTCCTGTATTTCTGCATGTAGTTACAAAAAAAGGGTATGGATATGAACCCGCCGAGAAATCAGAAGACAAATACCATGGTGTAAGTAAATTTAATGTTGTAACGGGGGAACAAGTAAAATCATCATCAACAATACCAAGTTATACTAAAGTGTTTGCAAACGCTTTAATTAAGCAAGCTAAAAAAGACAAAAATATAGTTGCAATTACCGCAGCTATGCCCTCTGGTACAGGGTTAGATATTTTTCAAAAAGCATATCCCTCAAGAACATTTGATGTAGGGATTGCTGAACAACATGCCGTTACTTTTGCTGCAGGACTTGCTTCCAGAGGAATGAAACCATATGCAGCTATTTATTCAACTTTCCTTCAAAGAGCATATGACCAAGTTGTGCACGATGTAGCCATTCAATCTCTTCCAGTAAGGTTTGCAATAGACAGAGCAGGACAGGTTGGTGCAGATGGAGCAACACATGCTGGTTCCTTTGATTTAGCATATCTTTGTACCCTTCCTAATTTTGTAGTAATGGCACCAAGTGACGAAAACGAACTTGTGAATAGCATAGCTACCTCGGCTACTATCAATGATAGACCTTCAGCATTTAGATATCCCAGAGGGGAAGGAATTGGAGTGAAAATAACTGAACAGCCTGAAATATGGAAAATTGGAAAAGGTAAAATTATAACAGAGGGAAATAAGATTTGTATATTATCCTTGGGAACAAGATTAAAAGACTCCATTAACGCCTCTCAAGTATTAGCCTCTTATGGTTTACCAACCACAGTTGCCGATGCAAGATTTGCAAAGCCGATAGATCAACTTCTTATAACACAACTAGCGAGAGATCATGAAGTTTTAATTACAGTTGAGGAAGGGTCAATTGGTGGTTTTTCAGCTCAAGTAATGTCATTTTTAACTAAATCTGGTGCACTAGACAAAGATCTTAAATTTAGGCCAATTTTCTTCCCTGATAAATTCGTAAATCATGGAAAACCAGATGAGCAAAATATTGAATGCGGTGTTGATACAGACAATATCGTAAAGACAGCACTTGGCGCCTTAGGAATTTCTTATCCCAGAAAATTTAATCTTGAAAGAGCTTAAGAATATATAAATCGTTAATATGAAAGTCGATGACCAAATCGAAGTTAAAAAGATTGTAAAAAAATCTGGCTCTTCGTTCTTTTGGGGGATGAATGTTTTAGACTCAGAAAAAAAGAGAGCTATGTTCGCAATTTATGCTTTTTGCAGAATTGTTGATGACATTGCTGATGAAATAAAAAATAAAAGATTAAAAATAGAAAAACTCAAATCCTGGAAAAAAAAAATTAAGAATATCTTTGAGTCAAAAAAACTAAAATCTAGCATAGAGAAAGAGCTTAAAATTGCCGTCAAAAAATTTCAGCTAGAAAGAGTTGATTTTTACGCTATCATCGATGGAATGATGATGGATGCAAAAAGTGACATAAAGTTTCCGAAAAAAAAGAATCTTGAATTATACTGCGACAGAGTCGCCGTTGCTGTGGGTTATTTATCTATAAAAATATTTGGATTATCAAAAAAGGAAAAAAAATATGCATTTTACCTTGGGAGGGCTTTCCAACTTACAAACATTGTAAGAGACTTTTATGAAGATCTTAAAAGAGGTAGATGTTATATTGCATCGGAATATTTATCAATACATAGAGTTGAGAGAGATATTAGAACAATAAGGCATGATCCAAAACTTCAAAATATTCTGCAAGACATTTTGCATGAAGCAAATATATTTTTTGAAAAATCTAATATTGAAGCAAAAAAAATTAGTAAGAAGCAAATTATTGCATCTGAAATTATGAAAACATTTTATAGAGCAATTCACACAAAAATGTTTAAAAAAAAGATTGATATAGAAAAAAAAATTAAACTTAATTTTTTTCAAAAAATTTATATATTAGTTTTATTTGCAGTAAGGTACTAAAATTTTGAAAAATATTTATATAATAGGTGCTGGACTTGCAGGTTTATCTGCTTCTGTGCACGCAGTAAAAAGAAATTACAAAGTAAACGTCTTCGAATCGTCAAATCTAATAGGTGGAAGGTGTAGATCATTCTTCGATAAGAAAATAGGACAAGAGATTGACAATGGCAACCATCTTGTCTTTACAGCTAATAAAAATTTTCATGAATTATGTAAAATTGTGAAGTCATTGAATAGTCTTCAGTTACTTCCTTTTAATCTAGATTTCTATGATAAAAAGCAGTCTATTTATTGGAATATAAATTTAGAAAAGATTAACCTTTTTAAAATTATTATGAATAACTTAGAATTAATTCCAGGAACTAATTTATTAGATTATTTGTCGATTTTTAAATTTTTTTTTGCAAAAGAAAATAGTACTGTGCATGAAATTATTGGAAATTCCAATATCTTCAGTACATTTTGGGACCCTTTTACTTTAGCCGTTATGAATACTTCCAGTGAAAATGCTTCAGCAAAAGTATTAGCTTTTGTACTAAAAGAGACAATTCTAAAAGGAAAAAAAAATTGTAGAATTTATCAACCAAAGGTCAATTGGAATGACTCAGTTATCAAACCATGTACTAATTTTCTAAAAAAACAAGGATGTGAAATTAATTTAAAAAATATTTTAAAAAGTATAAAAATAAACAATAATTTAGTTACTAGGTTAGAATTTATTAACAATTCTGTAGAGGTTAAGGAGAATGATTTAGTTGTTTTTGCAATACCACCGTCAAATTTTTCAAAATTTTTTCCAAACCTTTCATTACCAAAAAATTACAATTCAATTGTTAACGTTCATTTCAAATTAACAAAAACAATAAAAGAAAATTTTTCAAAGAAAATAATTGGATTTATAAACTCACATTCACATTGGTTATTTATAAAAAAAAATTATTTGTCTGTTACTATCAGCAATGCAAATCACCTAAATAACCTCGATTCTAAAGAAATTGCTAATACTATTTGGAAAGAAATTTGTAGCTACATGAAAATCAAACATAAAATAACAAGTTTTCAAGTTGTTAAAGAAAAAAAAGCAACTTTAGAACAGTCACCTTCAAACTTTGATCTCGTTAAAAAATTAAAAGAAATCCCATATAATGTTCGGATATCTGGTGATTGGACTCAAACAACGCATCCTTGTACAATTGAAGGTTCAATCTTGTCAGGGAAAAGAGCAATTCTACAATAGTAAAAGTTTAAAATGAAAAGTTTAAAAGATATTATTAACAATTTTCAACATTCGTATGACAACCTCCTTAAAAATCAAAATCTTAAAAAACTTAAGGAAGGTTGCTACGTATATGAATTAGAAGCAGACACAACAATCACATCAGAATATATCCTGCTTATGCATTTTCTTGGAAAAATTGAAATAAAATTACAAGAAAAAATGGTTAAATATATTTTAAGTAAGCAAAATCAAGAAGGAGGTTGGCCACTTTTTTATGATGGTGAAACTGATCTTAGTGCTTCAGTTAAGGCTTATTATGCTTTAAAGCTTGCAGGGTTAGATAAAAACTCGCGCGAAATGATAAAAGCAAAAAAATGTATATTACTTAATGGAGGTGTAGAAAAAGTAAATGTGTTTACGAGAATAACTCTGGCACTTTATGGTCAAATTACTTGGAGTTCAATTCCATTCATGCCAATTGAAATCATGCTTTTTCCAAATTGGTTCCCATTCAATATTTACAAAATATCTTATTGGTCAAGAACTGTTCTAGTGCCTCTTCTTATTATAATGCGAAGAAAACCAATTGCACACAACCCCAATAGAGTTTTCATAAAAGAATTATTTAAAAACCCTAAAAATCATTCAGGAAAAATTAAATTAATTTCAAAGAAAAATTTTCTTTCGAGAACATTTATTTATTTAGATAAGTTAGCAAAATTCATTTTTTCTTTCTTCACTAAAGGCTTCAAGGATAAATGTGAAAATTTTGCCTTGAAATGGATTTTAAAAAGACTGAACGGATTGGATGGTTTAGGTGGAATTTTTCCTGCAATGGTAAATGCTTTAATTTCCCTGACAATTTTAGATAAAAATAAATATCTCAAAGAGATTAAAATAGCTCAAAAATCTATAGATAGGCTTATTGTTGAAAAGAAAGACTACGCCTACTGCCAACCCTGTTTTTCTCCTGTTTGGGACTCTGGATGGATGGGTATAGTTAATATTGAGAACGGAATTCTAGATGATAGGCTTGCAGAATGGTTTTTAAAAAAAGAAATAAAGATTAAAGGCGATTGGTCACACAAAAATAGTGAGGTTGATGAAGGAGGTTGGGCTTTCCAATTTAATAATGATTACTACCCTGATGTTGACGATACAGCATTGGTAGGTATGTTTTTGGACAGATACAATAGAATAAAGAAAAAAAAATCCATAGAACTTTCAATCGAAAGAACTAGGAAATGGATTGTTGGAATGCAATCTAAGAATGGGGGGTGGGGTGCATTTGATATTGATAATGTACATTATTCTCTTAATTCAATACCATTCGCTGACCATGGCGCATTGCTGGATCCACCGACTGCAGACGTTTCTGCACGTTGCCTCAGTTTCCTAAAACAACTAAACAACCCAAGAGACAAGAATTGCATTGAAAGAGCAACAAATTATCTTTTATCTGAACAAGAGAAAGATGGGAGTTGGTTTGGTAGATGGGGAACAAATTATATTTATGGAACGTGGTCAGTTTTGTCTGCCTTAAATTTGGTAGAATTTGGAAATAAAAAAGCAGTTTTTGACAAAGCAATTAATTATTTGAAAAATAATCAGAGAAATGACGGTGGTTGGGGCGAAGACGGAAAGTCTTATTATAAGAATTTTGAAAATTTATCAAAACAAAGCACTCCTTCTCAAACGTCATGGGCTATCATGGGGCTTTTAGCGGCAGGTCAGATAAACAGTCCAGAGGTAGAAAAAGGGTTGAAATATTTAACAAATAAAGACACAAAATTTCGAGAAGATCACTACACAGCTGTAGGGTTTCCTAAAGTTTTTTACTTAAAATATCATGGTTATGCCGAATATTTTCCACTTCTTGCAATTTCGAAAGTAAAAAATCAATTGAAAAAGAATTCAATTTTTCCAGCTTATGGAACATAAAAAAGAATTCAAAAAAATTGGTTTTATATTTGGCTTGAAGAAGGAAATGAAATTAGTCTCAAGTTCAAATAATAATATTTGTGTTTATGGCTATGGAAAATCTTCGAAGGAAGCAACAAAAAAATTGATAAAGTTAGGAGTAGATATTGTTGTCAATTTTGGTTTTGCCGGTTCTGTTTCAAAAAGTTTAAAAAATGGCGACATCGTATTTGTAAATAAAATATATAATGAAAGAAATAAAAAACTTACACACTCAAAAATTAATCATGATTTCTTTAAAAATTTAGAAAAAAAAATTAAATTTGTGAAATGTGATTTACTTACAGTACAAAAAATTGCTGGTAATAAAAGTGCAAAATTAAAACTTGTAAAAAAATTTAAATCAATCTCAGTTATTGATATGGAAGCTTATTATATTAAAGAGGAACTTTTGAAAGAAAATATTCCGATGTTATCTTTCAAAGTAATATTCGATGATTTGTCTTTTGATATACCCTCTTATATTATAGATTCGATCAATGATAAGGGTGAACTAAAAATAGTTAACTTTTTTACAAAGTTGATCCTAAAGCCAAAAAGAATTTTTGATCTTATCAATGTAAACTTTAAATTTTCACAAAGTAAAAAAGTTCTCGAGATTCTTGTTAATTCTTTTTAAATATAGGTTAAGCTACAACTTTTTAGCCAAATGACTTTGTGGGTTAATTGCTGCACCAGCAGATGGTATGGGCGAGTCGTTTGATTCATTGTGCTTTTGTTGTGTATGCAGTTTTTTCATCATTTCGCTAACATGCGCATCGTGAAAAAAATCTGGGTCTCTAGATTTGCTTATATCAATCTCTTCGGCCATCGCCCCCTCTGTTTTAGGTCCTTTTAGTGCAACAGTTGCTGCTTTTAAAGGGTTGGTGAAAACGTCTGTAACAGCAGAAGCTTCGTAACCACAGTGTGCCATGCAATCGGAACACTTGTCATAATTTCCGGTTCCATATTTGTCCCATTCTGTTTCATTCATAAGTTCTTTAAATGATTTCACATAACCTTCTCCAAGAAGATAGCATGGTTTTTGCCAACCAAAAATATTTCTAGTAGGGTTGCCCCAGGGCGTACATTTATAAGATTGATTGCCAGCAAGAAAATCAAGGTAAAGTCCAGAATGGCTGAAATCCCACTTTTTAAAATCCTTTGACTTAAAAATATTTCTAAAAAAATTTTTGGTATTAGATCTTTTAATAAAATGCTCCTGATCAGGAGCTCTCTCGTAAGCAAAACCAGGTGAAATAGTTATACCATCTACCTTAAGCTCATCAGTGACGTAGTTTAAAAATGTTTTCAAATCGTCTGCGTGAGCATTGTCGAAGATAGTGCAATTAACATTGCATCTAAAGCCTAATGATTTTGCTTTTTTAATAGCAGAAACGCATCGGTCAAAAACACCTTCTTGACAAACTGCTTTGTCATGTTCTTCTTTCATCCCATCGAGGTGTACTGACCAAGTAAAATACGGGCTAGGCTTGTATTCAGACAACTTTTTTTCCATTAAAACTGCGTTTGTGCAGAGATAAACAAACTTTTTCCTTTTTATCAGCTCTCTTACAATTTCTGGCATTTCTCTATGAATTAGTGGCTCACCTCCTGGTATAGAAACTATTGGAGCCCCACATTCCTCGACAGAATCTATACATTCTTGAGTGGAGAGCCTTTGGTTTAAGATTTCTTTTGGATAATCAATTTTGCCACATCCAGCGCATGCAAGATTGCATCTAAAAAGAGGCTCTAACATCAAAACAAGCGGATATTTAGTCCTACCAAGGATTTTCTGTTTTAAAATATAAGAACCAACTCTTATTTGCTGTATTAGTGGTATACCCATCGTCTAAATTTAATTAATTGTTGTTTAAATGTAAAGTTTAATTTAGTGCCTCAATGTTCGTAAGCTCTTGAGGAAGTTTAAAAACTATATTTTCTTCAATACCAGGCCTTTTCTCAATTTTAACCTCTCTAAATGACGAAATTCTCTTAATAACCTCTTTAACAAGTTCGTCAGGAGTTGATGCCCCAGAAGAAATTCCTATTGATTCGACATTATCAAACCATTTACTGTCAAGGTCATCAGCAGTTTCTATTAAATAGGTATCAACCCCTGATTCTTCTCCTAAGTCTCTCAATCTATTTGAGTTAGAGCTATTTTTTGCTCCAACTACTAGGATTAAATTGACATGATCCACGAGATCCCTAACTGCGGATTGTCTGTTTTGGGTTGCATAACAGATATCTTTCACGTCTGGACCCTCGATTGCTGGAAATCTTTTTTTTAGAGCTTCTATAACTACCTTGGTGTCATCTACCGAGAGAGTGGTTTGACTAATATATGATAGTTTCTTTGGATTTCTAACTTTAAGTTTAAATACATCCTCTGTGTTTGAGACAAGATAAACATCTCCAGAAATTCTTCCCATCGTACCTTCAACTTCTGGATGACCTTCGTGACCAATTAAAATAACCTCATAACCTTTAGATGAATATCTTTGACCTTCTTTATGAACCTTTGCTACAAGAGGACATGTTGCATCCAGAATAGGAAGTTTTCTTTCCTTAGCAGTGTCTTCAATTCTTTGGGCAACACCATGAGCGCTGAAGATTGTTACGGCACCAGCTGGAATCTGGTCAAGTTCTTGAACAAAAACTGCCCCTTTAGAACTAAGATTATTTACGACTCTCTTGTTGTGAACTATTTCGTGTCTAACATAGACTGGTGGACCATAAATTTTGAGAGCTCTCTCGACAATCTCGATTGCTCTTTCTACACCAGCGCAGAACCCTCTAGGTTGAGCTAAAAATACTTTTAATGGTTTAAGCGTTTGTTTCATAATTATAGGCTTTCAAAATTTTCAAACCAGTTTACAGCATCCTTTATAGCACTTTTAATAGATCTAGGTCTATACTGAAGTTTCTTTTTTGCTTTTTCAGACGAAAAAAACATATTTTTAGTAGACATTTTTAAGCTATCCAAAGTGAGTTTTGGTTCTTTGCTAATAAAATATTTAAATAAAACTTCATTTACATGTGCTAATGGCATCAAAAATTTTGGGTTAAGCTTTATAACTATTTTAGATTTCTTTCCATATTCGCAAATGTAATCCAGAAAATCTTTTAATTTTAAGTTTTCACCTCCTAAAATATATTTATCTCCAATTTTTCCATTTTTAAGAGCAAGAAAGTGTCCTTCAGCTACATCATCTACATGAACAATATTTAATCCAGTGTCAACATAAGCAGGCATTTTTCCTCTCAACACATCATAAATGATTCTTCCAGTTGGTGTTGGTTTGTAATCACCAGGACCAATTGGAGTGGAGGGATTAACAACTATACATTTCATTTTTTTTATTTTTATAAATTTTTCAACGATTTTCTCAGCTAGATATTTTGATTTCTTATAATCACCAATCATATCTGAAAAAGTAACTGGAGTTTCTTCATTAGACTCATTATTTTTGTCTAAACCAAGTGTAGCAACACTAGAGGTGTATATAAGAGTTTTATTTAAATCAGATGTTTTAATACAGACATTCTCAGTTCCTCTTACATTTGAATCGTAGAGTTCTTTTGGTACGCGTGACCAAAGTCTGTAATCTGCTGCAACATGAAAAACAACATCTGAATAAGCTATGGGTTTTTCTAGGCTAGCAATATCTCTCAAGTCACCGTAAAAAAAATTTATTTTCGACCTAATCTTTTCTAGATTCTTGATATTTGTATTTTTTCGAACTAAAACATTAACCTTAAAATTTTTTTTTAGGGCTAGCCTTGTGATGGCTGAGCCTAAAAATCCGTTGGCTCCTGTGATGAGGATTTTTTTATTCATTATATTTTTTAAACAGCCTTGTGCTATAAAAGATAATAAATGAGAAGATTTTTATCCAACTTTTTTTGTAATATTTTCCAGATATGTTTTTTAATAGGCATCCTCATCTTTTTTTATTCTGAAACAAGAAGTGAAAGTAAAGTTCTAACTGGCGTTAATGAACTTCATAAAAGTCTCATAAAAATATCTAAAAAAACAATTAATGGTGACAATTTAGAACTGATCGATGATGTAATTAAAAATAGTTATGATTTAGAAAAAATGGGAAAAATGATAATTGGAGTTGATTGGAAACAAATGGATGCAAACACTCAGAAAGAATTTATAAATGTTTTTAACAGATTTATTTCGGTAAATTATCTAAGAAGATTCAATAAAATCAATGAATTGAATTTTGAGCATCAAACAGTTACAGTCATAGAAGATAAATTCAGATTGGCCAGAGTAATCTTAACTGCAGATAACGAAAAGATTGAAATAGATTATTTATTAGGTTTAAAAAATGAAAAATGGAAAATATTTGATGTTTTATTGGATGGTTCCATAAGTGAAATAGCAACCAAAAAATCAGATTTTAAAAAAATCATAAGAGAGGAAGGTGTAGGCGGTTTATTAAAACGTCTCCGCATTAGAAATCAGTTTTAGTCTATTTTAAAAAAAATTTCTCCCATTCCATCCATTTTAATATCGCCAATTAATCTTTTAAATTTATCTTTGTTACTAAAAAGCTTTAAACTGTAAACCTTTAAAAAATAATTATCTAACAAACTTAAAAAAAGGGATCGAGATTTTCCTGCATCAACAAAATTTACGCATTTACTTTTTTTTCTAAATAAGATTATGGAGCCTCTTTTCATTCCCAAACCAAGTTGATTTCCAAAGCTCTTTTTCAATATTACTGTTCCAGCAATCATATTGTTACAACAATTAGTTCCAACATCCCCACCTACGAAAATGATTCCACGTCTCATTCGCAGGCCTAAAAAATTTCCTGCTTTTCCATTAATAATAATTGACCCCCCATTCATTCCAATCTTGCTTCCTGGCAAAGGAGAACCTACAAAGTCATAAGCATTAGATTTTAGAAAAATCCTGCCACCTGTCATCCCCGAGCCAACATAATGCTCACATGATCCCTCAACAATAATTTTTCCATCAATCATTTGTACTCCTAAAAATGACCCTACGTCAGATTTAATTCTCAAAGTACCTTTTTTCCATTTCCACCCTAAATAATCACAATTTCTGTTTGTACCAGAAATTATCAATTCATTTTTGTCACTTTTTTGCACTTGAATTTTGAAAAATTCTTGAAGTTTGAATTCTTTGTTATCGTATAAAATATTTATCTTGGAAATAATTTCTTCTTCAAAATTAATTTTACTTAAATTTTTTAAATTTAATTCTGATTTAAAATTAATTTTGGCTTTCAAAATAATCTTTTTCATTAAATTAAATCCTTCAATTTAAATAAATAAGGCCCAAGTTTTCCACCATAATTTCCAGCTGATATTTTTGAAATACCTTTTGTAATTCGAGAGTTTAAAATTTCTGAGATACCTACTTTCATTGCTAATTCTATATCTTCTCGATTAATACCATCAATTACAATTTCTAATACACAGTTAGTGTCCTTATTCAGCTTAGATTTGGTGGCAACTCCTCTCAAACTTGGACAATATTCAAAATTCGTCGAGGCTATTAAATTTTTATATTTTGAACCTACTTTTGATCCAGACCTAACAATACCACCTGGAAAGGGTAATATGACATTTTTTACCTCATTCATTTTCTTAACTGCTAATTCAACTGCATCTAGAACACTTTCAATATTATTCCCTAGAACAAGAAAATTTCCTCCACCAATCCCTTTCATTTGATATGCGAAGTCCTCACAAATAAATTCACCGTCCATAACTGGTATTCTCCAGAATCTTTTATTATCTAAAAACTTTGAGATTTGATAACCATCTCCAAAATATCTAAGTGAATTGCCAAGAGGAATTTTATCAGCACTAATATTACCTGAAAAAACTGCAGACGTTGGGCTTGTCATAATACACTGCCCTGTCCGGTTCAATATCTGTTTTTTCAGTTCATTTGATGACATAGAAAATATAAGAATTGAAAGTCCAGGTCTTCCATCTGGCGTCTCTTTATGTGATAGTTCAGATTCTATGCCCGCTTCACAACCACACGCAATTACAGATGTTGCAAAACCACAAAAGGATTGAGCTGCTTTTTTTGCCCAATTGATGTTCAATGCTGTGATTATTAGCCTTGAAGCTTTCATTGGGAATGCCTCGGCAAAAGTATTTTCAATTTCAATCATTTTTCTTTTAATTCTTTAACTAGTTCATCAAGCTGAATGTAGTTAGAATCTATTTTTTTTTCTAGCTTCAACGCACCAATTCCGTCTGATCTCAATGCTATTCCATTTGAATCTATTCCTGGAGTTTTTACAGGAATGAAAATATCGAATTTTTCTTTTTTTATAATATTTGGGTGACCAAAAAATATATTTTGTTTAAATTTTTCAATTTTTGGATTTGAGTTTAAATTTGATATGTAAATCTGAATGGGTTTTTCTGATTTTTGAACATTGGCTGTATATTTAATTGGATTATATGAAAGTCCCCAGTCGTTGAAGGAAACGGAAGCTGGATAACCAGTTTTTATGACACAACTATTAACGAATCCTGAAGAATTATTTAAACCAGAAATTTTAAAAATTCGTAACTTCCTTATTTTGTTGTTTATGAATTCTGTCAACTTTAATAATTGTTGTGTGAACATAAATCCATTCATTGGGTTGATTACTAATACAGGATATCTTGATGATTTTAATTCACTTTGCAATGATTGATGATTAACGTGCAATTTTTTCTGTTTAAAAAGATCGATAAAAAGATTGTAAATTGATGTATTGCCTTTGAGAATTATTTTTTTTTTTAAAGAAGATGTTTTTTTTGTGCTGATATAATAAATCTTACTTTGTGTTTTTTTATGACTCCAACTTAGGTTTTTTGAAAATCTCTCTAGAACAAAACTATCAAAAGTTCCAATAAAAATTATCAAATCAGCTCTTTTTCTTAATTCATTAAATGAGACTAATGATCCGCCATAAATTTGATAAGCAGCATAAAAATTATTAATTTCTTCTGCATCACAATGATTTATTGATGATCTTAGACTCTCTGCCAAATCTAAAATTGAATGTTGAGATCTTTGATCGCAAATCAATCCATCAAAATGCAAAGTTCTGCCCTTTATTATTTTCTTAATTTTGTTGATTGCAGTTTTCATTTCTGTTTTTTTTCCATTTACTAGCGGAAACTGGTTTAACTTATAGTTTTTGATTTCATAATTTGTAATTAGATTTTTGTTTGTAAATCCAAACAAATAGAAATCATCAAGATTTTTTTGCATTATTTATTATATTTGATGTACGCAAATCTTGGATCTGTTGGAGTGCCTTCCAAGGAAGAACCGTCGTTTTTGGGATTCCATAATATAAATTCATCGATTTTTTCTGCTAAATCGAAGTCAAGCTGAGTAATGCCTTTCATAGAATGATTCATGAGTTTGACTTCAACAAATGCGTATGAAACCTGAAGATCTGGATGATGCCATGCTGATTCAGCAAGATGACCTATTGAATTTACAACCATTAAAGTTGA
>CACAYF010000016.1 GCA_902536655.1 uncultured Alphaproteobacteria bacterium | reverse complement strand
AATTCACAATTTTTCCTATGGAACTAATCTGATCAGCAACTTAAGTTTCAATAATGAATTTACAGAAAAAAATATAGAAAAAACACTCAAGTGTTTAAAGAAATTTTCTGAAAAACTTTTAAAATTTAGAGTTAATGATTACAGGTGTATTGCCACTGAAGCGTGCAGACAAGTGATAAATCCTGATTTCTTTATTGAAAAGGTAAAAAAAGAAACAGGAATTTCTGTAGAAGTTATTTCATCCTATGAAGAGGCCAAATTAAGTTTGAAAAGTTGTGAAAAATATTTTAAAAAAATTAAAAATAAGGGAATTATTTTTGATATTGGAGGCGGAAGCACGGAATTAACTTTTTTTGACGTTAAAAAAAAAATTTTTAATTCTAAGTCAATTTCATACGGAGTAATCAATCTGTCAGAAAAAGAAGATATATATGGAAAAGAATTTGTTACTAAGCAACTAAAAGATCATTTTAACTTTTTTAAAAATAGTCTCCTCCAATTTCTAGATTTTGAATTTGTGTCAATTGGATCATGCAGCACTGTTACAACTTTATGTGCTGTTCATAAAAAATTGAATTTCTTTGATTTGAAAAAAATTGAGGGTCATCAAATGAACAAAAATCAGCTTTTGGACTCAATTAATTTAATAAAAAGTTTGCAAATAAGAGATTTAAAAAAAATGTCATGTGTTGGATCAAGATATAAACTTCTACTGAATGGGATTGAAATACTAAAAATCATATTAGATATCTTTCCAATCAATAAAGTAATAGCTTCTCAAAATGGATTGAGAGAAGGAATGTTAAGTGATTTACTTCTAGCACATGAAAAAAATTAAGTTAAAAAAAAAAAATTTAAGTGCCAACAGTTCAAGATGGCTTGAAAGACATTTGAATGATGAATTCGTAATTAAATCAAAAATTGAAGGCTACAGATCCAGGTCATCTTATAAATTAATTGAGATGGAAAAAAAATTTAATTTTCTTAAAAATTCGCATAATATTTTAGATCTCGGTTGCGCTCCAGGTGGATGGCTTCAAGTTGCAAAAAAATTCGGTCCAGAATCTTCAAAGATAGTTGGAATTGATTTATTAAAGATTGAGAAAATAGAAAACGTAGTATCAATAGAAAAAGACATATTTGATGAAGATATAAAAGAAATTATTCAAAAAAATTTTACTAATAAAGTTGGACTTCTGATGAGTGATATGTCGCCCAACTCATCTGGTAACAAAAAAATTGATCATTTAAGAATTGTCTCATTGATAGAAAGAGTTTTAGAAATTGCAAAAGAGGTTCTCAAACCAAACGGCTTTTTAATTTCTAAAATTTTTCAAGGTGGTGCGCAAGGAGATCTTATTTTGAAAATGAAAAAAGATCTTAGTGATATTAAATATTTTAAACCTAGAGCTTCAAGAAAAGAGTCATCTGAAACCTATTTAATAGCAAAAAAAAATTAATTATTTTGTTTAAAATTTCACAAGATTAGATTAAATTATTTTATGAAGTATTTAACAGAAGCTCTTACTTTTGATGACGTTCTCATTGTACCAGCAAAATCATCAATCAGACCGTCTGAAGCTAACATTTCAAGTAAGTTAACAAAAAATATAAAACTCAATGTTCCTTTAATTTCAGCAGCTATGGATACTGTGACGGAATCCAATCTAGCTATCAAAATAGCGCAGATGGGTGGACTCGGAATCATTCATAAAAATCTAAATTTTGTTGATCAAGCTTTGGAGGTATCGAAAGTAAAAAGGTTTGAATCTGGGATGGTAATAAATCCAGTAACAATTTCACCGGACGAGACTCTAAATAATGTTTTAAAAAAAAAAGAAAAATATAATATTTCCGGAATTCCTGTTGTAGATAACAAATCACAGAAATTAGTTGGTATACTGACAAATAGAGACATGCGATTCGCAAAGAATCTTCAGCAGAAAGTTAGTACTTTAATGACAAAAAATAATTTAGTAACTGTATCTGAAGATATTTCTATGGATAATGCACAAAAGCTTTTACATGAACATAGAATTGAAAAGTTATTGGTAGTAGATAAAAATTTTAAATGTGTGGGTTTAATAACGGTTAAAGACATTGAAAAGGCAGAACAATTTCCCTTAGCCTCAAAAGATAAGATGGGAAGACTATTAGTTGGAGCGGCTGTTGGTGTTGGAGAGAGCGAAGGCATAAACAGGATTAGAACCCTGGAAAAGGCTGATGTTGATGTTATAGTAATTGACACCGCTCACGGTCACTCTGAAAATGTATTGGAAACACTAAAAATCTCTAAAAAAGAATTCCCGAAACTACCTGTTGTTGTTGGCAACATAGCTACAGCGGAAGCAGCGAAAGAACTAATACAAAATGGCGCTGACGCTTTAAAAGTTGGAATTGGTCCAGGCTCTATTTGTACAACAAGAATTATTGCAGGTGTTGGTGTGCCTCAGTTGCATGCAATTTCCGAAACTTTTAAAATAGCAAAAAAAAATAATATACCTATTATTTCCGATGGTGGCATAAAATATTCAGGCGATATCGCTAAAGCAATAGCATTTGGTGCTGATGTGGTTATGATAGGTTCGTTATTTGCTGGAACAGACGAGTCACCAGGAGAAATATTTCTATCAAACGGAAGAACATACAAATCATACAGGGGTATGGGGTCACTAGGCGCTATGGGAAGCGGCTCAGCCGATAGATATTTTCAAGAGGAAATAATAAATGATGATAAGTTTGTTCCAGAAGGTGTCGAGGGAAGGGTTCCATATAGAGGAAGTGTTGTAAAAATAATTGAACAATTAATCGGAGGTTTAAAAGCTTCAATGGGTTACACTGGAAATAAAACTATT
Source organism: uncultured Alphaproteobacteria bacterium (assembly GCA_902536655.1). Classification (GTDB taxonomy): domain Bacteria; phylum Pseudomonadota; class Alphaproteobacteria; order Methylaequorales; family Methylaequoraceae; genus Methylaequor. The sequence continues at coordinate 22,306 of CACAYF010000016.1, read as the reverse complement.
AAAGATTTTAAAAATAAAACAAAAGTTATAAAAATTACCTCAGCAGGTCTTAATGAAAGTCACGTACACAGTATTTCAATAACAAGGGAATCTCCAAATTATCAGCTTAACAAATGAACGAGTCAATCATAATCATTGATTTTGGATCACAGGTTACAAAGCTAATCGCAAGAAGAATTCGAGAGTTCGGGGTTTTTAGTCAAATAATACCATTTAACCAAGTTACAAGAAATTTATTAAGTAATAATTTTGTTAAAGGAATTATTTTGTCAGGTGGTCCAAAATCAGTTCATGAAAAAAACTCACCCAAGATTGACGACTTTATTTATGAACAAGAAATCCCAATTTTGGGTATTTGTTACGGACTTCAATTAATTGCAAAACAATTTGGAGGAAAGATAACTTCGTCAAAAGACAGAGAATTTGGTAAAACACAAATTAAATTAAACAAAAAGTCTCCGCTTCTTGAAAATGTTCTTATTCCAAACAAAAAAGTTCAAGTGTGGATGAGTCACTCAGATAAAATTTCAATAATTCCAAATAGTTTTGAAAAGATAGCATCTTCAGATAATTGTGAGTTTGCTGCAATTCAAAATCAAAAAAAGAAACTTTATGGTGTCCAATTTCATCCAGAAGTGGTTCACACAATTGGAGGAAAAAAAATACTTAAGAATTTTATTAGAAATATCTGTGGATGTTCTGGAAAATGGAATATGAAGTTTTTCAAAAAAAAAATAATTGAAGATATAAAAATGCAAGTAGGAAAAGACAAAGTAATATGTGGATTATCAGGAGGTGTTGATTCAACGGTTACAGCAGCCTTAATAAATTCCGCAATTGGAAAAAATTTAATTTGTGTTTTTGTTGATACTGGTCTTATGAGAGAAAACGAAGGAAAAGAAATAAAAAATCTTTTCCAAAAAAATTTTAATATCAAATTGAAGGTAATTAATAGTGCTAATAATTTTTTTTCCAAACTAAAAGGTAAAAGTGACCCTGAAAAAAAAAGAAAAATTATTGGAAAAGAATTTATAAAAATTTTTGAAAAATTTGCACTTGAACAAAACAATGTAAAGTTTTTAGCTCAGGGAACCCTTTATCCGGATGTAATAGAATCACTTTCAAAAGTTGGTAAGACCTCAGTTACAATTAAATCTCATCATAATGTTGGTGGATTACCAAAAAAAATGAGACTCAAATTACTCGAACCGTTATCAGAATTATTCAAAGATGAAGTTAGGTTGCTAGGTAAAGAACTTAATGTTCCAGAGGCTTTTTTGAATAGACACCCATTTCCTGGTCCAGGTCTAGCAATAAGACTTTTGGGATCTGTAAATGAAAAAAATATAAAAATTCTTAGAAAGGCTGATTCAATTTTTATTAAACTGATAAAAGAAGAGGGTTTGTACGAAAAAATTTGGCAAGCATTTTGTGTTTTACTTCCTGTAAATACCGTTGGTGTAATGGGAGATAACAGAACTTATGAAAAAATTTGCGTGCTAAGAGCAGTTACATCTATTGATGGAATGACTGCTGAAACTTATAAATTTAGTGATGAATTTATTAAGCGTTGTGCCAATGAAATTATAAATCGTGTACCTGGAATAAATAGAGTTTGCTACGATATTACTTCAAAGCCGCCTGGAACTATTGAGTTTGAATGAAAGATTTGTGCTTAATTTGCAGTGGATCTGCAAAAAAAATGAATTGTTACTCACATCAATGCGAAGTATGTGGTTTTTATTTTTCAAATCTTTCCTCAGGCTTTGGTCAGGATGTAAAGGGTCTTGAAAATCTGCGTAAACAAAATTTTAAGAAAATATTACGTATTATTTTGAATTTAAATGACAAACCAAAAATATTAGAAATTGGTTCTGGTGATGGTTATTTCATTGAAGAATGCATTGATTTAAACATATTAATATACGGTTCGGAGGCGTCCCTCGATAGTTTAAAAAAACTAAGGAATAAATTTAAAAACAAAGCAAAAATATATAAACTTTCACTTCCAGAATCGATAATAAAAAAAACAAAATCCAAATTTGATTTTATTATTTTCAATGATGTTTTTGAACACCTTGATGATCTAGATAAAGTTATAAATACTTCAAAGCTTGCACTAAAAAAAGAAGGAATAATTATCATAAATTCCCCAACGTCGGATGGAATCATTTTTCAAGTTTCGTCTTTTTTAATGAAACTAGGTTTTAAAAAGTTTTATGACAGATTATGGCAAAAAAATATGAATTCACCTCATTTAAGTTATTTCAATAAGAAAAACTTAAGTTTATTATTTTCGAGGCATAATTTTTATGAATTTAAATCAGGTAATCTTAATTCTTTAGATGCAAATAATACCTTAAGATTTTATAATCTTTATAATTCTACTTTTAAAAGAATAATTTTTTCAATGCTATGTTTTTTATTTGTTTTCTTTCAAAAAATTTTACCAAAGGACATTATGTTTATTTTTTTTAAAAATAAATAATTGAACAACCACAAATTAATGTTTACTGTTTGAAAACCCCAATTTTTTTTTTTTTTAAGTAAAAACTAGTGTGACACTTTATCCTTCGAAAACGCTTTAAATGGCATAATTATTGCTGATAATCTGAGAAACATTTAAATATTTAATGATGAAAAAAGTAAATTTTATTGTTGCTATTGCTACATTCAATAGAATTGAGAATTTAAAAGTAGTAATAGATTCAATCCTCAATCAAAAATTAAAAAAAAATGTCAATCTTGAGGTGGTTATATCAAACTCTTGCTCCACAGATGAGACACCTTCTTTTCTTAAAACTTTAGAGACAAACAAACAATTTCATATTCATAATAAAAATGAAAAAATACCAAATAATACATTATCTCAATTCATTAATTTTGAAAATTTGTCCAAAAAAATTCCTGAACATGCTGATTGGGTTTGGTGGTTAGGAGATGATGATAAGTTAGTCAATAATAATTCCGTACAATGCGTTGTGGATACCATAATGGAAAATGATGAGGATGATTTAACTTTTGTTCATGCTTGTAGTGCTCGACGAGCTTCAAAGAAAAAAAATAAAGTAAAAGATTCAATATTCAATCTTTGTCAAGAATATGGATATCACGAAATGTTAGGTTGGTGTTCCTCGATTGTCATGAAGGGCAATGCCTTCAAAAATATACTTGCGTCCTCTAGTAGCAACAAAAATTACAAAGATGACGAAACACAAAAGGCTGTGTCTTGTTACATTCATTCTGCTCAGATACTAAAGAACTATCATGATAAACTTGGTATATTTTTAGACTATCCTTTAGTTGATAATCAAGTTTTTGGTCAATCTGAAGAAACAATAAAAAGGTGGAATGAAGAAAATGTTCCTAATAGATATTTTGAAATTGTTAGCGATATTTATGAACTAAGAGAGTTTCTTCCTAAAAAAAAGTTTAAGCCAAATTTTTTTAGATATCATACATATTTCATATGGGATCACTTAGCTCATCTATGTCTAATAAAACTTGACAATTATATTACTAATTTAAAGACATATACTTCAGGTAAGGTCGAAATTGACGATGGTTTTGAAAAGTACATAAAAACTTTTCCTGAGCGCATAAACAAAAAATGGCACCAAATATGTCAAATGGCCGATTTAGTCGATGATCAAACAACAATGAAACTTCTTGCTTACACTTTTTTATCAGGAATTAATTATACTAATATGTATTTAAACAGTAATGGATCAGAGCATATAAAAAAAAACTATATAGATGGTTATTCAGATCTTGTCAGAAAGTTTCCAGTTTTCAATTTTGAAATTGGGTCATATCAATTATCACACAATTAAATGGAAAGGTATTATTCATGAAGGCAGTTATATTAGCTGGAGGATTAGGAACAAGAATATCTGAGGAGACTCACTTAAAACCAAAACCAATGATTGAAATAGGTGGTAAACCAATTCTCTGGCATATAATGAAACAATATTCTCAACATGGAATAAATGATTTTATTATTTGTTGCGGATATAAAGGTTATTTAATCAAAGAGTATTTCTTTAATTATTCACTACACCTTACAGATATTACAATTAATACAAAAAATAATCAGAAATGGTTTCACAACAATTATGCGGAGGATTGGAATGTTACACTAGTTGATACTGGAGAAAATACTTTAACAGGGGGAAGACTAAAGCGAATTTCAAGATATTTGGAAAATGATGATCATTTTTGTTTTACGTATGGTGACGGTGTCGGTGATATAGATATCTCTAAAGCTATAAGAGAACATAAAAAAAAAGGTAAATTAGCAACTGTTACCGCTACACAACCTCCTAGTAGATTTGGGTCACTTTCAATAGTAAAAGACAAAATTCAAAGTTTTAAAGAGAAACCAAAAGAAAATTGGATCAATGCAGGATTTTTTGTTTTATCGAAAGATGTAATAGATAGAATTGATGGAGACAATTGTGTATGGGAAGAAAAACCAATGGAGTCACTTGCTTCGGAGGGTCAATTTTCTGTTTACTTTCATAATGGTTTTTGGCAACCAATGGACACTCTTAGAGATAAAAAATTATTAGATAATTTATGGAATGAGGGGAAAGCTCCTTGGAAAACTTGGTCATGAGCAAAAACTTTTGGAATAATAAAAAAGTTTTTATTACTGGTCACACAGGGTTTAAAGGAAGTTGGTTAACGTTATGGCTAAAAAAATTAGGAGCAGATGTTTCTGGTTATTCACTTAAACCAAAAAAAAAAAGTCTTTTTATTGATGCTAACATTTCTAATGGTATCGAATCAAATTATGAAAATATTCTTAATTTTAGAAAACTTTCTAATCAGATCAAAAAATTTTCACCCGAAATAGTTTTTCACTTAGCAGCTCAACCCTTAGTTAAATTATCTTATAACAACCCTAGAAAAACTTATTCCACAAATATTTTTGGAACCATAAATTTATTAGAATCCTTAAAAAATTGTGAAAGCGTAAAGTCAATTATTATTGTTACTACTGATAAAGTTTATGAAAATAGACAAACCAGACGTGGTTATAATGAAACTGATATGTTGGGTGGTTATGACCCTTATAGTTCTAGTAAAGCTTGCTGTGAAATAATAACCAATTCATATCGATCGTCTTTTTTTGAAAAAAAAGGATGGTCTCCTGGAATTGCAACTGCAAGAGCGGGAAATGTGATTGGAGGTGGAGATTATTCAGAATTTAGGTTAATTCCAGACATATTTAAATCAATTCAAAACCAAAAAGTTTTAAAGATACGAAATATAAAATCTATAAGACCATGGCAACATGTTATGGAGGCGTTGAAAGGATATCTGAGACTAGCAGAACAACTGTATTTTAATAGTGAAAAATTTTCTGAAGCATGGAATTTTGGACCCAACAAAGAAGGTTGCAAAGATGTTGGTTGGGTATTGAGTCAGTTTAGAAAAAATTGGAATTTCTCAATTTCTCATGTTCAACAAAATAATATTTATGAGAGTGAAATGTTAAAATTAGACATTAGTAAAGCAATGAAAGAATTAAAATGGAAGCCAATTCTCTCTTTAAATGAAGCAATTGATTTAACATCCGAATGGTTTCGAAAAAAATTATCTGGTGAATATTCTGAAAATATACTCCTAGATCAGATAAATTCATATGAACAAAGATACATTGAGAGTATTAGATGACAAAAGTAAAACACTTAAAAAGATGCAGAGTTTGTAATGGTAAAAATTTAACTAAGATAGTCAAATTGAGCAAAATGCCATTCACAGATGAGTTTATGACATTTAAGAATATTGGTAAGGAATTTTTACACGATATAAATGTTTTTTTATGTAAGGATTGTCAAGTTGTACAAACGCAACATGACGTTGAAGTAAATAAGTATTACTTAGATTATCAATATTCAGTTGCTCATTCAAAAATTGCAAATAAATTTATGTGTTTGCTAGCAAATAATATTAATTCCTTTTACTTCAAAAAAATTTCAAAAAAATCAATTTTAGAAGTTGGCTCTGGTGATGGAAAGCAACTACATCAATTCAAAAAAATTGGATTTGATGTTTTAGGTTATGAGCCGTCCAAAATATTATCAGACATTGCAAATAAAAATAAAATTAAAACTATTAACGGACTCTTTACGAAAGATTCTTTAAATTTATTCAAAACTCAAAAGAAGTATTTTGATGTCATATTACTGACTTATACTTTTGATCATTTACCTAATCCTGGTGAATTTCTTGATATATCAAAGAAATTACTAAAAAAAAATGGGATTCTTGTTGTAGAAGTTCATGATTTAGACAAAATTTCAAAAAATATCGAATTTTGTCTTTTTGAGCATGAACATTCAATTTATCTAAATAAGTCTTCTGCTACAAAATTTTTAAGAAAATACGATTTAGATATTATCAATTTTAATCTTATAGCAGAAAAATATCGAAGGGCTAACTCTCTGATTTTTGTTGCAAAAAGAAAAGTTGACGTCAATGTACAAAAGAAAGAATTATTACCAAAAAATAAAACATCGAAATTTTATTTTGATTTAAAAAAAAATATATATAGAGGAATAAGAAATTTAGAAAAATATTCTTCATTTAATAAAAAAATCGGAAAACGGGTTGCAGGTTATGGAGCTGGTGGAAGAGGAGTAATGACCTTGGCATCAATGAGCAATTCAAAAAATTTTAAATTTCTAATTGAAAAAAACCCTAAATCTCAAAACATTTATGCACCTGGTTCAGGTCTGCAAATTGTAAATCTGGAACACTTGAAAGAAAATCCAGTTGATGAAATTTTAGTTTTTAGTTTTGGATATATGGATGAAATAAAAAAAGACTTAAAAAAATACGGATATCAAAATAATCAAATTAAATCCTTTATAGATATAATGAAGGATGGATATGTCTAAGGTTGTAGTAGTAACAGGCGGTAATGGTTTTATTGGCAGTCACTTGGTTCGAGAGTTGTTAAATCAGAAATATGAACCTATTTTACTTTTAAGAAAGAGGGCAAATTTAGATAAGCTTAAAAATCTTAATTCTATTAAGATTATTGAAACGTCCGATTATTTAAATAAGAATACCACAAATAAATTGCAGTTGTTTAGCCCGCTTTCTTTTATACACTGTGCATGGTCTGGAGTTTTGGGAAAAGACAGAAATAACAATGCTCAAAAGAATAATGTAGCTTTATCAATAAGTTCAGTAAAGCTTGCAAAAAAAATAGGATGCCGCAAGTGGATTGGTTTAGGTTCTCATGCAGAATACGGTCCGCAAATAGTAAAAACACATGAATCTATAATTTGTAAACCAACTACATTGTATGGAAAGTATAAATTAGAAGCAGGAAAGAAATGCCTCGAACTTTCTCATAAATTACAGTTAGAGGGAAAATGGATTCGAATTTTCAGTACTTATGGACCATTTGACAATGATTCATGGTTAATTCCTTATATTATAAAGTCTTTATTAAAAAACAAAAAACCCGAATTAACACATTGCGAACAAATATGGGATTATCTTCATGTTGAAGATGCTGTTAATGCTATTATAAAACTTAAAAACTCCTCAGAAAGAGGTATTTTTAATCTTGGATCTTCAAAACCTAGAAAGTTAAAAGAATATGTTTCAATCATTTGCGATGAAATAAATAAAAATATAAAACCAAGTTTTGGAAAAATTCCGTACAGAAAAGATCAAGTAATGAGTCTTTATCCCGACATAACAAGAATAAAAGAAGCAGCTAAATGGAATCCAAAGATTGATTTTGCGAGTGGAATTAAAAATTTAGTAAATTATTATCATGAACATTAATTCATCAGTTTTACTTTCAAAATATATAAAGGCATACACTTTGAAAATGGTAAGCAAAGCAAAGGCTTCGCATGTTGGCGGTGGTTTATCTATAAGTGATATTTTAGCAGTTCTATATAACAATATTTTATATTTTGATTCACAAAAACCTCTCTTAGAGAATAGAGACAGATTTATTTTAAGTAAGGGTCATTGTTGTGCAGCACTATATGCAACACTTGCTATAAAGAATTTTTTTACACTGAGAGACCTTAATAGTTTTGCTCAATTCGGTTCAAACTTTATGTCTCATGCTTCTCATAAAGTTAAAGGCGTTGAATTTTCAACTGGATCATTAGGACATGGACTTCCTTATGCAGTTGGCAAAGCAGTGGCTGCAAAGTCTAGGAATAAAAAATGGGAAGTTTTTGTTTTGTTAAGCGATGGTGAACTTAATGAAGGAAGTAATTGGGAGGCAACGTTATTTGCATCTCATCATAATCTAAATAATCTTACAATAATAGTTGATTACAACAAGTTACAAAGTTTAACAACAGTAGAAAAAACTATTAAAATTGAACCTTTAAAAGATAAATTTGAAGCATTTGGATGTTATGTATCTGAAGTCAATGGTCACGACCACGAAGAGTTAAAAAATAGTTTATCAAAAACAAATAAAAAAAACTCACCAAAAGTAATTATAGCCCACACAGTAAAAGGTAAAGGTGTAAGTTTTATGGAAAATAGAGTTGAATGGCATTACAAAAGTCCTGATGAAGATCAATTAGAGATGGCATTAAATGAGATTGGCGTGAGGTTATGAGAAATTATTTTATTGATCTATTAACTAAAGAAGCAAAATCAAATAATAAAATAATGTTAATGGTTGGTGATTTAGGTTTTAGTGTTGTAGAAAATTTCAAAGAGAAATATCCAAAACAATTTATTAATGCAGGTGTTGCTGAGCAAAATATGACAGGTATGGCTGCAGGACTAGCTTCTGAAAAATTTCATGTTTTTACATATTCCATTGCAAATTTTAATACATTTAGATGTTCAGAACAGATTAGAAATGATATTGATTACCATAACTATAATGTAACTGTTGTATCAGTAGGTGGTGGATTATCCTATGGCGCACTTGGCTACTCTCATCATGCTATTCAAGATTATGCTCTTATGCGTTCGTTTCCTAACATGACAATTTACGCACCTGGTACTCGGTCTGAAATAGCAAATTGTATGAAACAAATTTTTAAAAGCAAGTCTCCAGCGTATCTGAGGTTAGGAAAGACTTTACCAAAAAATTTAAAGAAACCTAATCAACCTCATGATTATGCTCCGGGTAAATGGACAAAAATTCTTGAATGTAAAAACCGTGAATCAAAAAAATGTATTCTAACAACAGGAGCCGTTATTGACGATGCAGTAAAAATGCAAAAAAAAGAGGAATTTTCAAATTATCATATTTATTCTCTTCCAATTTGGGGGATGAAATATAAAACCTTACAAGCACAACAGATTAATAAATGGGATGAAATCGTAACCCTCGAAGATCATTTAGAAGACGGTGGTTTTGGATCCTATATTTTAGAATGTAATTCAAGCATTCAAAAAGTTGGAGAAACTAAAATTAAATTAAAATCATTGAATAAGAATGTATGCAATACAGTGGGAGATCAAGATAATCTAAAGGAACATTTCAAATTCGCACACTAATTAAAATAAGTTGTGCTAATGCATTATCTTAAAACAAGTCCGTCTAACTCTTTTTGCCAACAGTCCTTTTTTGATTGTCTGATAAGCTCGACACTTTTATACCATTCAGTTTTTTTACTTTTTAATCCCCATCGCCAATCAGGATCTTTGGCAATTAGAATTTTTGTAGGTTTGTTTAAAGTTCCTCCTATATGAGCTAAGGAGGTATCAACTGTTAATAATTCGTCTAACTGTAAAACAATAACAGCAGTATCAGCCCAATCATCAATCAACTCATCACAAATTACTACATTTTGAAATTTTTGAAGATATCTTTTGTCTCTTTTGGTAAGATTTTTATCAACTGCAAAAAATTGACAATTCTGATTTTTAAAAATTTTACTGAAAATTGTAAGATCAATTGATCTGCTTATATCTGCAATATGTTCTTTGTTTCCTTTCCAGGAAATGCCAATATTTTTCTTCTTGCTAGCCAAAATTCTTTTTATTTTTTGGTTAAGTTTTTTCTTATCATTTTTTAATTTTTTTAAATTAAACTTAGGCGGTGGAGGAGTATTTTTATAATTTCCCAAAAGGAACGGGATATTCATTGTGAAAGTTTTATAATCAAATTTTTCTACCTCGTCATTTTCTAGTTTAGAGGAGAATCGAATCAAATGTGAATTATTTGCATACTTCAGAAGTGAAAAAACAGATTTGTTAGCACCCAATGCTGTTATTTTATGACCAAGACTCAATAGTGGTTCTAAATATCTATACAAATGTAAATAATCTCCAAATCCTTGTTCAAAAAGGACAAGAATATTAAAATTTTCTTTTGAAAATAAAGCATTCTTGTTGAGTTCTTCGATATCTTCAATCAAATTCATTTTAGCATTTTCATGCTGTGGATTTTTAACTTTTGATTTTAATTTATAATTTACTAAATTCATAAAGTTGGTTCTATTCGAATTATCAATAAAATTGTAAAGCCTAAATCCTTCTTCTTTATTTCCAATTTTTAGATTTGTCATCGCCAGAGAAGTTGTAAGTGGTTTAGAAAGAGGAAACATTTTAATACCAGCTTTAAGTTTTTCCATCGCATCATCATATCTTGAATGTGCTTGTAAAACATTACTTTCTAATAGAAATGCTGAATCCGTCATGAAGCGATAAATTTTTTTACTCTGCTCTAAACAGTACACAGCTTTATTTAAATTTCTACATACATAGTAACAATTTCCTAAAGCTAGCCAACTATTATAAGACTTAGGATTTAATTCTATGCATTTTTCATAATAATTTAATGCTTTATGTTTTTCTCCGACACCGAGTAAATGTCTTGCAAAGATGTTTAAAAAAAATTCATTTTTTGGATGATATTTCACAGCCTTTTGGGCTACTTTTCCAATACCTTTCCACAGATTTAGTTTTAAAAGCATTTTTAAATATAAACTGTGTGCAGCCTCAAAATTTGGATATTTTCTTAGTACATACTTTATCCTTTTTATTGAACCCTGAGCATTTAAGGAAGCGAATTCTTCTGCTGCCAACACATAATTACCAAAATCAAATTTAGAATTTGTGAAATACTCAAAACCTTGTTTTTCAACTGATATATAATTTTGTTTGTTTTTTACAATTTCAGTAAAACCATTATGTTTAATATTTGTATTTTTTTCAGAAGGACGATTTTTACTTTCATGAAAAAGTTTCTTTTTTCGATCTAGTAAAAATTTTCCAACTAACTCAGAGTTTGAAGACATAATTTAATAATTACAATTTTTATGCCAACAAAGAGGGGATAAAAAATTAAATTAGACTGAAAAAAGATTTATTTCTTTATTTTATTTATATATGCTTTTGAAGCGATCAAACTCAATAATAAGAAATAACTCGCTTGCCACCAACCTAGCCAAAATGAAAAATTTACAAAAGAAGAACTCCAAAAAAAGCTATTTAAAAAAATAAGATGTAATCTGAACTTTAAAGACTGATGTAATTTCCAAATTCTTACATTTATTATATATATTAATAAAATAAAAAAAAGAGTCCCAAAGATCCCTGTTTCAAGAAGAATTTCGATAAGAAAGTTGTGAGGGTGGCTCGGAATAAAGTTCATGTCTCCAGTGTACTTTGATCCAATATCTTCTTGACTCCCATCTATAAAGTTTGAAGAATCCTGACCATACCCAAATAAAGGTTTAAGTATAAACTTTTGAATAGAAAACCCCCAAATAAACTGTCGGTGATGATCTATTAAATTTGTAGGTATTTTAAACTCAAAGTTTGCTATAGACTTTTGATCAAATTTAGTAGGTAGGTTTTTATAAAGTAGAAAACTTAAAATAATTGAAAAACAAACAGAGATTGTAAAAATAAAATATTTAAGCCTATGTAAAACTTGTAATTTTTTTAAACAAAAGAAAATTAGACATAAAAAAATACCAACAAGGATTCCTAAAATACTTGCGCTTGATCCCGACATAATAATATTTGGAATTAGTAAAATAATGGTGATGTAATTAAACTTTGATTTAATTAAAAAACAATTAACTACTGTAAAAATTGTCAATAAATTTACAAATCCTTTAAATTTACTTAATTCATAGAATTCATAATTTGAGACATTATAAATAAAAATTAGTAATGCGCTTAAAGCAAAACTAATGCTTAAAACATTGAATAAAAAATTTGCTTTCTTCTTATTTTCTAAAAGAATTAAAAAAATACAGAATGAAAGTATTACAAACAAATTTAAATACATTATAACAGGAATCGATCTGTATGGTTTAATTGATAAAAAAGCAGAAATCAAAAAAGTAAATAAAAACAAAGCATAAATCAAAATTTCATGCCTACTAATTTTACTTAAAATTTTTTTAGATTGTTTCAGAATAATTTTTAAGTTTAATAATATTAATATCCCAATTCCTAATATTAAAGAAGATCCAAAAGCAATTTTATTAATGAGGAGAAATAAAAAGGAAAATCCGATTAAAAGGATTGCATAATCTGAAAGCTTACTCATGGGGTTAAAAGATAAAATATATTATCAATTTTCCAAGTAAAATAGAAACGACCGCAAAAATTAAAAATTTTAATGTTAAATTCAAATGACTTATTAACTTTTCTTTACTAAATTTTGAGAATAAAAAGTTAAATATTCTTAAAAAATAGTTTAATAAAAATAAAGATAATGCACCAATACAAAAGTAAATAAAGTATTTGGCAATGTTATAATAGAATCCAATCTCATTTTGAAGAGATATAAAATATTCCTTCATTTGTTTTCAATAATTTTTTGTTCACAACCTGTGCAAATTTGATAACTAATGGATTTCTTGGGGTAAATAGTGGAAATTTCTTCGGAATAAACCCAAAAGACTGAGCCACATTTCTGACACTCAATCCACAATTTTTCCATGGAAAAAAGTTAACCTTTCTTTAATTTATCTAAAACTTTAGAGAATATTCCTTGAAGCTCTTCTTTTTTAACTTTTTTAGGGTCAACTTTAATTTTTTTTGCCATTTGATTTCCTTCCAATGTGGTTATATTAGGCTTTGCAATCATTACTGTCAATAGAGAATATTTATGCCACAAGTTTTCAAGAAACTAACATTTAATTCATCTCAAAAGAATTTTATTGAAATTACAAGTGATATTCAAAAAGAGTTAGAAACATTAGATATGCAACATGGATTAATAAATTTATCAGTTCTTCATACGAGTTGTTCACTGTTAATTCAAGAAAACGCCGATCCATCTGTACAATTAGATATAAAAAATTTTTTAGAAGAAATAGCTCCAGAAAAAAACTATATTCATAGCTCTGAAGGAGCCGATGATATGCCAGCTCATTTAAAATCACTTTTGACACAAACGCATATTAGTCTTAGTTTTAAAGACAAAAAATTAATTCTAGGAACATGGCAAGGGATATTCTTGCTAGAACACAGGGTTTCTGATAAAATCAGGCATGTTCAACTACATTTTATAGGTGATTAAAATAGCACTTCTTAGTTCTCCTTTATGTGATTTTGGAAAAAAAATAATTAATTTTTCGCTAAAAAATATTGATAATAAGATTTATAAACTCGATGATCTAATTGGTTCGAATGGAACCCTCGTTATGTTTATTTGTAATCATTGCCCTTATGTTAAAGCAATAATTACAAAACTTGTAACAACAACCAAAGAATTAAAAAAAAATGGTATTAATTCAATTGCGATTATGCCTAATGATTTTATTAAATATCCAGAAGATAATTTTGAAAACATGTGTATTTTTTCAAAAAAATACAAGTTTAATTTTCCATATTTAATTGATGAATCTCAAAAAGTTGCAAAAGATTTTGGAGCAGTTTGCACTCCTGATTTCTTTGGATACAACAGAGAAGGCTTGTTGAACTATAGAGGTAGAATAAGTGAAATGAACAATTTAAAGTTTGTTAATGAGAAGAACGAATTACTCGATGCTATGATAATGATAAGTAAAACAAATAGTGGACCAAAGATTCAGTACCCTAGCGCAGGTTGTAGTGTTAAATGGAAAAATTAAAAATCCAATTTTTTTATAATTTCTCTTGAGTCTTTTCCTACGTAATCTGGTCTATAATAAAAATCGCTAAGTTTTTTTTCATACTTAGTTATGTATGCAGTTTTTAATCCAGCTAATTTTGCTCCATTTATATCCCATCCATGAGCAGCAATCATTAGTGTTCTTTCAGGTTTTATTTTCATCTTTTCACATGTTTGTAGATAAACTTCTTTAGAGGGCTTCCACATTTTAAAACTATTGATTGAAAAACATCTATCAATAAAATTATTTATATTATTTTTTTTTAAAAGTAATTTTGTATTTGATACTGATCCATTAGTTAAAGTAGCAATTTTGATTTTATTTTTTTTTAAATATTTAAGGGAAATTTTAATATCAGGATGAACTTTTAGATTACCAAATTCTTCGAAAATAGAGTTGATAGTTTTATTATTATAAGGGGTATTATTTTGTAAAAAAATTTTTATTAGCTCGTTTTTTCCTATTGTTTTGAAATTAACAAATTTTTGACTCAAAGAGTTGGAAAAACCCTCTTTAAGAACTGATAAAAACCAACTATTTACTAAACTTTGTTTAAGCCTAAATTCTTTAAACTTAACTTTTAGTGCGTTCAAGGAAAACATCGTCTGGTTTACATCAAATATTACAAGATCAATTTTATTAGGTTTTATTTTTTTCTTTTGCATTTAATTTGCTTGTTTAAATTATGGATGATTAAAAAATAACCTCAATGATAATTTAAAAAATTTTAATATATTGATGGTTATTTTTATAAAATAAAAAACTAAATCTGTATTATTGGTAAATTAGTTCTTAAAAATTTATAAAATTTTTTATACAATTTTTAAATGAAAAGTTTAAGTTTTATGAGACATGCTGAATCAGATCTAAATTATCTTAATAATAATGATTTTAATAGACCAATTAAAAAATCAGGTTTAAAAACAATAAAAATTTGTGCGGAATATTTAAAACAAAATAATATAAAATTTGAAATTTTATTTTGTTCTCCTGCACTAAGAGCAAAGCAAACTTCAAATTATTTTCTTTCGGTTATGAATTTAAAAACAATAAAAAGTATTGATGATTATAATCTTTATGAAGGGTGTTCAGAAAATTTTTTGTTAAAAATTAGTAATTTGAAAAGATATCAGGATATTTTAATTATAACACATGAACCTCAAATTTTATTTTTTAGAGACTTTTTTTTTTCTAATACTAATTTTTGGTCAAAAATTAAGAATTTGGAAATTGTAACTTCATCAGTTTTAACTATTAATTTTGATATTAAAAATTGGAGTGAAATAAACGAGAATAGTGTTGAATCTTATAAATTTGTTAATCCAAAATATTTTTGATTCAAAATTTATTTTTTTATAATTTATCAAAATACTTTATAATTAAATTAAATAATTCGTGGCATGGTGTTTGCAGTTGTTATTTCAAACTTAAACCTAGAAAGAGGATTACAATGGCGATTAATGCAATGCACGTAGCGAAAACCGGACTCAATGCTCAACAAGTAAGAATGCAAATTATTTCAAATAACCTTGCAAACGTGAATACTAACGGATTTAAAAGAGACAGAGCAAATTTTGAATCTCTGCTTTATCAAATCATTCGAAGTAGTGGAGCTCAAACTTCAGTAGATACCGAACTTACTTCAGGTTTTTCAGTTGGTACCGGTGTGAATATTGTCAATTCTAACAAACTTCACTCACAAGGTAGTATTGTTTCAACCGATAATTCTTTAGATTTAGCAATTGATGGCGGAGGTTTTTTTCAAGTTTTACTTCCAGATGGACAAGTCGTTTACACAAGAAATGGTGCATTTTCAAGGAATAATGAAGGTATTCTTACAACTAGTAGCGGTTTTATAATTCAGCCAGAGGTTGCCATTCCAGCTGAAGCTACAAAAATAAACGTTTCAGCAGACGGTATTGTTTCTGTTCAAATTCCGGAGCAGGTAGAGGCTCAAGAAGTTGGGCAGTTGCAGTTAGCTGATTTCCAAAATAGAACGGGCTTACAACCAATAGGTGAAAATTTTTATGTAGAAACTACCTCTAGTGGACCTCCTGTTATTGAAAATCCATTTGCTGCAGGGTTTGGTAAAATTATTCAAGGAGCGCTTGAAAGTTCTAATGTAAACGTAGTCCAGGAGTTAGTTGATATGATTGAAACTCAAAGGGCATATGAAGTTAACTCAAAAGCAATTACTTCAGTTGATGAAATGCTTAGATTTGTAAGTAACAATTTATAGGGAAGTAGAATGAAAATAACTTTAATCTTAGCTCTGTTTTTTCTTCAAAGTTGTGCTACCCATATGCAGGATAAAATTGGGGAAGAATTTAAAAGTATTCAACCTGATTATTCAAATTTTGAAAATATTAATAATGCCACAGAAGGAGCAGTTTATGATGGAGATGGTGGACTCTTTGCGTCTGACAGAAGAGCTAATAGAGTAGGCGATATCATTACTATTACACTGGAAGAAACTTTAACAGCTGCAAACTCTGGTTCTGAAACACTTGCAAAAAGTGATGCATACACATTTGATCTTCCCGAAGCTTTATTTGGTCCATCTTCTTTGATAGGAAAGTTTTTTTTCCCCGGAGGTGTTAAAGAAGGCAATTTACAGGGTGGGACAACGCAAAATTTTACTGGTTCAGGTACAGCAGCTCAATCAAACAGTATGACTGGAACTATTTCGGT
This sequence comes from uncultured Alphaproteobacteria bacterium, assembly GCA_902536655.1. Taxonomy (GTDB): domain Bacteria; phylum Pseudomonadota; class Alphaproteobacteria; order Methylaequorales; family Methylaequoraceae; genus Methylaequor. Next base: position 5,543 of record CACAYF010000016.1, on the reverse strand, counting down.
AACAATTGTGAGGGTTTATCCAAATGGAAACCTTGAAGTCAAAGGACAAAGAAAACTAGAATATAACAGTGGGACAGAATATTTAAGACTTTCTGGAGTAGTAAGACCTGATGATATTTCTTCCTCAAATACAATTTCTTCAAAAAAAGTTGCTGACGCTCAAATTTCTTATGTAGGTACAGGCGATATGAATGATAGTGTAACAAAGGGTTGGTTAAGTAGGTATTTTGCCTATGTTTCGCCATTTTAAAATTATGAAATCATTAATATCATCAATTTTTACTTTTATTTTTCTATCAAATAGTTTTTGTTATGCTGATAGAATTAAAGATATGGCGTCGCTTGCCGGGGTGAGATCAAATCAACTTGTTGGATATGGTTTAGTGATTGGCCTTGCAAAAACTGGTGATGGTAGTGTTAATCTTACAAAACAAAGTATTGCTGCAATGATTGCACAATTTGGTGTAATAGCAGATACAGCAGATATTGATGCAACCAATTCAGCAAATGTTATGGTAACAGCAAATTTACCACCATTTGCAAAACCTGGTCAAACGATAGACGTTACTGTTTCAACAATTGGTAAAGCAAAATCTCTTAAAGGCGGAACATTATTAATGACAGGGCTAAAAGGTGCAGACGGTCAGGTATACGCGATTGCTCAGGGAAATTTAGTTGTAGGTGGTTTAGGTGTTGAAGGTGCTGATGGATCAACAACAATTCAAGGCACACCAACTGTTGGAAGAATTCCTGGAGGAGCCACTGTTGAAAAGTTAGTTGAAAATACTTTTTTAGAAAAAGACAATATTGTACTTAACCTTCATCAAGCAGATTTTTCTCAAGCGAATAGAATTGCAAATACAATTAATGAAACATTTGGACCAGAGGTTGCAATACCAATGGACTCCACTTCAATAAAAGTTAGGACTCCAGCGAATCCATCTCAGAAAGTTTCATTCATTGGTTTGTTAGAAAATATAAATTTTGAACCAGTTACACCTAAAGCTAAAGTAGTTGTAAATTCTAGAACTGGTACGGTTGTAATTGGAGGCGATGTAAGAATTTCTCCTGCAGCAGTTGCACACGGAAGTCTATCAGTAAAAATACAAGAAGACACAAAATTATTATCTGAAGGTACAGGAACTGTAGTTGGTACCTCAGCAACTGTATCAGGTACTGCTGCCACTACAGCACCAGACACTCAGATTGAAGTTGATGAAGACCCAGCAAGAGCTTTTGTTTTTGATCCTGGTATCGAATTGCAAACACTTGTTGATGCACTCAATGAAACCGGAACAACTGCAACGGATATGGTTGCAATTCTAGAAGCTTTGAGAGAAGCAGGTGCGTTGAGAGCTGAACTTATAATAATTTAAATTAATGGGTAAATGATGAATAACAATCCCATAAAAAGTATAAAACCAATTCTTGCCGATCAAGTAGAAACTACGAGAGTTAAAAAAATTGAAAAGGAAGCAGATTTGGAGAATGTTGCACAGGAGTTTGAATCTTTATTTGTGTATCAACTTTTAAAGAATGCAAGAAAAGCAAAACTCTCTGAAAGTTTATTTTCTAATCAAGGAACTGAAACCTATGAATCGCTTTTGGATCAAGAGTATTCAAAAACATTGTCTAAAAATCATAGTTTTGGAATTGCGGAAGCTCTGCTGAGGCAGTTTGGAGGTAAATAGTAATGCCAAGTTTATTTGATATTGGGAAAAGTGGACTTCAGGCATATAGACAGTCACTAGCGGTAACTGGACAGAATATTGCTAACGTTAACACCGACGGTTATAAAAAAAGAGACGTTGCATTAGAAGAAGTTTCTGGTGCAGGTGGAGGCGTAACCGAAATATCAGATCAAACAGGTCTAGGTGTAAGAGTTGAACAAATTAGAAGAGCTTTTGATGAGTTTTTAATTGATAAGGCAAGACAAGCTTCATCAAACTTTAAGAGTGCTGACTCATTTTCCAATGAAGTCAAGAGTTTAGAAAACTTACTTCTTCCAACAGATTCAAATTTAAGTTCAGCAATTGGAGATTTTTTTAATTCGCTTCAAGACATTGCTGCCTATCCTGATGACCAAGCATCAAGAATAGTGGCGATAGAAAAAGGAAAAGACTTAGCAGCGCAATTTAATATGTATTCGGATAGGATTGAAAACCTTAAGGATCAAATCCTTGACAAAACCAAAAATGCAGTAACATCAGTTAATTTAATTTCAACGCAAATTTCAAATATAAATGCTAAAATTTTAGCATCAGGTGTTGCAACAGGAGGGTCGAATGCCCTATTAGATCAAAGAGACCTCCTCCTTGATCAGATGTCAGAATTAACGCAAATGACAGTTAGATATGGTAGCAAGGGACAAGCAGAAGTAAGATTAGGAAATACTGGTTCTGGACCAATTATTATTTCTGATACAGATAACCCAACTAAAGGAAATGAAACTACAACAATTATCGATGTGCTAGAACAAAGTGGAAGATTACAACCTGTGGTTGGTATAGGACAGGTTGCGACAAACCAAATCAAAGCTGGTCTCATAAGTGGAATGATAAATTCTTTTGCATTAGCTGAAGATACGTTAAAGGAAATAGATGCATTGGCCTCACTTTTGTCACAAAAATTTAATGAAGTAAATCAAGCTGGATTGGACCTTGATGGAAAAAGTGGGAAACAAATGTTTACTGTTTCAAGTCTTAAAGCAGTTGAAAATCCAACCAACAGATCTAGTGTTGGAGTTGCAGTCTTTGTCACAAACCCATTAGAGATAGTGAGTGCAGAATACAAAGTTATGTATAACGAGAATGAAGATTTGTGGAAACTTACCTCAGACAGTTTAAAAAATACTATTTCTGGAAAACAAACAATTGAGGGCCAAGGCTTCAAAATTTCTTTTTTTGGAGAACCACTTGATGGTGACGAATTTTCAATCATTCCAAGTAGTGCTTCAAAAGGAATGAGTTTTTTATTAGAAAGACCGCAAGATTTTGCAGCAGGAGCAAGAACACTAATAAGTTCAAGTTCATCAAACACAGGCACTGCAACATTGGAAGAAATCACGAAAATTAACTTCGAGGACAAAACCACAATCGGAAACATAAACAATGTTTTCTCAAACGGACTTAGCCCAGTTACTTCTTCAGAATTTTCAGCTGATGGAGGCGCAGCAATTATAAAAGCAGGGACATCTTTTGTAAATTTAAGTTCATATAAAGCACAACCTGAAATTCAATTTGGAATTTCCTCATCTGATTTATCTTCAATAACTTCAATCACTGTTACAATGGCTGATTCGAGTTCAGTTACAGTTGATCTTACCGGAATCACAACACTTGAAGAGCTTGCTGATGTTCTGAATAGAAGTAGAGATGTCCAAGGGAATGCACATAACTTTAGATCAATGGGTTTATTTGCTTCTGGTGGTGGTTCATCTTTAACGATCGCAAGTAATGATAAAGAGTTTTCTTCAGGAGCGATAACCGCTTCTTCCACAATAAATGCAAATGTAATAAATCCAACTGTGACGGCAGCTAGCGAATTGCAAATTTTTACCAGAGAGGGAAGGCATATTGCAGGAAGTGTGTTATCTGATTCAGAAATTGCAGAATTTTTAACACAAGAAAATGGATTCAACAGATTTGCAGAATACAGAGCAGATTATTTAAATGGAACTGGTAATGAAAAATATAGAGGTATAGACGTTTCAAGATCTACAACAGGAGGTAACTTTGTTATAAGTTACGGAGCTAATGGTACAGCCGCAAGTGCACAAAGACACGCCACAACGGTTCCAGCAAGTCATGTGACTGCAGCGTATACCCTAACTGTAAACTCAACATCAACTGGAAAATCTAAAAATATTTCTGTACCTATTGAATCATCAGCAGGTTTTGTTGCTGGGCTTATTAATGAAGAAGCAAAAACGCTTGGAATTGAAGCTACCGCTTCAACTAAGGTTAAACTAACTGCACCATCCTCTGATGGAACTATTTCATTTAATCTTTTAAGTAAACCTGGCGTTGGAAACGATGCTGACATAACGGCTTCAATTCTTTCAACCGATCTTACAAATTTAGCTAATGCAATAAATAACTTTTCTGGAAGAACAGGCGTTGTTGCGAACCTTTCCTCAGATAAAAAACATATTGTAATGGAAAATGCTGATGGTGATGACATCCAAATTTCAGCATTTAGCTCTCCAAACACAGTTGAGATGGAAGTATTAAAAAGCGACTTCTCATCATTTAGCTCCGCTGTAACAGTTGATTTAGATAATACTAACTTTACAGCAGCTCGATTTAGTGGTGAGCTAAAAATTTCTTCCGCCTCAGCAATAAGTACGTCAAATGATGGAGGTTCAACCACAGTTTCAGGAACACAAAATGCACTGAGTGATGGTTTTTTGAATGTTTCATCATCTAGTACTGGAGAAATAAAAACAATAAAACCAGTTCTTCTACAAGGAGATTTTTCAACGGGTCATCCTGAAGGTTTAAGTGCATCAAGTTCAGTTCTATCATACGGATTAAAAATACCAGCTGATGGAAACGGTGCAGAATTTTCTTCAACGGTTGACGTTTCATCGCTTGAAACTTTAACACCATCGCAACTTGCAAAAAAAATTGCTGATGGATTAAGAAGTAACAGTCCATCTGCAGAAATAATTGGAACAGCAGTTGACTCAATTCCTGAAGATGGAAGCAGTTTTAGAATTAACCATGATGGTTTAACATATACGCTCACAATGGAGAACGGAGAAATTGTCGTCTCTGGTGGCGAAAAAGATTTGATAACAGCTTATTTTGAGGATCCTGATCCTATAACAATTAATACAACGGCACTAGGAGGAACAGACACCATTACATCAACTGAACATAACCTCAAAACTGGAGATGCAATTAAATATAGCGCAGCTGAAAAAGTAACTGTTGATACAACTAATTTTAGTTCGACTAACACAATTTCTGTTGCAAATGATTTCAGCGATAATGATCCAGTAGTTTATAAAAAGGGGGGTAGTTTTCCGATATCTGGCTTGGTTGATGGTACAACTTATTTTGTTAAAAATAGAACTGCAACCAGTTTTCAATTATCTGAAACCTCTGGAGGAAGTGTTATCACAATAACTGGAGGAACTGGTGGTAGCGTTTCAGATACATTTGCAAGCCCAAGAGGAGGGTTAGTCGATGGGCAAACTTATTTTGTTGTAAAGGTTGATGATCACAATTTTAAATTAGCTAATAATTATACTCTTGCAACTAATAGCACTCCTTCGGTAATAACAATTGGTGCAAGCGGAGTAGGGGGTAACGCTTCAGACACATTTGACCCACAAAAAAATCTCTATATATCTGCTGGTAAAACTATATCGGGTTCACAATTTTCATTTCCAGTTGATTCTATAAATGATGACAATGCAAAATTATTTGGGATGCAGAGTACAAATGTGAAAACAACAATTACTGGACTATCAGTCACTACACCCACTGCGAGCAATTCAACACATTTTCATATTAAGATAAAAGATAATACCAATC
>CACAYF010000015.1 GCA_902536655.1 uncultured Alphaproteobacteria bacterium | reverse complement strand
ACCAAAGAAAAGAAATTATTAATGATAATGATATTGATAACCTTGTGTTTGATATGAGAGATACATATGTGGATGACGTTATTGATAAGGAAATATCAGATTTAAACGAACTAAACTCAGAAAAAAAGAAAAACATAATTGATTGCTGTAAACAAAATCTTAACGTTGATTTAAATTTTGAAAAAATTCTTTCAACTAATCCACAGATAGAAGACATAAAAAATGAAATCATAAAAATATCCGACAAAAACATAAACTTAAAAAAGACTCAATATTCTGATGAAATTTTTTCATATGCTCAAAAATCTATTTTATTACAAATGATTGATAAATGTTGGAAGGAACATCTTCTCTCTCTTGATCATCTGAGACAAGGAATTTCATTAAGAGCCTATGGTCAAAAAGATCCACTGAATGAGTATAAACAAGAAGCTTTTATAATGTTTGAAGAAATGATGGAACAAATACGATTTAACATCACAAAAATAATAAGCTTTGTAGAAATAAAAACAGAAAGTGAACAAATGGGTCGAGAACAACAAGAGGAAATCAGCGAAAGAAAGGTTCCAAGGAATGCTAAATGTCCATGCGGTTCAGGAAAAAAATACAAACACTGTTGTGGTAAAATTTAATTTTAGTTTATTAAGAATTTCTTTCCAATACAAAGATATTTTTCTTCTCTTTGACTGATTATTTTATCGGAAGAAACACCATCAAACTGATTGTTTATTCTTAATATACATTCTTTTATTTGGTTGCATATACCAGATACGTCTCTATGAGCTCCTCCTCTTGGTTCTTTTATTATTTCATCAATTACTTCTAATTCTAATAAGTCTTGAGCAGTCAGTTTAAGTGATTCAGCTGCTTTTTCAGACTCATTCGCCGATCTCCATAAAATAGAAGCACAACCCTCGGGAGATATAACTGAATAAATTGCATGTTCTAACATAAAAACTTTATTTCCTGTTGCTAGAGCAACAGCTCCACCGGATCCGCCTTCACCGATAATAAAAGAAAAAATCGGGGTTTCTACATTTATAGAACACCTAATAGAACTAGCAATTGCTTCTGATTGTCCGCGATCTTCAGCTTCAACTCCTGGAAATGCTCCGGGAGTATCAATAAAAGTTACAACGGGAAGCTTAAATTTGCTCGCAAGATTAAAAAGTCTCTGGGCTTTCCTGTATCCTTCAGGTTTTGCCATACCAAAATTATTCTTGACTCTTGTATCAATATCAATTCCTTTGTCGTTTCCAACAACTAGGAACTTTTTATTTTCTATTTTTGCAAGACCACCTTTTATTGAAGCATCGTCTGAATAGAGTCTATCTCCACAAATAACTTCGAATTTATCAAATATTGTATTGACGATTTCATCAAATTTGGGTCTGTCTTGATGCCTGCAGACCTTAACTTTTTGAATTGGGGTTAAATTTTCATATATTTCGTCTAACTTTTTGTCAAACTTGTCTTGAAGTATGGTTAATTCGTTTGCGATATTTTCGCTTGTATCTTTCAGATGTCTTAACTCTTCAATTTTAGTTCTGATCTCAAGCAAAGGTTTTTCAAAGTCGAGAAAATTTTGCATTTGTTAATTTAAGAACTTTCAATCAGTTTTGCTTTTTGTACTAAAACTTCAGCTTGACGAATTGAAGCAATATCAATTAATCTTCCGTCAAGAGATACAGCACCTTTACCCTCTTTTTTAGCTGTTTCCATAGCTTCCAAAATCCTTTTGGCTTGATTAACTTCCTTCTCACTTGGACTCATGACTTCATTGGCTAATTCTATCTGACTCGGATGGATAGCCCACTTTCCTTCGCACCCAAGTGTGGCTGACCTATTAGCCTGCGCTTTATATCCGTCAGGGTCATTAAAATCACCAAATGGACCATCAATTGGTCTAAGCCCATTAGCTCTAGCTGCAATAACCATTTTGGAAACAGCATGATGCCACATGTCACCCCAATGTTTATTTCGTGGTTTTTCTCCATCAATATCGGTTAGGACATGATAATTCGGATTGGGGCCTCCAATTACAGTTGTTTTTGCCTTTGTAGATGCTGCATAATCAGCAACTCCGAAATGCAAAGATTCAAGTCTTCTATTATACGAGGCAATTTCATTTACATTTTGCATTCCTAGTGCTGTTTCAATAATCAATTCGAAGCCAATTTTTTTTTCGAGACCCATAGCATCTTCAATTTGAGTACACAACATATCAACTGCATAAACATCTGAGATCGTACCAACTTTTGGAATCATTATAAGATCAAGTTTGCCAGGAGCTTTTTCAATTAAATCAACAACGTCTCTGTACATGAAGTGTGTGTCCAATCCATTAATTCTTACTGAAAGCGTTTTGCCTTTCCAGTCTAGATCGTTTAACGCTTCTATTATATTTTTCCTAGCCTGCTCCTTTTCATCAGGTGCAACAGCATCTTCAAGATCTAAAAAGATCACGTCAACTTTACTGTTTGCAGCCTTCTCAAAAAGTGCTGGGTTACTTCCTGGAACTGCTAATTCACTTCTATTAAGCCTAGGTTGGGCTTGATCAATAATTTTAAAACTCATAATTTCCTCGTTTTTTATTTATTATTTGTAAGTAAATTTATTATATAAATAAACTCATAAACACAACTTAAATTTTAATTAATTTAGAAATATTTCTTTTAAGACTATGTTTCTCCGTTAGAATTTTTCTAAGTTTTTTAGTTTGGATATGAGTGTATATTTGTGTTGTAGAGATATCTTTATGACCCAAAGATTCTTGTATTAAACGTAAATCCACACCTCTATTTAATAAATGTGTTGCAAATGAATGTCTTACTTTGTGTGGTGACAAAAGTTCTTTATGAATAAGTGCTTTTAACCCAATTGTTTGTAACATTTGAAAAAATCTTATTCTTGTTAGATGACCTAATTTCGAGTTTGATGGAAATAAAAAGTTTTTACTAGATCTAGTTTTGTTTTTTTGAAGAATTTTTAAATACTTTTTAAGTATATTTTGCACTTTTGAAATTAACGGAACAATTCTCTCATTTCCACCTTTATTCAAAATTATTAAGAATGAATAATCATCAGATATATTTCCGATCTTCAAACTAACTAATTCACTTATTCTGATACCAGTTGCATATAAAATCTCAAGCATTAGTGTCAGTCTGACACCTTTCTCAGAAGAATCTTTGTATGATAAATTAATAATTTTCTTTATTTGTTCCTCTGATAAGATCTTTGGTATCGTTCTTTTAAACTTTGGAAATTCTGTTGATTCAAAGAAATTTTGTTTAATTAAGTTTTTTTCATCTAAAAAAATAAAAAAATTTTTTAGTGAGGACAATTTCCTACAATGAGATGTAGTAGTATAATTTTTGGCTAAAAAATCTAAATAATTTTTTATTTTATATTCGTCTATATTTTCAATTTCATTTAAATTAAGAAATTTCTGAAATTGTATTAAATCATTCTTATATGAGATGAAAGTATTTTCAGATAGATTTTTCTTTGTCAAAATATTTTCTAAATATTTTTCTATGAGATAATTGATTTGCATTTATATTAAAATTCTACTTGCAAGTTGCTTATACTCGTCCTCCAAACCAAGATTTTTAAGTATTGTCAGTACTGAATAAGTTTGCATTAAGTTAAGTTGTGTTAAATTTTTATCACCAACGATATTAAATAATAAAAATAATGAATTAAATAAATCTTTTTCATCTGATAGTTTAGAGGCTAAGAAAAAATTTTTAATATCAGTTGATTTGATAGAGTCAGTTATCTCAGCGTTTAACAATTTCTCATAAAGATTTTGATTTAAATCGAGTTCGTCTATAAGTAACATTATCACTTTTTTTGTGAAAGTTGATTCAATTGATTTAGAATTGTTAACTTTCTCTAATTGGTTTTCAAATGAATAATAGTCAATTTTATTAGTTAACAAAAATTCTGAAATATCAATCGCTAAATTTCTTACGTCACTTTTTGGGCTAACATAAAACTTATTTAGAATACTTCTTGCTTCAATAAATTTCTTTTTAGACTGGAACATCTTTGAAATTATGATTGTATCTTCGTGATTGTTTACATAATTTTCAAAATCTAATAAATCACCCACTAAATTAGAAATTTCCGGAAGAAGATTATCATTAATTGAAATTTTTAATAATGCAATAATTTTTCTAAATTTTAATTCTGGTTTGTTTTCTCTTATTATAGATTGATAAAGTAAAGGTCGAGCTCTTACAGGAGATAATGATTTGTATAAGCTTTCAGCTTTTTGTATTTCTTTTTCATCAAAACTCGATAATTGATATGCCTCTGAGAGCATATCAACATTTATTCTACCTTGTTTGATAAGCATCTCAGAACAAAATATTTTCAATTCAGTGTCTACAGATGGATTTGATAACAAAAAAAGTAATCCACTTGTAGATAATTTTTCGATTTGCTCAAAATTTGGAGATATATCAGCAAATTGGAGTGATGACATTAGTATAGGATTTAATTCTTTGACTTGATCCAAATTTTTCTTTAAATCACTTGACTCAGAAATATCTTTGTCACTCATTAAAGCAAAAGCTAAATCAATAAAAAAAATATCGCCTGGTTGATTTTGCTCTTTTAAAAGTTGGAGTCCAAGTTTTGCTTCATCAAACTTATTATTGATAATATTGCAAATTATCATTATCTTCCCAAAAATAACTGGGTCTTGATTAACTTTTTGTAAAATTTTACAAGCTTCAGCATGCCTGTTTCTGAGAAGATTTCCTTCAATCATTTTCTTTAAAATAAAACTATTACTTTCAAGTTCAGAAGTTTGAGAATAAACCAACTCTATCTCGTTTAATCTTCCAGTATCAAATAACTTGTTGATTAAACTTTCAAAAAGTATTTTATCATCATCGGCATTAATTAAATTTCTATCAAATGTTTTTTTTGAAACTAAAATTTCAAAAATCATCTTCTGAATCATTTGATCAGAAGTATTTATAGGTATTGTTTTTAAAAATAATTCTATTTCTTTAAAAGATTTATTTGAAAAAATGTTTTTCCATTTATCTTCCTTTTTATTTGTTATGACAAACTCTGAGAGATATTCTTTTGAATTTCTAAAACTGTCATAATTCTTAAAAACATTTTGATTTGCAGCAGCCAACTTACACATAAAAAATAAAGATAAAATAAGGGTAAATAAATTATTTATTTTCAAGATTAAGCTCACTCTCAATAAGTCTAGGATTAACAATAAAATCTGATGTTCCTAAATATAATATTAATAAAAAGAAAACTACTGCAAGTGAAATAAAAATCTTAACTATTAACTTGTCCATGATTATTACATTTTATCTAATAAATTATTATAATATTAACAATTATTCTCCAAAAAAATCTATTATTTATAGTAAAACAATTATATGACTTTAAAAGATAAAAACATAATAATAGTTGGTATGACTGGAGCAGGAAAAACAACAATAGGAAAAATGTTGTCAAAAGAAATTTCAAGAAATTTTTTCGACATTGATCAGGAGGTTGAAAAAGTTACAAATTTAAAAATAAGAGATTTCTTTAGAATATACGGTGAACCTGAATTTCGAAGATTAGAAAGATCAATTTTGATAAAATTAATAAGTAAAAAAAATAAATTTGTTATTTCGCCAGGAGCTGGTATCTTCTGTAATTCAGAGTTAAGAGAAATTCTTTTGAAAGAATGTATTTGTGTTTTTCTCAATGCAAAATTGAATACTTTGGTATCCAGGCTAAAGAAAAATCTATCCAACAGACCAAAGTTAGATAAAGGGAAACTTGAAGATAACTTAAAACAAATGTATAAGGAGAGAATTAACCATTACAACAAATCTCATTTTTCTATAAATGTAAGCGATACTCCAATTTTAGAAATTGTAAAAAATATTAAAAAAGCCTTAAAAAAATATGAATAGTTGTGACATCTACAAAGTTTCATTAGGAATAAATTCTTACAAAATATTTATCGGTAAAGATATTCATAAGTCAATTACTAACTACATTTCTTATTATAAGAATTATTCTAGGACTGTTGTTATCTCTGATAAAAATATATTGGAAAAAAATCCTTCTTTATTTAATAAGTATTTAAAAAAACAAATAAAATTTGATCAAATCTTCCTGCCACAAGGTGAAAAAATTAAAAGTTTTAAATACCTCGAACTTATAATTGAAAAAATTCTTAAACTTGAAGTTGATAGAGATACTCTCTTGATTTGTATCGGAGGCGGAGTATTAGGAGACTTAGTGGGGCTGGCATCATCTCTAATATTAAGAGGTTTGGATTTTGTTCAGGTACCTTCAACACTTCTTGCACAAGTAGATAGTTCAGTGGGTGGTAAAACAGGTATAAATTCAAAATATGGAAAAAATTTAATAGGATCTTTTAAGCAGCCAAAATCAGTTATTATTTCAACTGATATTCTTAAAACCTTGAGTAAAAGAGATATCAATGCTGGGTATGCTGAAATTCTGAAATACTCTTTTATAAGTGACAAAAAATTTTTTAATTGGTTAGTTGATAATGGTAAAAAGGTGATTTCCCTTCATTCCGAAAGTTGTGTTTATGCGATAAAAAAAAGTTGTTTTATAAAATCTAAAATTGTTTCCATAGATGAAAAAGAAAAAGGTATGAGAGAATTATTAAATTTTGGACATACCTTTGGGCATGCCATTGAAGCTATAACTGGATATAAAGAAAAATTAAAACACGGAGAGGCTATTTTTATTGGGATGTATTTAGCCTTAAAGTTCTCTGCATTTTTAAAAATTTGTAAAAAAGAGGTACTAGAAAAATACACTTCTCATCTCAAAAATTTAAAAATCAATTATAAATTAAGTGACTACAATATTAGAATTTCCCAAGAGAGATTTTTACGGCATATGAGATTTGATAAAAAAGTAAAAAATAATAAAATTAAACTAATACTTATTAAAGACATAGGTTCGCCTGTGAGACTGTTTTTAGAGAATGAAAAATTATTGTCAAATTTTTTAAAAAATGAATTAAAATAAAGTATGGACTTTTCTTTATCAGTATTAATAGGTTCAATCATTGGACTTGTTTTTTTATCAGCATTTTTCTCTGGATCTGAGACTTCATTAACCTCAGCCTCTAAAGCAAGAATTCATACGCTAGCAAGATCAGGTAAAAAAAATGCTGGAATTTTTGAAAAAATATTTAAAGACAAAGAACAATTAATTTGTACAATTCTTTTTGCAAACAATCTAGTAAATGTTTTAGCCTCTGCATTAGCAACAAAGATTCTAATAGAAATTACTGAATCTGAAGGCATTTTCTATGCTACAATAATAATGACTCTCATGATACTGATTTTTGGTGAATTGATTCCAAAAACAATTGCATTATCGAAAGCTGATAAATTTGCATTAAAAATAGCTCCCTTTATCAGAATAATAATAATCTTACTTTTTCCTTTAACAAAAATTTTAAATTTCATTGTGGGCTTAATTTTAAAGATGCTTGGAATTGATTATAAAGATGTTTCTAAGGAAGAAATACTTGAGCAAAGCGAAGAGGAATTGAGAGGGGCGATTGATCTTCATGGAAAAGATTCAACAGGAAAAGAAGAAAAACAAATGCTTAAGTCAATTTTGGACTTAGATGACATAACAGTTGGATCAATAATGATTTCACGAAAAGACATTTACAGTTTGCCGTCCGACACTTCTTATACAGATTTAATTCAAAAATTAAAAAATTCTCCACATTCGAGAATACCTATTTGGGAAAAAAATCCTGAAAATATTGTAGGAGTCTTGCACGTGAGAAAATTAATTGGAGAAACTTCGTTAGACCAAAAAAAATTTAATATATTGCATTACTGTCAAAAGCCTTGGTTTATTCCAGAGTCTACAAAATTAGACAATCAGTTAATAGCTTTTAAAAGAAGAAAAGAACATTTCTCCATAGTTGTTGATGAATATGGAGAGTTTTTAGGAATTATAACTCTTGAAGACATAATTGAAGAAATTGTCGGAGATATCGACGATGAGCTAGATGATTTAAAACTTTCAAAAAACGAAAACGGCATCAAAGAAACATCAAAAAATAATTTTTTAGTCAACGGTACAGTGAATATTCGTGATCTTAATAAGCAAATTGGAACAGACCTTCCAATTAACAACGCTTCTACGGTAGCTGGACTTATTCTTTATGAAAGTAGAATTATTCCCAAAAAAGGTCAGGTTTTTTCTTTCTTTGGATTAAAGTTTAAAATTCTTTCAAAGAAAAATAATCAATTGCTTATGCTAAAAATTTCAAAAAATAATTAAAATTTTTCAAATTTGTACTATAATTAATTGGGGAGTTAAAATTGATCATTCAGGAAATACTTGAAAAAGTCTTAATTAATCAGAGATTAGTAATTATTGGACATAAATCTTCAGCTTACGAAGCTGCTGTAACCATGTTAAAGAATAAGTGTGGAGCGCTACTGGTATGCGATACCAAAAATAATAAAGATCTTGTAGGTATTATCACTGAAAGAGATATAACCTTTAAGATTATACCCCGAAACCTCGATCCTAAAGTAACACTAATATCCAGTATAATGACAAAAAATGTTCAAACCATATCCCCAAAAAAAACACCTATTGATGCAATTCATGTGATGAGGTCAAAAGGGTTTAGACACCTTCCAGTTATAGAAAAAAAAAAAATTATAGGTATTTTGTCCATGAGAGATTTGTATGATTATGCAAACACTGAACTGCAAGATTCACTTAAAAAACATCAAGAATTCATGTTTGGTACAGGATATGGAAGTTAATCTAAGATTTTAATTCTCAGAGCGTGAACAAAGCTTTTCATTTCATTTTCTAAAACCTTGTATATTTTTCTTTGGCTCTGTAATCTAGGCAAGTTATTAAAAATACTTGATTTAATTTCCACATAAAAATGTGAATTCCCTCCTTTAGGACTTTGCGTGTGGTTTTTGTGCAAATGCGATTCGTTTTCAACCTTTAAAAAGGATGGTTTGAAATTAGTGTGGAGTTTTTTGTAAATTGTCGATTCATTCATATATGTAATAATAATAAGAATATGAAAAAAAAATCAACAGACAGTTATATTTTTTTTGACAAAGCTGACGTTAAAAAATGTGATGAAAAAGATTGTAATGAGCCAGGAGAATTTTTTGCACCAAAATCTCCAAATAGTCGTGAAAAGTACTTGTTTTGTAGTAAACATATAAAGTCATATAATAAGAGATGGAATTTTTTTGCAGGAAAATCTCAAAATGAAATTTATGAATACCAAAAAAATGACATTTTTGAAGGAAAACCAACAAAGCCATTTGCCAAAGGCACGGTCTCCAAAATAAGGTTTGAATTTGACTTCATTTTTGACACTCAAAAGATGAAGTTCAGAAAAAAAGGAAAAAGATTTGAAAATAATCAAAATTACAGTTTTAATGAGCAAATTGAAAATTCATTAACAATTTTAAAATTGAAGCCTAATTTTAGTGAAGATCAACTAAAAGCTAGATACAAAAAATTGGTAAAAAAGTATCACCCAGACGTAAAAAATACTATAAACAATAAAGAAAAGAAAATGAAAGAAATCAATAAAGCATACAAAATCCTAAAAAGTTATCGAGAAGCCGATGTTATTAGAAAATAATAATTTGAATTTGAATTCACCAAAGCAGATTGATGCTTCAAAAATATTTGGGGTTTCTAAAAAAATAATGGTGCCTTACTTTTCACAAAAATCCGAACTCGTTCCAGAAATTGATGATGGTTACGTTTTCGACGATGCAACTACGACTTCAATTTTAATGGGTTTCAAATATAATAAAAAAGTTTTAATACAAGGTCTTCATGGAACTGGTAAGTCCTCGCACATCGAACAAATATCGGCAAGATTAAATTGGCCGTGTGTAAGAATAAATCTTGACGGACACATAAGCAGATTTGATTTACTTGGAAAAGATGGAATTGTATTAGAAGGAGGCAAGCAAGTTACAACATTCAAAGAAGGACTTCTCCCATGGGCAATTAAAAATCCAGTTGCTTTGGTATTTGACGAGTATGATGCTGGTCGACCAGATGTAATGTTTGTAATTCAAAGAGTATTGGAGTCACAAGGTAAATTAACACTTCTGGATCAAAATACAATTATCACACCAAACCGCTACTTCAGAATTTTTGGAACATGTAATACCCTCGGACTTGGAGATACTTCAGGCTTATATTATGGGACACAAAATTTAAATCAAGGTCAACTAGACCGATGGAATATTTTTTGTGCATTAAATTTTCTAAAACCTGAAATCGAGGAAAAAATAATTAAAAATAAAATAAAAAAAAGTACAAAAAAAGTACATGATTCAATTTCCAAAATGGTTTTATTAGCAAATCTAGTTAGAGATGCGTTTAAAAGTTCAGAAATCTCTGTGATAATGTCTCCAAGAACCTGCATAATGTGGGCTGAAAATTTTGAAATATTTGGTGATATTGATCAGGCATTTAAACTATCGTTTTTGAATAAATGTGATCCTAATGATCAAAAAATCATTAATGAGTTTTATCAAAGATGTTTTGGGAGAGAATTGATATCAAATTTTGAATAAATTATGGAAAATGCAAAAGAAACATCTGCAAAGACTTTATCAAAAAATAAAATAAAAAAAATTTCAGAAAAACAAGTACTCGTTTCTAATGAATCAAAAAATTCAAATTTTTTTGAAAACAATGACATCTCCAATAAACCTTTAAGTAGAGGATGGTACGATATTGCATCTCTGAATTTGAGATATATTAATTCAAAAACTTTCAACATATATTGTCCATCGAATGAGGAAAAAAAAAATTTATTTAAAGTTTTTGCGATAACAAGATGTTTGTCATTTGGTTTTAGAGAGTTCAAAGGTTGTAAACAAAATATAAAAAAAATCTTGCCTGAATTTAGAAATAGTTTTTTTTCTAAAAACAAAAACTACAATTCATCTTTGTTTGATTTTTCTCTCAAATTTTTTCTGAATAAACAAGTACCTAAAGGTGAAATTCCTAAACAATTTTCTAAAATAAATATTAAAGAATTTAAAAATTTAATAAACTTAATCGATGATGAAAATAAATTCTATTTTCACGTTAATAAATTAATTGCTAATCTCCACACTGAAAATGAAGATAATATTAATCAAGATCCTGAAGAAAGTTCAAATATAGATACCAATGCATCACAAAAACAAGAAAAAGAAAAACTTAAAAAGATTCAATTAAGTAAAGTTGATCAAAATAAAGATAAACCAATCTCAAACAAGTCAGAGAAAAATAATTTTAATAATTCTTTTATTAAACAAGAATTGGATTATAAAGTATTCACAAAACAATTTGATACTTTCACAAAAGCCGAAAGATTAATTAGTTACCAGGAATTAAAAAACCTTAGACAAAAATTTGATGAAGAATGTAAAGACAATACAAAACTAATTAACAATCTTGCAAAAAAACTCGAGAAACTTCTTTATTCCCTTGATTTTAGCACCTGGAAATTTGATCAAGATGAAGGATTCTTTGATAGTTCCAGATTTTCTCAATTTATTGCAAACTCTAAAAACTCAAATATTTTTAAATTAGAAAACGAAAATACCGAAAAAAATACAGTGGTATCACTTTTACTTGATAATTCAGGTTCTATGAGAGGAAAACCTATTGTTACATCAGCGATGACAGCAGAGATAATTACGAAGACTTTGGAAAAATGCAGAGTGAATGTTGAAATTTTGGGCTTTACCACTAAGGAATGGAAAGGTGGAAAATCAAAAAAACTTTGGGAGAAAAAAAATAAAGATGCCAATCCAGGAAGATTAAATGATCTTCTTCATATTGTGTACAAGGATGCGGATACACCATGGAATCAGACAAAACTAAATTTAGGTTTAGTTTTAAAAGATGGACTTTTGAAAGAAAATATTGATGGCGAAGCATTGATTTGGGCATCGAGTAGATTAAAGAAAAGGAATGAAAAAAAAAAAATTTTAATTGTAATATCTGATGGTGCTCCAGTGGACGATGCTACTCTTTCATCAAATAATTCAAATATTCTTGATAATCATTTGAAAGAGGTTGTATCTGAAATAGAGAAAAAAAAAGCAATTGATATAATTGCTATTGGTATAGGTCATGATGTTTCTAAATATTATAGCAGAGCTTTTACTATTGATGATGTTGAGAAGTTGGGTGAAATAATAATAGATAATTTGACCGAAATTTTAAAAGAAAAAAGATAGTGTATTATTTTGCAGACTTAGATACGATAAGTTTTCTCAGCTTTTTTGTTTCTTCAGTGAGTTCAGAAATCTTAGTTTTGATTATGTAATTGTCTATTCCACCATTTTTTTCAACTGTTTTGATACCACGGGAGGAGACTTTGAGTTTAATTTTTTTTCCTAATACTTCAGAGAAAAAGGTTACATTGTGAAGATTTGGATAAAATCTTCTTTTTGTTTTGTTAACAGCGTGGCTAACATTGTTACCCGACATTGGTTTTTTTTTTGTAATGCTACATTTTTTTACCATTATACTTTGCCTTTTAACAAATGATTCAATAGAGATTAAGTGTTTCTTTTTAAAATAGAATCAAAAATAATCTTTGATGCATTATTAACATCAAAATTATTTTTTTCTACATCTTTAATAATTTTTTTCACTGAATCCTTATATTTTAAATTATTCTCAATATAATCTTGGCTTTGCATAATAATATTCCTCCAAATGGCTTTAGTCTGTTGCTTAATTCGAGTTTTGTAAAATGACCCATTATCTCTTCTTATTTTTTCAAATTTTCTTATGAAGTTCCATATTTTTGTGATGCCGAATGACTCCGTGGATGAACACAAAAAAACTTCAGGTGAAATGTCTTCTCTTATGTTTGAAATCATATTTTGTGCATTTTTATATTCTGACATTGTTATCTCAGCAGTATTTTTTAAGTTTCCATCCGCTTTATTTATTATAATAACATCTGCCATCTCAATAATTCCTTTTTTTATTCCTTGTAGTTCGTCTCCACCAGATGGTAACAAAAGGACTAAAAATATATCTACCATATCATAGACCGTTGTTTCGGCCTGACCAACGCCCATAGTCTCAATAAATATAATGTTAAATCCTGCTTCCTCTAGGCATCTTATTGATTCAGAGGTTCTTTTTGCTACACCTCCAAGATTCCCCTGGCTTGGAGAAGGACGTATGAAAGCATTTTTGTTTACAGATAGTTTCATCATCCTTGTTTTATCTCCTAAAATTGAACCTCCGGTTCTTTTTGAAGAGGGATCTATAGCTAAAACTGCAACTTTAAAACCAAGATCTATTAAAGACATTCCAAAAGTTTCAATAAATGTAGATTTTCCGACACCTGGAACACCAGTAATCCCAACTCTTAAAGAATTTTTATTTTGTTTAAACTTAGATAATAGAAAGTCAGCTTGAGCATTGTGAAGTTTGAGTGAAGATTCTATTAGTGTAATTGCTTTTGCGAGATCTTTTAGTTTTCCTTCTCTTATATTTAAAACCATTTTTTTGATTTCTTCTTTGTGAATTTCAGAAAGATCTCGAGATGAACTACTACTTAAAAAAAAATCATTCGCGTCAACTAATCCGTCTGTTAATTTGAATATTTTATTCAAAATCTTTTTTTCTGGGAGTCTCTCTCCACTTATATATCTTGAAAGAGAAACACTTGAAATTCCGATTTCTTTTGAAAAATCTATGTTTGAAATTTTAAATAATTTTAAATAAGACTTTAGCTTCATAACTTAACCATATTGGTTAAGTTATCACAGTAAATTAATTATTTCAATGGCTGCCTCTTGAATATTTGTACCAGGACCAAATACTTTTGAAACACCCAGGTCATACAAAAAGGGATAGTCATCGGGTGGTATCACTCCTCCACAAATTACTTTAATATAATTTGCCTCATTATTTTTCAAAGATTCCATAAGTAGGGGCACTAATGTCTTATGACCAGCAGCCAGTGTTGAGACACCAATCACGTGTGCATCATTCTCTATTGCTTGTTTTGCTGCCTCTTCAGGGGTTTGAAATAAAGGTCCTATATCAACATCAAAACCAAGATCTGAGAATGCAGTTGCTATTAATTTAGCCCCGCGATCATGACCATCCTGACCCATTTTTACAACAAGCATCCTTGGTCTTCTCCCTTTTTTGTTAACAAATTTACTAAGTTCGTTGTCAATAATATCTATCTTTCCGTCATTTTTCACAGAATTCTTATAGACTCCTGAAATTGTTTTTGTTGAAAGATTGTGTCTTCCAAAAACACTTTCCATTGCCGAGGTCATTTCCCCGACTGTACATCTATTTTTTGATGCTTCTATACAAATTTCTAAAAGATTTCCATCACTATTTGCAGCATTTTTAATTTTTTCTATAAAGCTCTCAACAGTCTTGTTATTTCGAGAGTTCTTTATATTCTGTAATCTAGATACCTGTCTTTTTCTAACTTCCTCATTATCAATTGAGAGAATGTTAATTTCTTGCTTCTCAGTAGGTTTGTATTTATTAACTCCAACAATTGTTTCCTCGTTAGAATCTACTCTTGCCTGCCTTTTAGCTGAACTCTCTTCAATTCTCATCTTTGGTATTCCCATTTCAATAGCTTTAACCATTCCCCCAACTTCGTCAATTTCATTGATTAGCTTTTGTGATTCTTCGACAATACTTGACGTTAAACTTTCAACATAATAGGATCCAGCCAAAGGATCAATGACATTGCAAATGCCAGTCTCTTCAGAAATTATTAACTGGGTGTTTCTCGCAATTCTTGCAGAAAATTTAGTTGGTAAAGCAAGAGCTTCGTCGAAACTGTTTGTATGAAGGGATTGTGTTCCACCCATCACAGCAGCCATTGCTTCAATCGTTGTTCTCACAATATTATTGTAGGCATCTTGTTCCATGAGTGAGACGCCTGAGGTTTGACAGTGCGTTCTTAAAGCCAAACTTCTGTCATTTTTAGGATTAAACTGTTTTACAATTTTTGACCACATGTATCTTGCGGCTCGCATCTTCGCAATTTCCATAAAAAAATTCATTCCAATTGACCAAAAAAAAGAGAGTCTAGGGGCAAATTCATCAATATTTAAACCTCTTTCGAGAGCAGATTTAATGTATTCTTTCCCATCAGCTAGAGTGTATGCTAATTCTTGGACTTGATTCGCACCTGCTTCCTGCATGTGATATCCGCTTATAGATATCGAATTAAATTTTGGCATTTTTTTTGATGTATATTCAATAATGTCTGCAACAATACGCATGCTTGGTTTTGGAGGAAATATGAATGTATTTCTGACCATGAACTCCTTTAAAATGTCATTTTGAATTGTTCCTGTTAATTTTTCTCTTGGGCAACCTTGTTCCTCTCCTGAAGCTATAAAACTTGCTAAAACAGGAATAACTGCACCATTCATTGTCATTGAAACACTCATTTGATCAAGAGGAATTCCATCAAAAAGTAGATTCATATCCTCTATTGAATCAATTGCGACACCAGCATTTCCAACGTCTGCCACAACTCTTGGGTGATCAGAATCATAACCCCTATGTGTAGCAAGATCGAATGCTACAGACAGTCCCATTACACCATTTTTCAGTCCTTCTTTGTAAAATTTATTGGATTCCTCAGCAGTAGAAAATCCAGCGTATTGTCTGATTGTCCATGGTCTATTCGTATACATTGTTGCTCGAGGTCCCCTAGTGTAAGGAGGGAGACCTGGCACACCTATTTCGTGGCTAATTTTCTGTAAATCGTCCTCGGTATACAAAGGCTTTACTTTTATACCCTCTGGCGTTTCCCAAAAATGGTCTTCTAGGTTTTTATCGCGAAGTTCTTTTGAAGCTTGTTCTTCCCATCCTTTATATAATTTTTTTCTATCCAAATTTACTCTCTTAAAATGTTAAATGCCTCATAAAAAATTTTGGGCAAATTTTTTTTTTTTTTATTAAATCATTTAATTCTTCTTTATCAATACCGTTCTGATTATTTACTTCCCTGTGTATGCCTGAGGTTATTAATAATGAATCTAAATTCTGTAAATTTGCTCCTTTAATATCATTATCTAAGGAGTCTCCAATAACTAATATTTTGTCATGTCTTTTCTTCATTATAGAGTAAGTAAAATCATAAATTTCACTATACGGTTTACCATAATATTCGACTTTGCCACCGATTTTTTGGTAATATTCTGCAAGAAGACCAGCACAAATCATAAACCTGTCACCCCTTACAACGGTTTTATCAGGATTAGAACAAATCATTAAAGGATTATAATTTACAAGTTCTTCTAATATTGGCTTGTAATTTTCGAGTGAATCTTTATCTCCCCATGGTCCAGTATTTATAATTAAGTCAACCAATTTTGGATTTTTAACAACTTCAATATCAAGTCCTTCAACCAAGTGAAAGTCTCTAGGAGGACCAATTATAAAACATCTTAAATTTTTCTTACTTTTTAATTTTTGCCATGTTATTTCTCCAGAAGAAACAACATTATCATATAATTTGTCATTTAAACCAAATTCGAATAACTGTTTTTTAATTACGCTTGACCTTCTGGGGGCATTAGTGAGAAAGAAGATTGACTTTTTTTCATTTTTTAAAAATTTTAATGTATCTAAAACGTTTTCAAATAAATTAACACCATTGTGGATAACTCCCCATAAATCTATAAAAAAACATTCATATTCACTATGGATTTCTGAGAGATTTTGAATTTGGTTAAAATTAATCATAATTTATATTTTTTCCAACTAAATCAGTTATATTCTTTATACCTTTTCTTTTTAAAGAACAACTTAAATCACTCAGAATACTCATAACTACATTAGGACCACGATAAATTAACGAGGTGTATAGTTGGAGAAGGCTTGCACCCATTGATATTTTTTCAAATGCATCTCTTCCAGTTGAAATTCCACCAACACCTATTATTGTGATTTTACCTTCAGTTAACTCATACACACTTCTGATAATTTTATTTGTTTTTTCTCTTAGTGGAGTTCCTGACAAACCGCCTTCCTCTCTTAACTTCCAAGAATTTTTTACTGGTTTCTTGTAAAGTTCATTTCTTTGAATAGTAGTATTTGTAAGAATCAAACCATTCAAAAATTTATTTTTCAGAACTAACCTACATATGTTTTCTAAGTTTTTTTTAGACAGATCAGGAGATAATTTTAAAAAGGTTGGTTTTTTTTTTTTAATAGTTGATAGACTACTAACTAATTTTTCAATATTTCCTTTTTCTTGAATATCTCTGAGTCCTGGTGTATTTGGTGAAGATATGTTTATGGTAATGTAATCTGAATAAGCTTCAAGTTTTTGATAAAGAAAGTGATAATCTGAAATAAAATCTTTTGAATTTTTATTTTTACCAATATTTACTCCTAATATACTTTTAATTTTTTGAGCTTTTTTTAATTTATCTAAAAATTCTTCAACGCCCCTATTATTAAATCCTAGCCTTTGAATAACAGCCTCAATTTCAGGTATCTTAAATACTCTTGGTTTTTGATTTCCATATTGAGGCATAGGTGTAACAGTTCCTAACTCTAAAAAACCAAAACCTAAATTTAACGCTCCTTGTATAACTTCAGCATTCTTGTCAAATCCCGCAGCTAATCCAAGAGGATTCTTGAATTCGTTTCCAAAAGCTTTGATTTTCAAGTTTTTAAAACTGTCATTTTTTTTATAAAATTGTGTTTTAAGAAAACCTATAAATAGACTATGGAGAAACTCTGGGGGTAGAAAATCTATAAACTTTGAAAATGATTTAAAGTTCATTATATGCTTTATTTGTAATCTTAACTATTAATTTTGATCTTAATGTTCCGTAATAATGGGGAAAGATTTCCTCATTTCTACTTTTTTCCCATCTCAATGAATCTTCCAAATCTGAAATTTTAAATTTTACAATATAAGTCTGTTCTGTTTTAAAATATTTATTAATTGTTTCTTTAATTTGTTGTTCTGTACATAAATGAATAAAACCTGAATTAAAGTCCAGCTCGTTTCCAAGAAATAATTTACTTTTTCTAAATTCCTCTAATTCTTCCTTCGTGAATATTCTGTAAACATAGTTAGAAATATCATCCATTTACTTAACTTTTTCCTTTAATAATTCAATGGTTGGTTTTATCCCATAAAATTTTATAAAAGAGCCAAGCCTAGGTCCTTGCTCTTGTCCCAAAACTACTTGATAAAATCCTGAAAACCAATCTTTAAGGTTAGAGAAGTTTAATTCCATTCCAATTTCATAAATTTTTGTTTGGATATCCTCTGCCTCACTATTATTATCGAGAGTTTCTAGTATTGTAATAAGCTTTGTAAAACCCTCTCTCTCAAGATCATTGGGTGACCTATATTTTTTTTTTGGTAAAACAAATTTTTTATAATATTCGACTCCATATTCAAGAAGTTTCTGTATTAAAGGAAATTGCTTTCTTTCTATATCCGGATAATAGTTTTCAATAAAGCCCCAAAGAATTTCAGAACTTTCTGCATTGCAAACATTTGCAAGATTTAAAATCATATTAAAAGAAAAGTTTTCCAGAATGTTAAATTGCTTTTCGTTATTTAAAAACCAAATAGGGCTTTGGTATTTTTCATTGACATCTGATGCTTCAAAGTCTTTTCTCAACTTCAAATATTCATCTGTCATTTTTGGTATTACATCAAAATAAAGTCTTTTGGCTCTGGTTGGATTCTGAAACATAAATAATTCAAGACTCTCCTGCGGAGAGAACTCCAACCAATCGTCAACGGATATCCCATTTCCAATAGATTTTGATATTTTCTCACCTTTTTCATCTAAAAATAATTCATAAGTAAAATTATTTGGAGGTCTGCCTCCTAT
This sequence comes from uncultured Alphaproteobacteria bacterium, assembly GCA_902536655.1. Lineage (GTDB taxonomy): Bacteria > Pseudomonadota > Alphaproteobacteria > Methylaequorales > Methylaequoraceae > Methylaequor. Next base: position 7,264 of record CACAYF010000015.1, on the reverse strand, counting down.
AATTCTATTTATTTTACTTGATAAGATAAAAGATTCGATCAAATCTTTACCGTTCATTTCATAATCCACTTTTAGTACATACCATCGCATAGCCCAATCTACTTTCCATTGTAATTTGCATTCTCCATTAAAAATTGATGAATATTCGTCTTTGGATGAAACGGGATTAAAGTATTCTATTCTGTGGTTGTTTTTATCTAGATTATTCACTTTTACTTGAAGAACTTTTCCTGAAGCTTTACAAATTGGTAAAAAAGGAGAGTAAGTATGCCTCCTTTCCTTCCCAAGTGTTGGTAAAATTACATTCATTACTTTATCATAATTATCAAAGATAGCTTCAAGCCCTTCATTGAAATTTCCATTTTTATATAATTGAGTTGAAGACTTAAATTCAAAGTCAAATTTAAAATTTTCAAGAAATTTTACTAACTTATTGTTATTATACTCAGAGAAACTTTCAAATTCTTCAAAAGGATCTGGAATTGATGATAGAGGTTTTTCCAAATGCTCTTGAATAATTTCTGAATTTGGTATATTTTGCGGTACTTTTCTTAACCCATCCATATCATCTGAGAACACATACAACTTTACTGGAATATCAGAAATTTCTTTGAAGGCCTTGATGACCATTGAGGTTCTTAGAACCTCTCCAAAAGTTCCTATGTGAGGCAAGCCTGAAGGGCCATAACCTGTCTGAAAAATACATTCTGATTTTCCTTTTTCTTCTAATCTTTTTAAAAGTTTTTTAGCTTCTGTGAATGGCCATAATTTAGAATTAATTTCCAACATATTAGTTTATAAAGTATTCAGTTTAAAAGTATTATCAAGTCTTAAAAAAATATATTATACACAAATAATTTGTATAATTTTAATTAAACATTTAATACTTGTAATATTTTATTTCCCCTATATTTTTACAATTAGGATATGATTTAATATGGCTAAAAAACTCCAAGGAGAAACTTTCTTGCTATCTGCTAATGAACTAAGATCTGGAAAAGTTGTTTTTTTTACATCAACAGGCTGGTCAAGCTCCTCTAGTGAGGCTATTAAAATAAAAGTTGATGAAATTGAAAAATATGAAGAAATTTCAATCAAAGAAGAGAAAAAATGTATTATTATTTCTCCTAAGTTCGTTGAATTGGACGAAGCTGGAAATATTAGAACTCTTAGAGATAAAATTAGAAATTCTGGAATAACAATAAAAATATAGATGTTATGTACAAATATTCAGACATTGATAAAAAAATAATTGCAAGCAGAGTTAAACAGTTTGAAAATCAAGTTAATAGAAGGATAGAAGGAAGACTCACTGAAGAAGAATTTAAACCACTTAGATTAATGAATGGTTTATACCTACAGTTACATGCCTATATGTTAAGAATAGCCATCCCCTATGGAGAGCTTTCATCTAAACAACTTAGGAAGATTGCCTTTATTGCGGACAAATATGACAGAGGTTACGGTCATTTCACAACAAGACAAAATATTCAGTTTAATTGGCCCAAGTTGTTAGAGGTTCCTGAAATACTGCGTGAACTCTCGTCAGTGGAAATGCATGCAATTCAAACATCTGGTAATTGTATAAGAAATATTTCCTCAGACCATCTTGCAGGATTAACTTTAAATGAGATCGAAGATCCAAGACCATGGTGTGAAATAATAAGAAAATGGTCAACGTTTCATCCAGAATTTTCATTCCTACCGAGAAAGTTTAAAATTGCTGTGATAGGTTGTACTGAAGATAGAGCTGCCATGTTGGTTCATGACATTGGTTTAAGGATAATAAAAAGAAAAAATCAAGTAGGCTTTGAGATTTTTGTTGGAGGAGGACAAGGAAGAACTCCAATCATAGGGAAAAAAATAAGAGATTTCTTACCAAAAAAAGATATTTTAAATTATCTTGAAGCAATTCTCACAACCTACAATCAAGAAGGTAGGAGAGATAATATTTATAAGGCTAGAATTAAAATTTTAGTAAGAGAGTTAGGAATAGAAAAATTCAGATCACTAGTTGAAGAAAATTTTTCAAAACTTTCAAATAAAGAACTTGAGATCGACGACAAAAGCATAGAAGAAATTTTCGGATTTTTTAGACTACCTCCTTTGAAACCAAATACCAATCAAATACCTAGCAAAAATAATCATGAATATCAAAATTGGATAAAACAAAATGTAATCCCTCATAAAATTCAGGGATACTCAATCGTACAAATTTCTCTTAAAGCTCCAAAAAAACCACCTGGTGATGCGACAAGTAATCAAATGATAGCACTTGCCGAAATATCTGAAAAATTTTCTTTTAGTGAGATAAGAGTCACACATGAGCAGAACCTTGTTCTTCCTCATGTGTCTAATGATGAACTATTTAATTTGTGGAATCAACTTAAAATTCAAAACTTAGCAACTCCTAATCTTGGTTTAATAACAGACACAATTTGTTGTCCAGGAATGGATTATTGTGCTCTTGCAACCGCCAGATCAATTCCAATATCTCAAAAAATTAGTAGTCACTTTAATAACTATTTAAAGCAAAAAGAAATAGGAGATTTGAAAATTAAAATTTCAGGTTGCATCAACGCATGTGGGCATCATCATGTTGGGAATATTGGGATACTTGGGCTAGACAGAAAAGGACAAGAATCTTACCAAATTACATTAGGCGGCTCTGCAAAAGAAGATGCAGCGATTGGTGAGATAGTAGGTCCATCATTTTCTGAAAATGATTTAATTGACGCAATTGAAAAAATCCTCGATACCTATAAGAAACATAAAAGGAATAAAAGTGACGATTTTTTGTCTGTTTTTCGACGAATTGGAATAAAAGAATTTAAAAAAGATTTATATGATAATTTTACAAAAAAAGCATGAGCACAAAAATCATTACAAACAAATTAAAGAACAGGATTTCTTGGAAAAAAATATTAGAAATGGTTCCATACTTTCTATTTCACAATGGAGAGAGGCTAAGCATATTGTTCAAGAGCATAAAATTGATGTAGCAGTGGAATTTAGTTCCAATTTTTGTTCTTTATTAGATAAAGATGAAATCTCGAAAGCAGCGATGATACAAATAAATTTTGAAACATTTAAAGATGGAAGACCTTTTACTTTCGCAAAAATGTTGAGAAAAAAACACAATTTCAGAGGTGAACTTAGAGCAGTTGGTCATATTCTTCCAGATCAGTTCGTATTTTTGATTAGATGTGGCTTTGATTCTGTTGAAATAAAGGAAGAGGATAAGGATGTTTGGCTCGAACTTTTGGAGATGGACGAAGGGTTATACTACCAGCCGTGAAACCCAGTCTATTAAAACAACTGGGTTTACACTTTAATTTTATAAGTCGGTAATGTTGTAAATTAAAAGCCCATATCACCGCCCATGCCGCCCATGCCGCCCATGCCGCCCATTCCTCCTGCGCCAGGCATTGGAGGCATCGGATCCTTTGGTTCCGGCATTTCTGCAACCATTGCTTCAGTTGTCAAAAGCAAACCTGCGATTGAAGATGCGTTTTCTAGGGCCGTTCTTACGACTTTAACAGGATCAATAATACCTGATTTAACAAGGTCTGTATAAGTCTCAGTTTGTGCATCAAATCCGTGATTATTGTCTTTTTGTTCTAATAATTTTCCAATTACTATTGAACCTTCAACACCAGCATTCTCAGCAATTTGTCTTGCAGGAGCCTCAAGTGCTTTCCTAATTATATCAATTCCAGAATCTTGATCAGGATTATTTCCTTTAAGTCCCTCTAATGATTTAATTGAATAAAGCAGGGCTGTGCCTCCACCAGGAACAATTCCTTCTTCGACTGCTGCGCGAGTTGCATTTAGAGCATCATCTACTCTATCTTTTCTTTCTTTAACTTCTACTTCTGTAGAACCGCCAACATTTATTACAGCAACTCCCCCAGATAATTTAGCTAATCGTTCTTGAAGCTTTTCTTTATCATAATCAGAAGTGGTGGTTTCAATTTGGGTTTTTATTTGTTCACATCTTGCTTTAACATCAGAAGAATTTCCACTACCACTCACAACTGTTGTGTCTTCTTTGTCAATTCTTACTTTTTTGCATGAACCAAGATCCTGAATTCCAACATTTTCAAGCTTTAATCCAAGTTCATCACTTATAACTTGTCCACCAGTTAAAATAGCTAAATCTTCGAGCATAGATTTTCTTCTATCTCCAAATCCAGGTGCTTTTACGGCAGCAACTTTTAACCCACCTCTGAGTTTATTAACTACTAATGTTGCCAAGGCTTCTCCTTCAACATCTTCAGCAATAATTAATAATGGTTTCCCGGATTTAACAACAGCTTCCAAAAGAGGCAGCAAATCTTGAAGATTCGAGAGTTTTCCTTCATTTAAAAGAATATACGGGTCTTCGAATTCGCAAATCATTTTTTCTGCGTCAGTTATAAAATAGGGGGATAAATATCCTCTATCAAATTGCATTCCTTCAGTAGTTTCTAATGTTGTATCGCGTGTTTTGGACTCCTCTACTGTAATAACTCCATCACGACCAACTTTGTCCATGGCTTCAGAAATCTTCATACCAATCTCTTCTTCGCCATTAGCTGAAATAGTTCCTACTTGAGCAATCTCAGAGGACGAACCTAACTTTTTAGCCTTAGACTTTAAATCATTTAAAACTTTATCAACTGCAAGATCAATTCCTCTTTTTAAATCCATTGGGTTCATACCAGAGGTTACTGCCTTTGCACCTTGTTTTACAATTGCTTGAGCTAATACTGTAGCAGTTGTAGTACCGTCTCCTGCTGAGTCTGAGCTTTTGCTAGCCACTTCCTTGACCATTTGAGCTCCCATATTTTCAAACTTATCTCTAAGTTCTATTTCCTTAGCTACTGAAACACCGTCTTTAGTAACTCTTGGTGCACCAAACGATTTATCTAAAATAACGTTTCTCCCCTTAGGTCCTAATGTTACTTTGACGGCATTAGCGAGTGCATCCACACCTGAGATCATTAAATCTCTTGCGTCTGAACCGTATGATATTTTTTTTGCTGACATTTTTTTTCTCCTTAATTTTAAATTATTCTAAAATACCCATGATGTCTGACTCTTTCATAATTAAGACATCTTGACCATCTAACTTAACTTCAGTACCAGACCATTTACCAAATAAAATTTTGTCACCTTTTTTTACATTCATAGGCTTAGATTTGCCATCTTCAGTAATCTCTCCGGGTCCAACTGCTAGCACTTCGCCTTCACTTGGTTTTTCTTTCGCTGTGTCTGGGATTATGATCCCGCCCGAAGATTTCTCATCTGTTTCAATTCTTTTTACGACAACTCTGTCGTGTAATGGTTTAAAATTCATAATGAATATCCTTTCTTAGAAAATTCTGATAACAAATATTTTAGCACTCGTTACGTATGAGTGCTAACATAATTACTAATATTTACATGTCAAGACTTTTCTAAAAACTAAACTCTTTAAGAATAAATTCTTCTAGCGTTTTTACACTTTCTTCGATTGAGTATTTTGATGTATTGATAACAAGATTTGGCATTTCTGGTGGCTCATATGGTGAGGATATACCTGTAAAGTTTTTGATCTCACCCTTCATTGCTTTAGCATAAAGTCCTTTAACGTCTCTTTTTAAACATACCTCTAAAGAAGACTCTATGTATATCTCACGAAAAATCTCAGGTCTTATGTCTCTAGCCTTTTTCCTCTCACTTCTGTATGGAGAAATTAAAGAAACTAAAACAATAAGTCCTGCTTTAGCAAAGAGATTAGCAACTTCAGCAGTTCTTCTTATATTTTCTGTTCTGTCCTCAGGTGAAAAATCTAAGTTTTTGTTAAGTCCAATTCTTAGATTATCTCCATCTAAAGAAAAAATATTAATATTTTTTTGAAAAAGCCTCTTTTCAACATTCTTCGCAATAGTACTTTTGCCTGAACCTGATAATCCCGTTAGCCAAACGATCCCTGGTCTATGATTAAATTTTATTGATCTGTCAATTTCACTTATAGCATAATTTTCTGGAATTATATTTTGTTTTAAATTATCTTTGTGTTCTCTCTGATCAGGGTAATTTCTTATATCAACTATCCCTCCAGCAACAATCTCTTTTTCATCAAGTAAACAAAATCTTGAAGTCGACTTATTGAATGTGTAATCATCAACTGGAATTAACTCAGACGAATGAATTACAACCTCGCAAATATCATTTTTTTCAACATTTGTTTTCTTTTTTTCAATAAGACTTTCCACATCAATAATTTTTTTTATTTTGTTTATTGAAACCTCGTATTCACCTGTATTGATCTTCATCAAATATTTTTTATTGAAAGATATTTTTTTTTTACTCAACCAAAACACTCTTGATTCAAATCTATTGGTCAGTTGAGGCGGGGTCTTAATGTCTGATGCCATATTCCCTTTATCAACAAAAATTTGATCACTTAGCGTAATACCAATACAGTCTCCAACTTCATACTCTTTTTTTGCTTTAGGCCATACTTCTAGTGTTTTAACATTCACAATTTCGTTTGAGGGAAGAAAAATAAGTTTAGTCCCGCTTTTAATTTTACCTGATTCGATTCTTCCTACAATAATTCTTTTATCTCCCAACTTATATATATCCTGAACTGGAAATCTAATGAATTCAGATTTATTATTTTCTTGAATTTTGTATTCATCTAGAACCTGAACGAATGAAAAACCTTTGTACCATTCCGTTTCCTTGCTTAAAGTAACAATATTGTCCCCTTTTCTTGATGATATTGGAATAGATGAGTATGATTTAATTCCTATCTTTGAAAGAAATGTTTCAAGGTTGGATTTAATATTCAAAAATTTACTTTCAGAATAGCAAACTTTATCCATCTTGTTGTAAAGTGTTATTACTTTTTCAAAACCTAGCAACTTTAGAAGATAAGAATGTTTTTTAGTTTGTTGTTTTATGCCCTCGTTTACGTCAACAATCAAGATTGCTATGTCCGCCGAAGCAGCGCCTGTAATCATATTCCTTATAAACTCTTTATGACCTGGTGCATCAATGAACACATATTTTCTTTTTTTGGTTTTAAAGAAAATTCTGGTTGTATCTATTGTAATTCCTTGGTCTCTCTCATCCTGAAGCGCATCGAGTAAAAATGCAAATTCAAATTCATTCCCCCTTTTTTGACTTGCTTTTTTTAACTCCCTATATTTTTCTTCTTGGATTTCTCCGATATCATAAAGCAATCTCCCAATAAAAGAAGACTTTCCATGATCAACATGCCCTACAATCA
>CACAYF010000014.1 GCA_902536655.1 uncultured Alphaproteobacteria bacterium | reverse complement strand
GTTTATATCAAAAATACAAAAATATATTGGAGGCATTAAAATTGGTCTAGAATTTTTTACAAAGAATGGTCCCGTAGGATTTCTTGAAATTCAAAAACTTGGAATACCGATCTTCTTAGATTTAAAGCTAAAAGACATACCAAACACTGTAAAAAAATCTGCTCAAAATCTAATTGATTTAAAACCTGATTATTTGTCTATTCACCTCTCTGGCGGTGTAAGAATGGTTAAGGAAGTGGTTTCAATTAAAAATAATACAAAAATTTTGGGAATTTCGATGCTCACCAGCTTAGATAATGCAGATTTAAAAAGTTTTGGTTATAATTTCAGCAATTTAGACTATGTAAAGAATTTAGCAAAGATTGGAGAAAAAGCTGGTATCGACGGTTTAGTCTCGTCAGCTCATGAAATTCCTCACTTGAAAAAAAATCTAAATAACACCAAAATATTATTTGTTACACCCGGAATAAGATTTTCAAACAATAAAAAAAACGATCAAAAAAGAATTAATTCACCTGGTCAAGCAATAAATAATGGCTCAAATATGTTAATTATTGGTAGATCAATTACACAATCTAGCGACCCAATTAGTTCAATAAAAAGTATTTTGCAGGATATAGAAAAACACTATGAAGACAAAAATTAAATTGTGCGGGCTTCGAGATAAAGAATCAATTTTAGCAGGTTCAGATGCTCACTATATTGGTTTTGTTTTTTATCAAAAATCTCCAAGGTTTATAAATGCCTTAGAAGCAAAGAAACTTAGACATTATATTAACGAGAATCAAAAACTTGTTGGGCTATTTGTAGATGCTGATTTGAATCTGATTAGTCATATTTCAGAAACTCTTAATTTAGATGTCATTCAACTTCATGGAAATGAGGACTTGAGTTATATAAATGAAATTAAAAAATTGGGAAAGCCAATTATCAAAGCAATACCAATAAATGAACACTCAGATATTATGAGAGCACGTAAATATGAAAAATTATGTGATATGATATTATTTGATACAAAAAGTGAAAATGATGTTAGTGGCGGTACAGGAATTTCATTTGATTGGAAACTCCTTAAAGGATATGATTCACAGGGAGAATGGATTCTAGCAGGCGGATTAAACGAAGAAAATATTATCAAGGCTTTAAAAATTACAAAGGCTACATTTATTGATGTTTCATCGGGGGTAGAAAAATCAAGAGGAGAAAAATGCCAAAAAAAAATCAAAAGTTTTATTGATTGTGTAAAAAATTATGAAAAAGAAAAATAAAATTAACTATTATAAGTTCCCTGATAAGCATGGGAGATTTGGAAAATTTGGAGGCAGGTTCGTTGCAGAAACTTTGATGCCTCTTTTACTAGATGTTGAAAACGAATACAAAAAGGTAAGAGGATCAAAGCAGTTCAAAAAAGAACTCAACTATTATTTTGAAAATTACATCGGAAGACCAAGTCCACTCTATCACGCTAAAAGAATTTCCAAAGAAATTGGTGATGTTAAAGTCTATTTTAAAAGGGACGAACTAAATCATACTGGCGCTCACAAAATTAATAATTGTGTAGGACAAGTACTTTTAGCAAAAAAGATGGGGAAAAAAAGGATTGTTGCTGAGACTGGGGCTGGGCAACATGGACTTGCAACTGCAACTGTGTGTGCACTTTTTAACTTAAAGTGTGTTGTATATATGGGTGCTTTGGATATTAAAAGACAAGCCCCAAATGTATTCAAAATGAAATTACTTGGAGCTGAAATTATTCCAGTAAAATCTGGAACATCTACGCTAAAGGATGCGATGAATGAAGCATTAAGAGATTGGGTATCGAATGTCAAAGATACTTTTTATGTTATAGGGACTGTTGCGGGTCCTCATCCTTATCCAATGATGGTAAGAGATTTTCAATCTATTATTGGGTTAGAGGCAAAGAAACAAATCCTTAAAATGGAAAAAAGACTTCCCGATTATTTACTAGCTTGTATCGGTGGAGGGTCTAATGCTCTGGGTCTCTTTTATCCGTTTCTTAACAACGAAGATGTACAAATTATAGGGATAGAAGCAGGAGGAAAAGGTATAAACTCCAAAATGCATGCAGCTTCTTTATCAAGAGGAAAGCCTGGCTTTTTACATGGTAATTATACATATTTACTTCAAAACGAAGAAGGACAAATTACTGATGCACATTCAATATCTGCAGGTTTAGATTATCCTGGCATTGGACCCGAACACTCATGGCTAAAGGAAACAGGAAGGGTAAATTATTTTAGTGCTACTGATAAAGAGGCACTTGATGCATTCAAAATTTGTTCAAAGTTAGAGGGTATTATTCCTGCACTAGAACCGTCTCATGCCTTAGCATATCTTCTTAAAAACTCAAAAAAATTTAAAAGAGATGAAATTATAATCATGAATATGTGTGGTAGAGGGGATAAGGATATTTTTTCTATCTCTGATAGCTTAGGTATAAAAATTTAAGATTAAAATGCTAAATAGGATCGACAAAAAGTTTTTAGACTTAAAAGAAATTAATAGAAAAGCGCTAGTTGCTTTTATTACTTCAGGTGATCCAAATCAAAGTATTTCAAAAAAAATATTAAGTGTGCTAAGAGATCAGAAAATTGATCTTATTGAGATAGGTTTTCCTTTCTCTGATCCAATGGCAGACGGCCCAACCATTCAAAAGTCAAGTCAAAGAGCAATTGAAGCCGGAGCAAATATTGATAGCACTTTCGATTTAGTAAAAGATTTTAGGAAAAGTGATTGTAATACTCCAATAGTTTTGATGGGATATTTCAATCCAATTTTTCAATACGGCCTAAAGGATTTCTTTTTAAATTGCAGAAAAGTTGGAATAGATGGTCTGATTATTGTCGATTTACCGCCAGAAGAAGACCATTATATAAACTCATATACAAAAAAATATAATGTTCACAATATCAGGCTTCTCACACCGACAACGCATAAAGAAAGATTAAAAAAAATTCTTCGGCATACGAGTGGTTTTTTATATTATGTCTCAGTTATGGGTATCACTGGAACAAAAAAACCCTCTATAAGTGAAGTTAGAAAATCTTTGGAAAAAATCAGAAAAATTTCAAACCTTCCCATCTGTGTTGGATTTGGTATTAAAAATAAAAATCAAATACGAGACCTCAATAAATTTTCAGATGGATGTGTGGTTGGATCAGTCATAATTAGCTTTATTGAAAACTTTAACAAAGGCAAATATTCAGAAAATCATATGCTAAAGAGTATATCCGATTTCTTGGCAAATTTAAGAAAATGATGGTAAGTTATTTATATGAATTGGATCACTAATTTTGTAAGACCAAAACTTCAAGCTTTTGTTGGAAAAAAAGAAGTTCCTGACAATCTGTGGGAAACTTGTCCAAAGTGTTCCCAAATGCTATTGAGAAAAGAGTTAATGTCTAATCAATATGTTTGTAAACATTGCGATTATCATTTTAGAATAAGTTCAAAAGAAAGGTTAGAATTGTTTTTAGGGAAAAATTTCATGATAATGGACACACCCAAAATAAAGCCTGATCCTCTAAAATTCAAAGATAGCAAAAAATATATAGACAGATTGAAAAACGCTCAAAAAAAAAACCAAACCAATGATTCCGTTATGGTGGCATCGGGAACTATAAATGGAAAAAAAATTGTTACAGCAATTTTTGATTTTAATTTTATGGGAGGTTCAATGGGTATGGCTGCTGGAGAAGCAATAATAACTGCATGCGATTTTGCGAAAAAAAATCAATTGCCATTAATTATATTTAGCTCATCAGGTGGTGCAAGAATGCAGGAGGGAATTTTATCATTAATGCAAATGCCACGAACTGTCATAGCAATAAATGCATTCGGAAAATTAAATTTACCTTTTATTTCTGTTCTCACTGATCCAACAACTGGCGGCGTTTCAGCTTCATTTGCGATGCTCGGTGATATAATAATCGCTGAAAAGGATGCCACTATTGGTTTCGCAGGAAGTAGAGTTATTGAGGATACGATTAAAGAAAAGTTACCCCAAAACTTCCAAAAATCAGAGTATCTAATGGAAAAAGGTATGATCGATCTTGTTGTTCATAGAAAAGAACTCAAGAAAAAAATTGAAGATTTACTAGACTTCCTTGTAGCTTAACTTAGAAGTGGACAAATCTACAAAAATTTTAAAAAGGCTAGAACTTTTACATCCTAAAAAGATTGATTTATCTCTTAAACGTTTAATAAAATTACTAAAAAAGTTAGATAACCCTCATCTTAAATTATCTCCAGTAATTCATGTTGCAGGAACAAATGGGAAAGGTTCTGTAACTTCTTTTTTAAGAGCCATCTTTGAATCTTCAAAGTATAAAGTGCATACTTACACTTCTCCTCATTTAATCAATTTCAACGAAAGAATTAGGATTAGTTCCAAACTAATAAGTAATAACCATTTAAGTTCACTTTTAGAAGAATGTGAATATTATAATAACGGGGAAGAAATTACTTTTTTTGAAATTACAACAGCTGCTGCATTTTTGGCATTTAGCAGGATTGAATCTAATATTATTCTTTTAGAAACAGGTCTTGGTGGAAGATTTGACGCTACGAATGTAGTTAAAAATAAAATATGCAGTGTTATTACACCAATTTCTATGGATCATATGAACTTTCTTGGTTCAACAATCGTGAGAATTGCGAAAGAAAAATTAGGTATTTTAAAAAATTCAAAACAAATAGTGCTATCTAAGCAATCTTCAGTTGTGAGAAAGTTAGCAAGAGTTGAAGCAAAAAGAATGAACATTAAGCTATTCGAAGAAGGATTGAATTGGAAAATTAGACAAAAAAATTGTATAAAAAAAAACTTTAGCATGTATTTTGAGGACACCAATTATGATTTTAATTTCCCTAAACTTTTTGGTGAACATCAAATAGATAACGCCTCAACGGCTGTAGCAACAGTTTTATCACTTGGAAAAAAAGATATTTTAAATAAAAATATTAACCAAGGTATTTTATCAGCACAATGGCCAGCCAGGATGCAAAATCTAAAAAATGGAAATTTATCTTCATATATGGGTAAAAATTTTGAGATTTGGTTAGACGGGGGGCATAACTTAGAAGCATCAAATATAATAAAGAAAATAATTGAAAAATGGAAAAAAGAAAATGTTTTCTTAGTTATCGGTATGATGATTGGGAAAGATCCGAATTCATTTATAAAAAAACTAATAAAAAACCTTTCAGCAATATTTCTTTTACCAATTCCAGATCATCAGTTTATAAGACCATATGAAATAAAAAAAATTATTGAACAAGACATCGGCTCCACAATTGACATTGAATGTTCATTAGATATCAAAGAAGTTTTGAAAAAAATAAAAGAAACCTATTCAAGCGGAAAGTTAGTAATTTGTGGTTCATTATATTTAGCTGGGGAAGTCTTAAAACAAGATGGCTTCAAGATTAATTAGGTTTTTGATTTGAACCAAGTTACTATTTCGCTTTTTGGCAAAAGACCCACTTTCGTGTCAACTAAATTTCCGTCTTTAAATAACAACAATGTAGGTATACTTCTTATGGAATATTTCATGGCTAGGTCTTGATTTTCATCTAGGTTGACTTTTATCACGTTAATCTCATTTTTCATTTCATCTGACAGTTCCTCCAATATTGGCGAGAGCATCTTACAGGGTCCGCACCATTCTGCCCAGAAATCGACAATTACAGGGAGCTTTGACTTGAGAACTTCATCTTCAAAATCATTTTCGTTACAATTTTTTATAGCTGTCATTTTAGTACTCCATTAATTTGCAAAAAGTTTTTTTGATAAATTCTTATCAAATTGAATTGGGGTTGCGTTGGGGTTATTATAGTAATCATTTAAAAAGTTAATGTAAATATTATACTGATCTATTTGTTCTTTTAAATCATTTCCTAAATCATTTTCTTCAATTTCTAGAGATAACGAATCAGCCTCTTCCATAGCTGCTGGAATTGTTATAAATTTTTTTTTCTCTAGAGAACAAATCCTCTCTGAAATTTTTTTATGCAGCAATTTAAAAATTTTTCTAGGAAGTTCCTCTGGATAATTTCTATAAATATGCCGCGCTGCAAAAAATCTTAGCCTCTGATCTTTAAATTTTTCGGCAAAACTCCACTTCTTGTCCCACTTCTCGTCATGAAACCTATTCATAATTCTTGAATCGTTGTAATTGAGTTTTTGAGAATAAATTGTTTCCTCTTCTAATTTAATTTCCTGCGACTGATTTTCACTGTAATCTGATGATTCTTTTTCCAGAATTTTGTTGAGATTTATCAGAAATTCTTTTTTCTGAAGTTGCTCACATTTTAAATTTATTTCATGATCTGTTAATTCGTTATAAGGACTGAGATTTCTTGCATAAGATTTGTCCAAAATAGATGGTTGTTTATTTAATTTTATTTTCCTAAAAAATGATTTTGATCTATATATTTCTTCCAATTCATCTATCCCATAATTAACAATTTCTGAGGTATCATATTTAAGATCAAATCCAATCATTTGGTTTTTGTAAACTGGATGTTTCAAAAGATTTTTAACAAGATAAACTCTATGCTTGTTAAAAATGTAGTTGTGCATTGTGAAAATATTTTGATCAATAATTTTATTTTCTAATTTTACAGGATACGAATTGTTGATGAATATTTTAAAGAGGTCGTAATTCTTTTTTAAAAGCATTTCCAGAAGTTTCATTGTGGTTTCAACGTCTGCGATTGCTTCATGTGCATTGTCGGACTCAAAACAATTTGCTTTTGCTAAACTTTCCAACTTGAATGTTATCTTTCCTTCATCATTTACTTCGACATTTAAGGCATTTTTTCTGAAAGCATGAACTAATGTCACAAAATTAAGTACATCTAGTCTCGAGTTTCCTTTTGTATTTGTTAAGTAAGGAAAAGTAAAATGTTCCCAGAGTGTTTGTCTAAAAAATTCTTCATCAAAATTTATGGAATTAAAACCAACAAAAAAGGAGTCTTGAAATTTTGATAAAGAACTATGCATTTGCATTGTCATTTCATAACAACTCATTTTCTCTGAAAGAATATCTGAGATCTTTAATTTATTAACTCTCAAAGCATTGATTGAAGGAACAATATCTGGGTTAATACGCGATTTTAAATTTAACTTATTTAAAACCTTAAGGTTCTGATCATAAATTATAATTCCCGCTTGAAGAATTTGATCAAATCGTGAACTTCTTCCAGATGTTTCAAAATCATAAACTATAAAATTATTCACAATAGTTTTCCTTAAATTTTTTAAGATCTTCTACCGTTCCTATGTGAAACCATTGATTTTCGTCTATATAACCAAATAATTTTTTTTTTTCTAAGGATTTAAGTATCTGCTCTTTTAATGAAAAGCAATTTTTCTTAATATCCTTAAAAATATCCTGCTTAATTATTTGCAGCCCTGTATATGCATAAGAAGGATTATTTTTTATTTCTAATTTTGACGATGAGAAATTGTCACTTTGAAGATCAAAATCTCCATTGCCATTGTAACCAAAAAAATCTTCCTTTCTTTTTAAACATAATAGCATATCCATTTTATGTGGGTTCCATAGACTAACGATTTTATCAATTGACTTATAATTTTTGTCATACCAAAAAATATCTCCGTTTAGAAGTACAATAGGAGTGTTTTCTTTGAAGTATTTCTCGTTAATTGCATTTAATAAGCCACCTCCTGTTTCAAGTCTCTCTGCTTCAACAATAACTTTTACTGATTCGAACATTTTTGTTTCGTTAATAATTTTTTCTGAATGATGATAAGCATTTACAACAATATTTCTAAATTTGGATTCAATTAATTTTTCAATATTATTTTTTAGAAGACTTTTATTATTAATTTTTATAAGCGGCTTGGGTGTGTTCTCTGTTAGTGGTAACATCCTCTTTCCTAATCCAGCTGAAAATATCATTGCCTGCGAAATCATTTCAAACCTAATGGTTTTTCTAAAATCTTAAGTAAAGAACTAAATTTATTTTTTTTTAAATTAAATTCAAGTAAACGTAAAACTCTTGGAATATGTTTGATATAATTTTTTTTATTGTCTCGTATTTCAAGTCTCTTAAAAATTCCCAAAACTTTAAGATGCCTTTGGATTGCTACAACAGTGTATGAAAATAAAAATAGATCTTTATCAATAGATACAAAATTGTCTAAATAATATTTAATCAAAAAATTCTCTGTTCTCTTTTCTACGTCTATTCTAGCATCTTGTGCAAGTGAAACAACATCGTATACACATGGACCTACTAAGGCGTCCTGATAATCAATCCAACCACATTTGAAATGCTTGTCCTTTTCTTTGAGATAAAATAAGTTATCAATATGATAATCTCTATGAATGAAGACGTTCGGTAATAAATAGACTTTATCTAAAAAGCTGGAAAAGATTGAATTAAATTCATTTTTTAATAATTCAACTCTTCTTTTTGACATTTCTAAATACCAGTCGAAGAATAAATTTGATTCATCAAAAAAGATTTTTTTGCTATAATGAACAAGTTTTTTATCAATTTTTTTTTTATGGATGTACAGGAGTGCATCCAGAGCAACTTTGTACAATTTTATTCTGTTAGATTTTTTTAGTACTTCACTAAATTTGTTTTTATTAAAATTTTCTATAATTAAAATATTATGTTCTTTTAGATCTGTAATAATTTCAGGAATACTTACATGTTCTTTTAAAAGATAAGAAATTTTTAAGAATCTTTCTAAATTTTCTGAATTTTTGTCCACCATCAATACATTTGTATTATTTTGTTGTTTAATCAAAAAATATTTTCTATCTGAAGCATCGCCAGCTAAGAATTGTAAATTATCGAATTTTATTTTTTTATGATCTAATTTTTTGGTTATTTCATCTATCATTTTAGGGATCAAGTTCACAAATTTTATTATTATTTATCCTCCTAACAGTTGCATATCTTAATAAAGATTCGTCTTCATCAAGATGTATCTCAATTCTTTTATGAGGTAAATACTCAGTTATAATTTCGGGCCATTCAACTATTACACAGTCTAAAAGTGCCAATTCAAAATCCAATTCAAAAATTTCTTTTTTATTGTTAAGCCTAAATAGATCATAGTGCCAAACTTTTATGTTTTTTAAATCATAAATATTGACAATCGAAAAGGTAGGGCTTAGGACTCTTATTTTTTTTTTGGATAGATTGTTAATTATTAAACTAGCCAAAGTAGTTTTTCCTACCCCCAGTTTTCCTCTTAGAGATATAAAACTTTTAGGTTCTAATCTTTTGGCAATTTTTTGTGCTAATTTTTCAGTTTCTCGAAGGTTATACAAATTAATTTTAAATTCATCTTTCATTTTTATTAATTATTCTAATATAAATATGTAATTAATGTTTTAAAAACAAAAAAAGATAATTATGAATAAAACTTTAACAGATGTATTGGTTATAGGAGCCGGTCCTATAGGATTGTTCTCAGTTTTTGAGCTTGGGCAACTAGGGATGAAATCATGTGTTGTTGATTCACTTGATATTATTGGTGGACAATGTTCATCTTTGTATCCGGAAAAACCAATATATGATATTCCTGCATACCCTGAAATATCTGGTCAAAAACTTATAGATAACCTTTTCAATCAGATCAAACCATTTTCACCAAAATTTATATTGGGAGAAACAGTTGAAAAAATTACAAAAGAACACGACGAATTTCTAGTTTTTACCTCAAATAACAAATCAATTAGATGTAAATGTATTTTAATAGCAGCCGGCAACGGAGCTTTTGGACCAAATAAACCACCACTGAAAGACATTGAAGAATACGAAAATAAATCAATTTTTTATCATATAACTAATAAATCTATTTTTAAAAATAAAAAAATAGCAATTGCTGGTGGGGGTGACTCAGCCGTAGATTGGGCTATTGAACTGTCTTCGGTTGCAGAGAAAGTATTTTTTATTCATAGAAGAAGAAAATTAAGAGCTGCACCTCATAGTGTTGAAAGACTTTTTCAACTTGAAAAGGAAGAAAAAATTAAAACAATAATACCTTTTCAAGTTCACTCTCTTCAGGGCTCTAAAGGGGAAATCAACACATTGACTGTTAGCAACCTTGATGAAGAAAAAATAGATCTTAAAGTAGATTATTTTCTTCCTTTTTTTGGCCTTTCCTCTGAATTGGGTCCTATTAAAGATTGGGAACTGGAAATTGAAAAAAATTTATTGAGCGTTGACCAATCAAGTCTTCAAACATCCGCCAAAGGTATATTTGCAATTGGAGATATATGTGATTACCCCGGCAAGCTTAAACTGATTCTAACTGGCTTTTCTGAAGCTGCAATGGCTGCTCATAGTTGTTACAAAAAGATTTTTCCTGACAAAGTTCTTCATTTTGAATACTCAACTACATCGGGTATTAAAAAACTATAGTTTTGTTAATATCTATATTCTTCACTTTTATAGGGTCCACCTACAGGAACGTTTATGTAATCTCCTTGGTTCTTTGATAATTTGGTTAACTTAGCACCAATTTTATCAAGGTGTATCCTAGCTACTTTTTCATCTAGTTTTTTTGGAAGAACATAAACTTTATTTTTATATTTACTATAATTTTTCCATAACTCTATTTGAGCCAAAACCTGATTTGAAAAAGAAGCTGACATAACAAAGCTTGGATGACCGGTTGCACATCCTAAATTTACTAAACGACCCTCTGCAAGAACTATTATTTTCTTTCCATCAGGAAATTCAATTTCGTCAACTTGTGGTTTTATGTTATCCCACTTATAGTTTTTAAGAGCTTCGATCTGAATTTCGGAATCGAAGTGACCAATGTTACATACAATACTTCTATCTTTCATTTTTCTCATATGATCTATAGTTATTACGTCAACATTTCCGGTGGCTGTTACAAAAATATCTGCTTTATCAGCAACATCATCCATAGTGTTAACTTCAAACCCGTCCATAGCAGCTTGGAGAGCACAAATAGGGTCTATCTCAGTTACAACTACCCGACAACCTGCATTTCTTAGGCTTTCTGCTGAACCTTTACCAACATCACCATATCCTGCAACAAGAGCGACTTTTCCAGCCATCATAACATCGGTTGCCCTCCTTATTCCGTCGACTAAGCTTTCTCTACAACCGTATTTGTTATCAAACTTAGATTTTGTGACTGAATCATTAACATTTATAGCGGGTACTAAAAGTTGATTACTTTTTTCCATTTCTAAAAGCCTAAGAACACCTGTTGTTGTTTCTTCTGACAAACCTCTTACCCCATCAAGGAGATGAGGATATTTTTCATGCATAATTTTTGTAAGATCTCCTCCATCATCTAGGATTAGGTTGGGTTTCCAGTCATTAGGGCCTGTAATTGTTTTTTCTATACACCACCAAAATTCTTCTTCAGTTTCACCTTTCCAAGCAAAAACAGGAATTTTGCTTTTGGCAACAGCTGCAGCTGCTTGATCTTGAGTAGAATAAATATTACAAGAGCTCCATCTAACAGAAGCTCCTAAATCTATAAGCGTCTCAATTAACACTGCAGTTTGTATCGTCATATGCAAGCAACCCACAATTCTGGCTCCAGCAAGAGGTTTTTCATCTTTAAATTCTGATCGTAATTGCATGAGCCCAGGCATTTCCGTTTCAGCAATTTTAATCTCTTTTCTTCCCCAATCAGCTAAATTTATATCTTTGATTTTAAAATCGTCCATTTTTTTTTACTCTTATCCTTTTATTGATTTCTTGGTTGTAATTGTACAAAATATTTTTTATCACCACATTATCATCTTGTTTGAAAATATCATCTGAAATTTTTTTTACTTCATTTGAATTAATTTGACTTAAATATTGTTTTACTTTCAATATTCGAGATGTACTCATTGACAGTGTTCTTATCCCCATTCCAATAAGAATAGGAGTAAATAACGTATCTCCGGCCATCTCTCCACAAATACTTACAGGAATTTTATTTCTGTCTGCAGACTTCGCAGCCATTCGAATTAGTTTTAAAACAGATAAGTGTCCAGGATCATATATTTTTGCAACCTCCTCATCACCTCTATCTATGGCTAAGGTATACATTGTTAAATCATTTGTCCCAATAGCAAAAAAATCACAATTTTTAGCCAAAGCTTCGGATATCAATGCTGCCGCCGGTGTTTCAATTAATACCCCAATCTTAGGAACAGTAAGCTTTAACTTTTTATTTTTTTTTAACAAATCTTTTTTTACCTCTTTTATTATTTTTTTTGTCTCAATTAACTCTGATACATTTGAAACCATTGGTAACATTATTCTTATATTGCCAAACGAGCTTGCTCTGAGAATAGCTGAAATTTGTCTTTTAAAAATTTTTGGAAAAGCTAATGTTAATCTTATAGCTCTTAGACCCAAAGCAGGATTGGGTGATTTTGTTAAATATTTTTCTATAGATGGAACTTTTTTATCATTGCCAACGTCTAAAGTTCTTATTGTAAGTGGCTTTCCTTTCAGATGCATAAGAGATTTTTTGATCGAATTAAATTGATCTTCTTCAGAAGGTATGATTTTCTTGTTCATAAAAAGATACTCTGTCCTATATAAACCAATACCATCTATTCCTTTTTTCATTGAAATTTTTACTTCATCAGAATCATCAACGTTAGCCTCAATTTTTACTCTTTTGTTATCATTGGTAGTGGGAATGGTCTTAATAAATGAATTTAATTTCTGATCCTCATTTTTTTTTTCTTCTATTTTTTTTTTATATATTAATATTGTTTTCTTTGAAGGGTTCTTGATCAACAATCCTTTATCACCGTCTATAATGATTTTTTCTCCGTTTTTGAGATATTTAAGAGCGTTTTTCAAACCAACTACAGTTGGAATCGACAAAGACCTAGCTACTATTGCAAAATGACCTTCAGGGCCTCCAAACATACTTGCTAGTCCCAAAAATTTAATTTTTGTATTAGCTAATAAATCAGACGGACTCAATTCAGACGAAAATAATATTTGATTGTTTTTAATACTGGTCTGATTTTTTTTTTTTTGAAGGTTATCAATTATCCTCGCACAAACATCTCTCACATCATCAAATCTATCTTTTAAGTAGTCGTCCTTTATGCGTTTAAAAATTTTTGAATGCTTATTAAGCACTTCGTTAACTGCATATTCTGCATTTATGAGGTCCTCCCTTATTCTTTGTTTCGCGTCCTTCATAAGTGATGATGATCTAATTATTGAAATATTGGCCTCTAACATAAATTTCATCTCTTTATAGATATCATTTTTATGGTGATTAGTTTTTTGGATAATCTTTTTGATGTCCTTAATCGAAACTTTGACTGCCTTTTCCAATCTTAATATTTCTTTTTGAACTGATGATATGGAAATATTATATCTTACGTTTGAGAGGTTAGTTTTTTGTTTTACAAAACAACTTCCTATTGCATATCCGCTTGAAACCCCAATTCCTTTTAAGACAAACTCTTTATCTGTATTCTCAGATAAAGGTTTTTCTTCTCCAAAATTATTATTTATTAAACTAATTAGTTTTTTTAAATCATTTTCTGAATTACTTCCAATACATTGGACTTTTATTTCCGTTCCTTTGGCAGCAGCCAAAGTCATCAACCCCAGAAGAGATGAACCATTTACAACCTTTGAACCTTTTTTAACAATAAACTTTGAATCACATTTGGAAGTTAATTCTACAAACTTTGCTGCTGCTCTTGCATGAATTCCAAGCTTATTGGTTATTAATATTTTTCTTTCTACTTTTTTTTGTTCCAATCTTTTTTTTCCTCAAAAAATGCTGATGCCACATTTATATACTTTCGACCCGATTCTTGTGAGATCATTATTATCTCTTTAATTGACTTTTTATTCCTGATCGACATCATTTTAATCAACATTGGAAGATTTACACCAGCTACAACTTCAATTTTTTCATTATCCATAACTGAAATCGCTAGATTTGAAGGAGTTCCGCCAAACATATCTGTTAAAACAATTACACCTTTACCAGAATCTACTTTTTTTACTGAATCAAGAATTTCTAATCTTTTTTTCTCCATATCATCATCAGGAAAGATAGATATCGCCATTAGGTTTTCTTGTGGACCAACAATATGTTGAATGACACTCAGCATCTCTTTTGCAATATTTTCATGACTTACTAAAACTACACCAATCATTTTGCTATATCTCTATGTTCTATAAAAATCCTTAATTTTCTATTATTTTTTATTAAAGTAAAGAAATAGTCGCTTGATACAACAGATCTATGGACTCCACCTGTACAACCAAACGCTATAGTGATGTGTTCTTTTCCTTCTTTTTTATATCCCTCAAGAATATTATTAAACAGTGACAAGAGCCTATCAAAAAAAAAATCAAAATACTCCTGTTTTTTAACAAAATTTATTACTTTTAAGTTTTTACCATCAAAATTTTTAATTTTTTTTTCATAAAATGGGTTCCTTAAAAATCTCATATCGAAAATAATATCCGCTTCTCTTGGTAAGCCAAATTTATATCCAAAAGAAATAATTCTTACATTAATTTTTGAGTCAGAGAGTTTTTTAAACAAAATTTGCATCTCATTTTTTAGAAGGTTTAAAGTAAATTTTGATGTATCAATGTAGTAGTCATTGATATTCAATAAAGGTTTAAGCCAATTCCTCTCTGCTTCAATTTTTTCTACAATTGGTAAATCTAATTTTAAAGGGTGAACTCTTCTACTTTCTTTAAACCTGTTCAATAAAGTTGTGTTGTCGCAATCAAAAAAAATGACTGAAAGAGTTAAATTCTTTTTTTTTTGGGAAATCTCTTTAGCTACTTTTTTTGGATCAAAGTCTCTTGTTCTAACATCAATTCCGACGGCAAGATTTCTTTTTATCTTTGTGTTTATAATATTACTCAAAAGGTAGGTCGGCAAATTATCAATTGCCTCAAAACCCATATCTTCAAAAATTTTTAATGCTGATGACCTACCAGCACCTGATAGTCCAGTAACTATGAAAACTTTATATTGTTTCTCTAATTTCATTCAATTTTACTTTAATCTTTGCAACTGCGGATGAATTTTTTCCTTCAATATTGATAGTAGGAATCTTAATTCCCATTATTCTAAAAGAAGTATCCTTTGGAAACCTTTCATTATTATTATTATTGTTCAAATTAACAACTAATCGTAATTTTATTCTTTCGACAAAAGGAACTGTAATTATTCCAATCTCTCTTACTTCAAGCAAACCCTTAATTTCTGGAGGACAATAAAGATAAATATTATTTGAATTTTTTCTACAAATCGAAATGTCATCTGAAATTAAAGTTGCGCCACTATCAATCAATCTCAATGCTAAATCTGATTTTCCAGAACCAGAATCACCTAAAATTAACACTCCGTTATCATCTATTACCACAGACGTGCTATGAATTCTCTTTAAATTCATTTTACTCGATAAAGTTCTCTTTCAATTTTTCATTTAAAACCATAACAGGTACTTTCTTTTTACTTCCGTCATTTAATGAAAACTCAACCTTAAAAGAAGATCCATCAGCAAGTTTTTTTTTTAAACCCATTAACATCAAATGAGTTCCGCCAGGTTGAAAAAAAACTTGCTGTTTAGATTTTATTAAAAAATTTTCTTTCTTTTTCATTTTGATAATTTCGTTTTCAGTCTCAATTTCATGAATTTCAGCTTTTGAAGCCACTTTAGTAGATATTGATTCTATTAAGAAATCCTTATTGGTATTATTGAAAATAGAAACATAGACAGCACATGCTCTTTGACCATCAAAAGTCTCAAATGTATAAGCTCCGTGAAAGACTATAGAATCTTGATTTGAATTTACTGAATTTGATAATATCAAGAGAAATATAAATTGTATGTATTTGAAATTTTTCATTTAAATTAAATCCTTAAGTTATTATACATAATATATTAAGAGAAAAGAATGAAAATTAATTACGCCACAAGACAATTAATAAGATCCACTTCAAGAGGATATCTGTCGACTAGTTTTGATCCAAGGAGCTTTGGAGCTAAAAAAATTAATGTTAAACAAACCTTTCCTTATTCAACTTTCACCCTTACGGCGTTTGATTACGACTTAAGTCCTATTGTTCTACTTTCAAAATTATCTGAACACACTACCAATATTTCTAAAGATAATTTGGTTTCACTGATGCTTTGTGAAGAACAAAAGCTTTATCCCTATTTCCCTAAATTCAAAAAAAATCCTTTTAATTATGAAGATCCAATGTCAAGACCAAGGGTAACACTAATAGGAAAATTAAAAATAACGAAAAATTTAAATCACAAAACTAGATTTTTAAATAGACATCCTACATCCAATTTGTACGCTAACTTTTCCGACATGAATTTTTATAGATTAGAAATAATAGGAGCTCATCTTATAGGTGGGTTTGCAAGTGTAAAGTGGTTTTCAAAAAAGGACCTCATATGTAATGACTTCAAAAATTTTCAAGAATCTGAAACTAGCATCATATCACATATGAACGACCATCATAAAGAATCAATCGATTTATATGTGAAAAAGTTTATCAAAGGGATTTCTTTAAGCCTGAAAAAAAATTGGCAGCTTATCGGAGTTGATCCAGACGGATTTGATCTAAGAAAAAAAGATAAGGTTATAAGATATTGTTTTGAAAGGTCGATTGACAACGCATCAAAATTAAGAGGGGTTTTTGTAAAACTGCATAAGCAAGCATCTATTTCTCAATGAGCATCATCCCAACTATTACCAACACCTATATCAACTTTGATTGGCACTTTTAAAGAGATAAATTTTTTATGTGAACTTGTCATTATTTCAGGAATCTTGTTTTTTATTATATCTATTTCACTTTGAGGAGATTCGAATAATAATTCATCATGAACCTGTAGTAAGATCTTTGTCTGTAATTTCTCATCTACTAAAAATTTCTGAACATTTGGCATAGCTAATTTTATCATATCTGCTGCTCCACCCTGAATAGGAGCGTTAATAGCAGATCTTTCAGCAAAATTTTTTCTTGTAACAACTTTATCATTTATAAATGGAATAAAAATCCTTCTCCCGAAAGGTGTTTTGACATAACCGTTCGATCTACATTCTTGAATCGTGTTTCTCATATAATCTTTAATACCAGGATATTTTTTAAAATATTGATCCATGTACATTTTTGCTTCGCTATTTGGGATTTCTAGTTGTAAAGCTAAACCATAGGCAGAAATTCCATATATAATTCCAAAATTAATTATCTTTGCCTTTCTTCTAAATTCATTAGTAACTTTGTCTTTTGAAATCTGAAAGACTTCCATAGCTGTAACAGTATGAATATCACTATCATTTTCAAAAGCATTTATTAAAGTTTTTATGTTTGCAACATGCGCTAAAATTCTTAATTCAATTTGAGAGTAATCAATTGAGATGATTCGATTTTTTTCATCACATATAAATACTTTTCTAATTTCCCTTCCTTCCTCGGTTTTAATTGGGATATTTTGTAAATTAGGATCATTTGATGACAGTCTTCCAGTTAAAGTGCTCGCCATACCAAACGATGTGTGAATTCTATTTGTTTTAACATTTTCTCTTGATAATAAACCCTCACAATATGTACCCCGTAACTTTGAATATTGTCTCCAATCCAAAACTAAGGATGCAATATTAAAATTTTCAGATTTTAATTTTTCGAGAACTTTAACATCAGTCTGATAGTTCCCACTTTTACCTTTTTTACCATAAGGAAGTTTAAGCTTATCAAATAAAACCTCCCCCAACTGCTTTGGTGATCCTATGTTAAAATCTTCTTTGCTCAACTTAAAAATTTCGCTTTCTATAATTGACATTTTTTCTGAAAATTCTCCAGAAAGTTTGGTTAATTTAGGATTATCAACTTTACATCCTGCAATCTCCATTTCTGCAATCACTTCTATCAATGGTTTTTCAAAATAAAAATAAAAGTCATAAAGTCCTTCCTTGATTAATAAAATTTTAAGGATTTCCCACAATCTATAGGTAACATCTGCGTCTTCAGCAGCATAATTTTTTGCTTTATCCGCAGAAACTTCTGAAAACAAAATTTTTTTTTTTTCAACTACGGTTACATCTGAATATTTAATAGTCTCATGAAATAAAAAATCAGATGACAGTTCGTCTAATCCGTGTCCTCTTTGACCAGTTCTCAAAACATATGACATAAGCATAGTATCGTCCATATTATTTATGCTGACTCCTAATCCCTTGAGAATTATGAAATCATATTTAATGTTTTGTCCGATTTTCAGTATTGAGTTGTCCTCTAAAATTATTTTAATTTTTTCAATAAAGACATTTAAATCTACTTGATTTTTCAATCCTTTATGATTTAAGGGAATATAACATGCTTGGCTATTCTCAATAGACATTGAAAAACCAACAATTTCCGCCTCAGTAGCATTCAGAGAAGTTGTTTCACAATCTATAGCTACAACTCCACTCTCAATAATTTTTTGGATCCACTTTGTTAAATCTTTTTCATTTAAAATTAGTTCGTAAATTCCGCGATTTACTTTTTCTCTTAAAGGAATGAAATATTCATTGTCTCTCTGTTGATTATTATGTTCTTCCGTTTCAGAAGGTAGCTGATTTTTTGAACCAAATTTATTGGTTACTAACGATTTAATTCTATTGAACTCCATTTCATCTAAAAATTTAGTAAGTTTTTGAACCTCTAATGGCTTAAAATTCAATTTTTCAATTGAAACAGGGAGGTCTACATCATCTTTCAGAGTTACTAGCTTCTTCGATATAATTAGAAGATCTTTATTTTCTGAAATAGCCTCTTTTCTTTTTTCTTGTTTTATATTTTTGACATTTGCAATTAGATTTTCAATATTTCCATATTCATTTATTAGTTGTGAAGCTGTTTTTGGACCAATTCCTGGGACACCTGGAATATTATCTGAAGTATCTCCAGCCAATGCCTGAACTTCAATAACTTTTTCAGGACCAACTCCAAACTTTTCAATTACACTTTCAGAGGTTATTTCCTTTTTTTTTAATGGATCTATCATCGAAACATTTTTGCCTAAAAGTTGCATTAGATCTTTATCAGAAGAAATAATTGTAATTTTTTTTCCTTCTGCTTTTGCTTTTTTTGAATAAGATGCGATTAAATCATCAGCTTCAAAACCTAATGAATCAATTGATTGAAGGTTGAAGGCATCAGGAACTTTTTTTATTATATCAAATTGAGGTTTCAAGTCTTCAGGAGGATCAGATCTATTTGCTTTATAGTTTGGATAAATGTCATTTCTAAATGTCTTTCTTGCTGCATCAAATATCACTGCGATTGCAACATTTCCCCCTTTCTCACTTTGAATGTCATCAATTAATTTAAGAAGCATATTGGTAAAACCAAAAACTGCGTTTACTGGTAGTCCGTCGGATCTAAACATTGGAGGAAGAGCATAGTAAGCTCTAAATATATAGCCAGAACCATCTACTAGAACTAATTCATTTCCAACCGAATTCATATCTTCTTTTTAAATTTTGCACTACAATATGGGCATGTTGCAATTTTTCCAGATGATAAGTCGAGGTAGATTAACGGATGGGATTCTTTAAACCCATCTCCACTACAACTTGCTGTATCGCTATCAATATATTTTATTTCTGTTTGAAAATTAAAGTCCATAACACTAAAGTTCAAAAAATATCATATTTTTAAAATATCGAATACATATATAATATATATAATAATGAAAAGAAAAATAATTTGTGTTAAAAAACTAGCAAAAAAATATCTTACGAGTTCGCAATATGCCCTCAACCACATTGATTTAACAATTAATGAAGGTTCTATTTTTGGTTTGTTAGGTCCAAATGGAGCTGGGAAAAGTACTTTTATAAATATTTTAGCTGGATTAGTTAATAAAACTAGTGGAGAAGTATTTGTATGTGGGGTAAATCTAGATACTGATCCAAAAACTGTCAGAGGCAATCTAGGTGTTGTTCCACAAGAAATTGTGATAGATCCATTTTTCACACCAATGGAAATTATGAACATACAGGCTGGGATGTATGCTGTAGCAAAAAAAAACATAAGAAATCAGGAAATTTTAAATACTCTTGGACTAGGAGAAAAAGCAGATGCATACGCTAGGAGTTTATCAGGAGGAATGAAAAGAAGATTGATGGTAGCTAAAGCAATGGTTCATAGCCCTCCAGTTCTAATTCTTGACGAACCGACTGCTGGTGTAGATGTTGAACTTCGAGCAAAATTATGGAAGTCAATAAAAGAACTTAATAAAAAAGGGACCACGATTATTTTAACTACACACTATCTTAAGGAAGCTGAATTGTTGTGTGATGAGATTGCAGTTATTAATAAAGGTAAAGTTATAGCAAATGATACTAAAACAAATTTGCTTAAAATTCTTGAAGAAAAAGAAGTTAAAGTCGAGTTTTCAAAAAAAGTAAAAGACCTTCCCAAAAAAATTAAAGACTTTTGTATTTTGAAAGACGATCAATCAGCAACCCTTAAGTTTAATAAAAACGAAATTAATACTGCTGAATTGATAAAAGAATTTATTAACAGTAAGATAGACTTAAAAGATATAACAACTAAGGAATCAGATTTAGAGGATATATTTATAAAATTACTCAAAAATTAGTTATTGCTTCTATAATTTTGTTAACATCATCATGTACTTCTACTTTGATCAAAGATATAGATACCAATTCTTTTTCATATATGAACATAAAACCAGATTCTGAATTTTCAAATGTCATACTGGCTATTCATGGATATAATGACTATTCTAATTCTTTTAAAATTCCTGGAGAATACTTGTCAAAAAAAGACATAGCCTTGACTTCGTTTGATCTCAATGGCTTTGGTAAAAACAAGAATAAAGGTGAATGGTTTGATTTAAAACAACATATCAAAGACATAGACTTTAACTTAAAAAAAATAAAAAATGAAAATCCCAATAAGAAAATTTTTTTGCTGGGAGAAAGTATGGGTGGAGCAATCACTTTAAGTTTTGTTAATCGGTTCAGAAATCTTCCAATCGAAGGTGTAATATTAATTGCACCTGCTATTTGGAATTTTACCGAAACAAATTTTTGGAAAAGTATTCCTTTAAAATTTCTTGCAAAAATCCTTCCCTATTTCAAGGTCAGTGGTAAAGGGATAGTAAAGGTCCAAGCAAGCGACAATTTAAAAATGCTAAAAGAATTATCGATGGATGATTTTTTTATTCATAAGCCAACATTTAAAAGCCTTCAAGGTGTTGTAAATCTTATGGATGAAGCATACAAAGACACAGAAGAATATTTTAAAAATCCATCATATAAAACACTAATAATGATTCCCCTAAAAGATGAGATAGTTCCTAGAAAACCATTAATAAAATTATTGAAGGATAAAAAGATTAAAAGCAATTTTTCTGATAAAATAAAAATCTTAGCTTATAAGGAAAGCTATCATATGATTCTCAGAGATTTGAATGGAGATCAAATTACGGAAGATTTAAAAAATTGGGTAATTGGGCAGAAATATGATTTAAGCAACTCATCTTTCAGTGATATTTTAAAACAAATTGAAAATACAGAATTTTACCATAGACTTGACTTATGAAAAAAGAAATTATTTTAGCTGTGGGATCAAGCTCTTGGTGGAAAAATATTAAAATTAGAAGAGAAAGTGCTTTTAAATTAAAGGTCATAAAAAAAAAATGGAAATTACGTCGAAAAGTACTTTTAATGTCAAAAAAAAATTCAATTGATACTAAAATTTATAAAAAATACTATTTGTATAAATGATAAATATTTTAATTTTTCTTTTCATATTTTTTTATCAAAATACTTTGTTTTCTGATGAAATCATTAGAGACGAAAATGGTAACTATATACTCATGAAAAAAGATGGTACATTTAAAAAACTTCCTCCACCCAAACCTGGAAATAAGTATGTTATAAAAAAAAGAGTTATTCAAAAGAAGAGTGAAAATAAAATTTTTCAAAGGCAGATAAAGAAATCTAGAGTGAGAACAAATCAAGGAATAAGATAAATGAATGAAGTTAATAAGAAAATTGTTTGGAAATTCATTCAAAAGCACGGAGATTCTTTAAAAGATAAGCTAAAACCACACCCAAACCATCCAAATGGAAGAAACCCTTATGCGCATATTTGTTTATTAATTAATCAAAAATTTAGTTGCTCATACAAAGATGTTTGCGATGGCGAGGTAGAGCAGTTAAAAAAATTTATTTCGAGTATTAATAAATGAGATTTAATTGAATTGGGAAGATCTT
Source organism: uncultured Alphaproteobacteria bacterium (assembly GCA_902536655.1). GTDB lineage: Bacteria > Pseudomonadota > Alphaproteobacteria > Methylaequorales > Methylaequoraceae > Methylaequor. The sequence goes on along the minus strand of CACAYF010000014.1, from coordinate 14,917 downwards.
TTTATCTTAAGGGAGGAAATATTATATTTTGGATCTTCCCACAATTCAAATTTCTGACACATGTCAGATTTAATATTAATAAGCAATGTTCATGCCAAAATAAAAATGGAAAATTTAAAAACTAATATATTTTCAAGTCATCCAAGCGGACTAACAACTCTTTTTCTTACTGAGTTGTGGGAGAGATTTAGTTATTACGGAATGCGTGCTATACTGGTTTTGTATTTAGTTTCTGAAACAAACTCATCAAATCCTGGGTTAGGTTGGTCTAATTATGATGCCATAAAGCTGTATGGCTGGTATACAGCCTTTGTTTATCTAGCTTGTATTCCAGGAGGAATTATCGCTGACAGACTCATAACAAGTGAAAAGGCTGTTTTCTGGGGAGGAGCTTTATTATGTTTAGGTCATTTATCACTTGCAATCGACAACATAAATTTTTTCTATATTGGTTTAATATTAATTGTGCTTGGTGTTGGACTTTTAAAACCAAGCATTTCAACTCTTGTGGGATCTTTATACACACAAAAAGACATAAGAAGAGATCAAGGCTTTACATTATTTTACATTGGAATCAATATTGGGGCTTTCCTTGCGAGTTTAATTGTAGGATATGTTGGCGAGACTTATGGCTGGCATTATGGTTTTTCGTTAGCAGGTTTAGGAATGATAGTTGGGCAGGTAACTTTCTTTTTCGGGAGAAAAAATTTTAAAAATGTTAAAAAAAAAAAAAAGGTATTTAAATACAAAAAAGTCAACAGATTTGAATTCGATAGAATAAAATTAATAGTTTTAGCCAGTTTTATACTTATTATTTTCTGGGCGTCTTTTGAGCAAGCTGGAGGACTTATGAATATCTTTGCATATCAAAAAACCGATAGATTTATTGGATTTTTAAATTTTGAGGTACCAGCAAGTTGGTTTCAGTCTATCAATCCCTTAATGATAATTTTCCTAGGTTTTTCAATAGCACAGTTTTGGTTTTTTATTGAGAAAAAAAAAATTATAATTTCTTCTATTTTTAAAATTTCTACTGGTTTGATAATTATGGGATTAGGATTTGTATTTATGTTTTTTGCTGCTCTTGAGTACGAAGTATTAGGAAAATCCTCAATGTATTGGCTAGTATTAGCATACTTGTTTCATACAGTTGGAGAGTTATGCGCATCTCCTGTTATATTGTCCTATATTACTAAGTTATCACCACAAAGACTCGTTTCTTCAATTATGGGTATTTACTTTGCTGCTATTGGTATAGGAAATAAATTAGCAGGGACCATTGGCCAAAATTCGGAGAAATTCGGAGAAAAATTTATTTTTATCAGTATCACATTTGTATGTATGATAGTTGGATTTACTGTAATTTTTTTTAGTAGAAAACTTTCTAAATTGTCGCACGGTCTAGATAATTGATTTATGCGCCCGTAGCTCAACTGGATAGAGCATTTGATTTCGGCTCAAAAGGTTAAGGGTTCGAATCCTTTCGGGCGCGCCAACTTATTTTTTGATTTGAAACTACTATTTAATTTTATTAATTATTTAATATGGAAACTTTAATTAAAAGTAATGACCGAATTTACATAAGTTGGATAAAAAGTATTTTGCAAGCCCACAATATTGAATACTTTACTTTTGATGAAGAGATGTCAATGACAGAGGGAAATATAACGGCGATACCAATTAGAATAATTGTCAACGAGAATGAAATATCCAAAGCATTACAAATAATTAAGAACGAAGAAAAACTAAATTCATTTGAACAAAATAAAAGATGATCCATTATTCTTCAGCCATTGCTGATTTTTACAATAGTTAGGGTCTTTTTTTTTTACCAGTTCCCAAAATTTCTTTGAGTGGTTTGGGACATTTATATGAGCAAGTTCATGAATTAGAACGTAATCAATAACACTCTCAGGTAACATTATTAATTTCCAGTTTAGAAAAATATCTCCTCTAACATTACAACTTCCCCATCTTGCAGTGTATGATTTTATCGTCAATGAATTGAATTGAATACTGATGCGTTTCGATAAAAACAACAATCTTGTCCTTAAAAAATTATTAGCTTGTAGTTTGAGCCACTCAATAATTAATTTCCTAATTCTTGATTCATCTGAATAAAATATTTTTAATTTTTTGTCTTCAACAAAAATTCTTTCAATGCTAGATTTCTTTTTAACAAGCTTTAGTTCAAGTCCTTTGTAAGTAATGAATCCATTTGAAATCTGATCAATTTTTAGGTGATTCTTTTTAGACCTTTCAATATTTTTTTCGATCCATAATTTTTTTCTTTCAACTAAATTCTTTATAAATATTTCAGAGGTGTTGTACGGACATGAAATTTCCAGCTCACCATTTCTTATTTTTAAGGAGATTGATTTCGATCTTCTTGCAGTTCTTATAATTTTTATATCTTGAATTTTTTGTACTTTTTTTTTGTCTACTTTTAATCCATGACTAAAAATATTCGTAAAATTAAATGAAAACAAGTTATTTACCTATTATTTTTTTTATTATTAATTTGTTTTTCAACTCTATCAAAGACAGTGAACCATGCTTAATTAATTCCCAATAGTTTTTTACCATCTTATCAAAAGGTTCTTTGGTTAATAATGATAACATTCCATTGATTGAACCAGCATGACAAACTATCAAAGCATCTTCATTAAATTTAAAAATATCCTCTAAAAAACTTTTTAGTCTTTTCAAAAACTCTTCATTACTCTCACCATTTGGAATTTTAAATGATAAAAGATTATTTTCCCATTCTAATTTCTGTTTCTCTGGAATGGAAGTCATCTTTTTCATTTCCCAATCACCTAAGTTCATTTCCTTAATCCTTTCGTCAATAACATAATTTTCTGTTAATCTTTCAGTCAATTTAATACACCTTTTCAATGGACTGGAATAAACCTTTATAGAGTCTGTATCAATATTAAAATTTAAAATTTTCTTTTTAATTAATACTACTTCTTCCTCAAAGTTATCTGAAACATCAAGATCTGTTTGACCATAGAAAACATCTATTTCTACTTTCAAAGAAGTATGCCGTAAAAAAAAGAGCCTCATTAATAATAAATACTAAAATTTTTAAATTTTTTGAAATTTTTTTCTTTTTTCTGAATATTTTTAACATCAGCAAGCAGAGGACCTTTATTACAAGCATTAAAAAAAAGATCTATATTTTCTCTTTTACCACTTACTTCACATTCAACGCTTTTATCGTCGCAATTTTTTACCCAGCCTGTCAAAAAAAAATCTTCAGCTATTTTTTTTGTCCATACCCTAAATCCAACACCTTGAACCTTCCCATAAATTTTTAGGTGAAAATTTAAAAGATTATTTGTCATCTAAATCTTTGTAATCTACCTCAATAATTTCTGTATCTTTAGATTTTCTTTTATCATCATAAAAAAAATTCTTTGTTCTAGCTGGAACAAAATCCCAGATTAAATATCTTAATGATTTTATTAGTAAAAAAACTCCACCTAGGTCGGTTATGAAACCAGGAATTAATAAAAGAATTCCAGCAAATTTTGTAAATATCCATTCTTTGGGATTTGCCGCAATATTTTTGGGATTCATCCCAGATCTTAATAAATAAAACCCTGTAAGACCTGAAACTATAATTAAAAAAATAACTGGAAGAAAGCCTAAAAGATCACCAAATAAAATGAATAATATTAATTCAAGGATTGGTAAAATTAAAACTATTTTAATACTCATAATTTACCTTTTATCATCATTAAAGATGATTTCAAACCGATTTAAGTATGTCAGAATATCAGAACCTAATTTTAGTAACAATAAATTTTCTTGTGCCATTTCTGATTGGAAGTCTAATATTTTTTTCAATAGTAGTAGCACCAAATGTTTTCATATCACTTGATCAGAAAAATGCGAGAAAATTTATTCGCAGTATATTTCCTAAATTATATCTCTGGTCTTTTTTAATAAGCATTATAATAACTTTGTTAATTTTTTTTCATGGGATAATTTATAGTGTAATATTTTTGATAATTTCTTCTGGTTTTTTGTTTTCGAGACTTTTTTTAGTTAAATGGATTAATGAGGTTAGTGATCTTAAACAAAAGACCAGTAAGCAAATAAAAAAATTTAATACTTTGCACTCATTTAGTGTCTTAATTTTTATTTCTCAAATTATCTGCATGGCTATTGTTTATTTTAAAGTTCAGTAATTTATTATTTTATTTAAAAGATCAATATTTACCAATTTATTTCCATGAACCTTCCCTTGTATAACTTTGAATGGTTCGTCATATTCTCCAAGACTTGAAACGACAATATTTGCCTCTTTAAAGTCTTCTTTTTTAGTGTAAATAGATGGTGTTACCAAAACATTTATATTTGCATTAACTGCGGATCTTAGTCCTCTTAGCGAATCCTCTATTGCAACACATGACTGTGGAGCTATCCTCATCTTTTCAAGTATCCACTCGTAAATTTCAGGTGAGGGTCTTTTATTTTCTGTACAACCGCCATGTGCAATAAGATCAAAAGTCGAATTTGGATCCATATTTAACCCTTTTTTAAAAAGTGTAAATAAATCTTCTTGTGTGGTGGATGAAACAATTGCAATTCTAACATTCTTCTCTTTTAATTCATTAATAAGTCTTAAAACTCCAGGTCTAAATTTTATATCAGAATCCAAAACAAAATCTTTAAAAATTTCGTTTTTTACTTTATGAATGGAATTGATGTATTTTGTTAAATTTTTATATTCTAACATCTCAGGCCAAGCACGTTTAATGTAATATTCAATCCTTTCCTTGCCATCACCAATGTTTATAAGTTCTGTATAAATAGCTTCATCCCAAAACCAATCAAGATTAAACTCCTTAAAAGCTTCGTTAAATGATTTTCGATGAAAATCTTCAGTTTCAGAAATTGTTCCGTCAACGTCAAAAAGCACAGCACTAAGTAACATTTTTTATTTTACTAATAATGTTTGAAGTTGATTTTCCCTTTACACATTTAATTAATTTTATCTGTCCTCCCCATTTTGTTATCTCTTTCGATCCAACAACCGCATTTATGCTATAATCATCACCTTTGAAAATGATGTTAGGTTTAATTTTTTTTATTAGATTAATAGGTGTTTCTTCGTTAAAAATTAATATTTTATCAATAAAATCAAAGCTTTTTAGAATTTCAGTTCTTTCAATTTGATTCAAAATAGGTCTATCCTTCCCTTTAATTTTCTTTATCGAATTGTCACTATTGAGTCCCAAAATTAAAAAATCACACATTTTTCTTGCTTCTTTAAGATAAAAAATATGTCCTTGATGAATTAAATCAAAACACCCATTCGTGAAGCCAATTGTTTTATTTTTATATTTCTTTAAATCATAATTCAATTCCTTTAGTTCACATAACTTGTTTTTTTGATTAGAACTTAATAAATCATTTTCATTTACAACTGTGGTTCCAAACTTTCCGACTGCAAATCCAGCTGCATCATTAGCTATTTCAGTTGCATTAAATAAGGATCTTCCATTTGCAATTCCTGAAGCTATATAAGCTATTACTGTATCTCCGGCTCCTGATACATCGAAAACTTCTTGAGCTTTTGATGGTAAATGTAAGTGATTATTCTTTTTATCTACGATTGATATTCCATCAGAGCTCCTCGTTGTAACAATTGCGTCAAAATTATATTTTTTCAATAATTTCCTAGATAATCGAACTACTACTTTAGCGTTTTCCTCTTTATTTAATTCTTTTTCAATCTTAGACGCCTGCATCAGCTCCTTAAAATTTGGGGTAATAATATTTGCACCTTTATATGGAGAAAAGTCAATTTTTTTTGGATCTACTATGATTAACTTATTTTTTTTTCTTGAAAGTTCTATAGTACTTTTAAGTAAATTGTCAGTTAAAAGGCCTTTGCTATAATCAGAAAGTACAATAACATCAAAAAAATCAATTTTGCTTTTAAGAATACTTAGAATTCTTGTCTCTAGTTTGGAACTTATTGGTTTATTAAATTCTTTATCTACTCTTAAAATTTGCTGATTTCCAGAAACAAATCTTATTTTTTTTGTTGTGCATCTACTATTATCTGTTAGGAGATTAAATGTAAGTTTTTTTGAATCCTTCAATAATTTTTTTAAAACTATCGATTCTTCATCATCTCCGCAAACTGAAATAATATGACACTCGCTTCCTGCACCACAGATATTTTTTGCTACATTTCCACATCCACCTAATACTTCATATTTGTTATTATTAATTTTGAGTACAGGAATTGGTGCTTCAGGTGATATTCTTTTTACGTCGCCGTGGGAATATGAATCTAAGATTATATCCCCAATACACAAAACTCTTCCAGACATAACCTTAAATTAACTCCCTTTTGAGTAATGAATCGAAATATTCTATTGTTTTCTCAAGTCCAGTTTTTCTATCAAATTTTGGTGACCATCCCAACTTCTTTTGTGCCAATGAAATGTCTGGACATCTCATTTGAGGATCATCAGTTGGTAAATCTTTATGTATAATTTTTGAATTACTTCCAGTTAATTCAATTATTTCACTTGCTAAATCTAATATAGAAATTTCACTAGGATTTCCTAAGTTGATCGGTCCAGAAAAATTTTCTAATTCCATCATCATCAATATTCCAGAAATTAAATCATTGACGTAACAAAAAGATCTTGTTTGATTTCCTTTTCCGTACACAGTAATGTTTTTATTTGCAAGTGCTTGCAAAATAAAATTTGACACAACTCTTCCGTCATTTGGTTGCATTCTTGGGCCGAATGTATTGAAAATTCTTATCACTTTAACGTCAATTTGATGTTGTCTTTTATAATCCCAAAAGATAGTTTCAGCACACCTTTTTCCCTCGTCATAACACGCTCTAGGACCTTCTACACTAACCGCTCCTTTGTATGATTCATTCTGAGGATGTACTTCTGGATCACCGTATATTTCTGATGTAGATGCCTGTAGTATTCTTGCTTTCGTTCTTTTTGCAAGACCCAGCATATTGATGGCACCATGAACGCACGTTTTAACTGTTTGCACTGGATCATTTTGATAATGAATCGGTGAGGCTGGACAAGCAAAGTTAAAAATCTGATCTACTTCCACATATAGAGGAAATGTTACATCATGACGTAATAGCTCAAAATTTTTATGATTGGAAATATTATTTAAGTTATCTTTGTTTCCAGTGTAAAAATTATCACAACAAATAACATAATGCCCTTTTTTTATTAAACTTTCACATAAAAATGACCCAATAAAGCCTGCACCTCCCGTTACTAAAATTCTTTTTTTCATCTAAGTTCTATCATTATTTCAACAATTGAATTTTGTCCTACGAAAATTGATGCATCTTCAAATTTTGGGGGGCCCAAAAATACCCTCGCATTATTACTAAATCCGTACTTTTCCTTTGGTATTGAAAAGAAGGTATCAAATTTTTTATTTAAATTTTTGTCATGAAAAATTGCAATTGCATAATTTGACTCTTCAAGATCCCCAATTAATAGTCCATTTTTAATTACTTTCGACACTTCTTCATAACCCCCAAGAATTTTTCCACTATCTTCAGGAAATAGTTCTGAGTTATTATATACACCATAATGAATTGTTCCTTTCTTTTCTTCAATGTTTGAAACTATAATTTTGATCTCTCCGGATGATAACTCAGACCATACACATATAACTAAAGAAACGATAATTAAAAAATTTAATTTCATATTTTCAATTTTTTTATATCTTAATATTAACAAAATTTGTATGATAAATATCATCTAAAATGAGATATTACATTTTAAAATTTATATTATTTCTTATTTTTACATTTTCATACTCAAATTTTTCATTTTCTGAAAATGAAAAAAAAGTTACTGCAATTGAACTAATTTATTCTTCGGAAAATAGCCTAAAAAATTTAATATCAAATAGTGAGCTCACTCACCTAACTGAATATTTAAAAAATTCTCGAGCCATTTTAATATTTCCTGAATTGTATGAGGGGGGGTTAGTATTTGGAGCAAAAGGTGGAAATGGAATATTACTTATTAGAAGAACTGGTAGGGGATTTTCAGGTCCATTCTTTTATTCAATTGGTGGACTAAGTGTTGGTCTTCAAATTGGAATGAAATCAGCGCAAGTTGCAATGACAATAATGACTAATAGAGGGTTAAACTCTATTTTAAAAGAAAGAGTAAAACTTGGAGTTGATGTGGATACAGCAATAATAAATTCTGGAATAGGATACTCTGCTGAAAGCACTTTAAGACTTGCAGATATTTACTCTTTTTCAGACAACTCCGGATTATTTGTTGGAGGTTCATTTGAAGGGACATACCTTCAACCAAGGAATGATTTAAACCAAATCATACATGGTAAAGAGTTTACTTCTGAAGAAATATTAAAAAATAAATCAATTTCGAAAGGCATATCTAATTTATCTAAAATTCTTAATGAAATAGATGATTATAAAAAAATTAAATAAAGAAAATGCTATAATTTTGTGTGGACACGGATCAAAAGATTCTGACTACAAAAATGAAATACTTGGCCTGAAGATAAAACTAGAGAAAAATATTCGTTACGACGTTTTAAATTGTTTTATAGAAATAAATAAACCATCAATTGAAGACTGTTTAGAAGAAATAATTTACAAATACAAAAAAATTTTATTCTTCCCACTTCTACTTTTTGACGGAAAACACATGATCAGTGATATAAAAGAAAAAATTAATAATTTGTCACAAAAATTTGAAAAAAAAATTGACATAGTGAATAAGGTATCACTTTTGAAAGATGTACTTCCAAATATAAAAGATATAATCACTAATTCTCAATATAAAGAATATGATGCCCTAATAACTTCCTGCTCATTTAGCAAAAATAAAACTGTATTTAACCAATTACGAAATTATACAAATAAATTATCAACCAGTCTTAATATTCAAAATAAAATATTTCATTTTGTTGGTGATGAGGAGGTGGTTCTTTCTCAGTTAAAAAAACTTCGTATAAAAAATATAATACTTCATCCTGTCTTTTTTTTTAATGGTTATTTATTCAAGAAAAATATTAGATACTTTGAAAAATACTTTAAGACTATGCAAATTTTTCCAATTTCACACTATGATCAAATTGTTCAAATTATTTCTAAAAAACTAATTAGAAGCATTTAGAGTTTTAATCATCTTTTTAATCAATAAATTCCTGGAAGAGTCAGCATAATCAAATATGGTTTTACCAGAAAAATCTGTCAAATCTTTGTCAAAATTTTTTCTTACTAATAAGTTTACAGCATTCACATTTCCCTTTTCAATGCTATGCATTAGAGCTGTCATTCCTAATTTGTCCTGGAAATTTAAATCAATACCTGATTTTACTAAATCTTCAATAAGTGAATATTTTTGAATATTTACATAATAAATTAACAACGAAGTCTTATTAAGAATAGTAACCTTTGTGTTAGCTCCACTTGAAACTAAAAGATTAAACATTTTTCTGTCATCATTTAATAGCGCATATGAAAGAGCAACTAAATTTTTAGAGTCTTTGTAGTTAACCGCTGCATCTTTATCGAGCATTTCTTCAACTTTTTGGTAATTTGATTTTTTAACAGCTGTCATAAAAACTCTATCAATTAAGACATCGCTATCGTCTAATGAGATAACTGGTTTATTTAAAAAAATAATTATTATTAAAAAAAAAAAAAAATATGGTTTTTTTTTTATAATTTCCTTATTCATAGGGTTGTATGGTATTACAAAACAAAAAAAAATTCTATCTAATTGGAACAAATGCTAGTGATATTGGGGATTGTACATTACAAGCAATTGAAAAAGTTAAGCATGCTAAAGTAGTTGTACTATCCAAAAAATTTGATTCTAAGTTCCTCAAACTCCTGGAAAATAAAACAATATACTATCAGGAAAATCTCTCCATGAAAAATGATAGAGGTTTGTGGGAGAAAATTTATGAGCTGTTTGAATCTACTGATATAATCTGTCATCTGGTTGACGGTGATCCGGTTTTGGATGAGGAAGGATTGCAAGAGGCAAAATTCTTTAAGATAAAACGTATAAATAGTGAAATTATTTCAGGTGTTATCAAAGTTGTAAATTTTTTAAATCTAAATTCTGAATTATTAACAAATAGAGAGAAAAACTTTTCATCTACTTTTTTAAAAAAATTTAATAAAAAAAAACTTACAAGAATAATTAATAAATTTTATTTTGAAAAACTTATTATTTTTTTACAAAATAAGGATGACTTAAAAGAAATTAAATCTTTTTTTGAAAATTTATCTCCAATACAAATTAAAAAATTGAGTATTAAATGTGAAAAAAATAATAATTTAAAAAATGATATTAAAATTATTGAGGAACTAAATACTCCTTCTTATATTATTATTGAAAAACATGAAAAAACATAAAATTAATTTTAAAAAAAATTCAATTATGATGCTATCACTTGTTATTGTGATCGCTTTGGGTATTTTTTTTATTGATATTTTAAAAGATAAAACAGTCAAAGGAGTTAAATTAGGTGGTAGATTTTTATTGATTGATCAAAATGAAATGAAGTTCGACTCTAAAAATTCAAACAAGAATAAGTTGATTTACTTCGGTTATACATATTGTCCTGATGTCTGTCCATTTGATATATTAAAGTTATCAAAATTTATAGATAAAAACCCTCATTTAACAAAAAAACTTGATTTTATTTTTATTACAGTTGATCCTGATAGAGATCAACCTCAACAATTAAAAAGCTTTCTAGGCAACTTTAATTCATCTATCATTGGTCTAACCGGTTCAAAAAGTCAAATTCAGGAAGTAATTAAGAAATTTAGAATTTTTGTAAAAATACATAGGAATTCCTCTAATGATGAAAACTATTTAGTTGATCATAGCTCTTTATTTTTTTTAGTTGATAAAAACGATGAATATTTAACTCACTTTAGACCAAGTGATTTTGATTCAAAAATTCAGTATTTACTTTAAAAAAAATTTTCCAATATTGACTCAAATACGTTTTTTTTTGGTTGAACCTTTGATTTCTGAATAATCTCTCTAATCTTTGACTTAGTTTGGTCTGTTGAATCATCTAGAATGCCAAAATTCAGTGCTTGAGGTTGAATATCTATATGGGCTTTTTTCATGAACTCTCCCCAAAGGATGGCGGGAGCTGTTCCACCTGTAATCTTCTCCATAGGTGAGTCATCATCATTTCCAAACCACACTCCAACAACAATATTTGAAGTAAAACCTACAAACCACGCGTCTCTTAGTGATTGACTTGTACCGGTTTTTCCAGCCGCTGGCCTGTTTATTTTTGCTTTTTTACCGGTACCATTAATAATTGTCTGTTCCATCATTTCTGTCATTGTTTTCACTGTGTAAGAATTTAAGATTTTGCCAGGTCCTTGAATCTTTCTGGTGAAAAGATTTTTTCCTTCTGTATTCTCTATTGATCTTATTCCATGAACAAAAACTCCATTTCCGTTATTAGCTAAAACATCATACGCAGCGGTAAGTTCTAAAAGATTTACCTCAGAGGTTCCCAATGCCAAAGATGGTGAATTTAAGATTGGGCTTGTTATACCCATGAGTTTAGCCATCTTGATTACTTTTTCTCTTCCAATATCCTCAGAAATTTTTACAGCAATAGTATTTATAGAATTAGAAAAAGCATCTTTTACGCTCACCTCTCCTATATATTTGTCTTTATAATTTTTGGGTGACCATCCATTAATATCTATTTTTGAATCAACAACAAGATCATCAGGTGCAAAGCCATTTTCCAGGCCAGCTAGATAGACAAAAAGTTTGAATGCAGAACCTGGTTGTCTTTTTGCTTGAGTGACTCTATTAAATTGCGAGTCTCCATAATCTCGCCCACCGATCATTGATATTACGCCGCCATCTAGATCAAGACTTACTAATGCTGATTGATCAGCAGATGGAAAATTTTCTGTTACTTTATTGAGTGAATCCTCAGCAATTTTTTGTAGCTTCACATCCAAAGTCGTTCTGACTATTAAATCCTCATTTATTTCTCCAAGATAAGCCTTAACCCTTGGAAGAAGCCAATCTATAAAGTATCTTGTACTTTTTGGAGGTGTAGTAAATTTGGAATATCTTTTATTATTATACTTTGCTTCTTTGACTTTTGCCTTGCTTATCATTTGACTTTTTGCCATATTTTCCAGTACCAAAGAAGCCCTTTCCTGAGACAGTTTTTTATTAGCAATTGGGTTATACCTTGAAGGAGCTTTTAGCAAACTAGCAATGACCGCACATTCGTATAAATTTAGATCTTCTACTTTTTTATTAAAATATTTTTCTGATGCAGCTTGAACACCATAAGTTCCAGATCCTAAGTAAACTCTATTCAAATAAATACTTAAAATTTGTTTCTTGGAAAATCTCAATTCAAGCCACAAACTTAGGATCAATTCATGTAGTTTTCGTGTAAAAGATCTTTCAGGAGTCAAAAAAAGATTTTTAGCCAGCTGTTGCGTGATTGTACTTCCACCCTGAACTATCCTTCTTTCTCTTAAATTTACATAAATTGCTCTTAAAACCCCTTTAATATCCACACCAAAATGATTGAAAAATCTTTTATCTTCTGTAACAATAACTGCGTTAATAAGATTTTCAGGTAAATTGTTATACTTTATTGACTTTCCGTAAATATCACCGTAAGAAGCAATAATCCTTCCATCTTTATCTAGAAAAGTAATGCTAGGTTGTCTAGAAATTTGAATGGATTCTGTTTCAGGTAAATTTAATAAAGACCAAGTGACTGCCATGCTTGATAATAATACAAGCCAGATAAAAATAACAAGCAACCACCTTAAAGCTCTCAAATTATTTAACCCAATTAAAAATTGTTAGTTACATCTAAACGTCTAAATTAGATACTTTATTAGCATTTGATTGAATAAATGTTTTTCTTTTGTCAACGTCCTCTCCCATCAATTCTGAAAATATTTCATCTGCACGCTGAGCGTCATCAACTTTAACTTTAAGGATTGATCTGAAGGACGGATCCAATGTCGTGTCCCATAGTTGGTCAGGATTCATTTCACCTAATCCTTTATATCTTTGAACTGTTATTCCCTTTTTTGATAATTCAAAGCTCAGGCTTACAAGGTCTCTTGGTGTTACAATTTCTAACTCTTCGTCTTTAAAGGAGAGTTTAGAGGGACTAAGAAAAAATTCTTGAATTATGTCACTGAAACCATTTAATCTTTCAAATAAATTTTTTTCGATATCATCCTTTTTTATCTCAAAAGTTTCTTTAACTTTATTTTCTTCTCTAACAAATTTAAAATTATCATTTGATGAGAGATCTGCATTCCATTGTTTATCAATGAAGTTTAATCTTTTCAAAGTATAATCAATAGTTTCTTTAGTTCTCTGTTTGGTTTGAAAGTTAGATTTATTAAAGAAATTTGCAACAGTTGCTTGTTCAAGTAAGAGCTTATAATTTTCATTATTTTTGCTCATTTCATCAAGCAAAGAAATAAATTCATTTAAATTTAAAAATAAATCTTCAAGAGGATCTCCTTTTAAAACATCACCATTTTTAAGTTTTAGAATACTATTTTCAACCATCTCCTGAATAAAGTAATTATCAAGCTCCTTTTCATCTTTAAGATATAATTCAGATTTATTCTTCTTAATTCTGAATAGAGGTGGTTGCGCAATGTAAACAAAGCCCTCTTTAATTAAATCTGTCATGTGACGATAAAAGAAGGTTAAAAGAAGTGTGCGTATGTGTGAACCGTCAACATCTGCATCAGTCATAATAATTATTTTATGATATCTAAGGTCCTCTAAATTGAAGCTATCATGATAACCCGCGCCAAGTGCTTGAACTAAAGTAGCAATTTCTGATGAATTTAAAATCTTGTCTTTCCTTGATTTTTCGGTATTGAGAATTTTTCCCTTTAGAGGCAGAACAGCCTGATTTTTTCTGTCTCTAGCTTGCTTTGCTGATCCTCCAGCAGAATCTCCCTCAACTATAAATAACTCACTGTTTTCTGGTGATTTATCTTGACAGTCTGCTAATTTACCCGGAAGAGAAGACACTTCTAATGCTGAGTTTTTCCTCAGGACATCCCTAGCCTTTCTTGCTGCTTCTCTTGCTGCAGCTGCTTCGAAAATTTTTGTTATTACAAGTTTCGAGTCTTTAGGATTTTCTTCAAACCAACTTGATAGTCTTTCAGACACTATGGATTCCACAATAGGTCTGACCTCTGATGAGACTAATTTGTCCTTAGTTTGAGATGAGAATTTAGGATCAGGAACTTTGACTGATAGAATACAAGTTAAGCCCTCTCTAGCATCGTCTCCGGTTAAATTAATTTTTTCTTTTTTTTGTAAACCTAAATTATTTGAAGCCGTATTAATTGTTCTTGTCAAGGCGGATCTAAAACCAGCCAAATGAGTTCCGCCGTCTCTTTGTGGAATGTTGTTTGTAAAAACAAGGCAATTTTCATGATAACTTTTATTCCATTGTAATGCCATCTCTACATGAATCTCATTCGCATCTCCTTTTACAGAAATTACTTCACTGATAATAGATTCTTTTGATTTATCAAGATATTTTACGTAGCCTTTGAGTCCACCCCTTGATGACAATTGGGACTCAACTGGTTCATTATTTCTCATATCTTTAAGTTTGATATTTACACCAGAATTTAGATAAGCAAGTTCTCTAAGCCTCGACTCTAGTTTAGAAAAATCAAAGTTTGTTTTAGTAAACGTAGTTTTTGATGGCATGAATGTTATCGAAGTTCCACTTGAGTCGGCAGATCCAACTTTTTTTAATGGTTCAACAGGAATCCCGTCTTTAAATTTAATATAATATTCACTTTTATCTCTTTTTATTTTTAGTTCTAGCC
>CACAYF010000013.1 GCA_902536655.1 uncultured Alphaproteobacteria bacterium | reverse complement strand
TGAATGCGCCCATCCTAAACTTTGCCCAGAATCTAATGTTAATATCTCTCCAGTTACTGATTGATTATTTATAAGGTAACTAATAGCATGATTGATTTCAGATAAATTTACTTGTTTTTTTAAAGGAGTTCTGAGTACTTGTTTTCTAAATTGCTTTAAATTTTGATTTTTACTCATCAATGTTGGGCCAGGTGATATTGCATTCACTCTTATTGAAGGAGCTAATGAAAGTGCAAGACTTTTTGTTAATGCAGCCAGCGCAACTTTACTAACTGTGTAGGATGTAAAGTAAGGAGTAATATTATTTACTCTTTGATCGACTATATTAATTATCAAACCATGTTTTTTATAATATTTCACAAAGTTTTGGGATAAAAAAAATGGAGCTCTAAGGTTTACATTTATATGTTTTTCAAACAATTTTATATTGGTTGAGGATATTGTATCAAAATCAAAAGTTGAAGCATTATTAATTAGTATATCGATATGACCAAATTCATTAATTATATTTTTATAAAATTTTGAAATATTTTTGTTTTTCTCAAAATCAAATTTATAAATTGAGAATTTTGTTTTTTTATTTTTGAACCTATTTTTTAATTCTTGTGCTTTTTTTTGAGACTTGTTGAATTGAATTGCAATGTTTAGTCCGTTTTTAGCTAAATAACAAGCTATAGACTCACCAATTCTTTGAGCACCCCCTGTTATAAGAGCTGACTTATATATTCTGTTTAATTCCAAGTTCTTTTCTTTCTTTGATTTTGATTTTATCTCTGATCTCAGCCGCTTTTTCAAAATTCAAATTTTCAGCATATTCTAACATTTTTTTTTTTAAAAAATCTAACGATTCTTGCCTGTCATCATTGGAAGATTTTTTTCCGTCATTTTGATTTATAGTTTCTTCAATTTTTCTTGTAGTAGATTTTGGAACAATTCCATTTTTTTTATTAAAGTTTATTTGTTTTATTCTTCGTCTGCTTGTTTCTTCAATAGCAAGAAGGATGGATTTAGTTTTTTGATCTGCATAAAGTATCGCTCTTCCATCAATATTTCTTGCAGCTCTCCCAATTGTTTGAATTAAAGAAACTTGAGAACGAAGGTACCCCTCCTTATCAGCGTCTAAAATAGCGACTAATCCACACTCTGGAATATCTAAGCCCTCTCTTAGAAGATTAATTCCAACAAGCACCTCAAATGTCCCTATTCTTAAATCTTTAATGATTTCTATTCTTTCTAATGCTTCTATTTCGGAATGCATGTATCTTGCTTTCACTCCATTTTCGTTCAAGTAGTCAGTAACCATTTCAGAATTTTTTTTTGTTAGTGTTGTTATCAAAACTCTAAGACCTTTTAATGTAACTTTTTTGCATTCTTCAATAATATCTTCTACTTGATTAGAGGCTTTCCTTACTTCACATATTGGATCTACTAAACCTGTTGGTCGTACTATTTGTTCAATAAAAACTCCACCTGTCTTTTCAAGTTCGTATTCACCAGGTGTGGCTGAAACATAAATAGTCTGACTCTTAAACTTTTCCCACTCTTCAAACATAAGTGGTCTGTTATCTTTACATGATGGTAATCTAAAACCATAATCGGATAGTGTATTTTTTCTTGATCTGTCACCCTTAAACATTCCTCTAATTTGGGGGATTGTTACATGTGACTCATCAATAAATAATACAGCATTTTTAGGCAAATATTCAAAAAGTGTGGGAGGAGGCTCTCCAGTGGCTCTTCCAGATAAGTGTCTCGAATAGTTTTCTATTCCGGAGCAACTTCCTGTTGCAGCAATCATTTCAAGATCAAATTTTGTCCTTTGCTCGATTCTTTGTGCTTCAAGAAACAATTTTTTTGATTCAAAAAATCTTATTCTTTCTTCAAGTTCAATTTTTATTTGATCTATAGCTCTAACTAGTGAAGGTTTGGGTGTTACATAATGGCTGTTAGCAAATACAGTGATTTCTTCAAGACTTTTAGAAACTGTACCCATAAATGGATCAAACTCATCTATTGATTCAACTTTTTCACCAAAAAAAGAAATTCTCCATGACCTATCTTCAAAATGTGAAGGAAAAATTTCAAGAAAATCACCTCTACTTCTAAATGTACCTCGACAATGCACTTGGTCATTTCTTTTATATTGAAGTTCAACAAGTTTTTTTTTAATTTTATCTATATCATAATTATTTTTCTTATCTATTTTAAATGCCATTGATGAATAGGATTGAACTGAACCTAAACCATATATACATGAAACGCTTGCTACAACAATGGTGTCTTCTTTCTCTAACAAAGATCTGGTAGCTGAGTGTCTCATTCTATCGATTTGCTCATTAATAGATGATTCTTTTTCAATGAAAGTATCTGTTCGAGGAACGTAAGCTTCAGGAGTGTAATAGTCATAATATGAAACAAAATATTCAACGTTATTATCAGGAAAAAAACTTTTCATTTCACTATAAAGTTGAGCGGCAAGAATTTTATTTGGTGCAAATATTAAAGCGGGTCTTTGTAGCTTTTGAATAATATTAGCCATTGTAAACGTTTTTCCAGACCCCGTGACACCTAATAAAACCTGATCTGTGGTTTTTTTTTCTAAACCATCGCATAATTTTTGGATTGCCAATGGCTGGTCACCCGATGGCTTAAAAGGACTAGTCAAATTGAATTTGAAATTTTCCATAAAATTTTACAAAAAAAAAAAATCTAATATATTTTTATCAAAGTTAATATATAATCGAAAATTTGAAGATTTACATTTTTTTCTTAATAGATGACCCTTATTTCAGATCGATTATCTAGGTTCAAACCCTCATTAACTGTCAAGATATCACAGATTGCCAGAGAAATGACTCTTTCTGGAGAAAAAGTAATAAGTCTAAGTTCTGGTGAACCCGATTTTGACACACCCAAGCATATCAAAGATCAAGCGATTAAAGCAATTAATGATGGATTTACAAAATACACACAAGTAGATGGTATACCAGAATTAAAGAAATCAATAATAACAAAATTTGAGAGTGAAAATGACTTAAAATATGATCTAGATCAAATAACAGTTGGAGTAGGGGGAAAACATGTTATTTACAATCTATTGATGTCTACATTAAACAAAAATGATGAAGTTCTTATTCCCTCTCCTTATTGGGTGTCATATCCTGATATGGTCAACTTAGCAGGGGGAAAACCAATAATTTTAGAAACAGAAATGAAAGACAATTTCAAAATAATTCCAAAGCAATTAGAAACCAATATTTCAGAAAAAACAAAGTGGTTCATAATCAATTCTCCGGGAAATCCAACAGGAGCTGTATATGATAAGTCTGAATTGAAAGAAATCTCAAAAGTATTACTTAAGAATCCTCATGTGAACATTTTATCAGATGATATATACGAACATATAACCTATGGAACAAAATTTTACAATGTTCTCAATGTGGAACCAAAGCTTTATGAAAATACATTTATTGTAAATGGAGTCTCAAAAGCTTTCTCAATGACAGGTTGGAGGATAGGATATGGTGCTGGGAAAAAAGAATTGATAAAAGCAATTTCTAAAATCCAATCCCAGAGCACAACCAATCCCTGCTCTATAAGTCAAGTAGCTGCAAAACATGCACTTCAAAGTGAGAAGGATTTTTTACAAGATTGGTTGAAGAAGTTTGAAAGTAGAAAAAATCTTTTAATTGATTTTTTTGGATCAATATCGGGATTAGATCCCTTTATACCAAGCGGCGCATTTTATCTCTATGTAAGTTGTGAAGGTTTTATTAATAAGAGATTAAAAGATGGGAAAAAAATTAATAATGACATGGATTTTGCAGAATATTTACTTTATGATGCTAAAGTTGCAGTTGTGCCTGGAATTGCGTTTGGAAAATCACCATTTTTTAGAATATCGTACGCAACATCTTTTGATGATCTAGCAGAAGCATGCGAAAGAATTGGAACGGCTTTGAAGAAAATTTCATAAATGAAAATTTTAATTTATGGGGTTGGAGGAGTTGGAGGTTTTATTGGATCTCATCTTCAAAAAACTGGTTTTGATATTTCATACATTGCTAGAGGAACAAGATTTGAATTTTTAAAAAAAAATGGACTTAAATTAAAAAGTCAGCTAGGTGATAATAGTATTAAAAAAATTAAAATTTTTAAAACCATCCCAAACAACATTGATTTTGATGTAATTATAAGCACTGTAAAACTTTATGATTTTGATGGATTTATTGGAGAAATAAAAAAAAAGGGACTTCATGAGACAATTTTATTACCGTTTCAAAATGGTGTGTATTCAGAGCAAAAAATAAGTCAAGAGTTTGGAGAGGAGAAAACATTTGGAGCTGTTGCGCAAATATCTTCATTTATAAATGAGAACCAATACGTAATTCATAAAGGAAAACTAGCTTCTTTTTTTGTTGGAAATATGTCAGATATTGTGAATAAAAAATTACTTAAGTTTTGTGAAATATCCAAAAATTCAGGTTTAGACATACAATATAAATCAAACATCAAAGAAAAAATTTGGGAGAAGTTTATTTTCTTATCAGCTTATAGTGGTATTACGACTTTAACTAAGAAATCAATAGGAGAAATTTTTGCTTCTACTACACTTAAGGATAATTTTGTAAGTGCAATGATTGAAACTTATAATCTGTCAAAGTTTTTTAATGTCAAATTTAAGGTGAACCCAGTTGAATATTGGTTGGAAAAGATAAAAAAAATGCCGTTTGACATGACCTCTTCTATGTATCTAGATTATTTGAACAACAAACAGCTTGAGTTAAAATGGTTATCTGGGTTCATTGTAGAATGCTCAAAGAAATTTGATAATAAATGTGAAACACATCAGTCGATTTTAAATGGTATAGTCGCTAAATGAGATTTTTCTTGGTCAGAAAGCTCTCAGCCTCTAAGGCGCTCATACAGCCCATCCCTGCAGCCGTAACTGCTTGCCTGTAGACTTTATCTGTTACATCACCAGCAGCAAAAACTCCATCAACACTTGTTTTTGTAGAATCTGCATCTGTAAAAATATAACCTTCATCATCCATCTTTAATTTTTTATGAAAAATTTCTGTAGTTGGACTATGTCCTATTGCTACAAAAAATCCGTCAATATTCAAAATTTCTTTACTATTTTTCTTAGAATCAAATATTTCAAGTGAGGTAATAACTTTTTTTTCGTTATCTCCTAAAACTTTATGAACTTCAGAATTCCAAATAAATTCAACATTTTTCTTTTCAAATAATCTCTCTTGAAGTATTTTTTCTGCTCTTAATTTATCTCGTCTATGGATAAGCACTACTTTGTTACAGAGATTTGACAAGAAAAGCGCCTCCTCTACAGCAGTATTACCACCACCTACAACAGCAACATTTTTATTTTTGTAAAAAAATCCATCACATGTAGCACAAGCAGATACACCAAAACCTCTAAACTTTTCTTCACCCTCAATATTTAGCCATTTTGCTTTTGCGCCAGTAGCTATTATTACTGTGTGGGAAGAAAATTTGTCTTTTTCCGTTCTGACACAATGAATTTTTTTATCAAAATCAACCTCTAAAACATAGTCATTCATTATTCTTGTTCCATAAGCTTCAGCTTGTTTTTTCATTTGTTCCATTAACCATGGCCCTTGAATGGGATCTTCAAAACCTGGAAAATTTTCAACATCAGTAGTAATTGTTAGCTGTCCACCTGGTTCTAAACCTGATATTAATAAAGGGTTGAGACCAGCTCTTGCGGCGTATATTGCTGCTGTATAACCTGCCGGACCGGATCCAATTATTAAAACTTTTTCTTTGTTCATGTTACTTAAAATCTATTGCATTTATTTGGTATTGTTTAAGACCTTTTGGGGTTTGAACTTCAAAAACATCTTCAACTTTCTTATTAATCATAGCTTTGCACAGTGGCGCCGATATGGAAATCAAGTTTTGTTCTATATCTGCTTCGTCTGCTCCAACAATTTTATATGTATTTTTTTTGTCCGTTTCCAAGTCTGTAAGCACAACAGTTGCTCCAAAAGTTACTTTTGAACTGTCAAGTTTTGAAGGATCAATCACTTCAGCGCGAGTAATTTTGTTTTCTAATTCTACAATTCTGCCCTCTATAAAACTTTGTCTTTCTCTTGCAGCGTGATACTCTGCATTTTCTGATAAATCTCCATGCTCTCGAGCATCTGCAATAGCTTTAATAACTTTCGGTCTTTCCGAGTTTTTTAAATTCTCAAGTTCTTCTCGCAGTTTTTTAAGACCCTCTGCAGTCATTGGAAATTTTTCAATCATTATATAATATTATAACGATTACATATTAAATTCTAGAGATTATACAATTCTTGGATCGATTTAACTGAAATTTCACTATTATTGACAATATTTAATCCAGTGATTGCAATTTTGGCTGCTGAAATAGTTGTGAAATAGGGTATTTTTTTGCTCAATGCAGTTCTCCTAATTGATAAGCTATCTGCAATAGATTTTGCTCCACTAGTTGTATTTATAATGAGGTGAATTTTATTTTTTTCTATAAAGTCTACAATATGTGGACTTCCCTCATTAACTTTTTTAATTATTTGTACACTTATTGAAAATTTTTTTAGAAATTCGGCAGTGCCTTTTGTAGCATAAATCTTAAAATCAATCTTTTCTATAACTTGGCACAGCAGTAGGATATTTTCTTTATCCTCATCTCTAACTGAAATAAATATTGAACCTTTCTCAGGCAATTTATTTCCAGCGGCCATTTGAGATTTAAGAAACGCCATTGGAAAATTTTTATCTACTCCCATAACTTCACCAGTTGATTTCATTTCAGGCCCCAAAATTATGTCTTCTCCGGGAAACCTATCAAATGGAAAAACAGATTCTTTGACTGTTACATAATTTTTGTTGTTTTGATTAAGATTAAAAGACTTTAATTTGTTTCCTAGCATTACTTTTGTTGCAAGCTTTGCTAATGGGATTCCTCTTGATTTACTAATAAAAGGTACTGTTCTACTAGCTCTTGGATTTACCTCAATTACATAAACCTTATCGTCCTTTATGGCATATTGAATATTAATGAAACCTAGAATATTCAAAGTTCGTGAGATAAGTTTTGTAATTCTTTTAATTTCATCAATGATTTTTGCAGACAATGTTTGCGGGGGTAACGAACAAGCGGAATCTCCTGAGTGTACACCTGCTTCCTCGATATGTTCTAAGATCCCAGAAATAAAAATATCTTTACCATCTGAAATTGCGTCTACATCAATCTCTTTTGCTCCCACAAGAAATTCATCGATCAAGATAGATTTATTATTTATAATGAAATTACTGTTAAAATAATTATTTAACTCTTCAAAGTTATTTATTATTCTCATTGCTCTTCCACCTAAAACGTAGGATGGTCTAATTACAATTGGAAATTCAATTGATTTTATTGCTTTCTTAGCTTCTGAAAAATTGAAAACGATATCGCTTTTTGGCTGCAAAATTTTTAAATCCTTCATTAATTTAGCAAACCTGTCTCTATCCTCACATAAATCAATGGATTTAAAAGATGTTCCTAAAATTTTAATGCCTGACTCTACTAATTTTTCTGATAATTTTAGTGGTGTTTGGCCTCCAAGTTGAACAATTACACCAAGAAGTTTATTATTAATATTTTCAGCCTGACAAATCGCTAAGACAGATTCTGAATCAAGTGGCTCAAAATAAAGTCTGTCAGAAATGTCATAGTCAGTGGAGACGGTTTCTGGATTACAGTTAACCATTATCGACTCGATACCAAGTTCTTTTAGCGCAAAAGAAGAATGCACACAGCAATAATCGAACTCTATTCCTTGCCCGATTCTATTGGGACCGCCACCTAAAATTATGACCTTTTTTTTATTACTAACTTTAGTTTCGTCCTCAAATCTACTATTTTCTTCAACACAGTTCCAAGAAGAGTACATATAAGGAGTTTTAGATTGAAATTCTCCAGAACATGTATCAATATTTCTAAATGAAGTGTAAAGTCTCTCTCTTTCTTTTATTTTCAAAATAGCGTTTTTTGAACATTGAGATATTTTCAAAATTTTTTCATCTGAGAAACCATACTCCTTGGCTTGAATATATATTTCTTTTGTAATCTTTTTATTTTTCATTACCTTTTCATATTCAACTAACTCTAAAATTTCTCTTACAAACCAAGGATCATAATGAGAAGAGTCAATAATTTTTTGTAAATCAATTTTTTTTCTAATACATTCAGCTATTATTAAAAACTTATTAGGTCGATTTTCTTTAAGTAAGTTTATAAGTTCTCTTTTATTTTTTTTTTGAAGAAACTTATTTGAATCTAATCCAATTAGACCAATTTCCAGGCTCCTTATGGCTTTTTGAAAGGATTCTTTAAAATTACGACCTATAGCCATACACTCTCCGATTGACTTCATCGCTGTGCCCAGTTTTTCCTCTGTCATACTGAATTTTTCAAAGGTAAACCTCGGAATTTTTGTAACAATATAATCAATCGTAGGTTCAAATGAAGCTGGTGTTGTTTTAGTTATGTCATTTCTCAACTCATCTAAAGAATAACCAACTGCCAGTTTGGCTGCAATTCTGGCAATAGGAAAACCAGTTGCTTTTGATGCTAAAGCGGAAGATCTTGAAACTCTTGGGTTCATTTCAATTACAACATTTCTGCCTGTTTGAGGATTAATTGCAAACTGTACATTTGCACCACCAGTATCAACCCCTATTTCTCTTATAACCTTAATTGAATCATTTCTCATTTTTTGGTACTCTTTGTCTGTCAGGGTTAGTGCTGGGGAAATTGTCACAGAATCTCCAGTATGTATTCCCATTGGATCAACGTTTTCAATGGAACAGACAATGATACAATTGTCCTGATTGTCCCTTATTACTTCCATTTCATATTCTTTCCAGCCGATAAGAGACTCCTCAATCAAAACTTCATTAATAGGCGACAAATCTATTCCTTTTTTTACTATTTTTATGAATTCTTTTTTATTTTGAGATGTCCCCCCGCCAGAACCACCGAGAGTAAAAGAAGGTCTAATGATTACAGGAAATGATAGATAATTAAGAGCTTTAAGAGCCTGATCTAAACTTTTAACAACAAACCCTCTAGGTGTATCTAAACCAATTTTAGTCATTGACTTTTTGAAAAGTTCTCTATCCTCTGCTTTCTGGATTACCTTTTGTGTTGCACCAATTAACTTAACACCATATTTATCAAGAATTTTTTTATTCTCTAATTCTATTGATAAATTAAGCGCTGTTTGTCCTCCCATTGTTGACAAAAGAGCATCTGGTCTTTCTTTGATAATTATTTTTTCTAATATTGATATGTTTAATGGCTCGATATAAGTCCGATCAGCAAGTTCAGGGTCAGTCATAATTGTCGCTGGATTGGAATTTACAAGAATTACACGAAACCCCTCCTCTTTTAAAGCCTTACATGCCTGAGCTCCGGAATAATCAAATTCACATGCCTGACCAATAACTATTGGACCTGCACCGATAATTAAGATTTTTTTTATATCTTTTCTCTTAGGCATTTTTTATGAGTTTAAAAAATTTATCAAATAAATACCTGCTATCTTGAGGACCTGGAGAAGATTCTGGATGATACTGAACAGAGAAAAAAGGTTTATTCTTTACCTCTATGCCTGCTATTGTGTCATCAAATAACGAAGTGTGAGTGACACTTAAATTTTTTGGGAAAGATTTCTTAGAGACAACAAAGCCATGGTTTTGGACAGTAATTTCAACTTTTTTAGTTCTAACATTTTTAATTGGGTGATTTGCTCCACGATGCCCATGGTGCATTTTTACAGTATTGGCGTTATAAATTAATGAAAGTATTTGGTGTCCAAGGCAAATGCCGAAGATAGGTTTTTTAAAATTTTTCAGAGAACATAAGTTTTCTTTATTTTTTTTGAAGGTTGCTAAAGGATCTCCTGGACCATTTGAAAGAAATAGTCCAGATGGTTTCATTTTAATAATTTCGTCTACAGAATAGTTATAAGGAAAAACTATAATGTCATATTTTGAAGAGCTTAATATATTTAAAATATTTTTTTTTACACCAAAGTCGATTACAGCAATAAAATTCTCACGAATTTTAAAAGATCTTAATTTTTTTTGGGTGAACCACTTGTATATATAATTCGTTGAGATCTTTGATGCTAGGTCTAGGTTCTTCATACTAGGAAATTGCATTAATTTAGTTTTAAGATTTGTCATATTTTCAAAAAAACCATTTTTAGGAAAATGAATTAATGCTTTACATGCCCCTGAGTTGCGAATTTTTTTAGTAAGTGCTCTTGTATCAATATTTGAAACACACACTTTTTTGTTAAGTTTTAACCAACTTTCAAAATCCATTTTTGATCTAAAATTAGAAGCTGCTGATATTGGATTATTAATTATACAACCTGATGCGTAAATCTTATCACTTTCATAATCTTCAAAATTCGCGCCCACTACACCAATGTGGGGGAAAGTAAAATTTATTATTTGATTAAAATAGGAAGGATCTGTTAATATTTCTTGGTAGCCAGTAATTGAGGTATTAAAGCAAATTTCACCAAAAAAATCCCCAAAACATCCTGACCCTTTCCCTAAAAAAAAAGAACCGTCATCTAGTAGTAGAACACAATTTTTTCCATTTCTTTTGACACTATTTTTCATTTGTTCAATAATATACTTTGATATTATTAAATTCCAACTATTACATTGTAATATTGAAGTTTATGTTTTTATTATGCAATCACTGAGAGAAAAAATAAAGCTAACTCTTGATCAAAACTTAAAAAGTAGAGATGAAATAGCAACATCAACCGTAAGATTAGTCTTGGCAGCTATAAAAGATCATGACATCCAATATAGAACCAAAAAGAAGGGTGACTCAATTTCTGACGAAGAAATACTTAATCTTCTACAAAATATGATTAAACAAAGAAAAGAGAGCGTTAAAATCTATTCTGAGGCAGGAAGAGATGATTTAAAAAAAAGAGAAGAAAAAGAAATTGAAATTATTAGTTCATTTCTTCCTCATCAAATAACATCTGATGAACTTGAGAATATTTTACGTGAAACTATTCAAGAGCACGGGTTTAATTCAATAAAAGATTTAGGAAAGCTTTTAGGCTTCTTAAAGGAAAAATACCCTGGACAATTAGATATGCAGAGTGTTGCTGAGAAAGCAAAAAAAAATCTGCAATGATTAAAAATAACAATTCCGTAAATCAATTTCTAACTGAGGTAAATAACAAAGTAAGATTATCTGATTTTATAGGGCAGTTCGTAAATTTAGTGGAAAGAGGCAATTCATTTGTAGGTAATTGTCCATTTCATAATGAAAAAACTCCTTCATTCAATGTCAATAATGACAAATCTTTATTTTATTGTTTCGGTTGTAAAGCTGGTGGAAATATAATTAACTTCATAAGTAAATATAAGAACTTACAATTTGTGGAATCACTTATTTATATTTCACAATACTCTGGTATTCCTTATATCTATAATCAGAAAACAAGTAAAATCAGTTCAGAGGCAAAACTTCTTACAAATATTTTATGTAAAAGTAATACTTTATTTAAAGAATTACTAAAAAAAGAAACAATTGCTTACAAATATTTAAAAAAAAGGGGGATTACAGATGATGCTTTAAAAATTTTTAATATTGGTTATGCCCCAGATCATAAAAATTTATTAAAATATTTGGAGTCAGATGGCTTTAGTTTTGATGAAATAAAAAAAACTGATCTTTTAATTAAAAATACCAAAGGAGAATTCTTTGGAAGGTTTAGTAATCGAATAACATTTCCAATATATAACTTTTCAAATGATATTGTAGGTTTCGGTGCGAGAACTATTCAAGACTCTAAGATAAAATATATTAACTCACAGGAAAGTTTAGTTTTCAAAAAAAGTCAATTACTTTACGGTCTGAAAGAAAATTTAGAACACATAAGATCTGAAAAGGAAATATTCTTAGTTGAGGGTTATATGGACGTTATAAAATTGTATTGTTCAGGAATTAAAAATGTAGTTTCGACTTTGGGAACTACATTATCTGAAATGCAATTAAAAAAAATGTGGAATTTTTCAGATACACCCTATATTTGTTTTGATGGCGACGATGCTGGGCAGATTGCTTCAAAGAAAATTGCTGAAAAAGTTCTGAAGTTTTTGCTTCCTGGAAAATCACTGAAGTTTGTTTTAATTCCTGAAAATTTAGACCCAGACTCTTTCCTTCAGAATAAGCGAAAGGACGATTTTCTTGTCCTCAAAAAAAAAGCAAAAGATCTCTCAATGATAATTTGGGAAGGTATCGAAAACTCTATTAATAGTGACACACCTGAGTCTATTGCCTTAATAGACAATAAAATAAATGACATTGTAAAGAAAATTGACGATGTTAAAGTTTCCAAGGAATATTTTAAATTTTTAAAGTCTCAAAAAGACAATTTTACGTGGAATAGAAATAAAATTAAAACAGGTTTAAAGCAAAAGTCTTACTTAAACAAAATTATAGAAAATATAAATGAAAAGTTGTTTTTAGTAATGATAATTTTTTACAAAGACTACCTAACAGATTACCATGAAGAAATTTTTCAAATAAAATTATCAAATGAACTTCTTGAGAAGGCCAAAACTGAGGTTCTTAAGAATTATACTGTCGAATCAAAATTTATTCTTGAAGGGGAAAATAACTATAAAGAACTTGCTCCTAATTTGTTAAGTGAAATTAAAGAACTCAAAAACACTCACACCTCAAGTTTAAATGAAGAGGAAAAAAAAGTTTTTTTTAGACAAATTCTTAACAATTTAAGATTACCAAATCTTTTAGAGGAAAGGAAGTTAATTGAAAAGCAGATGGTAGAGTCTTCTGCAAAAGTTATATCTGCAAACTTATTAAAAAAATACAACAAAATTTCTTATGAAATTAAGAATATTCAAAATAAAAGTCTTGAATAATATTCATCCACTGTTCATGTTTTAATTGTAAAAGGTTATTTCTCATGAACAAAAAAATATCTACCTCAAAGAAAGACGATTCAGAAGAACCAATAATTGATAAGTCTGGAGAAGGGCTCAAAAAGTTATTGTTGAAAGGTAAGAAGAAAGGTTTCTTGCAACGCTCAGAATGTGAAAAAGCCCTCGAAAATGAGAAGTTCGAAGATAGAGACGAATTTTATTCAAAAGTAGAAAGTCTTAATATTCAAATATACGAAGAGGACGGTGAAGAAATTTCGAACGATGATAATGAAACAGAATTAGTTACAACAGAAAAAGACGAAGATACTGGAAGAACTGATGATCCGGTAAGAATGTATTTGAAAGAAATGGGTAATGTTGAACTTTTATCTAGAGTTGGAGAAATAGCAATTGCAAAGAGAATTGAAGAGGGAAAAAAGAAAACTGCAGATGCTTTTTCAAAAAGTATAATCTCTATGATGTCAATTCAAAAGTATTTTGAGGATTACGAATCTGGAGAACGTCAAATAAGAGATTTTATTGATCTTGATTCTACTTTCAGATCTGTAAACGGGGAACATGATGATTTTGAAGATGATATTCCAATTAAAGATGAGCAAATTTTCAATAATAATAGTGATGATGAACGCGTTGATGAGGAGGAGAAAACAAATGATGAAGATCAAGAAGATTTTGATTCAGAATCGTCTGATGACAATAACGAACTATCTGACTTGTCTATTCTTGAAAAGGAAGAAAATCTCAAGCCACATATAACTTTAAACTTAGAGAAGTTCTCAAAACTATTTAAAAAGTATAGGAAATTAAAAGATGAATATATCAACTTGAGAATTTTAAATAAAAAAATTGATATTAAATTGGATAAAAAAATTAAATCTGCTGAAAAATCAGTTTCGGAGCAGGTGATGAGTATTTTTATAAACCAAAATAGAATTGACGATGTAATTGAAACACATAGAATGTATAACATCCAAATCGTTGCTGGAGAGAGAAAATTATCAGACATTGCTTCAAAACTTAAGATATCTAAAGAAGAATTTGAAAAAGAATATAATAAAAATGGTCAGCATAAAAATTGGTTGAGAAATCTAACAAAAAAAAATAATAAGAAGTGGGTGTCTTTCTCAAAAAAAGAGTTAACCCAAGAAATAATTTCCAAATTTAAAGAGATAATGCTTTCAACATTGATGACAATAAAAGAAATAAAAGAAGTTTCAAGTCTTGCAAATGAAGGAGTTGTCCAATCAAGTAAGGCTAAAAAGGAAATGATTGAAGCAAATTTAAGATTAGTGATTTCAATAGCAAAAAAATATACTAACAGAGGGCTTCAATTTCTAGACTTGATTCAAGAGGGTAATATTGGTCTGATGAAGGCAGTAGATAAGTTTGAATATAAAAGAGGTTATAAATTTTCAACTTACGCCACGTGGTGGATTAGACAAGCAATAACACGATCTATTGCTGACCAAGCTAGAACAATCAGAATTCCAGTTCACATGATCGAAACAATTAGTAAGTTAGTAAGGGTATCTAGACAAATTCTTAATGAAAACGGAGTTGAGCCTCAACCAGAAGAGCTAGCCGCAAGACTTGGAATGCCTTTAGAAAAGGTTAGAAAAGTTTTGAAAATAGCTAAAGAACCAATAAGCCTTGAGACCCCTGTAGGAGACGAAGATGACAGTCACTTGGGCGATTTCATTGAAGATAAAAACATAAAACTACCACTTGATGCTGCTATACAGAATAACCTTAGAGAAGCTACAACTGGTGTTCTTTCCACATTGACACCTCGAGAAGAAAGAGTTTTGAGAATGAGATTTGGAATAGGAATGAATACTGACCACACTTTAGAGGAAGTAGGTCAACAATTTTCTGTTACAAGAGAAAGAATTAGGCAAATAGAAGCAAAGGGTTTAAGAAAACTAAAACATCCGAGCAGATCGAGAAAATTAAGAAGTTTTCTTGATAACTAAAAAGTCAAGTAATATCATATAAATAGTGTAGTTACAGGCCCGTAGTTCAGTTGGTTAGAACGCACCGCTCATAACGGTGTTGTCGGGGGTTCAAGTCCCTCCGGGCCTACCACATAGAGAAAAAAAAATTTTCGTTAATTACTTACCCAGAAGTTTTTTTAATCATTGCTTCGATCAATCCTAAAACACCTTTGGGATTGTTTTTAATTACAGACATAAACTCAGCTCTTTGAGTCACTAACATGCTTACTCCATCAATGTTTACATCTAAGATCTTAAAATTTTTATTTTTATCTAAATATATTTTCCATATAAGTTTGAGAGTTGGACCGTCTTTATTTAAAACATTCATTTTTACGTTATAATAATTGTTCTCTATTAATGAATCAACGGCCTGAAAGGTTCCCTCCCATCCTTTAAATTTGGGTGCATAAGTTGCTACTATGTAATCGTTAAAACTTTTAACAAATTGTTTTCTCATGTTACTATCTAAATTTTTCCAATACCTTCCCAAAACAAAACGAGAAATATAATAGTTATCAAATGAATTTAAATAAAGATTTCTAAAATTAACGTTTCTTTCACTTTCAGTTAAGTTAACATTTGAAACTTTTTCAACAACTTCTTTACCTAAATTTTCAACAAAATATTTACTTTGTTCTATTTTTTCGTCTGAAGTTGACTGGATTGGAATAATGAAAAGAGCAAGAATTAAAAAGTTTCTAAAATAGCTCATAATTTACTCAATCAGATTTACTCTCGATTCATTGAAGGCAGGATAGTTTGAAGATGGAAGAACTCCATTATAATATCTGGTCATTTCTGATTTAGTTTGAGGATCTTTACCTTTCATTGTTGTAACAATGTTTTTGACATCTGGTTTCAATTCTTCATCTTCGTACTCTTCAATAGGAAGCATGCTTAATGATAAATCTTTACTTTCAAGCTCACCCGAAATATCTTTTCTTCTTTTTTGTCTGTATAGACTCCTCATTGTAGCATAGAAGTCCAAAGAACCTTCTTTCATCTCATCAAGATAATCAAGGTACTTTTCTCTGGTTGAGACACCTCTAACAACCGGCCCTGATAAGCGTGCCTCTAATCCTATTCCATTCATTCTGTATCCAAAAGACAGAGGGTTAGTTATTGTATCAACTCCAAGCCCAAAAGCGTCTCTAACGCTTGAGGGTCCAAAAATTGGTAGCATAACATATGGTCCGTCAGGAACTCCCCAGACTGCTAATGTTTGACCAAAATCCTCTTCTACTTCTGCTATGTTACCAAAATTATCAGAGCTGGCCACATCAAACAATCCACCAAGACCAAATGTCATATTGATGAGGAATCTTCCGATAATATTTCCGATACTTTCTTTATTTAATTGTAAAATAGCATTAGCTAAGCTAATAGGTGTTTTAGCTGTGGTTGCAAGATTAGTAAGTGGTTTTCTTGGTATATCAGGAATCTTTCTCCAACCTTTCGCCACAGGTTTAAAAAAATAGTCGTCTAAGTTATTGTTAAATTTAAAAATATTCCTATTTACGTTTTCAAACGGATCGTTTACGTTCTCTACAGCTTCTGCTTTTTTGACATTAAAAGAGATGAGTGCTGAAATCACAAGGATCAACAATATCTTGTTATATTTTAAAATTAAATCTACCATATGTTGCACATTAATTATTTTCTATTAATTTAAACCATTTTATATTAAAAAAATAAACTAAAAAACATAAAAATAAAATTTTTTAATCTTTGCACAAATAAAATGATTTCAAATACAATGTTGTCAAAAAATATAAACGTATCGTTTGAGTTTTTTCCCCCAAAAAACAAAGAATCAATAGAGTCTTTGTGGGTTAATATAAAAAGATTGGAGCCCTTAGAGCCAAAGTTTATTTCTGTTACATACGGTGCAGGAGGTTCCATAAGAAATAATACTCATAGCTTAGTAAAAGAAATTAAACAGAAAACTTCGCTAACCCCTGCGGCTCATTTGACATGTCTAGGAACTTCAAAGGCCGAAATTGAAAGCATAGCAGAAGACTATTGGAACTCTGGAATTAAACATATTGTTGCTCTAAGAGGAGACGAAAGAGAAAATAAAACCAAAAATAAATTTAGCGACTTTACATATGCAACCGATTTAATAGAAGTATTGAAAAAAAAATTTGATTTTGAAATTACAGTTTCAGCTTATCCTGAGATGCATCCGGACTCTTCATCTATTAACCAAGAGTATGATGTTTTGAAAAAAAAGATTGATTTGGGAGCTTCTAAAGCAATCACCCAATTCTTTTTTGATGTCAATAGTTATTTTGATTTTGTCGATGGAGCTATAAAAAGAGGAATAAAAATTCCAATTATTCCTGGCATATTACCTGTGACTAATTGTAGAAGAACAATGGAATTTGCAAAAAAAATGAATTGTAAAATGCCCAAATCGTTATTGGACATGTTTGTTGGTCTTGATTCTGATCCTCAAACAAGAAAACTAGTTGCAACAACAATTGTATATGAACAATGCAGAAAACTTCTTGATGGAAAGGTAGAAGATTTTCATTTTTACACATTAAACAGGGCTGATTTGTCATTTGCTATATGTCATATTTTGGGTATCAGAACTCTGAAGGATGAAAATTAATGAAAAGTAGTAACGAAATTATTAATGTTTTAGATAAAAAAATCCTAATTCTTGATGGTGCGATAGGTACAATGATTCAGAATGAAGAATTAAAAGAAAAGGATTTTAGAGCTGAGAGATTTAATAATCATGATGTTAACCTTTTTGGAAATAACGACATATTAAATCTGACCAAGCCTGAATTGATATATGATATTCATAAGTTGTATCTTGATGCTGGAGCAGACATTATTGAAACAAATACTTTTAATTCAACTGGAATTTCTCAGGAAGATTACAAATGTCAAGATCTAGCTTATGAATTAAACTTTCAGGGCGGAAAATTAGCAAGAAGAGCTGTCGATGATTTTCTTAAAAATAATCCAAATGAACATAAATTTGTTGCAGGTGTTTTAGGACCTACAAATAGAACTTGTTCTATGTCTCCGGATGTTAACGATCCAGGATTCAGAAATATAAATTTCGATAATTTATTTAATGACTATAAGAATTGCATAAGTGCTTTGGTTAAAGCGAAGGTAGATATAATTTTAGTTGAGACAGTTTTTGATACTTTAAATTCAAAAGCCGCACTTTCAGCTATAAAAAATGTTGAACAATCAAATAACGTTAAAATTCCCATCATGATTTCTGCTACTATAACTGATTTATCTGGAAGAACACTGTCAGGACAAACGGTTGAAGGTTTCTATAATTCAATAATCCATTCTAATCCATTAAGTGTAGGATTGAATTGTGCTCTTGGGCCAAAAGAATTAGAGCCGTATCTCATTGAACTAAATAGAATTTCAGAGGTATATATAAGTATTCATCCAAATGCTGGTTTACCAAATGCTTTTGGAGGATATGACGAAACACCTGATTCCATTGCAAAATTTGCTAAAGAATGGAGCGATAGTAACTATATAAATATTATTGGTGGTTGTTGTGGAACAACTCCTGAACATATAAAATTAATGAGTAAAGTCGTAATGAACAAAAAACCTAGGGTATTAAAAAAGAAATCTGATAATCTCCGCCTATCGGGTTTAGAAGCCTTTAATTTATAAAAATGAGCTCCAACCCTACATTTATTAATATTGGCGAAAGAACAAATGTTACTGGTTCAGCAAAGTTTAAAAAACTGATTCTATCAAATAATTTTGATCAAGCTATTGAAGTTGCAAAAGAACAAATTGAGAACGGTGCTCAAATCATTGATATAAATATGGACGAGGGTTTATTGGATTCAGAAAAAGCTATGGTAAAGTTTTTGAATCAAATTTCCGTTGAACCTGCAATAGCAAAGGTTCCGTTTATGATAGATTCATCAAAATGGTCAGTTATAGAAGCCGGTTTGAAATGTATTCAAGGCAAACCTATTGTTAATTCAATAAGTTTAAAGGAAGGCGAAGATATCTTTATTGAACAAGCTGAGAAAATCAAAACTTATGGAGCTGCTGTTGTTGTTATGGCATTTGATGAAGATGGTCAAGCCGATAGCAAAGAAAGAAAATATCAAATTTCAAAAAGAGCTTATCGAATCTTGACTCAGAAATTAGATTTTCCTCCTCAAGATATTATATTTGATCCTAATATATTTGCTGTTGCCACTGGAATTGAAGAACACAATAATTACGCATTAGATTTCTTTGAAGCAACTAAACTTATAAAAAATAATTTACCATTAGCCAAGGTTTCTGGTGGACTTTCTAATGTTTCTTTTAGTTTTAGAGGAAATAATCAGGTTAGAGAGGCGATGCACTCGTGTTTTCTTTATCATGCAATAAAATATGGACTAGATATGGCTATTGTTAACGCTGGGCAAATTACAATCTACGAACAAATACCTAAAGACCTTAAGAAATGTATAGAAGATGTGTTGTTTAATAAACATCTTGATGCAACTGAAAATTTAATTGAGATCTCAAAAAAATATTCAGGTAGTGTAGAGAGAAAAAAAATTGACAAAAAATGGAGAACTAAAAAATTAGAAAAAAAGATAGAATATGCACTGGTAAATGGCATTAACGAGTTTATAGAAGAGGACACTGAAAAATTAAGACAACAATATAATAAACCATTGGAAATCATCGAAGGCCCTCTCATGGATGGAATGAATGTTGTTGGTGATTTATTTGGATCTGGTAAAATGTTTTTACCGCAAGTTGTAAAATCTGCGAGAGTAATGAAACAGTCGGTAGCCTACTTACTACCATTCATGGAAAAAGATAATACTTCAAAAAAAAGTTCTAAAGGAAAAATACTTTTGGCAACTGTAAAGGGAGACGTTCATGATATTGGTAAAAATATAGTTGGTGTAGTACTACAATGTAATAACTTTGAAATTATTGATTTGGGAGTTATGGTTCCAGCTAGTAAAATTGTTGAAACTGCAATAGAGGAGAATGTTGATTTAATTGGATTATCAGGTCTGATAACCCCAAGTTTAGACGAGATGTGCTTTGTTGCCAGTGAATTAGAGAGAAATAAAATTAATAAACCTTTATTAATAGGTGGGGCTACTACGAGTAAAATTCACACAGCCATAAAAATAGATCCTTTATACAATTTTGGAGTTTGTCACGTTAATGACGCATCAAAAGCAGTTTCAGTAGCAACAAATATGATTTCTAAAAGTAAATGCAGACCATTTGTTGAATCATTAAAAAATGAATATTCAGTTCTTCGTTCTGGTTATTTTAAAAAGGACAAGATAAATGATAACAATCTTGGAGAATGTAGAAAAAATAAATTTAATTTTCAATGGGATAATTACGAACCAGTTAGGCCAAAGAAAATTGGTTTGCAGACTCAAGAAGACGTTTCTATCGAACAAATAATGAAATTTGCAGACTGGAAACCTTTTTTTGAAGCTTGGGAACTTTATGGAAATTTTCCTGATATTCTAAATGATAAGATTGTTGGAAAAGCAGCTAGAGATCTTTGGGATGATGCAAATAAAATGATTAAAATGTTAATTAAAGAAAAAATAACGAAACCTAAATGTGTTTTTGGTTTTTGGCCAGCAAATTCAGATGGTGATGATATTCTTTTATTTGATTCTGAAAGAAGAGATAAAGTAAGAAAAAAATTATTTTTTTTACGACAACAAGTTAGTAGAAAAAATTCAAAAAGAGCTAATTTCTGTCTAGCAGATTTCGTTGCACCAGTCGGAACTAAAAATGACTTTATTGGAGGGTTTTTAGTCACAGCTGGAAGCGGTATTGAAACTTTAGCTTCAAAATTTGAAAAGAAAAATGATGATTATAACTCAATTTTAGTTAAATCAATTGGTGATAGAATCGCTGAAGCATTTGCAGAAATGTTACACAAAGATGTAAGAACAAACTTGTGGGGTTACGCACAAAAAGAAGATTTAACTAACAAAGAATTAATTCAAGAAAAGTTTGAAGGAATTAGACCTGCACCAGGTTATCCTGCATGCCCAGATCACACAGAAAAGAAGACCTTATTTGAACTATTAGACGTATCAAGTAATTTAAAAGTAAAATTGACTGAGAGCTTTGCAATGACCCCGGCTAGTTCAGTTTCTGGATTGTATTTTGGAAACCCACAAGCAAGTTATTTTGGTGTTGGTAAAATTTTCAAAGACCAAGTAGAAGACTATGCAAAAAGAAAAAAAATCAGTTTAAGTGATGCTGAAAAGTGGTTGGGTTCAAACCTAGGATATGCTCCTAATTAAGAGGATTATTCTTTTTATCTTATGAAAAAAATAAAGTTACCAGAACCAGACTTTCTTTCTAGCCTTAACGAGCAGCAAAAGCAAGCCGTTCAAAATACTGAAGGACCATTACTTGTTCTTTCGGGTGCAGGAACTGGGAAAACAAAAGTTTTAACGTCAAGGTTAGCAAATATTATATATAACAGGAAAGCAAAAATGTCTGAAATTTTTTGTGTCACATTTACTAATAAGGCTGCACACGAGATGAAAACAAGAGTTGAAAAGATGCTTAGCCATCCAATTGAGGGGATGTTTATTGGAACATTTCATTCTATAGGACTAAGATTTTTAAGAAGAAACTCGGAATTGGTTGGTTTAAAAAATGATTTCACGATATTAGACAAAGATGACCAATTAAGGCTTGTAAAGCAAGTAATTTCTCTTGAAAATCTTGATCCAAAAGTTTATGTTCCTAAAAATTTTTTATACATGATTGATCAAGTTAAAAATGCTGGATTGGAAACTGAGGATGTTGACAATCATGAATTCGAAATTGAAACAAAAGGTAAGTTTAAACAAGTTTACAAATCATATCAATCTAGACTCTCAAATTATAATTCAGTTGATTTTGGAGATCTAATACTATTACCAATAAAATTATTTAAAGAACATAAACAAATCTTGGAATTTTATCAAAAAAAGTTTAAATACACCTTAGTAGATGAGTATCAAGATACAAATTCAGCACAATACATGATGTTGAGATTACTTACAGAATTAAATAGAAACTTGTGTTGTGTAGGAGACGAGGATCAATCAATTTATGGATGGAGAGGGGCAGAATTAAAAAACATTCTAAATTTTGAAAGAGATTTTGACAATTCAAATATTATTAGACTGGAGCAGAATTATAGATCTACAGGTAATATTCTTAAAACTGCATCATCAATAATTTCTGAAAACACAGAAAGGATAGGTAAAAAACTATGGACCTCAGATAAAGATGGTGATCCGGTTTTAATCAGAAATTTCGAAGATGATGATTTTGAAGCAATTTTTATTGCACAAAAAATCAAAGAATTTAAAAAAAAAGGTATATCCCTTACTAACATTGCAATTTTAACAAGAGCAAGTTTTCAGTTTAAAGATATTGAAGATCGATTTTTGAAAGAAAATATAAAATACAGAGTTGTTGGTGGCCTTAGATTTTATGAAAGAGCAGAAATCAAAGACGCAATGGCTTACTTTAGAATATTAATAAATAAGTCAGACAATTTATCGTTGGAAAGAATATTAAACACTCCAAAGCGAGGGTTAGGTAAGGCTTTAATTAAAAACCTCTATGATATTGTACAAAAAAAAAATGTCTCATTATATGAATCCTTGAAACTTCTAATTTTATCAGGGACATCAAATTCCTCACAAAAAAAAAATATTCAAAATTTCATTTCTATTATTGACAGACATTCATCTGCTTTAAAAAGTACAAAACACTTCGAGGTAGCCGGATCACTGCTTGATGAAGTTGGTTACACTGAAATGCTTCAAAAAGAAAAAACACCAGAATCTGAAGGAAGACTAGAAAATTTAAAAAAACTTATAACAGATTTGAAGAATAGAAACTCAATAGAAGAATTTATTGAAGAAGTCAGTCTTTTGAATGACACTTTAAATGATAGTGATTTTAATGAAAAAGTTTCATTAATGACACTACATAGTGCAAAAGGTCTTGAGTTTGATTTTGTTTTTCTTCCAGGTTGGGAGGAGGGAATCTTTCCTAATCAAAGAAACATTGATGAATATGGAAACAAAGGACTAGAAGAGGAGAGACGCCTAGCTTATGTAGGTATAACACGGGCAAGAAAAGAATTAAATATTTCATATGTAAATTACAGAAAACAATACAACTACAGTATATATCGTTCTATACCTTCTAGGTTTTTATCAGAACTTCCTGAACAAAGTTGTAAAGTTTTTCAAGTTGTGGAAAATATTAAAAAAAGAAATATGAAACTAGAGCAATTTTCAAATCCAGATTTTGAAGTTGGAGAGAAAGTTCAACATAAAGAGTTTGGTTCTGGAACAATCTTAGGAATATCGGATAAAAAACTTCAAATACGGTTTGAAAATTCTGATGAAGTAATAAAAGTATTTTCTGATTTTGTTACAAAATTATAATATTTTGAAAAAAGTTACCTTTTTAATTAAATCAAAAAAAAATGAAAGTTTAATAGCTTGGATTTTAACAAAATATAAGAATATTTCAATTTTCCCAGAAGGTGATTTTTTAAAAGTAGAACTTCTTTTAAATAATTCAGAAATCAATAACTTTTCTTCAGTTAAACTCAGAAAAAAATTTAGTAATTTCACTTTAACTACAATTAAAAAAAAAGATTGGGTGTTTCAAAATATTAAAGACGATCAAGGCACTCAAACAGGATTCTTTTATATAAGTCAGGGACTATCAAAAAAAATATCGAACAGAAAGTTCAAATTAATAATTCCGGCTAACAATGCATTCGGAACAGGGAGCCATGAATCAACTTTTTTATCAATTTTTTGTATAGAATATTTAATTAAGAAAAAGAATTACAGTTCAATTTGTGACGTTGGAACTGGTTCTGGAATTTTATCATTCGTATTAAATAAAACTACAAAACAGAAAATTTACTCTATTGACAATGATAATAAAATTAAAGAAACTTTTTTAAAAAATCTTAGTACTAACCATTTGAATAACGTAAGGTTTTTTCATCAAAATGGCTTAAATAGTTTTTTTCTAAGAAATAAAAGTTATGATTTGATAGTTGCAAACATATTACTAACAACTCACAGAAAACTTGTAAAACAATACTATAATAAATTAAAAAATAATGGTGAAATAATTATATCGGGGATCCTCGTTGATCAAGAAATGGAAATAATATCAATTTTCAATAAATTTAACTTTAAATTAAAAAAAAAATTTTATAGTTTCAAATGGGTTGGACTTATATTTGAGAAAAAAAGAAAATGAACATGATAAATAATTTAGAAAAATTAACAAAAGAAATTTCTCTTAAGAAAATTGATTTTTATGTAATTTCTACTAACGACGAAAATTTACTTGAATACACTCCAGATCAAAACAAGAGATTACAATGGCTTACAAACTTTTCTGGCTCGAATGGAATTGCATTAATATCCAAGAAAGAAAATTTCTTTTTTACTGATGGTAGATATATTTTACAAGCAAAAAAAGAAATAGATTCTAAATTCAAAATTATTGACATACAAAATGAAAGTTTTTTCTCATTTTTACAAAAAAACATCAAACATAAAACAATGCTGATAGATTACAGAATCTTTAATATTAAATTTGTAAAAGAATTAAAAAGGATTGCTGAGTTAAACTCTATAAAGATCTATCATGATAAAAAAAATATTATAGATAAGATTTGGGACAGAAAAGTTCAGAAAAGTAAAAAATACTGTTTCTTTTTAGAAAAACAAATATCTGGTGAAGACACATTATCTAAAAAGGAAAGGATATTTAATGAAATTAATTACGATTTTTTAATTTTAACTTCATCCGAATCAATTTGCTGGCTTATGAATTTAAGGGGTTTTGATTTGGAACATACACCAATTATTCTTTGCAGAGCAATTGTAACTAAAACTATAATTAAACTATTTGCCGATTTGAATAAGTTTCCATGTAAAGTAAAAGTAAAAGGAGTTCAAACGTTTGATTTCGAAGAATTTGAATCTGAGATTTTGAAATTACCTAAGAATAAGAAGCTCGCTCTAAATTCCTCATCATCATATTTTCATTACGAGCTTATGAAATCAGGAGGACTTAAACCTGATCTAATAGAAGACCCCTGCATTAATATAAGATGCAAAAAAAATGAAGTTGAGATAAAACATTCCATCAAATACCATATTTTAGATGGTGTTTCTCTTGTTAAGTTCTTTTATTGGTTAGAAAAAACAAAATTTTCTTATGATCTAGACGAGGTAAATGTTTCAAGAAAGCTTGAAGATTTTAGAAAACAAAATAAAAATTATTTTTCCTCAAGTTTTCCAACTATTTCAGCTTTTGGAAAGAATGCATCAGTTATTCACTATAATCCGATTCAAAATAACAAAAGATTAATTTCAGGACAGTTATTTTTGTGTGATTCTGGGGCACAATATTTAGGAGCTACAACTGACGTCACTAGAACAATTTTTATTGGAGGTAGCAAACCTAAAAAAGAGTATATTTTGAATTATACAAGAGTTTTAAAAGGACACATAAATCTTGCTATGATTAAATTCCCTAGAGGAACAAGAGGACATCAAATAGATAGTTTGGCTAGATATAGTTTGTGGCAAAATGGTTTGGATTATAGTCATGGAACTGGACACGGAGTTGGCAGTTTTTTAGGAGTGCACGAAGGACCCCAATCAATTTCCCAAAATTTTAATAAATCCGAGCTGAAAGAGGGGATGATCCTATCAAATGAACCTGGATATTATAAAAGCGATTGTTATGGAATAAGAATAGAAAATCTTTTATTGATTATACCTTCAAGATACAAAGGATTTTTAGAATTTAAAAATTTGACTCTTTATCCTTATGAAAAAAATCTTATAGATTTAGACTTATTGACCGATGTTCAAAAAAAATGGATCAATAGATATCATTCAGATGTATACAAAAAACTAAAAAAATATCTCAAGCAAAAAGAAAAATTATGGTTATTTAAAAAGACTCAACACTTTTAAAACCTCAACAATCACAAAACAATTAACTTTCAATAAGTTTTTTTGCTGCTTCAATTGCTTCATTTGTAATTTGTTTTCCAGATAACATTCTTGCTATTTCATTGGTTTTGTCATGGCCATAGATTTTAACAACGTCTATGAATGTCATGTCATTTAGTAATTTTTTTTTAACTAAAAAGTGATGAACACCAAGCGAGGCAACTTGAGGAGAATGTGTTACGACCAAAACTTGCCTATTTTTCCCTAACTTTTTTAATCTTTCTCCAACTGCTGTTGAAACTGCTCCACCTATTCCACTATCCACTTCATCAAATACCACTGTAGAAACACTTTCTTGTTCTGCTGTTACCTTTATAGCAAGAGCAATTCTGCAAAGTTCTCCCCCTGATGAAATACTTTTAATTTCACCCATTTTAGATTTTGGATTAGTTTTAATATTAAACACGACTTTATCTTTTCCAAATTCAGTACTTTCACAATCACTTATAACTGTTTTAAACCTTGCATTCTCTAATTTAAGTTCAGGAAACTCAGAATTAATTTTATTATCCATTATCTCAGCGTTTTTTTTTCTAAGATTTGAAATTAGTCTCGATTGGTCTAGATATTTTTTTTCTATATCTTTTAAGTTATCGGTCAGTTTTTTAATATTTAAATTGCTTTCTTCGCTTAATTGTAATTTATTTTTTATTTCAATTAATTTTGATTCTAAAAGATCAGGTTCAATTGAATG
Source organism: uncultured Alphaproteobacteria bacterium (assembly GCA_902536655.1). Lineage (GTDB taxonomy): Bacteria > Pseudomonadota > Alphaproteobacteria > Methylaequorales > Methylaequoraceae > Methylaequor. The sequence goes on along the minus strand of CACAYF010000013.1, from coordinate 13,128 downwards.
TTTTTGTGAAAATCTTTTGTAATCAGATACCCTATCATCAATCTTTTCTAGAGAACTATGGTCAAGTTCTTTACTTAAAAAGTTTTCAAGTGTTCTACAAATTTCAGATGCTTCATAAGATATAGAATCTAGTTTTTCTATCTCAGTTATGGTTGTTTGATCTAAAAGTTCTCGGATTTGGTTGAGCATTAACAAATTTTTAGAAAATAATTTTTCAATACCCGGAGGATCTTCTCTTATAAAGTTATTTATTATTTCGTTTAAATTCTCATTTATTTTTCTAGAATTTTGTAAAATTTTTTTTTTTTGCTCTAGTTTTTCAAATTCTCCTTTTTTTGGTTCAAAATTTTTCAACTCATTGTAATAAATTTCAAATTCGTCTCTCTTATTTTTAATTTCTTCAAATCTAGATAGCTCTACAAGATATTTTTTTTCTGCAGCTCTCAATTCAAGCCATGTTTCAGATAGTTTTTTTAATTCACTCTGGTAATTACCAAAATCATCTAATGTTGACATATGTGTTGAGTTATCAAGTAATCCTTGTTCTGAAAACTGACTATGAATTTCAAAAAGATTTGAAGTTATTGCTTTTAGAGTTGTTAAACTAACAAGATTATCATTTATTAAAGCCTTACTTTTACCATGACTGTCAATTATTCTTTTAATAATTATTTCATCTTCAACATTAATATCAAGCTGATCCAAAACCTTTTTAATGAAGGTATATTTTGAAATTTCAACTAAAGCAGTAATTATAGTTGTTTGTCCATTGTCTGGACGTATATTTGTTTTAACTCTTCTTCCAGATAGAAGCTCCAATGATTCGAGAATCATGGATTTTCCTGCACCAGTTTCTCCAGTTAACACACACAAACCAATGCCAAAATCCATCTCAATCTTATCTATTAACATTAGATTGTTTATTGATAGATGTCTAATCATAGTTAAAGTAAATCTAGGTCAGATGATTTTAATTTTTTAAGATCAAGTTGTTTTTTTTTGTATTTTGCCAAATTTTTATTAATTTTATATTTTTCCACAATTTTTGATCCCTCGCGAGTCCATTGAGACCTTGGAAAATTATACTCTAATATTTTGAAAAGATAGTACGATTGCTTAATTAAGCCAATAGAAACATAAGATTCAATTAATCTAAAAATGGATTCTGGTATTTGAGTTGATTGTCTATATTCTCTTAAAACGACTTTGTATCTTTTAACGGCTGCCAAGTAATCGCCCTTAGATTGATAATATTTACCTATTTTTATTTCCTTGGCCGCTAAATGATTTTTTAGTTTTTGTATATGTTTTTTGGATTTGACTGCATACTTAGATTTTGGATACCTATTTATTAATTCTGAAAATTCTTGATAAGCTCTGGTAGAAAATTTTTGATCGAGATTTATGTCTGGAATTCTTTCAAAATAAGAGTAGGCTTTAAGATAAATTGCATAAGGTATTAATTCGTGATTTGGATTAAGTTCCACAAACTTACTCAAATTTAGAATTGCCTCATCATACTCATTTGCTGAATAGTGAGCAAAACCAATCATCAATTGTCCTCTAGAAGCCCAGGGTGAGTAGGGGTACTGAATTTCAAGCTCACTAAAATTATCAATTGCATCTTCATATTGTAGCTTTTTTAAATTTTTCATTCCTGAATTATACAAGCCTACATCATCTGAATTAGCTATATTTGTTTTAATTTCTTGATCTGAAGAACAAGAAGAAAAAAATAAAATCAAAATCAGGGTTAGCACATTTATATTCATGCTAATTATTTTTAAATGATTTAATTTATTTATAAAGAAAATTTTAATTTAATTAGAGCAGACTAGTTCCCAATTAGTAGGGGATTGAAAAATTCTCTTTAATAGTTGAATGTTTATTTCATGTCCAGGATGTGATGAAAAAAATGAACCTAGTATTCTATAACCTGACAGAGAAATATCACCAATAAAGTCAAGAAGTTTGTGACGGACAAATTCATCGCTAAATCTAAGTCCATCTTTATTTAACACATTATCTTCGTCTAATACAACAGCGTTGTCTAGGCTTCCACCAAGAGCTAATTTATTTTTTCTGAGATGTTCTACATCTTTAAGAAAACCGAAAGTTCTGGCCTTACAAATTTGAGATTCATAAATTTGAGGTGTAAGCATTACGGAAATACTTTGTTTTCCAATTAATTTGTGTTCATAATCTATTTCGGTTGAAATGAGAGTGTTGTCGAATGGACAAACTCTGGCGTATTTTTCTCCTGATTTTACTTCTACAGGTTTTTTTATTTTAATAAATTTTTTGAATGATTCCTGTTCTTCAAAACCAACTTCTTTAATTTTCTTTACAAAATCGTGTGCAGATCCGTCATACACTGGAATTTCGTTTGAAGTTAATTCTATAATAACATTGTCAATTTCAAATGCATATAGTGCTGATAAAATGTGTTCGACAGTTGACACAAAATTTCCATCTCTATCTGACAAAAGAGTACAAAGCTTTGTCGACTTTACGTTTCTATAATCTGCGTTAATTAAAATAGCTTTATTCCCTATCTTACGTCTAAAAACAATTCCAGAATTTTCGATTGCTGGAAAAATTTTCATTGATACTTTATTGCCGGTGTGGAGACCAATTCCTTTAAAAACTATTTCATTTTGCAAAGTTTTTTGTCTTACAGCGGTCAGAAATTTAGGAAGTACAGGCTCGATAAACAGATGTTTATTTTCAACTTTATTATTAACTTGTAACATATCTAATTATTAACGAAATTCTAACAAATATTCAAATCACAAAAAGTTACAATTTGTTTCAAAATCTATGCGTAACTTTCTTCTATCCAATTTTCAAGTTTATCGAATGCTCTAAAAAAATTATTTTTTGACAATTCATTTAAATTATTAAACTTATTATTTTCATGTGCTAACTTTATTAAACCTAATATTGTACTAAATTCAGGCTTATTATGAAAAAAACTTTCTCTGTTGCTATTAGAGCCTATCCTAACTCTTCTGTTAAATATACTCTCAGAAATGTCAGTTAGTCCGTAAATTTTACTTGCCCCTCCTGTAATTACAATTGATTTAATACTTACTCTTGCATTAATATCATCAAAAATATGGTCTCTTATAATTTCAAATATTTCTTCATATCTTGGTTTAATAATTCCATAAAGTAAATTCCTACTAATTGTTTTATTTTTAAAATTTTCAGAATTAATTTCTATTTTTTCATTAAAAGGAAGGTTAAGAGTTCCATAAATGATTTTTGAATGCTCTGCTGATTCTCTTGAAATCTCCAGACCTCTAGCTATGTCGTTGGTTACATGTTCGCCGCCAATTCCAACTACCTTTGTGTAAACAATTTTCTCTTCAACAAAAACAGCAATTTTTGAAGTTTTCGCACCAATGTCAATACAGGCAACACCTTTAGCTTTTTCTGTATTGGTTAGGTTTGCTTTTGAAGAAGCTATACCAGAGTCAAAATAACTTTTTATATTAATTTTTTGATTCTTAAAACATTTATTTATAATTTCAAATAAATTATAACTTGTGTAGACATTGAATGAAAGTATTCCAAATTTGTCAGATTCTTGCCCTAACGGATCGTTAATAATTTTATTGTTAATTCTAAAGTTTAAAGGATAAGAATGCACAAGGTACCTACCTCTTAATCTTGACTCTATAATTGACTTTTTATAAATTTTCCTGATATCTTTTTTGGTAATTGCAATTTTTCCAGAATAAATTTCACTGTAATTTTTTTTACTTATTAAATTTATATCTGTTAAGTTGCTGAAACATTTGTAATCACTAATTTTTGATTTTTTTGGCAAGCCTTTTTTAATAGCTTTAGCAATTGTTAGGGAAAGTTTGTGTTGATCAATTTCATTATTATTTAAGAATCCGTTACTTTTTTGATGATCCATTCCTAATATGTAAGGTTTGTTATCTTTTATTTTGAAAAAAAGACAAACAAGTTTGTCAGTACCTATGTCAAAAACGCAATATTTTTCTTTACTTTGAATAATGTTTAACATTTCTTATTACTCATATAAACCCTTCTAAAAACTCTTAAATCAAAAAAATTAAATTGGTTATATAAATCTGATTTTGTTATATCTTGAAATATATCTATAACTTTTTCAAGTTTTTTTAGTGGAAGTAAAACACACTTGTTGTTGTGAAAGATTATTTTCCATCCAATATTACTTTGGTAAAAAATACTATTTATGCTACGTAGAGTTTTCTCTTTTTTAAACAGAAGATTATTTAATTCTGAGATTTGCAAATCAGCGTTATTCCCGAATAATTTAATTATTCTATCTTTTTCATTTTTTACATCAAATTCTAAAATACTACCATTTAAATCTAAATAATTTATGTTTTCATCTCTGATCCAAATCATAAATGGTTCTGTTTCATCAATTTTGATTTGCAACACCCCACTCCAGTTCAAATAAAAAGTAAAATTTTTTATTTCATTTAAGTTTTCTAAATCTTTTTTCAATTTGAAAGGATTGAATTTCCAAAAACTTTGCCCTTCTTTAACACTTATTTTTTTAAACAAATAATCTTTAGAAATTTTATCGTTATTTATTAATTCTATAACGGTTATTTTTTTTTTTTTGAAAATTTCTTTTAAATCATTTTTTTTTATTAAATTTGCTGCAAGTACTGTAATTAAAGCTAATAAAAATATTATAAAAATTCGCATTCTGCATATTTTAATAAAATTTCACATAGTTCAAGGAAATCCGTTCCCTTGCTTCTTGCCATTTCAGGTAAAAGTGAGTTTTGAGTTAGACCAGGTTGTGTATTTATCTCTAAAAGAAACAACTCTTTTGATTTAGTATTATATCTAAAATCTAATCTTGAAATACATTTGCAATTAATTGCCTTGTGAATCCTCAAAGAAATATCTTTCAATTTTTGTTTTACATTTTCTGGTAATTTTGGGTCAAGCAGATGTTTAGCAATCGCCTGGTATTTATTTTTATAGTCATAGATTTCACTGGTAAAAATAATTTCCATAATTCCACATATTTTATCCTCTAGTATTCCAACTGTAATTTCCCTTCCGTCAATAAACTCTTCAACCATGTATTTATGAAGTTGATCAAAATCTTTGTTTTTAAAATCATTTAATTGTTTTTGATTTTCAATTTTTAGTAAATTTTTACTAGATCCACCACATATTGGTTTAACTATCAATGGATAGGAAGAGTTGATAAATTTGCTATTAATATCAAAATGTTGGGGAAATCGGATTCCCAAAGCTTTATAAAAGTATTTTGATACAACTTTGTTCATAGCTATTGATGACGCCAAAACTCCTGAATGTGTGTAAGGAATTTTTAAATAATTTAAAATTGATTGTAATTGACCGTCTTCGCCAAATATTCCGTGCAAACAATTAAAAATTTTATCTGGTTTTGATCTAATTAAATTATTAATTAGTTTATTACAATCATTATCAACATCAATTAATGTTATGTCATATTTTTTTCGTAAGGTGTCATATACTTGATTAGCAGTTAAAATAGAAATCTCTTTCTCCTCAGAGATCCCGCCCCTTAATACTGAAATTTTTTCAGACTTTTTTAAATTCACCAATTCTTATTAACTCCCATTTCAAATTAATTCTTCTTTTTTCCCAGACTTTATTTTTGATTTCGTCACCAAGCATTTCAAGATCTAAAGATGAAGCGTTTTTGTAATTTATCAGAAAATTTGAATGAAGATTTGATACTTTTGCCCCGCCCAGTTGTTTACCTCTGTAATCTATTTCATCAATGAGTTTCCACGCAGGATAAAGGGTAGGATTTTTGAATGTGCTTCCTCCCGTTCTAGATGACACAGGTTGAGATTTTTTTCTCTTATCTGATATAATTGACATTTTTTTTCTTATTTGTAATTTATCGCGTTTTTGAATTTTAAACCTTGCCTCAATTATTATCTGTCGACTGTCAAAAGAGCTTTTTCTGTAATGAAAGTCTATTTCGTTTCTTTTTACTATTTTTTTATTTAGTTTTTCGTCAATTATCGTGCAATTAATTAAATTGTCACTGATTTGATCACCATAACATCCTGCATTCATTTTTATATTTCCACCTATTGTTCCAGGAATACCACTTAAAAACTCCAAACCTGAAATATTTTTTTCAACACAAAATTTTGCAAGCTCTGAGTCTTTTGTGCCTGCTCCAACAGTTAGAACGGAATTATTATTATCAATTTCAATTTTTCTGAAATTTCCTCCCAATTTTATAACAATTCCCTTAAAACCTCCATCTCTTATTATCACATTTGACCCTGAACCTATTACTAAAATAGGAAGAAATTTCTTAGCTATTTTAATTGTATTTACTAATTGTTTTATTGAATTTACTTCTAGGAAAAGATTACAATTTCCTCCAGTTCCAAACCAAGTTTTTTTACCAAGTTTATAGTTAAACTTTAAAGATTTTAATAGAGAGCGTTTATTTTTCATTTTTTTCTATAAAATTTTTAAATTCTTCAGCTACACTAGAACTATAACCTGCTCCTAAAAAAATAATATTGTCTTTTCTTGAGATTATATTTTTAATCTGATTGAAATTAGGTTTTGTACCATCAATTGAAGAAATTATTTTTTCTTTATATTTTTTTTTTAGTAGCTTTGATAATTCAAGATTGTTTATTTTTTTTATAGGCTTTTCCCCTGCTGTGTAGATTGGTAAGACAAAAATTACATCAGCATTTTCAAAACTATTTATAAATTCTTCTTTTAATTCTTTAATTCTACTAAATCGATGTGGTTCAAAAATAGCAATTAATTTATTTTTGGTTATTTTTTTTAAAGCATTTAGTGTCATCTTAATTTCTTTAGGGTGATGTGCGTAATCATCAATTATCATTTTGTCGGAACTATTATAGATAATTGAAAATCTTCTTTTTACTCCTTTAAAGGTTTTCAAAGCATTTTTAATAAGTGAGTCATTAATTTTTAAACCTTTTGAAATACTATAAGCTGCTAAAGTATTAGATATATTGTGAGATCCTATAAGAGGAATTAATACTTTTTTTAAAACTTTTTTTTCAATATTGTTAACAATATCGAAACAAGAAAAAAAAGAATTATTTTTTTTTATGATTTTTACATTTGCAGCACTGAAGTTTGCTTTCTTTGAGAAACCAAAAGTATAAATTTGCTTGTGATTTATTTTATCAAAAATGTTAAATATATTTTTGTCGTCAATATTAATTGACAAAAATCCGTAAAATGGGATGTTATTTGCGTATTTTATAAACGATGCTTTAATATCATCTAAATTTTTATAATAATCAAGGTGTTCTAAATCAATATTGTTAATAACTCCAATTGTAGACGGCAACATTGTAAATGAGCCATCTGATTCATCAGCTTCAGCAACAATCCATTCACCATTACCTAACTTAGCATTTGCACCAATGCCATTTATGATACCTCCATTTATTATTGTCGGATCAAAATTTGCTCTTTCTAATATACATGAAATTAGTGAGGTTGACGTGGTTTTTCCATGAGACCCTGATACTGTAATTGAAGATTTAAGCCTCATCACATCTGCAAGCATCATTGCCCTTGAATACAATGGAATTTTTTTTTTTATGGCTGATTTAATCTCTATATTTGAAAATTTTACGGCAGAGGAATATACAACTATATCTACGTTTCTAATATTTTGTTTAGCATGTTTTGAAAATACCCTTATACCTTTTTTCTTTAATCTTCTAACAATTATATTATCTATAATGTCACTTCCAGTAACTTTGAATCCTTTGCTGTGAAGAATTTCAGCAATTGCGCTCATTCCTATTCCACCGATACCTATAAAGTGAACATTTCTTTTTTTAAGCATTTTCAACTATTATTTTTTTTATAAAATTTAATAATGATAATTTACTATTTAATTTTTTTGATGATTCTATTTTATGTAATTTCTTTTTAAAAACTATTTTTTCAACTTCCTTAGATATTTTTTTCAAATTAAACTTTCTTTCGTCACAAATTAAACATTGGTTATTTTTTTTAAACTCAACTGCATTGTAGTGTTGATGATTGTTTGTTGAAGATGGAAGAGGAAATAACAATGAAAATTTATTGTATAACTCTATCTCTGCAAGAGTTGATGAACCACATCTTGAAATTATTAGATCTGCTTTATCAAGTTGATCGTATATATCATCAAAGAAATTCTCAATTATTGATTTTATTTTAATTTCTTTATAAAAGTTTATTGTAAACTCCATGTCTTCTTTTCTAACTTGTTGGACAACAATTAACTTTTTTTTTGATCTACTGCTAAAATTTTCTATAAGTTTTGGAACCAATTTAGAAAATATTTTTGCCCCTTGACTTCCTCCAACCACAAATATTCTTTTTAATTTTGATTTATTTTGTGACATTTTTTTTGGCCTCACAGGTATTCCAGTATGAATAGAACAATTTTTTGCATATTTAGTATTTTTAAAAGTTAGAGCAATATTCTTTGTGAGATAAGATAATAATCGATTGGTTTTTCCCATAACTGCGTTTTGTTCATGAATTATTATCTTAATTTTTAAAATTTTTGCAGCAATTATTGAAGGTATAGAAGTGTATCCCCCAAACCCAACGACAATATTTGGTTTGTGCTTTATAAAAAGCAACAAAGATTGTAAAAAACCTAAGATAATTTTTGCAATATTAATTGGTATAAGTAGATTGATTCTTAATGAAGAAGAAAATATCTTGAAATATTTAAGTTTTTTCTTTCTAATAATATTTTCTATTCTATGATCAATCAAAAAATAATAATCAAAAGTTTTATCAGTTTCTGTAAGAGATATTGCAGGGAAAAGATGACCTCCTGATCCTCCAGCTATTAGAAAAACTTTACTTCGCATTTTTCTCTTCTTTTATTAGTAATAATATAAATCCAATTATAATTGAACTTGAGATAAATGATGACCCCCCGTAAGAAATAAAGGGTAAGGTCATTCCTTTTGTAGGAATTATATTTAGTGATGAAGAGATATTAATTATAACTTGAAAAATAAAAATATTGGCTAAACCTGTCAGTGAGGTGACAATGAAGAAATTGTTGGATCTTTGAGATATGATATGAATTCGTACGTATATTGCAATATATACTGCTATAATTAGAATTGCAAAAAGTCCTCCTAACTCTTCACCAATCAAAGCAAAGATAAAATCAGAATGCACATCTGGAAGGTTCTTGGAAATAGTTCCTTCTCCAATCCCTTTACCAAATAATCCCCCATTTTCAAAAGAGTCTAAAGATTTAGATATTTGATAATTATCTCCAACTTCAGAAAAGAAAAAATTCATAATCCTAAATTTTACATGCTCTAGAGTAAAAAAACATAATAAAAAAACTAAAATAAAACTTAAAACAATTGGGATGATTATTTTTAAATTTATATTAGAGGATAAAATTTGTATTAACCACACTGCAAATATCAAAATAAACATTCCAAAATCAGGTTGAAGAATAAGAAGAGAAGAAATCACAATTAAACATAAAATATTTAAGAAAAATGAATAATCATTCTTTATTTTGTATCTTCCCAGTAATACAGCACTGAGAACAATAAATGATGGTTTTAAAAGTTCGGATGGCTGGAAAGATAAGTTATAAAATTTAATCCATCTATTTGCACCTTTTGTTTCTGGAAAGAAAAAAATAGCAGCTACACACAAAACTATACTTAAAACAAAAATGAATAAAGAGAAGTAAATTGCGTGCTTTAAAGAAAATTGAGATAAAACAAAAATTATTACTAAACCAACAATACAAAATATTAAATGTTTTTTTAGAAGAAGGTCGGCAGAAAAATAAAATTTTCCGTCAAAATGCTGATTGATGCTAGACATTGAAATAACACCAAAAAGTAAAAGCAGAAGAGTAGAAATGAGTATCAATTTATCAATATTGCTCCACCAATTATAATTTTTTAAAGGGTTTAAGTTATTAATCACTTATTTTTATTTTTTCTGAAACTAATTTTTTGAATTCCATTCCCCTATCTTCAAAATTATAAAATTGATCGAATGATGAACAAGCAGGGGACAGTAAAATATTAATATTTATTTTTTGCTTGATTGCATCTTTAAATGCTTCATTGAATGATTCCTTTAAAGTTCTAAACTCTAAGCAACTAATTGAATTTCTAACTAAAAATTTTTTAAAGTTTTCACTGCATTCACCGTAAACGTATGCTTTAAGTATATTTCCTAAATTTTTTTCTATCCCCCTTAGTCCACCTTTTTTTTCTCTTCCACCTAATATCCAAAAAATATTTTTAAATGATTTAACTGCAGTTTTTGCTGAATTTACGTTTGTTGATTTACTATCATTATAAAAATCAATATTTTGAAATGTACCTAAAAATTCAATTCTATGTTGCAATGTGTTAAGATTTTTAAGAGAACCCAAAAAATCGTTTGTCGTTTGATTAAGAAGAAAACTAGATGTATAAGCAGCTAATAGATTCTGAAAATTATGAAGAGCCTTCACAAAACTTAATTTATTTATAGAAATCTCAAAATATTCCTTTGATATATTATTGACGATCTTAATTTTGTTTTTTTCAGTTTTCAAGTATATGTCAACATTTTCAGTATACTTACAACTAATTAAAATTAGTTTTGATTTAAAGTTTTTTTCAAAATTATAGGCTATTCTTCTACAATTAATATCATCAATACAAATTACAGCAAAACTTTTCTTCGTTTGATTTTTAAAAATATTTAGTTTGGAATCTATATATTTTCTAAATGTTCCATGCCACTCAATATGATCTTTTGAAATATTCAAAAGAAAAGCATAATCAAAATTTAGCTTATCTATTTTAGCTAATTGATAAGATGAGGCCTCTACAACTAACAATGTTCTTTTATTTATTTTTAAGTCAGTAAATGGTGTTCCAATATTTCCGCAACATTTTGAGTCTCGAAAATTCTTATAAGATAAAATTTGGCTTATGAAATGAGACGTGGTAGACTTTCCGTTCGTTCCAGTTACACCTATTAGTGGATTTTTTATATTTAGAATCTTCAAAAACTCTAGATCTGTTACAATTTTAATGTTTAGATTTCTTGCTATTTTGACGGCTTCGTGAGGTTTGTTTTCTTGATGATTAATACCAGGGCTCAAAACCAAATAATTACAATGTTTAAGTGTTTCTCGTGTTATATCATTAATTTTAAATTGTAATGACTGAATAACCTCTCTCTTTTTGGGGTTATCATCCCAACATGTTACTGGAATTTTCTTTTTAATTAGATATTTAGCTAAAGAGATGCCTGAAATACCCATACCCAAAATAAAAATTTTTGAATTAATTTGTCTAATCATCTAAGCTTTAAACTTGCAAGACCAAGAAGTGCTAAAATAATTGAAATAATCCAGAATCTTATAACTATCGTTGCCTCAGACCATCCTTTTTGCTCGAAATGATGGTGTATTGGTGCCATCTTGAAAATCCTTTTGCCCGTGAGTTTAAATGAGATTATTTGAGCAAAAACTGACAATGCCTCAAGAACAAAGATTCCTCCGATTAATGAAAGAATTATCTCATGTTTTGTTGCAACAGCAATTGCCCCAATAGTACCGCCTATTGATAAAGAGCCAGTGTCTCCCATAAAGACCATTGCTGGAGGAGCATTAAACCAAAGAAACCCTAAACCTGCACCAATTAATGAAGCGCAAATAATTACCAACTCTCCAGTATCACTTACATATGGAATTTTTAAATATTCTGAGTACATAAAGTTCCCCGTAAAATAGGCTATGAAAGCAAAAGATAGAGTTGTTATCATTATTGGTCCGATGGCCAACCCATCTAAACCATCAGTTAAGTTGACTGCATTCGCACTTCCAACAATTACAATTGCAGCAAAAATATAGTAAAAATTACCTAGGTCAATAAAAAATCCCTTAGTAAAGGGGATAAAAACAATGTTTACCAAATCTGGATTAACAACTTTGTTAAAAAGATAAACAAATAAAAAACATATTAAAAATTCAATAATTAATCTATAGGAGGCTTTGAACCCTTCAGGATTATTATTTTTTAGTTTACTGTAGTCATCAAGGGCACCAATCAATCCAAATAAAATCGTAATACTAAAAATTAACCATACAATGTTACTACTTAGATCTGCCCAAAATAATATCGAAACGAATAAAGAGATGAGGATTAACATCCCTCCCATGGTTGGAGTACCGGCTTTTTTAACGAGATGACTTTTTGGACCGTCTAGTCTTATGGGTTGACCTTTCTTCTGCACACTTTTGAGTTTTTTTATAAATTTTGGACCGAGAAAAAGAGATATAAAAAAAGCTGTAAAAAGAGCACCACCTGCTCGAAATGTAAGATAATTAAATAAATTAAGAAAGTTAAAGTTTTCTACATGTGGTGTTAGGAAATAGTAAAGCATTGTTATTTGAGCTCGATTAATCTTTTTGAGACCAAATGAAGATTAGTTGAATTTGATCCCTTTATCATTATTATATCGCCATTTTCAATGATGCTTAACAATTTATCAAAAACATTTTTATAATTTTTAAAATGAAACTTCAAAAAATTTTGAGGAAGTTTATCGAAAATTGCATAAGAATGTTTTCCAACAGTTAAAATTATATCTGGTTTGGTGTTCAGCAGATTTTTAACAATTTTTAGGTGACAAGATTTTGACATTTTTCCTAATTCCAACATATCTCCGATTACACATATTTTTCTTGTATGATTTATATTAATGTTATGAAGGTTTTCTATTGCTTTTGCTAATGACTCAGGGCTGGAATTATAAGATTCATCGATTAGGGTGAAAGATTTTTTTTTATAAGTGATTTGAAATTTTTTACCACGACCCTCAATAGGTGTGAGATTCATTATTGATGGTATAATGTTTTTTACTTTTATATTTAAGATCCTTATTAATCCAAGAATTATGATAATATTTTGTTCCCAGGTACTAGATGATTGATTATTCTTATTTTGACCAAAAGAATAGATTAGCTTTGTTTTTTTTGAAGCTTTTTTTAAAATGAGATTATAATAATCTGTTTCAAAAGGAATTATTGCAATCGATGTCTCA
>CACAYF010000012.1 GCA_902536655.1 uncultured Alphaproteobacteria bacterium | reverse complement strand
GAATAGCGATGAGTAGCAATGGAACACTTGCATTAGCGGATGGAACAGGTCTTGCGTCAAATTATAGTTTAAACTCGACGGTGATTAACATTGCACAACGAGTACTGAACTCATCAGGATCGAAGACGTATGATGCGAACACGGATGCTTTAGCTGGAGCGATAACATTAAGCAACCTGGTGTCAGGTGAAGCGTTGAATCATTCTGGAACAGCAACGATTGGTTCAGCCAATGCGGGTAGTTATACAATTACAAACTTATCTGGGATTAGTATAGCTGACGGTAGTGGAGGAACAGCTTCTAACTATACGCTTACGGGTGGTACGCACAACTTTACGGTAAATAGACGTGCAGTGAGTGTAAGCGGTACCCGTTTATATGATGCGACAACAAATGCGGTAGCATCAGACTTATCAACGCATGCTAACTTAGTGGGATCAGAAACACTTAACTTAAGTGGAACTGGAACGATTGCGAGTAAGAATGTTGGATCTAACAAAACAGTATCCGTAGGAACACTCGCTTTAGCGGATGGATCGAATGGAGGTTTAGCGGCTAACTATACTCTTAGTGGAGGAACGCATCAGTTAACTGTGAACAAGGCTCCAATTTCACTTACAGGATCACGCCAATACGACGGCACTCAAGACGTGAGGAATTCAGACTTTTCACTTTCAGGATTACAAGGGGGAGAAGACTTAACAACTTCAGGATTGGGAAGTGTTGTTAGTAAAAATGTTGGGAATGGTAAAACAGTAGATACATCAGGACTGACCCTTGAGAATGGACAAACTGGAACTGCAGGTTTAGCATCTAACTACACATTTAGTGGAGGAACACAAACCTTTAATATTACCGAAAGAGTATTAAACATGTCTGCAAGTAGGGATTATAATACTTTAAAAACAGTTTCATCCGGAATAATAACTCTGTCCAATTTAGTTGGAAGTGAGACTTTAGCACTTTCTGGTGATGGATCGGTCTCAAATGAGAATGTTGGTACCAATAAAACAATAGGTGTAGATACACTGAGCTTGGCTGACGGGGCTAACGGCGGAATAGCCTCAAATTACACATTGGCTGGAGGAACGCATTTACTGACTGTAAATAAAGCCGTTATTTCGATTAACGGTACGCGACAATACGATGGTTCAACAAATACTCTTCCGGCTGACTTATCATTGAACAACCTTCAAGGAGGAGAAAACTTAACATTAACTGGTAATGGAACTATAAGTGACAAAAATGTTGCAAATGGAAAAACATTAGATGTATCTGGTTTAACTTTAGGAAACGGATCAGGAGGGACGCCTGGCTTATCATCTAATTATAAATTAGACGGAGGAACACATACGTTCAATGTAACTAAAAAAGACATAACATTTTCAGGGTCTCGAGTTTATGACGGCACTACAACGGTAAGTTCATCTGATTTGGTAACCAACGATACTACAAGTGGAGAAACACTTACATTTTCAGGAAGCGGAACAGTTTCATCGGCTAATGTACAAAACAACCAATCTATAACGTTAGGATCTATTGCAATAGCCGACGGTTCTGGAGGTGGATTAGCGAGCAACTATAATTTGACAACAGGGACATTTGACATAAGTCAAAAGTGGGTAAGTGTAGGTGGTCAAAAAATTTATGATGCCACTACCACAGTTAGTAGTTCAGATTTAGAAGTTACTGGAGAAGTTACAGGTGAATCAATTTCAATCACAGGAACAGGTTCAGTAACTGATAAAAATGTCGGATCTGGTAAAACGATTGACATATCTGGTCTATCCCTTTCCGACGGTTCACATTCTGCATCCAACTATACAATTGGAACAACAAGCTTTGCGATAACTCGTCGAAATCTAAGCATAAGTGGAGAGAAAGTGTATGATGGGACGGGAACGGTTTTAGCCAGCCAAATTGATACAGTTAACACGGCCGGCGGTGAAACACTTACAATTAGCGGAGAGGGAAGTGTTTCGCTACCATCGGTTGGAACAAATAAATCTATCACTCTTAATACATTGGGAATATCTGATGGAACCAACGGAACTATTGGTTTGGCCTCTAATTACACTCTGGATTCAGGCTCTTTTGATATTACCACAAAGCCAATAACACTCTCGGGTTCAAGACAATACGATGGCACAACCGATGCTGCGAGTTCTGACTTGACGTTAATTGGTCAGGTTTCAGGAGAGTCTATATCAATTACAGGAACAGGTTCAGTAACTGATAAGAATGTAGGAGCTGGAAAAACAATAAATACAACTGGCCTAAGTTTGGCGGACAATACTTCAAATGCTTCTAACTATTCTTTAAGTACAGGGACATTTACAATCAATAATAAAATATTAAGTATTTCTGGAACAAAGGCCTATGACGGGTCAACCACAGTCTCTTCTGGAAATATTAGTTTTGACGGCCTAATAGGGTCAGAGACTTTAAATAAATCTGGCTCGGTTTCGACCTCTTCACCAAATGCTTCAACTTATGGATCAGCGTCAATTAATACGACTGCGCTGTTGCTTTCAGACGGGAGTAATGGAGGAATAATTTCAAATTATACACTCCTAGGAGGATCCCACAGTGCAACAATTAGCAAAAAATCTATAGGAGTTAATGGATCAAAAGTTTACGACGGGAACACATCAGTATCATCATCAAATTTATCATTAACAGGACTAATAGGTTCTGAAACACTAAATTTGTCTGGATCTGGAACTATTACTACTAGTGCAGTCGGTGATAACAAGAGTGTAACAGATGTAAACTTCACTTTATCTGATAACAGCGGTGCCGCTGCTAATTATACTCTAAATGGAACTCTTGAAATTAATGTTACACAACGTCCAGTTGTTGTATCTGGAAGCAAGGTTTATGATGGAAATACAACAGTAGATGGTTCCACCTTGACAACTTTTTCAAATTTAGTTGGTTCTGAAACGCTATCTGTTTCAGGAAGTGGTTCTGTAAGTTCTGCGAACGTTGGTGCAGGCAAAACAGTGACACTTGGAACTTTAGCTCTTGCGAATGGAACAGGAAGTGCCAGTAACTATAGCATTTCGAGTGCCAATTTCGATATTACTAAAAGACCATTAACACTTGTTGGTTCAAAAATTTACGACGGTAATACAACGATTCAAGGTAGTCAAATTACTACATTCACAAACATAGTAGGGTCTGAAACGTTATCTGTTTCTGGATCTGGAACTGTTTCATCAGCAAATGTAGGAAACGCTAGAGCTTTGTCGACTTCGGGGCTTTCATTGGTTGACAATTCTGGACAAGCAAGCAATTATTCGATAGCTTCAGCAAGTTCTGATATTACACAACGTCCATTAAATTTATCTGGCTCAAGAGCTTATGATTCAACAAGGACAGCTTCTGGATCAGACCTTAGTTTTGCAAATATTGTTTCTGGAGAGACACTTGGGTTAACAGGAAGTGGCGTATTGGATTCTCCGGCCGCTGGTAGCCGGACTATTGTGAATATAAACACATTGGCATTATCAGATGGTTCTGGAATAGCAACAAATTATACTTTAACAAATGGAACGCTAACTATGACAATTGTTCCAAGATCAACAACAGTTTCAGGAACAAAAACCTATGACGGGACAACAAATGTAGCGTCAAGCAACCTTACAAGCTTTTCGAATCTGGCTGGATCGGATACACTATCACTTTCAGGAACTGGCACAATATCTACTGCTGACGTTGGAACTGGAAAAACAGTTAACACATCAGGCTTAACAATAGACAACAGTTCAGGTGTTGGTTCAAACTACACATTATCCGCTGCCACCGTAAATGTCACAGAACGTGTGATTGGTTTAAGTGGGATAAGAGCTTTTGACGGGACTAACAACGCTTCAAGCACAGATTTAAGTATTAGCAACTTAGTGACTGGTGAAAATTTAACACTATCTGGCTCGGGTACAGTCCCAAATGCAACAGTTGAAATGAATAAAGCAATTAGCCTTGGAAGTCTCTCTATTTCGGATGGTTCTGGAGGAAAGTCTTCAAATTATACATTAACAGGGGGATCTCACACATTAGATATATCTCAATTATCTGTGAATGTTACTGGAAGCAGGCAATATGATGGCACAAAAACTGTTAATAGTTCTGATCTTACTTTAACCAATTTAGTTAGTGGAGAAACTGTAAGTTTGACGGGAGCCGGCACAGTTGCAGATGAAAATGTTGGTGCTAATAAAACTGTGACTGCAGGATCCCTTGCTCTTACTGGCCCCGGTGCAGGGAACTATACCTTGAGTAATTTCACCACAACATTTGAAATTACTCCGAGGATACTGAATTCTTCAGGCACAAGAATTTACGATGGATCAATAACTGCAAATGCTTCAGATTTATCTTTATCAAACTTAGTTGGTTCTGAAACTTTAAATTTATCTGGTTCCGGAACTTTGTTATCAGCTGCAGTGGGTAATTCAAAAAATGTAGCTAAAAATACACTTTCTTTATCAGATAACTCAGGTTTAGCAAGTAACTATACTCTTGATGGAGGCACTCATTTGATGAATATCACTCAAAGGCCGATAACTCTTGTCGCAAGTAGAGAATATGATGGATCAAATATTTTGGATGGTGCTAGTGTTTCAACAACATTCACTTACAGTAATTTAGTAGGTTCTGAAATTCTATCACAAACAGGAACAGGAACAGTTTCAAATAAGAATGTTGGTTCAGGAAAAGCCGTAACAGTTACAAACCTTAGTCTCCTTGATGGTTCAGGTGCTGCTAGTAATTATAATTTAACTTCGAGTACACTTACTGTAACAGCTCGCCCATTAAGTTTATCAGGTTCACGAGTATATGACTCAACAACGTCGGTAGCAGCATCTGATTTATCAACCATGACTAATTTGGTTGGTTCTGAAACAATTATCCTTTCAGGAAATGGAGTTATAGGTAATAAAAATGTTGCAGATTCGATAGCACTTACAAATGTTAGTGGACTGTCGTTGGGCGATGGATCAAATGGTGGGTTAGCATCAAACTACACATTATCTGGGGGAACACACACCGTTAATGTTACTAAAAGACCTATTACAATTTCAGGCTCAAAAATCTATGATGGATCTACAACTGTGCAAAACTCTTCTATTTCAACTATCAGTAATAGGGCTGGTGGTGAAACTCTGAATTTAAATGGATCTGGGACTGTTGATTCTGCTGCAGTTGGAACAAATAAGGCAATATCTTTGGGTTCACTTTCATTAGCTGATAATTCCGGGTTGGCTTCCAACTATGAACTATCATCAGGGTCTTTTGATGTTAATGTAAGAGATGTTACTTTTGTGGGTACCAGACACTATGATGGAACAACAGATGCAAATTCTTCAAACTTCACCTCAACTTTTAGCAATTTGGTAAGTGGGGAAAATTTAAATCTAACAGGATCTGGGAGTGTTGCTTCTAAAAATGTTGCGTCTGGGCAGTCAATATCGCTTGGAAGCATAGAATTGGCCAATGGAACTGCAGCTTCAAGTAATTATAATTTAACCTCTGCAACTTTAGATATTACGAAACGTCCATTAGATTTAACTGGTACAAGAATCTACGACTCTTCTGCTACTGCCGCCTCATCTGACTTAACAACAATCAATAATTTGGTTGGTTTGGAAACAATTGGGTTATCAGGAAATGGTGTCCTAGGAAATGCTAACGTTGGAGATTTAAAAACTTTAACAAATGTAAGTGGTCTTACAATTGGCGATGGAACTAATGGAGGTTTAGCTGCTAATTATACATTGTCAGGCGGAACACAAACCATGAGTGTAACAAAAAGACCAATAACAATAAGTGGTTCAAGATTTTATGATGGAACAACAACTGTAAATGGTTCAGATATTTCAACTTTTAATAATACCTCTGCTGGAGAAACCCTTGGAATCACAGGTTCAGGAAGTGTCTCTACCGCAATTTCTGGGACTGGAAAAACAATTATACTTGGAACACTTCAATTGCAAGATGGAACGGGGTTAGCGTCGAATTATTCACTATCAAGTGGAACATTCGCAATAAACTCGCGTCAGTTAAATATCACAGGCTCTAGAGTGTATGATAATACAACAACTGTAAATGGTTCTGACCTAGCTATAACAACTGGTGTAGGTTCTGAAATAATTACACTATCCGGCCAAGGCAGTGTACCTGATGCAAATGTTGGAAGTAATAAAACAGTTACCCAAAACTCACTGAGTCTTGTTAGCGCAAATGGAAGTGCTACCAACTATACCATGGGAACAATTTCTTTAAGTATTACAAAACGTCCCGTTGATCTAAATATCGAAAAAATTTATGATGGAACTTTAGATGCACCTGCTTCAGGTCTTCAATCTAATGGAATCTCTAATACTGTAGGGGGGCAGACATTAACACTAAGTGGAAATGGTCAAATGCAAAATACAAATGTAGGAGTAGGAAAAAACATTACAAGTATTGGAACTCTTGCATTAGGAAACGGAAGTGGATCTGCTTCGAATTATACTTTAGTTGGCGGCAACCATTCAGTTGATGTAACGGCACGTGCAACATCAGCCTCTGGTAGTAGATTTTACGATGGGACTAATATTGTAAATGGTAATATATTTGATTCCTTCACTAACACTGTTGGTTCCGACACAATAACTATCTCTGGTTCAGGTACAATTGGGTCTCCTGGGGTTGGATCAAAGTCTGTTAATATTGGATCGTTAAGTTCAGCTCACCCAAATTATATAATAACAGGGGCTTCTATGAATGTAACTAAAAGACCAATTAATCTCTTTGGCTCTCGAGTTGCTGTGGAAAACCCATCTTTGATCGTTCTTGCTCAAGAATTGTCTATCACAACAGCTAATAATGAGTCGTTAAATTTAACTGGACAAGGTAGTATTCAAAGTAATATTCCAGGAAGTACTCAAAATATTTCTTTGGGCACTTTATCTTTTAGCGATGGAACTGGATCAGCTTCAAACTATACATTTTCTGGTGGAAGTTTCTTGTTGACCTTAAAGCATAAATTAACCTTTACCCAAAGAATAAGAGAAATTTTAAATAAAGGACGTTCAGGTAAAAACTTAATTCTTTTGCCAACAAAGACCTCACACAGAAGTGTTCCAGCTGTAGCCGAAAAAATCAGTATTTCTACTCCAGATCAATCAATAACAGTTGCTCCTTGTGTTTTAAGAAATGGTCTGTGTAACTAAAATTTAAAAGTTTACGGGGTTTGAATGTTTTCATTACTAAATTCAAAAAGGATTAGATCATGGTGTTTATTTGATTTTGGAATTTCGAGTTACCCAACCTTAATTCTTACTTTTTTCTATGGAGCTTTTTACGCAAAAACAATTTCTTCTGATCCAAATGTTGGAACAAGTCTTTGGGGGTTTTCTTTGTCTGCAGCAAGTATACTATGTTTTTTGTTATTATCTTTCATTCTTATAAGCGGGAGAAATTTCTTTCGAAATATTAAAATTGGCTTCTTTAAGTCTTTTTTCTATCTAATGATTTTTTCTACTTTGGGACTTTTCTTTTTTGACAAGGGGTCAAATCAATTCCTTCCACTTTTATTTGTTGTAATTAGTTTTGTTTCGTTTGAAATAGTAAATTTATTTTATAATCTTTCATTATCCAAAATTAGCAAAAAGAGTATTACAGGAGCATTATCAAATTTGGGCTGGGCATTTGGGTATTTAGGTGGATTGGCGTCATTGTTCTTAGTATTTATGTTATTAAAGTTCTCCAATGAAAGTTTCAAAATTTTCAATATTAAGGTATTTTTATTAATTGGTCCATTTGTTGCCATATGGTCGGCGATATTCGGTTTATCATTATTTAATGTTATGAAAGCGGTTCACTTTAAGTCACCAAATGTTCTTGAATTGATAAAAAACATTAGATCGAGAAGTATATATAATTTCTTAATTAGCTATTTCTTTTTCAACAACGCGGTAGTTTCTATTTTTGCATTTGCTAGCATGATTGCAGCATTTATCTTTGGACTCTCTGAAACTGAAATCTTATTCCTAGGTGTCTCGATTAATTTTTTTGGAATAATAGGTTGTTTAGTTATTGGGAGTTTTGAGGACAAAATTGGATCACTTAATGCTGTGAAAATTTGTATTTCAGGGTTGTTAATTTTAACACTTATTCTTTATTTTACTGAAAGTTATTATAGCTTTTGGGTTATTGCACTCTTGGTAGGTTTTTTTATAGGACCAATTCAGGCTTCTAGTAGAAGTTTTTTGGTTCAAAAGATTAAAGCTCAAAATCAGATGGCGGCTTTTAGTTTGTATTCAATGTTTGGAAATTTGTGTTCTATACTGGGTCCATTTTTAGTAGGACTTACAATACAACTCACCGATTCAATAAGATTTGGAATAATAGTAATTCCAATTTTTTTATTTTTATCATTAATTCCATTTTTAAATGTATATTTTAGATTTAATGTTTAAAGTGCCTTATCCCCGTCAAAACCATTGAAATTTTATTTTTGTTAGCAACCTTAATCACCTCTTGGTCATTTTTTGAACCACCTGGTTGAACTATTCCTTTGATATTATTTTTTGAACACAATTTCACAATATCAGGGAAAGGAAAAAAGCCATCTGATGCCATAATGGGTGTACATTTTTCAAAATTTGATTTCATTTGTTTAATAGCTTGTTTTGCAGACTCAAGACGGTTCATTTGTCCAACTCCAATACCCACTGTAGTTAGGTTTTTTGCTAAAACAATGGCGTTTGAATTTAGGTATTTAGCAACAATAAAACTGAAAATCATATCTTCTTTTTCACTAGCAGTAGGTTTAATTTTAGTTTTAATTGTAAAATCCTTTTTACTGATAACCTTATCGTCTCTATTTTGTACAAGTAAAAAATTTCTGGTTGTTTTCAAATGAAGTGAAGTTGCACGCTTACCTTCATTATATTGAATTAAAACTAAATTTTTTTTTTGTGAAAGAATTTCTTTGGATTTCTCAGAAAATTTTGGGGCAATTACAACTTCAATAAATAAGTTCTTAATTTTTTTGGCAGTTTCTGAGGAGAGTTTTTTATTAAATGCAATTATCCCTCCAAATGCACTGACCTTATCACACTTGAGTGCTTTCGTGAACGCTCTGTGTTGGCTTTTATCAAGAGCAACTCCACAGGGGTTGCCGTGCTTGAGGATAACACATGAGGACTCTTGGAATTGTTGAGCTAATTCCATAGCAATTTCTAAATCATAGATATTATTAAAAGATAAATCCTTGCCTGAAATTTTAATCAAAGGATTTTTTTTTAATTCGAATAATGCTGCCCTTTGATGAGGGTTTTCACCGTATCTTAGTTGAGAAATTTTTTTAAAATTTAATGAAAGTTTTTCATCGCAGAAACTTGCCTTATTTTTATTAAACCAATTTGAGATTACTCCATCATAATAAGATGTGTTTTCAAATGCTACTATCGCACAATTTTCTCTGAAACTTTTAGGTATTTTGTTGTTATTCTTCTCAACAATTTTTAAAAATGAATTGTATTGGTTTGGATTGGTAAGTACAGTTACATTGTCGAAATTTTTTGCTGCACCTCTTATTAAGGTAGGTCCACCAATATCAATATTTTCAATGCACATTTGTCTTTTTGACTTTGGATCATTCACTACCCTCTCAAATGGATATAAATTCGAAACAACTAGGTCGATAAAGGGTACGTTTATATTTTTTAGTTCTTTAATGTGATTATTATCACTTTTCTTACCTAAAATTCCTGAATGAATGAATGGGTGAAGTGATTTAACCCTGCCCCCCAAAATTTCATCAAAGTTTGTAAATTCTGAAATTTCAATTATTTTTAACTCTGTGTTATAATCTTTTAAAAAGCGTGCAGTACCACCTGTGCTTAAAACCTCAACTTTGTATTGTAAAAAATAATCTGCTAAAAGACTTAAATTACTTTTATCATGTACAGATACAATAGCTCTTTTAATTAGTATTTTAGTCATTCTTTTAAATATTCAGGAAGCATTTTTTCAAAAATCTTTAGAGAACTTTCATTTCTTTTGTTGGTTATTTCTTGAATTAATTTATTAAAGTCAGAGTTTTTTGGACAAAAAAGTTTACTTGTTGTTGATAAAATTCCATTGATTTCCGTTTTATCTATTTTTTCGCTATTGAAAAAAAGTTCTTCATTTAGTTTTTCACCCTTCCTAAGTCCAGTAAATTGTATTTTAATATTTTTTTCGTCTGCTCCAGATAATATAATCATTCTTTTTGCAAGATCTTTAATGTATATTGAGTCACCCATCTCTAGTATGAAGATTTTTCCGTTTTCAGATATTTTTAGTTGTGAAGAAATTAATACTAACTCAACGGCCTCTCTTATAGTCATAAAAAATCTCCTAATTTTTGGATGTGTAATTTTTACTGGTCCTCCTTCACTTATCTGTTTCTCAAAAACTGGAACTACAGACCCAGTAGATCCTAAAACATTCCCAAATCGAACAATTGTAAAAATTGTATCTTTTCCTTTTGAAGCAATTTGTTGAATATATTTCTCACAAAGCCTTTTGGATGCACCCATAACATTTGTTGGGTTAACAGCTTTGTCGGTAGATATAAAAATCATTTTCTTTATTTTTAAAATCTTACATAGCTGACATAATTTTACTGTCGCTAAAAAATTTGTATGCAGAGCTTCTATTGGATCTGTTTCTACAAATGTAATGTGTTTTAACGCAGCCGTATGAAAAATATAGTCAGGTTTAAATTTTTTAAGTATTAACTCCATCTTACTGAAATCTCTTATATCAGTAAGACTTGGTAAGATATTATCTTTAAGTTTTGATGAAATTTTGAAAAGGTTGTATTCATTTTGTTCAAGTAAAATTAATAACTTTGGTTTTAGACTATGAATTTGTTGGCATAACTCACTTCCAATACTTCCCCCAGCTCCAGTGACTAAAATTACTTTTCCAGAAATATTTTCCAGAAATTTGGGATCATTAACTTTTTGTTTTCTTCCTAAGATGTCTTCAATTACAATCGGTTTAGGAATTAGCTGACTTTGACTCATATTTGAAATTTCTGATATGCTAGGAAGCATTCCGATTGCTAATCCATTTTGCTTTGCAAAAATGTAAAGAGATTCAATAATTTCAGATTTAATTTTTGAATCTGAAATTATGATTCTTTGTGGAAACTTTTTTATTTTCTTTAGACCTTTTTTTATGGACTCTACTTTGTTAGTAGAGCCAAGAATCGGTATGTTGTGAATTCGTCTTCCAACAGAAGACTCTTTAAAGCTAACGATACCAACAACTTCATAAAGCGAATAATCATCTTTTTTAGAAAATCTTATAAAATTTTCAGTAGTAGGGCTATCTCCTACAACTAGGACTGGTACTTTTTTAAGATTATTTTTTTTCAAATAATCTTTCAAAATTCTATAGAAAACTCTGGGACTTGTAACACTAAAAATTGAGATTATGAACAGTAGGATTGGAAAGGATCTGGGTATATCCTCCAATCTAAAGGCAAGAAAAAAAATACCAAGTAACAACAAAATTGAAACAGAGACGCTCTTAATTATAGATATAATTTCATGAATTGATGCGTACCTCCAAATCCCATGATAAAGACCCATATACTTAAGAAGAAAGATATTAATGAAAGAAAAAAAAATTAGAAACCACCACAACTCTCTGGATAGATTCAAAGCACTACTTAGGTCTAGCCTAATCCATAAAGATACAAAAAAGGAGACTCCAAAAAATACAAAATCGTGCAAAATAGTAATTAGAATTCTTATATTCATTTAAACTTCCTTGTATTAAAGAAAATTATTAATGAAGAAGTGCAACAAAAAGCCAAGACAAACGAGGTTATAGGATAATAATTTGAAAGAATGGAAAGCATCAATAGAATAAAATTCAAATAAATTATTTTTTTGAGAACATACTCGTGATTGTAGCCTTTCTTTAATATTTTCTGGTAAAAGTGATTACTGTGAGCCTGAAAAATATTTTCTTTTTTTAAAAATCTTAAGATTATTGTTGTAATAGAATCTAATAGATAATAAAGCATGACGATAAGAAATGGAAAAACCAAATTGTACATTATCATATGATATATGAGAATAAAACCTGCCAAAAAACCAAGTGGAATTGATCCAACATCTCCTAAAAAAATTTTAGAAGGTGGTTTATTAATTGAGTAGAATGCAAACGATATTGTCAAAAGAATTAAACTAAAGTAAATAAAATTTTCTTCAGTCAGACCTAAAATTGCTAAACAGTTAGTCAAAATAGATAAAGAACTTATCTGAACGGAAGTTATTCCGTCCATTCCATCCATAAAATTAAACATATTGATAATCCATACCCATAAAAGTAACAGAATACAAAAAATAAAACCTATTCCTAAATATTCTACTCCGTTAAACATAACCAAGAATTGAGATGATTTTATAAACATATTCAAGTTATCCTTGAAAAGATATAATGAAGAAAACACACAAAATGTCTGAAATATTAACCTAACTTTCGCACTTATATTTTTAATGTCATCCAACAAAGACAAAATGGAAAGAAGAAAACAAAATCCTAAAATAATTTTCCAAGTGCTATTAAGTAATCCTTCTAAAAAAAAAACCACAGGAGTTGAAAATAAGATAAGTGGTATTATTATAATTCCAGCTCCTTTCGGCTTTGGTGTTTTATGGTTGCTTCTTTCAGTTGGGATATCAAGAAACATGGGACTTTGAAGAAATTTTAATGCCCAGTTTAATAATACAGAAGTTAGTGGATATAAAGCTAAAATTATTATAAAACTCATAATTAATTAAAATCTATTATATTATTTATCAGTGATAAAAGAAAAGAAAATTGCAGTACTTGGTTTAGGATACGTAGGGTTACCACTAGCTGTTGGGTTATGTTCATCTTACAAGATTATAGGTTTTGATATCAGTTTGGACAGAGTTAGTCAACTTCTCAAAGGAATTGATAAAACATTAGAGGTGAAAGAGACTAAACTTAGGCGTTGTTTAAAGACAAAATTGTCAATTACTAACAATTTTAGAGATCTTGAGAACTGTAATATTTTCATTGCAACCGTACCAACACCCATAACCAAGAAATGTACACCTGACTTTAAGCCATTAAAAGATGTGTGCAAAACAATTTCAAGGCTGTTGAAAAAAAACGATATCGTTATTTTTGAAAGCACTGTATATCCAGGTGCAACAGAAGAAATTTGTGCTCCAATCCTTGAAGAAAACGTTAAAAATTTAAAATCAGGAAAAGATTTCTTTTTGGGATACTCTCCTGAAAGAGTCAATCCCGGGGATAGAGTGCACAGTATAGATAAAATTGATAAAGTAATATCAGGACAAAACAAAAAGGTAGAAAAAGTACTTTTTGAAATATATTCAAAACTCACTAAAGGTAAAATTTTTTTGGCAAAAAACATTAAAGTAGCAGAAGCTTCTAAAGTAATTGAAAACTCTCAAAGAGATATAAATATTGCCTTTATTAATGAAGTAGCAAAAATATGTAATAAGTTACAAATTAGTATTTACGATGTTTTAGACGCATCTTCAACAAAATGGAACTTTTTAAAATTTCAACCAGGTCTTGTTGGAGGGCATTGCATAGGTGTGGATCCATATTATTTAGCCCACAAATCGTCAAAGTTAAAAATAGATCCTATAGTTATTTTATCAGGAAGGAAAACAAATGACGAAATGCCAGCCTTTATTGCGAAAAGAATAGATGAAAAATTGAAAAGAAAATCAAAAATTTTATTCTTAGGTTTGACTTTCAAAGAGGATGTACCAGATTTAAGAAACTCAAAATCTTTGGAAATTATTTCTTTTTTACAGAAAAAATTTCACATTATCAAACATCACGACCCATATGGGAAAACTAATGATTTGCAGTTAGAAAACTTAACAAAAATTAAAAATAATAGTTTTGATGCACTTATTTTGGCAGTTCCTCATAAATATTATCTTAAAAGGATGGTTTTTATTAAAAGTCTTTTAAAACCTAATGGTATTTTTTTTGATATCAAAGGTAAAGTGGATGTTAAGCGAGACGAAAACATAACCTACTGGACACTCTAGAGCATTATTTTATAAGTCTGAACAACCAATTTATTTTTGTTTTTGGAGTAATGTGGTCTCTTATCAAGATATGAGAATTTGGTTGTACAATTTTGTTCTCTCCTAAATAAATACCATCATGAATTTCAATCTTTGGTTTTGAACATATAAATTCCCATCCTTGATTGTTCCTTAATTTTAAGACAACCTTTTTTTTACTTGTTGTTACATTTAGTTTAATACTAGGATGAATATGAAATCTTAAAAAATATTGAAGATTTTTGTACTTTTGATTTATTTTTATATGTCCAAATGAGTCTTCACCTCGTATTACAAAATTTTCTAGATCAATATGAATCAATCTTTTATGAATAATGCCAAAAATATCTTTGTAACCCTCGTGATAGGAATTTATCCATACATCTTCATTTTTATTAAATTTTTCAGAGAAAACACCTGCAAGTCTTGAAGTTGTGTCCTTTTCGTAGAAAATATCAGATGAATTTATTTCATTTATATTTAAAGTACTATGAGCTGCAGTTGATCTCATAGCATCATCCCACTCTTTATTATTTACAAAGGGCGAACCGCAATTTACAACAATTTTTTCTGATAAATATGATAATTCGAATGAGAGCGAACCGGCTTGTGTTTTTTCCATAGAGGGATTCCCACAATCCATAATAAATATTAATTTATTTTTTGAAACTCGATTAAAACCAGCGCATGCTGTAACTTTGGGAAGTCTATATTTGTGCCCAATTTTTTTTTGAAGATTATTAATTTTGCTTGAACAAATAAAGTCATACTTATTAAAGATTGCTAAATGACCATCTCCTATCACAAAAAAATCAAGAATCAATTTCATTTCTTTTATTCTTTCATTTAAGCCATTTGGTAAATCCAAGTTAAGGTTTCCGAAAAAATTTTTAATATCTAATAATGAACAAAGAAAATAAAAATGTTCACTGGGAGATCTTAAGTAGTGCATCCCGTCTTTAATTGTTATTTCAATTGTTTTTTGCAAAAGCTTGATTGTATAATCAAAATTTTTTTCTAAATTTTTAAAACAAAGTGAAGAGAGAAGCAAAGATTTCGGAATAAAAATTTTGTTTTTAAGATTTTTAACTTTTTTTGTTTTTTTAAATAATAAAATGCTTTGTTTATTAATATTTTCAGCAAACTTTTTTTGAAAACTGTCATTTGCTGTTTCAAAAAAAAAAGATAGGTTTGTTAGCAAATAAAAAATTCTTTTAGACATAATTTCCGGATTCCAAATATGTTCACTCAAGTAATCAGATTGATTGAGCCATGATAAAATTTTTTTTCTTACAAAAATTCTCGCTTCATCGGTGCCCACTGCTCTTACATCTTTAATCCACATGAAGCTTTGAAGATAGCGATTCCAAGAAATACTGCCATGATTTTTCTCCCAAACACTATTATCCATAAATACAGTTTCTTTTTGGAAGTTTAGAAAACCATCAATTATTCTCGATCCTTCATATTTATTTCCTTTCCAAAGGCTCTCAGGATTATGTTGTATTTTTCCATCAATACCTTCATTAAAGATTCGATTATAGAAGGTATTTTTAAAAAAAAGAGATAATCGAAAATTTCTTAATATATTTTTCATTCTGTTTCATTTAATTCGTTTAAAAATAGAAATAAAAAATCCATCCGCCTCTGCATTAATACCGAAACCTCCCGGTGTAATAAGTAACATACCTTTGTTTAAATATTTTCCAAAATTATTGGCAATGTTGTTGAATTCAATAATTTTAAAATTTTTATTTTTCCTCAGAAAAATGTCTGCTTGATTAGAACCTTCACTTGAATGTATTGAGCAAACACAGTAGACGAGATAACCTCCAATTTTCAAAAGTTCTTTCGACTTTTCAAGCATTCGTTGTTGTTTATGAATCAATTCTTTTATGTTTTCTTCTTTATCTCTAATCAATATTTCAGGTTTTTTTTGTATTAAACCTGATGCACTGCATGGTGCATCGATCAAAATACAATCGAATAAATCAGAGCATTTGTAATTAAAAAAGTCCTGACAAATAATATTTGCATCAAATTTAAGTCTTTGTAAGTTTTGTTTTAATCGTCTGATTCGTCTTTGCGATATTTCTAAAGATTTTACATTAAAGTTTTCTTCAATTAATTGAAACGTTTTCCCTCCTGGAGCAGCTCCGACATCGAGAACTGATACTTTTGATTTGTCTACATTTTGAAATATTTTTGAAATTAATCTTACAGGTAAGGTGGAGGAGACATTTTGGATCCACCAATCTCCTTCACTAAAAAAAGGCTTTTTTTCAATCAAACCATCATTGTGCGTTTTTAAAACGTCAGCAAAAATGAATTTTCCATTAAGAACTTTCTCCCAATTCTTTTCTTTTACACAACTAACTTTAATTTTGATATTTAAATTTGGCTCATAAACTATTCCTTCGGAAATTTTCTTTAAAGTTTCTTTGCCTAAATTTTTTATAATGTCATTTTTGATCCAAGAAGGAATGTTGGTATTGGGCTCTAAATTTTGAAAAATTTTATTTTTATTTCTGCATATTTCTCTAAGTAGTCCGTTTACAAATTTATCAAACTTATATTTTTTGGATATTTCTACGGCGGTATTTACAATAGAATACTCTTTTATATTCAGAAAAAGTATTTGACAGATTGATAATCTTAATAAGTTCAAAATATAAAAATTTTTTTTTTTTATTGGAATTTTTACAAAATCGTTAATAACCTTATCAACTTGTCCATTCCTTCTTAAAGTAT
The DNA here is from genome assembly GCA_902536655.1 of uncultured Alphaproteobacteria bacterium. Lineage (GTDB taxonomy): Bacteria > Pseudomonadota > Alphaproteobacteria > Methylaequorales > Methylaequoraceae > Methylaequor. The sequence continues at coordinate 43,602 of CACAYF010000012.1, read as the reverse complement.
TGAGAACCAAGTACCTAACAAAGGCTTTGTCCCTGCCACTGAGCCTGCAGTAATTTTTATTTAAAAGGACCGCATTTTCAAAAAACTCAAATTTCGAATAAATATTAGTTAGTACCTCAGTTGCTATTTCTCTTGTGTTAGACAATTAATTATGGAATGAATAAAATTATTTATTAAATTATTAACATGAATAAAAATATTAAACAAAAAAAAAGCAAAAACCTTAAACCTCATAAACAAAAGGAAATTGGAGGTCCATCAGGTCCTGAACCAACTAGATATGGCGATTGGGAAAAAAAGGGTATATGTTATGACTTTTAATCAATTACCCTATTCTATTTTTAACTAGCTCTTCAACAACTTCTGGTTCGTTTAATGTTGAAACGTCTCCAATAGTTTCTTCTTCCCTTGACGCTACCTTTCTCAATATTCTTCTCATAATTTTTCCTGATCTAGTTTTTGGCAAATTTGGTGCCCACTGAATTATATCAGGAGAGGCGATGGGCCCAATAACTGTCCTTACCCATGAAACGAGCTCTTTTTTTAACTGATCGGTGTATTCTTGTCCTTTCATCAATGTAATGTAAGCGTAAATCCCTTGACCTTTTATATCATGAGGATAGCCAACAACTGCTGCTTCGGAAACTTTTTCGTGTAAAACTAATGCACTTTCTACTTCAGCAGTCCCTAGTCTATGCCCTGAAACATTTATTACATCATCAACCCGTCCTGTAATCCAATAGTAACCATCATCATCTCTTTTACAACCGTCGCCAGTGAAATATTTACCTGTAAAAGAGGAAAAATACGTATCGACAAATCTTTTGTGATTATTATAAACGGTTCTCATCATTCCAGGCCATGATGATTTTATACATAAATTTCCTTCACAAGCTCCTTCAAGTATTTTTCCGCCATTGTCAACTATAATTGGCTCTATTCCATAGAAAGGTAGAGTAGCAGATCCAGGTTTAAGGGGAGTGGTCCCCGTTATCGGCGAAATCAAAGCTGCACCAGTTTCAGTTTGCCACCATGTATCAATTACAGGACATCTTCCTTCTCCAACTATTTCATAGTACCATTTCCATGCTTCTGGGTTAATTGGTTCTCCTACAGTACCTAGAATTCTCAATGAGGATCTATTTGTTTTTTTTACAAAATCATCCCCTAATCCCATTAAAGCTCTGATGGCTGTGGGAGCAGTATAAAAAATATTTACTTTAAATTTATCTACTACTTCCCAGAACCTCGCCGCAGTTGGGTAAGTGGGTACCCCCTCGAACATCAATGTTGTTCCACCATTACATAAAGGACCATATATAATGTAAGAATGACCAGTGACCCAGCCAACATCTGCAGTACACCAATATATGTCATCCTCCTGAAGATTGAAAATAATTTTATGACTTAATGAAGCGTGAAGAAGATAACCAGCGCTTGAATGGAGTACTCCTTTTGGCTTACCCGTTGATCCTGAGGTATATAAGATAAATAAAGGGTCTTCAGATTTTTGTTCAACAGGTTTAAATTCCTTTGATTGGTTTACAATAAGTTCATGATACCAAATATCATTTTCATTTTCAAAATAATCCTCACTGGCTGTTCTTTTTATAACTATATTTTTTTTAATTTTGTTATAATCTTTCAAGGCTTTTTTCACATTAGCTAATAATGGAATTTTTTTCCCACCTCTTATACCTTCATTTGCTGTTATTATAAATGTTGAATTACAATCTTCGAGTCTATTTCTTAGCGACTCTGGGGCAAATCCTCCAAAAACAACAGAATGTATTGCTCCTAACCTGGCACAAGATAACATTGCAATGGCTGCCTCTGGAACCATAGGCATGTAAATAGTTACTCTATCTCCTTTTTTGACGCCAACAGATTTTAGACCATTGGAGAACTGACAAACCTCTTCATATAGTTCCTTATAGGATATCTTTTTTGAAATATTAGGGTCATCTGACTCCCAAATGATTGCAGTTTTATCACCTCTTTCTTTAAGATGCCTGTCTAAACAGTTAAAACTTACGTTGAGGGTGCCGTCTGAAAACCATTTAATATTTACGTCTTTTTCGAATGAACTTTCACAAGTTTTTGAGAATTTTTTTATCCAACTGATCGAATCTGCTTTTTCTCTCCAAAAGTCTTCAGGGTTATTGATTGATCTGAGATATTCTTTTTTATAATCCTCAAAAGATATACCTTTATAGTTAGTTTTATTTTCTATTACATTTTTCATTTTTAAAAAATTAATTTAATAAATCTTAACTCTGCCATTAGTAAATGGTCAACGTTAATTTGTGAATTTATTGAAAATTTATATAACTTTTTTAAATCTTGTTATTTTTACTTCATCAAAAAGATGGACTTTAGAGTAGGGATCACCATTTAAAAATTTTTTAAGATCAGTTATTTTATCAAAATCAAGAATTAAAACGGTACCTATAGGTTTGTCGTTTTTATCCAGAATAGGTCCAGCTAGAATAAGTTTTTTTTTTACTTTTTTTAAATATTTAATATGTTCTTCTCTTGTGGAAAGTCTTAACTCAAGTGAATTTTTTTTATCTTTACAAGTTATTAAAAAGGCCATTAATTTTCAAACTGAAGTGGTCTTGACAAAAGACTTGAAATAATAGTATTTGCATTAACTCCACTTATCAATTTTTTTACAGAATTACATAATGGCAATTCAACACAATATTTTTGTCCGAGTTTGCAAATACTTTCACATGATTCAAATCCCTCTAAAACACAATTAGCTTTTAAATCATCTAGCTTACCTCCCTTTGCTAAATCATAACCAAATTTAGTATTTCTTGATTTCAAAGAAGAACATGTAAGTGTTAGATCACCAATTCCAGACAAACCATAAAATGTTTTTCTTTTTGCTCCCATATTAATTCCTAACTTTACTATCTCAGATATTCCTCTTGTTATTATAGCAGCTTTAGCATTTTCTCCAAGATTTTTACCCTTTACAAATCCGCAAGCAATAGCAATTACATTTTTCATTGCACCACCTAATTGAGTTCCTATTATGTCATTGTTAAAGTATATTCTAAGTCTTTCTGATGATAAAAGTCTAGATACTTCAAGCAACGACTTTTTATTCAATGATGATAGTACTGAAGCTGAGGGTTTATTTGCAATTAGTTCTGAAGAAAAGTTTGGTCCAGAAAGAATAACCACCTTACTTTTTGGAAATATATCTAAAACAACTTCGCTCATAAGTTTATTTGTTTTTTGTTCAACTCCTTTGCTACAAATTATAAAAACTGGGTTGTAAAAACTAATCTTGTTTTTTAGTTCAACAAGATTTTTTCTTATTGTTTGGGAAGGTATCGCTAAAAAAATAAAGTAAGACTCATTAAGATCGCTGAATTGATTTGTAAACTTTATTGTTTTACTAAAAAATTTTGATTTATTAACTGATTTTCTATATTTTATTAAAATTTCTTTTCTGACAAAAACAGTTGTTAGTGCACGAGCCCAAGAACCAGACCCTATTATACTGATTGTCTTCATAATGAATCCAATCTCCACCTAGGTTTAGGTGATAAACTTAAACTACTACCTTTTTTTCTTTTATTTAAAATCTCATGTCCAGCCCAAGCTATCATAGTAGCATTATCAGTGCATAATTTTTTTTCAGGAGCAACAAAAGACAACCCCTTTTGTTTACACAATAATTTGAATTTTGTCCTGATGAATGAATTTGAAGCAACTCCACCGGTCAAGACAAAATTCTTAATTTTGTTTCTACCTTTTAAGCTGTTTATGGCAAGTTCAACTTTATTTATCAAACATTCACAAATTACAACTTGAAATTCATTTGCTAAATCGAATTTTTGTTCTTTGTTGATTCCCTTTTCTATTATTCTTCTAACAGCAGTCTTCAATCCTGAAAATGAAAGATTCTTTGATTTGTTTTTTATAAGTGGTTTTGGAAGATTAAATTGATGTTTTCCTTTACAGTTGAGCGCTAGTTTTTCAATAATTGGTCCACCTGGATAGTCGTAACCTAAAATTTTTGCAATTTTATCGTATGCTTCACCAACAGCATCATCAAGTGTTTCTCCTATGACCTTAAACTTATTGTAATCTTTTGCCAGTAGAATTTGACAGTGTCCACCAGATACAAGTAAACAGACAAAAGGAAAATTTATAACTTTACTCATTCTGGGAACCAAAACATGACCTTGTAAATGGTTTATTGACAAAAATGGTTTGTTACAAGATATTGCAAGTGCCTTTGCATAATTGGTTCCTACTAGAAGGCCTCCAAGCAAACCTGGTCCTGTTGTGGCAGCAAAAGCATCGATCTGTGATAAACTAATATTTGAATTTTTTAGAGTTTTTTTTACTATAAAGTCGATATTATTGCTGTGTTCTCTTGAAGCGAGTTCAGGAACTACACCGCCAAATTTTTGGTGTTTTTTAATTTGCGAAACTGTGACTTCAGAAAGCACTTTTCCAAATTTCCTTCCTTTTCGTTTTTCAACAATAGAGGCAGATGTTTCGTCGCAACTAGTTTCTATTCCTAAGATTTTCATTTTTAAAATATATAAAGTTATTATTATTTTTTTATAATAGTAAAATAAAGTAAAAGTGTATGCATAATAATTCTGAAAATATAATTATCGGATCACGAGAAAGTCTCTTAGCCAAAAAACACATTGATATTTTTGAAAATGAGTTGATTAAAAATTTTTCTTCAAAAATTAAAATTCATAAAAAATTTTTTAAAACAACTGCAGATAGGTTTTTAAATAAAAAAATTTCTGAAATTGGTAATAAAGGAGTTTTTTCAAAAGAAATCGACGAGGCATTGTTAAAATTCGAAATCAATTTAGGGATTCATTCTCTTAAAGATTTACCAACAAAGTTACCAAAGGGAATTGAAATAGCCGCGACACTTAAAAGAGAAAATTTTAGAGATGCCATTGTTTCAAATAAAAATTCAAATATCAAAGATCTTCCAAAAAAAGCAATTGTCGGAACTTCCTCCATAAGGCGAGCAATGCAAATAAAAAATATTAGACCAGATCTTATAATTAAAGATGTACGTGGAAACATTGATAGTAGACTAAAAAAACTAGAAGAAAAAAGTTACGATGCGGTTATTCTCGCGCATGCAGGTCTTAAAAGATTAAATGTGAAAAAATTCTATAAAACAATAGATCCCCGAGTAATACTCCCCGCCTTGGGACAAGGAGCAATTGCTCTAGTAGTAAACGTCAAAAATATTAATGTTAATAAGGTTATTAGAAGCCTGAATCATACCCAGACGTTTCTTGAAACTGAATGTGAAAGGGCTTTTTTAAATGCTCTCGATGGTTCATGTCAGACACCAGTTGGTGGTTATGCATCCCTAAAAAAAATAAATAATCAAAACAAAATAGCTTTCAATTTTATAGCGTTCTCGGAAGATGGAACTAGATGTGTCAGAGACAAAGTATATTTTAATATTAAAAATTTTAAGTCAGAGAGTCATGAATTAGGTGTCAAAATTAGAAACAAAATTAAATAAAAAAGTTAAAATTTTACTTACGAGACCTGAAAAAGATTCTCTAAATTTTTCTGAATATTTGGATAAAAATTTGTTTGAGTGTTTTTTAGCTCCGTTGATTAAAATAATAAAATGTAAATATGACTTCGATAAAAAGGAAGAATTTGATTTTGTTTTATTTACAAGCAGAAATGGAGTAAGAAATTTTCAACAGATAAAACATAAAAAGAAAACTTTTGTAATTGGTGATGGAACTTTCAATCTAGCCAAAAAAGTTGGGTACACAAACATGGTTAATATAAAAGGTAACTCTAATGATTTGAAAATGAAGATAAAACCTTTCTTACAAAAAAACAAAAGAATTCTTCATCCTACTTCAACACTAAAAAATATAGATTTAGAAAATTTTTTTGAAAGTGAGGGTTGTTACTATAAACAATTAAAATGCTATAAGTCTATTATGATTAATCAAAAGGCAGAATTATTTGAAAATTTTTTTAAGTCATGTAAGGATGGATTAGTAACATTATTTTCAAGAAGAACTGCTATTTCTTTCAAAAAAGAATTATCAAAGTTAGACTTGATGCAAAGCTACGGGGGAAACAAAATTCTTACCTTGAGTAACTCAATCGCAGAAGAAATTAAAGAACTAAATTTTGATAGAGTTTATGTTTCGTCCCAACCCAATGAAAAAGGAATGCTAAACTTGATTAAAAAAGTCTGTCAAAAGGAGAAGCTATTTGAATGAGTCAAATAAATCAACACCCCCTAAGGGTGATTTTATTGATCTGGAGAAAAATCAGTACAAAAAGAACAATAAATTAAAAAGATATTTTATAATTTTTTTCTCTGTGTTGATTGTAATAATCTTTATTGTTTTCTATTTTAATAATTTAAGCTTAAAGAATTTTTTTTCTTCTCACTTCGATAATAATAAATCAAAATCCTTTGAAATGACGCAAGAAACAAGCAAGAAAGAGGAAAGAAAAGATGATTTGAACACACAAATTATTTTGTTAAGAGAAAACATTGATTTTCTGCAGAAAGAGACCTCAGATACTGCTTATAATTTATCTAAAGCAAATAAAAAAATCTCAGATTTAAGTAGGCAACTAAATAATTACGAGTCCAGAAAATTAGTAAATTCTGAATTTTATTATTCTGAAAAATATATTATTTTAAATAGCCTGCTAAGTTTGAAGAATAAATTTGATAGAAGACAAAGCTTCAAAAAAGAATTAGATAATCTAATTTCAATTTTTAATAATGAACCAAATATTAAAAGTATTATTATAAATTTGCAAGATTTGGAAATCGCAAACGTAATTAAAGTTGAAAGTTTACTAGATAAACTTAACGATAAAATTAATTTTTATGAAGAAGATATTGATAGATTTATTAATACTAATTTTGACAAACCCTCAAGAGAATTCAATGAAATTTTAAATTCAAAAGAAAACTTTATTGAATATGTAAAGGCTATCCTTAATAGCACTTATAAATTAACTAAAGTAAATGATTCTTCAGAAACAAGTGAAAATATTCCATATGAAATTTATAATTTTAGAAAAGTTTTAGAAAAGGCAAAAGAATACTTAATTATTGGAAACCTAAAAAAAGCATTAGACATTTTTGAATCATCAAATTTTGATGATACTGAGATTGATATTTGGGTTGCTGATGCTTCAAATCTTTATAATGTTCAAGAAAAATTAAGATCATTAGAATTCCAGTTACTTGAAATCGTCGGTGAGAATAGTGATTAAAGTTTTAAAACTCTTTCTTATATTAATTGTAACTTCTTCCATTGTAGTTTGGTTGTCAGAAAATCCTGGGAAAGTAGAAATATTTTGGGAAAATTATTTTTTTGAAACTAATCTTTTGGGTCTTGTATTCATTTTTTTTTTTTTGATATCAGCTATTTTTATTCTTATTTACACTTTTAGATCAATAAAAGATATACCTAAAAACTTTCGTATTAAAAGAAATGTAAAATATCTACAATTGGCAAATAACAGCTTGGACAATATTGCTGGCGCTCTTTTGACTGGAGATTCAAGTAACATAGAAAAAAATTCAAGGATGCTAAAAAAGTATTTGAAAAATGATTTCTTTACTGCCTTTATGCTTTTTAATTCATCTGTTATCAAAAACGATATGAATGAATCCTTAAAATATCTTAGAGTATTAGAATCTATTCCAAAGGCAGAATATGTTGCTGAAAGAGGAAGAATAGTTTTGTTTTTGAAAAATAATAATCAAAAGGAAGCCAAAAATGCCCTTCTAAATTTATGTAAGAAATATCCTGAAGACGTCTGGTTTCACGAAAAGTTATCGAGAATTTACGCATTTGAAAAAAACTGGAAGCTCGCTCATGATGCGATCAATAATTTAAAAAAAATTCCAGATCAACTTAAAAGTAATTTAGCTAATCTAAAGATTTTAATTGGAGCTGAAGCTTTAGATGCATATAAATTATCTAATCAATCTGTACCAGTAGTAAACGAAACTATAAAATTTTATATAGATCAGCAAAATTTAAAAAAAGCTGTTGGAGTGTTGAGCAAAACATGGAGTCAACTTTTATGTTTTGATATTATTAAGACTTTCATGCAGTATAAGGCTAAAGGAGACAAAGAAGCTTTAAAACGATATAGACTGATTGTTAAAACTTTAAAAAAACATCTTAATGAGAAATCAAATGAAACTAAGTTGAGCTTAGCATTTGCAAGTTTTGAAGCAAAAATTTGGGGCGAAGCTGAGAAATATTTGGATCAAATTAGAAAAACCGAAAGAGATCATCGTGTAATTAGTTTATATAAAAAGATCTCAGAACAAACTAAAGAGCCAAAGTCCTTCAATGATGATGGAAATATTATACCTGATCCAAAATGGAAGTGCCATGCATGTAATTCTGAAAAAAAAGAATGGCAACTAACTTGTCAGAATTGTAGTGCATTTGGACAAATAATTTGGTCAAAGAGTAAATTTGAGAAGCATAAAGACATCGATTTTTTTAAAGAATTTTTACAAAATCCTCTTAGACATCTTCCACAGATGAAGAGAGAAAATTGAAAGATAAGGAGCATAATTTTCTTGAAAATTAATTTTTTTTTTTTCTAATAAGTTTAGTTTCCTTAGAGTTTTTTTTATTACTAGATCATTTTCAGGAAAAATGTTTAATTTTTTGTAAAAGAAAATAAGTATCATATTGCATGTCCATTGGCCTACTCCTTTATATCCCATTAATAAAGAATTAATTTCATCCTCAGTCTTTTTCAAAAGCGTGTGATCGTCTATTTCTTTTTTTAATGTAGCAGTGTATAGTTCAGATATATATATAATCTTAGATTTAGAAATTTTTGTTTTTATAAGAATTTTTTGTAAGTATTTAATATTTTTAAAGCTTTCAATTGATATGGATTTTTTTTCTAATTGAGAACATAATCTTTTCCATAATATTTCGGCTACTTCATTTGAAATTTGCTGGGCTATAATTGTTTTGACCATGAAAGAAAACAAATCAATATTTTGTTTTGTTATTTTTAACACTCCATTATTTCTGATTTCATTCTCTATAAATGGAAATTTTTTACTTTTTTCAATTAGGAAATCATGTATTTTTTCATTCCTAGATTCCACTAGTTCACTTTCATAATTTTAGTTGGATCATTCTTTTTATTTTTTCCTTCCTTTTTAATTAGATAAATATTTCTTGAATATATCAAAAAACCGCATGATTGCCCAACAATAAACACAGGATCAGCCTTGTGAATTGCATAACTTAACAAAATCATACTACCAGCCAAGCTTATCCACCAAAAAATGTTAGGAATTATACTTTTCGCTGCTCTTTCACTTACAACCCATTGTACAAGGAAGCGCGATGCAAAAATTGTTTGACCAATAAATCCAATTATAAGCCAAATTTGTTCAGTCTCCATTTGTTTCTCCTTTTTTTATTAAAAAATATACTTTGATTAAATCTATAATACCCACCCAAAATCTATTATTAAAAGAATATTTTGATACACCACTGTATCTTAATCGATCGTCAACCTGAACATTAAATATTTTACAATTATGCATTTTAAATAGTGCAGGAAGAAATCGATGCATATTCCTAAAATATTTTATTTTTAAATAATCAGAACGATTAAAAATTTTCAAAGCACATGCAGTATCATTACAATCATCTTTTAGTAAAAATTTTCTTATAGTATTTGCAACTTTTGAACTTAACCTTTTAATCAATGTATCTTTCCTTATTTTTCTATTTCCACATATTAGGGAATTGTCTTGTTCTTTTTGTGATAAATTACGCCAAAAAGTAATCATTTTTTTAACTTCATATGGAGGGTTTTGTCCATCTCCATCCATAATACATATCAAATTGTTTCTTGCATTTGAGATCCCAGTTAACATTGCTCTACATTTTCCAAGATTTTTTTTGTGTCGAAGAATTTTGACCTTTAATTTTTTCAATTCATGCCTTTGTTTATAGAAATCATCATTGCTTCCATCATCAACTATAATTAATTCAGGAGTATTTTTTTTAAATTCAGAATGTATTTCTTTGATTAAATCAAATATTGACTCAGATTCGTTATAAATTGGTATTATTATACTAAAATTTTTCATTTTGAGATGTTATGGTATTTTTAAATCTAATCTAGTGAGTGTATATAGCAATGAATATTTCTTTTTATAAAAGATTTCTTTTTTTCTTATTTATTTGTTTTTTTATTTATCTTCAGGGGATATTTAAACTCCCAGTAATGGATAGAGACGAAGCACGTTTTGCAACTGCGTCTAAAACAATGTTAATCGAACAGGATTTTATTGACATAAAAATGGTAGAAGAAAAAAGATATAAAAAGCCAGTTGGTATTTATTGGGCGCAAACGTTAATGAATTCAATTTTTGGAAGTTATCCGTACGATAAAATTTCGATATATAGATTGCCATCGATATTAGGAGTTTTTATAAGCTTCTTTTTGATTTTTAGAATTATTAGGAATATTGAAAATGAACAAATAGCATTCTTAACTGTTTTTTTTTTAATTTTTTCTTTTCTGACAATATCTGAAGTTCACCAGGCAAAAACTGATGGTTTACTTTTCTTATTTATTGGAATTTGCAACTTGATAATCTACAGACTTATAAATTATAGAAACCTGAGTTTTCCTAATAAAATATTTTTTTGGATTGCGATGTCTTTTGGTATCTTAATTAAAGGACCTATCATAATAATTTTTACTTTTTTTCCATTAATAATTTTTTCTATTTTAAGAAAAAGGAATTTTATAAAAGATATTTGGTCAACTTTGGGATTTGTTCTTTTACTTTTGATTGCAATTCCATGGTTTGTTTTGATAAACATTAAATCAGGAGGTGTTTTTTGGTATGAGTCCATTGGCAACGATTTATTAAATAAAGTTAAGTCAGGTCAGGAGTCACATGGATTTCCTCCAGGATATTATTCATTATTGCTTTTTATTTTTTTCTGGCCTGGGTCTATTTTTATAATTAATCTTTTTTTACAAATGAAAGATAGATTTAAGTATATCTTTAAAAAGGACGACTTTTTAGTTTATCTAATAATTAGTTTTGGTTTTCCCTTAATTCTCTTTGAGCTAATTCCAACTAAATTGCCTCATTACATTTATCCTGCTTATCTTCCATTAAGTATTTTAGTTTCAAAGTTTATTGCTGAATGTGACTATAACAAAAAGTTATTGAAATTCTCGTTATTTCCAACTGTATTATTTCCTCTAGCGATTATTTCATTAATTATATTTTCAATACATCAGTTTTCGGAATTTGACGTTAACTTTTTGTTTGTTATAGTATTGTACCTAATCCTTTCTTTGTTTCTTTTAAAAGAAACTTTAAATAAAAAAATTAAATCAGTTTTAATTTCCGCTGGATGTTTTCAAATTTTTAATTACTTTGCATTAATATTTTTTCTCTTACCAAGATTGGAAGTTTTGTGGATTTCAGATAGGATTAATAATATAATTAATAAACACGAACGTAGTGTTGAAAAAATCTTTACAGTTGGATTCAATGAACCCAGTTTACTATTCTTAACTTCACATAAATCTTCAAATTCATCCAGTATTTTAGGCTATAAGAAAGGGAAAGATGAAAAAATTTTACTTATTGTTACTGACACTATAAGTAAAAATATAAAAGAAAATGAAAATTTTTCTGATTTTTTACTAATCGAAGAATTTACAGGTTTCAATTATTCAAAAGGTGAAAATGTTATTCTTAAGGTTTATAAAAATTGATAGTTAAAGATTTAAGATACCTTAATTTGTTAACCTCAGTTAGATTTTTGGTTTGTATAACTTTAATAATTTTTATTTTTTTTAACTTCCTTGATATTTTTTTATTTGAATTATCAAGATCTTTTCCAGGACTAATTTTTTATTTTTTTAAGAAGGTAATCGATCCAATTTCCGATATTTTGGACCCATTAAATTTTATTATTTTGTTTTCTTTGATTTTATTTATAAATTTAAATGTTAAGTCGATTTTGAATGACAAGAAGAAGTTTTCCGTAATTAAAGATAAGACAAATTACAATCGAGAAAAGATAGAAGACCTTTTTATTTATATTTCGTTAGTGTCTAAACATTTTATATTTTCTTTAGTTTTGGCTGGAATAATTTGTAATATTCTTAAGTATATATTTGGGGTGTCACGTCCTAAATATTTTTTCTTAGAGGGATACGAAAGATTTAATTTTTTTAATTTTGAGCACAAAATAAGCTCATTTCCATCAGGACACACTCAAGCTGCATTTACTTTGGCTTTGTTATTTATAATTTATTTTAGAGGGTACTTTTTTATTATTATATCAATAGCAACGATGATGGGATTATCGAGAATATTTATGTCAATGCATTTTCCAAGTGATTTAGTTGCTGGAGCTTATTTAGGATCTATAATTCCTGTTTTATTTTACGACAAATTTTTTAAAAAAAAGATTGAGAAAATAAAAAAAAAACATAAATTTTCCTTTTTTGATCTTTTTAAACTAATGTATTGGAGGATATTTATATGAAAAGAATTCTTTTTCTTGTTTTGTTTTTTCTTGGTTCGTACTCAACCAATACCTTTTCTGCAAATTGGTGTAAAGTTGTTTACAATCAAAATACTTCTGATGGAAAAATAAAAGAAGAATTAGCTAAATGTAAAAATTCTGACAATTTATTTATTGCAATTCATTCAGGTTTTCAAAACGCAGGACATCTTTTAAATTCAATGATTGCAGAAAATTGTGATATTAGAAGAAATGTACTATCAACTCAACCAAGATCAAATGATCCTTATTTTACAGCTGTGTGCGAATTTAGAAAACACTTTTTAAGATAAACACTAAACATTTATACGGTATGTCGTTTTAGTTAGTATGTTAAACTTAATCCAAAATCTTAGATTTGACAGAAATAAAAGTAGATCCAGTTTTTCATTTAAAAAGGATCTTGAAAATTATAATACCTCGGAGTTACTTACTTCGGGAATACCTGAAAAGTTTGACATTAAATGTCTTTCAACTCACTGGATATCGATTTATAGAAAACAATAAAACCCTAGTAAACTAGGGTTTTATTGGAGGAAATTAAAATAGACTTGAAACTAGTAGTAACAAAAATAATGATGAGAATGTTATTGCACAAAATTTTGTTATCATTATACTAGCTCAGTATCAATATATAGTACTATAATTTTAAAGTCAAACAATATATTGATTTATTTTGTTTTATTTCTTTTTTTTTTTCATAATATTATTTTATGAGGAATTTTAAGATTGCTGTAATCGGTAGTGGTATATCAGGCCTATCATGTGCGCATTATTTGTCGAAGAATTATAAAGTAGATCTTTTTGAAAAAAACTCTTATTTTGGTGGGCATACCCATACACAAACAATCAAATATAGAGGGAAAAATATTAATGTTGATTCTGGTTTTATTGTATTCAACGAGATTAACTACCCAAATCTATGTAACCTTTTAGAGGAGTTAAATGTTAAATCTTATGAAAGTGATATGTCTTTTGCTGTTTCAAATAAGATTGATAATATTGAATATTCAGGAACTAATTTGTCCTCATTATTTTCTCAAAAGAAAAATTTACTAAATTTTAATTTTTGGAGAATGTTGTTTGAAATTGTTACCTTTAATTTGTTAGCTAAAAAACATATTAGAAAATATAAAAATTATACAATTCAAGAATATTTGGATTTAAAAAACTATTCTGACTATTACAAATACAAACATCTTTACCCGATGGCAGCCAGTATTTGGTCCTCAGAAATTAATGAAATAAAAAAATATCCATTTGAGAAGTTTGTAATGTTTTTTGTAAATCATGGGCTTCTTAAAATTATTAATCGCCCAAAATGGAGAACTGTTTTGGATGGAAGTAAAAATTATGTTGAAAAAATTCTTGAGTCAAAAGATATCTCAGCTTATAAAAACAGCTCTGTAAAATTCTTATATAGCAAAAAAAATAAAATTTTTCTCAATGTGAACGGTAAAAAAAAAGAATATGACCATCTTGTAATTGCAGTTCATTCAGATCAGGTAAAAAAAATAATAAATTTAAAAAAACAAGAAAAAAAGATGTTTGAAGGTATAAGGTATACCAAAAATAAAGTTTATGTACATTCTGACAAAAAACTAATGCCAGAATCTAGAAAAGCATGGTCAAGTTGGAATTATATTGAAAATAAAACTAATAAAAGAGGAGTAAACGTCACATATTGGATGAATAGGCTTCAAAAACTGAATACTAGTTTAAATATTTTTGTTTCTCTTAATCCCTCTATTTTACCGTCTAAGGAAAAAATATTCAAAGAAATATATTATGATCATCCATTGTTTGATTTAAATACATTTGTTAATCAAAAAAAAATAACAACAATACAAGGAAACAAAAATATATGGTTTTGTGGAGCATACCTAGGTTATGGTTTTCATGAGGACGGAATTACTTCCGCGTTGCATATTGTGAAAAGAATATTTGAAAGAAACAATGAAAAAAATTAACAACATTAACGATACTTTATTTGAGGGTATTGTTTCACATACAAGGTATAAACCTTTTATTCATTCATTTAATTATCGTTTTTGTTATTTTTGGTTTTCATTGAACTTTAAACACAAATATAAATTTTTTAAAAAAAATAGATTTGCTTTATTTTCATTCTACGACAAAGATCATGGAGAAGTTGGTGAAAAATCAAATAACACATATCAATTATTAAAAAAAAAATTTTTACAAGAAGGCAAAAAAAATATTTATGATATTAAGTCTTTTTGTTTACCTAGAATTTTAGGTTATGTGTTTAACCCAATTACAGTTTTTGTCGGTTTTGACGATAAAAATAAAGCAACTGCAATAATATATGAAGTTAGTAATACATTCAACGAAAGACACTCATATTATTGTGAAATAAATAAACAAAATAATGTAAAAAAAAGATTTCACGTTTCTCCTTTTTTTAATATAAAAGGCCATTATGTTATTACTTTCAATATCGACAGAAGTTTCGTGAATTTATTTATAAATTATAATATAAATAATCAAAAAATTTTTAAAGCATCGTTTAGGGGAAGATCAGTTGCAATGAATGATAAAAATCTCTTAGGAATATTCTTTAGTAATATCTTTCAAAATTTCAAAGTTACAATTGCAATACATTTAGAAGCCTTGAAACTTTTTGTAAAGGGTGCAACATATATAAGAAAACCAAAAAAACCAAAAAGTTTTTTTTCAGAGGGCTAACAATTAATGATTTTTAATACTCAAAGTAAGCTAAATTTATTTTTAAATGTATTAGCACAGAGTAAATACGGCTCAATAAATGTTTATAAGGATAATAAGTCTATATTTTCTTTTAAGGGAGAGCTTCCGGGACCTGATGCAAATATAAAAATATTAAAAGAGAAATGCATTAGTGATTTTTTTTTAAGAGGTGATCTTGGTTGGGCTGAAAGTTACGTTGATAGAAATTGGGAAACTTCAAATCTCACTGACTTTCTTGAATGGGGTGCAAGAAATTTTCATGAATTCTCAAAATATGTACGAGGAAAATGGTTCACCATTTTGTATTTAAGGCTTAAGCATCACTTAAAAAAAAATAGCAGGTCCGGATCCAAAAAGAATATTTCTTTTCACTATGATCTTGGCAACTCCTTTTACGAAAAATGGTTAGATGAATCAATGACATATTCGTCAGCTATGTTTAAGGATCCTGAGGACAACCTTCATAAAGGCCAAATTAATAAATATGATAATCTTGCGAATATTACGGGTGTCAAAGAAAATGACAAAATACTTGAAATAGGATGTGGTTGGGGAGGTTTTTCTTCCTTTTTAGCAAAAAAATACTCTGCAAATGTGACAGCAATTACAATTTCAAAAAAACAATACGAGAAAGCAAAGCAAAAAATATATGATGATAAGCTCACAGATAAGGTTGATGTTAAACTTCTAGATTACAGAAATATTAACGGTAAATATGATAAAATTGTTTCTATAGAAATGTTTGAGGCAGTTGGAGAAAAATACTGGTCTAAATACTTTGATGTTCTAAAGGAAAACTTAAAGTCTGACGGATCAATAGGGCTCCAGACAATTACAATTGAGGATAAATTTTTTCAAAAATATAAAAAGTTTCCAGATTTTATCCAAACTTATATATTTCCAGGTGGTATGCTCCCCTCAGTTGAGGAAATGAATAAGGTAATAACATCAAGAGGCCTTCATATCATAAATAAAAAAATGTTTGGAAATGACTACGCTAAAACAATAAGAATATGGTCTGAGTCATTTGAGAATTCATGGGGCTGCATAAAAAACCTCGGTTTTAGTGAAAGTTTTAAAAGACTGTGGAACTATTACTTAGGATATTGTGAGGGAGGTTTTAAATCTGGTAATATCAATGTTGGCCAATTTCTAATTAAGAAAGTCTAGATTGAAATATATTTCTTTGAGAAATATAATTTATGCATTTCCCGCATTTGCATTTTCTATTCCCACCTTTCCAGTAATGATTATGCTTCCTGCTTTTTATGCAGAAGTTCATGGTTTCGAAATTTCAGTAATTGGAATACTTATTTTTTTATCAAAGCTTATCGATGTAATCACAGATCCGCTTGTGGGATGGTTGAATGATAAAAATTTTTTTCCAAGAAAAGTTTATTTATTAATAGGTGGAGTTTTGTCTGGTTTGGCACTTACACAACTTTTTTTGAAACAAGATATAGATCAAGAGATATTTCTCTTCGTTTGGCTTTCTATTTTATATCTTGGTTGGACGATGTTTCAAGTTCCTTATTTATCGATTGGATATGATTTGGAAAAAAATTATTTCTTAAGAACTAAGCTAAGTGCAACTCGTGAATTTTTCATTCTACTCGGACTTTTCTGCTCTCTTGGTATTCCAATGTTTTTTAGTGTTAGTAATGAAAAGTTATTGGAAAATATAGTTTTTGTCGCCATACTGTTTGGATTAATAGGGCTGATTTTATTTTGTAGTTTGGTTACAGAAAATAAAAGAATAAATGAAAAAAAAATAAAATTCAAAAAAGTTATAAAAAACCTAAAAAAAAATATATATTTTTCAAAAATTTTTTTGGTATTAGTTGTAAATAATTTAGCAAATGTATTTCCAATGGTGTTATTTGCTTTCTTTATTACTTATGTTCTAGGAGGTGATGATTCAAACAGGCAAACAACTTTGTTCTTTTACTTTTTATTTGCAATAATGGGCGTTCCTTTTTGGACGATTATCAGTAAAAAATATGGAAAAAAAGAAGTGTGGAGTCTTTCGTTATTTATGTCCGCAATGTTTTTCCTTTTGGTATTTTTTTTAGAAGATGGAAATTTTTTGTTTTTTATAATAATTTCTTGCATTACCGGATTTTGTCTTGGTGCAGATTTAATAATACCACCATCCATTCAGGCTGATATAACTGATTGGCATCGTAGTAAATTTGGTGAAGATATCTCTGGTGTGCTTTTTTCAATCATAACCTTTCTAAATAAATTTGCTTTTGCTGTAGTAAGTATTTTTGTATTTGGAATAATGGGGGTTTTAGATTTTGATACGGATGGTGAAATTAATACAAATGTTAGACTTTTTATAATAATTTCTTACGCTTTGGCACCAATTTTACTTAAGCTCTTAGCTGCTTATTTACTTGTAAATTTTAAATTAAAAGAAAATGAACTTCAAAAAATTCAAAAAAAAATATATGGTTAACATTATTTAAATAAATTTAATGACGATGAGATTTTTTTTTACTATTTTAATTTTTTTAATAAGTTCGTGTAGTAGTCAAATGAATATAGAAAAGTTCAAAGGAAGTCTGCCAACATTTACCTTAGAGGATTATTTTGAAGGCAAGACAGAGGCTTGGGGAATGTTTCATGATAGATTTGGTAATTTAAAGAGAACATTTAAAGTCGACATTACTGGGACAATAGAATCTAACACACTCACGCTTGATGAAAAATTTCTATATGATGATGGAGAACAAGATTCAAGAGTTTGGACTATCAAGATTTTAGGAAATAATCAATATAGTGGTACCGCTTCAGACGTTGTTGGAGAAGCTAAAGGGATATCTGAAGGTAACGCTCTTAATTGGAAATACAAGCTTAATTTGAAGGTTGGTGACAGCAAAATCTTGGTTGATTTCGACGACTGGATGTTTTTACAAGATAGAAATGTTCTTATGAATAGAGCGGAAGTAAAAAAGTGGGGTCTTAATATTGGAGTAGTATTTATAACATTCTTAAAAATTAATTAACTATTTGTGAATTCTTCTAAAAATTGAACCTATTACGGGAAGATGTGAATAAAAATTTCTACCGGTGTCCCAATAATCAATATGCTTTGTTATTAATTTTTCTTTAATATAAATTTCACTTATACCTGAGAATGAGATTGTTTTTTTTAAAAACTCACAACTAAAATTCCACTTAACAACATTTACAAGCTTATGTTCATAAACCATTATGATTTTAAATTTTGGTTTCTTTAGCCTTTTAAACATTTTTTTGAGTAAAGCTTTGAATTTACATTTGCCTTTTATTTTTTGAAAAGGGTCTTCGAATATGAAGTTTTCAGAAACGGAAGATAAAAGATCATCTATTTTATTGTCCTGAAGTCTTTCAAAGTGAATAAGATATTTTTGTAAGGCTTGATTCATTAGGGAAGTTTTATTAATTTTTTAATCAGAAAAAAATAAATACTGTAGGGTAATAAACTTAATAATTTCATGGGGATAATAAGTTTTTTTGGAAAATAGATTTCAAATTCTTTACTTTCTAGTTTTTTATAAATTTTTTTTGCAGCATTCTGCGGCGTCATTAAAAAAGGCATAAAAAAAGGATTTTGATCTGTCATTGGTGTTTTCACAAAACCTGGGTTTACAACTTGTACTTTGATTTTACTTTTATGAAACTCAATGTTCAAAGTCTCAGCTAAAAAAGTTAGAGCTGATTTTGTAACACCATAAAATCCTCCACCTGGCAACCCTTGGTAACCTGCTGGAGAAGATACAAAAACAATGTGACCTTTTTTATTTTTCTGCATTACTTTAGCTACAGGCGAAAGACAATTGATAGCACCTAAAAGATTTATATCTACAACTTTTTTAGCTTCTGCTGTAGAAATTTTTGTAATTGATCCTGGACTATAAATTGCAGCATTGAGGATAAGTAAATCAATTTTTTTAAATTTTTTGTAGATAGACTTTGAAATTTTCAGACATTGATTCGGGTTACTGACGTCCAAAGAAAGGGGATGAATCCTTTTCTTACATATATTTGCTGTTTCTATTAATTTATCTTTTCTTCTTCCGCTTATAATAACGTCATATTGTTGTTTGGCAAGAATTATGGCAAGTTCTTTTCCAATACCAGTGCCTCCACCAGTAATCCATGCAACTTTATTCTTTATTTGAGTCATATTCCTTTAAAAAATACTCAATTGTACTCCCATCTTTTAGAAAAATCATTTTTACCCATTTTTTATCTTTATACCAGATGTCAATATTTACATCTTCGCCAGTAAACTCTTTACCTAATAATTTATAACGTGAAGCTTTAAGTAAATTATCATAAATCATTTCATCTCCGAGGTATTTAATTTCAAAATTTATGTAACTACAATCTTGAGAATTCAAAACTTTATTTTTCTCTCCAGTAATTAATTGGTCAAACTTCCAGTATGTCGTTGGTGTAATTTTTTTATCAATCGTAAAATCGCCATTAGTTCCTAAAATTTTAAACTTGTTTTCTTTTTGATTAACTTTACAGTCCGATAAGTCGCCATTTTTGTCGGTACTGGCTTCCATAAAAACCAGTGTGTTATTCATCCATTTTTCGAGATTTTTATGGAGATACTCATACACCACAAAACCAAGAAAAGTAACTTCGAACTTTATTTCAATTTGTGATTCTATCAGACTATCTTTATCATAGAAATCTATGTTGTGATAACCAATTAATGAGCCATTTCTGTAAACATTAAAATTGAGTTTTTCAGATGCTGTGTTTGAAACTGATATTGAAGGTAAGAAAAGAGTAAAAAAAATAAAAAGAAACGTGAATTTTTTCAAAAGTTTGTTGAGTTGAGCTGGTAGGGGGTCAGCCCTACCAACTACGAATATTTTATATTATCTTCTTTGCCCAAATAGTTGGATTAGCATAATGAAGAGGTTGATGAAATCTAGATACAAAGTCAAAGCTCCCATTATTGCTTTTTTACCTTCCTGTCCAGAGCCATCAAAGTACATTGCTTTAATGCGTTGAGTATCATAGGCAGTAAGTCCTGCAAATACTAGAACACCAATTACTGAAATTCCAAACTGAAGCGCAGTACTAGCTACGAAGATATTTACAATTGAAGCTATCAATATACCAATAAGTCCAATAAACAGAAACGAGCCCCAACCTGTTAAATCCTTTTTGGTGGTGTAACCGTATAGGCTTAGAGCTCCAAAGGCTCCGGCAGATATGAAAAATACTCGAGCAACTGATTCACCAGTGTACTGAATGAAAATTGATGATAAAGAAAGTCCCATTACGGAAGCAAATGCCCAAAATAGAATTTGAACAGTACTTTCCTTCATTCTTGCGATACCCATGTTTAAAGCAATTATAAATCCTAATGGTGCCAGCATTATTAAAAATGCTAGAGGCGAACCGTAGATAGCTGCACCAAAAGATGTATATGTATTTGTGGTAAAATTGAAAGCCAACGTTGATGTAAGATGGGCGATGACACCAGTGAGTGCCAAACCAACTGCCATAAAAGAATAGACCTTATTCATGTAGGCTCTAAGACCTAAATCTATATCAATAGATGTAGATTTGGATTTTAGATCTCTTTCATAGTCGTAAGCCATTTTTAAACTCCTTATTTTAAATGTTTTACATGTAGTATAATATACTACTATTATTATTTATAGTTAAAATATGATACAAAATTTTTAAATCAAGATTTTTATTTTATTATGAAATATAACAAATTAGGTAATACAAATATCGACGTAAGTCTAATTTGCCTCGGAACAATGACTTGGGGCGAACAAAATTCAGAAGAAGAAGGGTTTCAGCAGATGGATTTAGCAATTTCCGAAGGTGTAAATTTCTTTGATACTGCTGAACTTTATTCTGTACCCCCAAAAAAGGAGACCTGGGGTATTACTGAAAAAATTATTGGAAATTGGTTAAAATCTAGAAAATGTCGTGAAAAAGTAATTATCGCCACAAAAGTTGTTGGCAGATCTGGTATGAAGTGGTTCCGTAATAAGGAAACAAGACTAAATGAAAAACAAATTAATGAAGCGATTGATGGTAGTTTAAAAAGACTTAATACAGATTATATAGATTTATACCAATTACACTGGCCAGATAGGCAATCAAACTTTTTTGGCAAATTGGGTTATAAATTTGAAAAAGAATCTGATTTTATTGATTTAAAAGTTCAACTTGATGTTCTTTCAGATAATGTGAAAAAGGGAAAAATAAGATACATTGGTCTTTCTAACGAAACACCTTGGGGATTAATGAAATTTCTTTCCTTGGCTGAAAAGTTTGATCTTCCAAGAATTGTTTCAGTGCAAAACCCTTATTCTCTGTTAAACAGAAGTTATGAAGTGGGAATGGCGGAAATATCAATCAGAGAGAAATGCGGATTATTAGCTTATTCTCCTTTAGCCTTTGGTATGTTGACAGGAAAATATGATAACGGAGCAAAACCTGACGGAGCCAGACTAACCTTATATTCAAACATGTATACGAGGTATACAAAGCCGAAGGGCTTAAAATACTCAGAGAAATTCAACAGTCTTGCGAGAGAACATGATTTAACGCCGGTGCAGATGGCATTGGGTTTTGTAAATTCAAGAGATTTTTTAACTAGCAATATTATTGGTGCAACTAATTTAGATCAGCTAAAGGATAATATTAATTCGTTCAAAATCAATTTAACAGACGAACTAATTTCTGAAATTGAAAAAATTCATGATGAGAATCCGTACCCATGTCCATAAGCTATTTTTTTTGGATCAAGAAACTTGTTAAACAGACTACCAATATACCTAATAAGCTTATGACATCTAATTGTTCGTTAAAGAACATAAAACCAAACATAGTAGAAAAAATTATTCTCGAATAACTTAGTATAACAACATTTTTTGTTTCAAAGTTCTTGTAGGATTCTGTATTAAAATATTGTCCAAGTAATGCTGTTAAAGTTATTAAAAAATAACTTCCAATTAAATCAAATGATTGAATAGAAATTTTACTATAAAAGATCAAAAAGAAAATAATTGTAGAGAAAAGAGAATGATAAAAAAGTATAGTTAAAGTTTCTTCTCTTTTACTTAAATATGATATAGAAATAATTCCTCCTGACACACACATTGCTGAGAATAAAGCCATGTATAGTCCTGAATTAATTTCAATCTGCCCTGGTTTTGAAATCAAAACAATTCCCAAAAAACCTAAAAATATTAAAACGATCAATTTAAAGTTTAACTTTTCTGAAAATATAAGTGATGAGATTAAACAGGTAAAAAAAACTTTTGTAAATCCAATTGTACTCGCTTGAGCTAATGAGAGGAACATCAAAGACTGATATCCAAAATACATAGCCGATACTCCGCAAATGCATCTAAAAATGTGAATTTTAATATTTCCGGGGTTTATTAAATAAAATATCCTTTTTTGATTTACTAAAATAGTCATCAACAATATTAGCACTCCGAAAAATGATCTGTAGAATACAAGATTTTCTATACTATCTTTTAGCAGAGATATTTTTATCTGAACGCCTAGAATTGCAAAAAAAAAACAACTAATTATTTGATAATACTGTTTTATTTTTCTCATCCTTTCTAATTCTTAAAGCTGTAATGTTTGAACATATAATTAAACCAGAACCACATATTATTGTGAGAAGATCAATTTTTTCTTCAAAAAAAATAAACCCTAATGTAGTAGTAAACAACAATTTAGAAAAATCAAAAGACATCAAATTTGTCAACTTTGTGATACTTAGAGCTTTCGTCCAACAAAAATTACCTAGTGTTGCAACCACTGCAATAAGAATCAATAAGTAGAATTCTTGAATATTTGGTGTTGACCAAATATTAATCGAGGGTAAACCTGTAATCGGAGTCATCAATAAAACCATACTAAACATCAAAGTTATCACAGATTCATTTCTGGATATTTCTTTTACTAACAAACCAGCCATTGCATGAGTTATCGCAGCAATGAGAGCTAAAATAACTCCCAATCTAATTTCCAAGTCTGGCCGAATTATTATAATCGTCAACACAAACCCAAGAAGAATAATAAAATTGTTAAGTTTTGACGTCTTTTCTTTAAAAAATAATATTGCTCCTAAATAAATAAATAATGGTGTGCTAAAACTCACTGCCATTGCCTGTGATAATGGTATAAGTGAATAAGACCAAAAAAGAAGAATCATAGTAGTACCACCAAAGATACCTCTTAAAACTAAAAGTTTGATGCTACTCCTTTTATTGATGATTTTTTTTGCTTGAATGACAAATGGAATTAGTATTAAAACACTTAAAATATTTCTAAAGAATGCTTGTTCAATAGGGTGGATGAATTGAGAGGTAAATTTGATTAAAGCAGCTAATACAGAGAAAAAAAAACAAGACAAAATAAGTAAAAAAATTGGATACATGCTTTATTTGAATTATACTCTCTTGCAATTTATTTGCGAATATGTCAATAAAAATGATGAATTTAAAAACACTTGGTAAATTTTTTATAATATTCCTTATAATTTTAGTATTTACTGAATCAAAATCTAAAGAATTAGGAAAATTTAATGATTGGAGTGCTTATGCAGAAGGTGAAGGCAAAAACTTAGCTTGTTTAGCAGTCTCAAAACCAAAGAAAGCAGAAGGTAACTATAAAAGAAGGGGAGAGATCTTTGCTATCATTACTCATTTACCAGGTCAAAATAAATGGAATGAGTTCAGTATTGTGGCAGGCTATAACTATAAAGCAGACAGTAACCCAGAAATTACAGTTGGTGATGCAAAATTTCAACTATTTACATCTGGATCAAGGGCTTGGAGTTTTAGTCCACCTGATGATGAAAAAATTATCAAATTCCTTAAGTCTTCAATGAAGATGAAAGTTGTTGGAACCTCAACAAGAGGTACGATAACGACAGACACTTATTCGTTAATGGGTTTTAGTAAGGCTTATCAACAAATAAATGAAGCTTGCCAAAAGAAATAGAAAAATTTATGAAAAAAAAAAACAAAGTTGTTCTTGCCTTTTCTGGAGGTCTAGACACATCTGTAATCCTAAAATGGCTTCAAAATGAAAAAAATCTAGAGGTTGTTACGTTCACTGCTGATATTGGACAAGGAAGTGAAGTTAAAGAAGCTAAAGAAAAAGCAATAAAATTAGGAGTTAAAGAAATTTTTATTAATGACCTCAAAGAAGAATTTGTAAAAGATTTTGTATTTCCAATGTTTAGAGCAAATGCGGTTTATGAAGGTTATTACCTCCTCGGCACATCGATAGCAAGACCATTAATAGCAAAAAAACAACTTGAAATTGCAAAAAAAGTAGGAGCAAACTTCGTTGCACACGGCTCAACAGGTAAGGGCAATGATCAAATTAGATTTGAACTAGGATATTATGCAATAAACCCGAAAATAGAAGTTATTGCTCCATGGAGAGAATGGAAATTAAAATCTAGAAAAGATTTAATAGAATATGCCATGAAATCACAAATTCCTGTTCCACTTGAAAAAACTGATGAACCACCTTATTCGATGGATGCCAATCTTTTACATACATCATATGAAGGGAAAATTTTAGAGGATCCCTGGAGTCAACCAAACGAGTCAATGTACACCAGAACAATTTCTTGTGAAGCTGCTCCTGACACCCCAACGATTATTGATTTAGAGTTCTTAAAAGGAGATTTAATCTCTATAAATGGACAAAAACTGTCACCTGCCAAACTACTTGATAAATTAAATAAAATAGGGGGTGAAAATGGAATTGGAAGAATTGATATTGTTGAAAACAGATTTATTGGAATGAAATCAAGAGGAGTATATGAAACTCCTGGTGGCGAAATCCTTCTCGCCTCAAGAAGAGCGATAGAAAGTATAACGCTTGATAAATCTTCTGCTCATTTGAAAGATGAATTAATGCCAAGGTATGCTGAATTAATCTACAATGGTTTTTGGTATTCTCCAGAGAGAGAAATGTTACAGTCATTGATTGATAAATCTCAAGCAAATGTAGATGGTATTGTAAAACTAAAAATTTATAAAGGAAACATTATTATACTTGGAAGAAAGTCTAAAAATAGTCTATATGATAATGAAATGGCAACTTTTGAAGAAGACTCAATCTATAATCAAAAAGATGCTGAAGGATTCATAAAATTAAATGCACTCAGACTTAAACTACTCAAGAATAGACGATAAATCTGGAGTTGGCTCGCCGAACTGAGGATAAGACGCAAGAAGCGTATTTAGAAGGAGACATGCTATTGTCATGGGACCTACCCCACCAGGAACAGGAGTAATGAGAGAGCATTTTTTTAAGCAATCATTATAATCAACATCTCCCACGAGGATTTTTTTTTCATCTCTTTCAACTCTGTTAATCCCAACATCTATTATAATCGCATCCTCCCTTATCCAGTACGACTTAACCATCTCTGGAATTCCCACTGCAGCTACTATAATGTCAGCAGTCTTGCAGACAGATTCCAGGTCTTTCGTTCTTGAATGACATATTGTAACAGTTGCATTCATTCCAAGAAGTAGCGCTGCCATGGGTTTGCCAACGATGTTTGATCTACCAATTATAACTACATGTTTTCCTGATAGATCTTTTGAAATCTTTTTTAAAATAATACTACAACCCAGAGGCGTGCACGGGACAAGTGAATCTAAACCTGACCAAAGCTTTCCAACATTATTGGCATGAAATCCGTCAACGTCTTTTTCAGGTTTTATTCTATCTAAAATTTTATCTGAGTCGACATGTTTAGGGAGGGGTAATTGTACAAGAATTCCTTGAACATTTTTATCATTATTAAGTTTATCAACTAAATCAATTAACTCGTTTTCAGATACTTTTTCATTCAATTTATGCTCAATAGAAGTGAATCCAACTTCAATGGTTTTTTCAATCTTATTTTTAACGTAAACCCTACTTGCTGGATTTTCACCCACAAGAACAACTGCTAACCCAGGAACTTTACCTGTTTTACTTTTAAGTTGACCACCAAATTTTTTAACTTTTTCTCTTATTTCTGAAGATATGAGTTTTCCATCAATTATTTTATCGCTCATGTTAAAATCCGTATTTTGTTATAATGTACTGAAAAGCTTCTATAACAATTATTAATATTACAGGTGAAACATCAATCGCACCAAAGTTTGGAATTACGTTTCTTATAACCCTAAGCAGCGGTTCAATCAACTTAAATAAAAAATCCATTACAATTGAAATTAGTTTATTGTTAGTGTTAATAATATTAAATGAAATTAACATACTCACAATTACATAAATTATTACAGCATATTTATAAACCTGCAAAATTTGAAAAAGGATGTATAACAAAAAGTCTATAATGTACATAATTTATAAGAATCTATTATGAAAAGTAAAACTGATCAATTAGATTTTGATTTTAGTAGACCTATTGATTTTCAAAGAAACATTAGTTTAGATACCATTGATAATTGTATCTCTGAATTGATCAAAGAAGATAAAAATCCTTTACTTAAAAAACACCTGAAAATATTAATACTCGAGCTTTACTATTGCTGGATTGAATCTGATATGCAATTTCTCACTGTTTCGATGTCAAAGAGAGGTTATAAATCTAAATCTAGATATAACCCTAATAATATATCTTCTTACCTAATAAAAGTGGTTAAATTATTGGTTAAAAATAACCTTATAAATTTTCATGCAGGCTTTTATGACCCGAGGTCAAAAAAAAGTAGACTTACGAGAATTAAATCTTCTAAAATGTTGATAAATCAATTTGAAAAAGTCAAGTTACTTTCAACTCAAAGTATAAATCATAGAAAAAAAGAATATCTATTAATTTACAATAAGGGCAAACTACATGAATATAAAGATTCGTATAACACTCAAGAGATAAGAGTAATTCTAGCAAATTATAATACAATTATCTCTAAAACACTTTTCGATATTCCAAACCTTGAAAGCAAGACTCTGGTAAGAGGCGATAATAAAAAAATAATCATCTCTCCTTTCTCTTCAGTTTTTTATAAAAAGGAGATTGAAAAGCTAGACGAGGGTTTAATTGGGGGGTGTTGGTGGAATAAGATAGATTTGCACTTATTTTTGAATGTAAAAAATAAATTAACGATAAATAATCAGAAAACTAGTTATATAGATTTAACAAATTATTTTGCTAGTTATTTAAGTATGATTTCAAATTCAAATGTTTCTATGCAACAAAGATCTTTCTCAAGTGTATTAGGTTATGATCAATTATGTTATTTGATAATGAAAGGATTTCGATCACAAACACCTACAAGTTTTTTGAAATCGGTATACAGAGAAAGAAAAAAACTTTCATTACAGAGTTTCACACAGAATGAAATAAATGAAGCAATAGATAACCTTATAATGAAAAATGAAAGACTTCAAACTTTTTTGTATAAGGGAAATGATATTGGTTGGAATTTTATTGTTTCCAAAATTTTTTTTAAACTAGTTTCAGAAATTATAAATATTAAAATCCCAGTTTTGTTAGTTAGAGACAAAATTTATTTCCCTACCGATAGAGAATCTATAATCTTTGAAAAGTTAGAGAAAATTCTTTTCTACGAACTTAAAATCAGCAATTTTAAATTGCACGCTGAAAAAGCATCTGATTTTAATTT
Source organism: uncultured Alphaproteobacteria bacterium (assembly GCA_902536655.1). GTDB lineage: Bacteria > Pseudomonadota > Alphaproteobacteria > Methylaequorales > Methylaequoraceae > Methylaequor. The sequence continues at coordinate 15,605 of CACAYF010000012.1, read as the reverse complement.
TGTAAAAAAAAATTTTTTTGGAAGATTAGTTAATTCTAACATTGATTTTTCAAAAAGATATTTAGATAATAAAAAATTATTTGGATTGGAATAGTTCGTGATGAAAAAAATAGGAATAAATCAATTAAAATTTAGCAAAGGGAAAAAAATATACACAAAAGGTGATGCAGCTCATTTTGCTTATTATGTTCATTCAGGGCGTGTCAATATTTATAGCCCAGGCGGGTTGCTATTAGGAAAAATTGGTGAAGGAGAAATTTTTGGTGAAAGGGGTCCTTCTTTAGATGAATCTAGATCAGTAACAGCAGAAGCAGATTCGAACTGTATTTTATATCCAATAAATGAAAAAAACTTAAAGCAAAAACTTAAAGAAGCTGACCCAGTTGTCAGAGCAATTGTGAGAAGTTTGCTTATGCGACTTAACGATATTAACTTGAAAAGTGAGGATTTTTGGAGAAACCTTAATGTTGTAACTTCACTATCTAACGAAAATGATTAAAGTGTATTCTTGCCTTGTCGATGGAGTGTGTTTTCTTCTCCTTGGACGAGATTCCAAAAGTCCTTCATGTAATCATCACTAAACCTATTAATATTGAATTTTTTATAATCAAATTTTTCAGTAACATTTGATTCGTTTAAAATTTCTTCTGCTATACTCTCCCCTAAAACTGGACAATATTTCATAGCCTGACCTGATCCCAAATTATGAAAAAGATTGTTGAATTTACTATCCTTTCCCAATATAAATCTTAAGTCTGGTGTAATGTCAAAGAATGATCTGTAACCTGAGGCGTAAACTGTTTTATCTATATTAGAAAATCTTTTTTTTGAAATATCTTCATAATTTTTTATTTGATTATATGCAAGAGACTGGTTCATTGGTTCATTTAAATATTCACCGCCATTAACAGAAGTAAGATCGTTTAGAAAATTTTTAGCAATCTCATATACTGATCTTTTCCTGGGCTGGTGAGCATGCATTTTGTTACCCCTCCATGATCTAAAATAACAAAGGTTGGTGTAGTCAGCCACTATTGGATATTCGTATCTAATCTGTTTTGGACTTTCCATCCAATTAACAACTGAAACGGGTTCAATTGTTACTGGTATTTTTAAACCAATCTTTGAAAATAATTGTGAACTCCAAGCCCCAGTTGCATTAACAAAGTTTTTGGCGTCTAATTTTCCATTATTGGTTGTAATACCTATAATTTCTGTGCCCTTGGTTAAAATAGTGTCAACTTCAGTTTTTTCCATCAAAACAACACCATTCTCGTCAATTGCATCATATAGAGTTGACCTCAGAATACTCGGATCCAACTGAAAAGCTTCAGGCTCATAAAAATAAGATTCATTTTCGTCTGTAAGTAGTGTCTCTCCGCATTTTTGTATAGCGGAATTGGTATCGATTTCTTGGAAAGTTAGGTCAATTTTACTCATTCTATTGGATAAGTCTGCCCATGCAGGATTTTCGCCGTCTGAATTTTTTTTTGCTATCCAAATGGCTCCAAATTCGTCAAGTTCCATGTCCAAACCCCAAACTGAGGATAAATTTTTCCACATTTTAGAACTCATTGATGCCATAATAGATGCGTCAGGATCTGCGTTTGCGGAACGAACTATGCCCGAATGCCGTGAAGATTCTGCTGCACACAGTACAGCTTTTTCTACTAAACAAACTTTTTCACCTTTGCCAAGTTTATTAAGTTTCCTTTGGAGAGAAATTGCTGCCGCGGCACCTAAACATCCTCCACCTATAACAATTGTGTGATACATTTTTTATTTTTTTTTAATGTCTATATTAATATCAGACTAGCATATAATAATAAAAAAAATAATTGCAATAAAAATTTATGAACATTGATAAATCAAAAAAAATTAAAGGCAAAGGGTGGAACGGAGTAGCTTTACATCTTGCAAAGAAAGAAAATTTTGATCTTTTAAATTTAGTTGAAATGAATCAGAGTAAATACCCCTATTTTTTGGAAAGTTCTTCAAGAGGAAATGTATTAAATCGATACTCAATTGTTTTTTACAAACCTGAGGTCTTATTAATTAAAAATTCAGCCAATATCGAGTTTCTCGACGATTTTGATAAACTTTGGAATAGAAATAAAGTTGAACAAGATCAAATGATATATGAAGGTAATCATATTCCGTTCTATGGTGGATGGTTTGTTTACTTGGGCTATGAAATCGCAAAGGAAATTGAAAAAAAAATTGTTACACCAAAATCACCCTATTTGTTACCAGACGCTTTTGCAGCCAGAGTGAACACATCAATTGTTTATGATCATGTTAAAAGAATTTTGATTTTAACAAGCGACAAAGATTTCTTTTCTGAAGATTTTGAAGAAATTTTAAACGATTTGCACAAAGCAAAATTTACACATGAAAGTTCTAACTCTAAAGGCTCAGTTAAGATTTTTTCAAAAGGAACTTCAATTCAACATCAAACACAAGTGAGGTCATGTATTGATTATATTTACCAAGGTGAGATTTTTCAGGCAAATTTATCAAGATTGTGGAGGTTTAAAGTAGATGATGAGTTGACAGATATTGACATTTACAGGCAATTAAGGGAAAAAAATCCAGCTCCATTCTCAGGATTAGTAAAGTATAAAAAAAGCTCAATTATCAGTTCCTCCCCTGAAAGATTAATATCTATTTCTGGAGACCATTTACAAACCAGGCCTATTGCAGGCACAAGACCAAGAGGAGCCTCAGGAATTGTCGATATCGAATTAACAAAAGAGCTAATAAATTCAGATAAAGAAAAGGCCGAGCATTTAATGTTGGTTGATCTAGAAAGAAATGACATTTCAAAAGTTTGCGAACCAGGGAGTGTGAAAGTTGACGAAATGATGACAATAGAGACATATGCACATGTCCATCACATTGTTTCAAACATAAGTGGTACAAAAAGAAAAAATGTAAATCCGAGTGAAATTATAAAATCTGTTTTTCCAGGTGGAACTATTACTGGTTGTCCAAAAGTACGATGCATGGAAATACTTGCAGAGTTAGAAAAAGAAGGAAGAGGTCCTTACACCGGATCATTTGGATACGTAACTCATGGCGGAAATATGGATATAAATATTCTAATAAGAACCATTCTAAAAGAAAGTAATGATCTTTTTTTTAGAGCTGGCGGAGGAATCGTTGCAGATTCAATTCCAAAAAATGAAACACTTGAAACTGAAGCAAAAGCCAATGGTATGCTAAAAGCAGTTGGATCATTTAGAGATGAATGATTTTATTTCCTTGATAAACGGAGAATTTTCAAATCAAGTTTCTGTTATAGATAGAGGCCTTTCATATGGTGATGGTTTGTTTGAAACAATGTCTTGGTCGTATTTAGAGGACAAAAAAATTTTAGGCGTTGAATTCTGGAATAGACATTTGGAAAGAATTAAAGAGGGGTGTTCAGTTATGAAAATAAAGTTGCCACCAACAAAAATCTTAAAAAATTATAGAGAAAAGATTCTTAGAGAATGCTTGAAACAAGGAATTAATAATGGCGTGCTGAAAATTTTAATAACTCGAGGAGTAGGTGGAAGGGGCTATAAATTTGAAAAAGATATTTTACCCACTATCATTTTTTTAAGTTTTCCATCTAGAAAGATAGATAAAGAAATTTTAAACAAAGGAGTAAAATTAAGATTTTGTAAATTTCCTATATTTGAAAATCCAATGCTTGCTGGATTGAAACATTTAAATAGAATTGATTCAGTTATGGCTAGATCTGAATGGCAAGATGATGAATTCTTTGATGGAGTAATGTTTGATAATTCAGAAAATATTATTGATGGAACGATGACTAATTTATTTTTTTCAAAAAATAAAGTCCTGTACACACCGATGATTAAAAAAAGTGGCATAAATGGCATAATGAGACAAGTAGTTATCGATAATGCTAAATTATTTTTTAGTGACGTTTGTGAAATTGAAATTAAAAAAAATGTTATTTCAACATTTGATGAGATGTTTGTTACTAATTCAGTAATTAAAATCTTACCGGTAACTCATCTGGGTAATAAAGAGTTTAAAATAACTGAAGCCACTAGGAAAATGATTAAATTTTTCTCTGAGAAAAGAAATAGGTCTAAAAATCTAGAACTAGTATAGATTATATTTTTTCTTAATACTTTCTAAGTATTCTTTTTCTCCTTTTTTAATAATGGATAGTTCTTTATATTCTTTTATCGCTTTCATTTGCATATAGTTGTTAGTAAAAATTTCTATTAGCAGTTCCCTTGCTTTTATATTGTAAGGGTAAAGAATTTTTAATTTATTAAGATAGTTCTCTGCACTCTCTGTTTTATTGGTTTTTTTTTTAAGCAAAGCAATTTCAAGTAAGATTTTTTCATTTTTTGGAAAAAGTTCTAATGCGTTTTTATAATATTTCTCCGCTTTTTGATAGTTTCCACTCAATACACACGTTCGTGAGAGAATTAACCAACCTTGAAGATCGTTAGGCTCTTTTTTTAATTTTTTTTCAAGAAAAATGATTAAAACTTGGGGACTTATACTCTTAAAATTTTCAGGATCGTTTATTCCCTCTTGCACGATCTTATTTATTTTTTCCTCAAAGAAGAAAGTTTCAAGATTTCCTTTAGAGAGATAAATTATTGTTGTAGGAATAGTTATAAGTATAAAGACAAGTAAAAATCCTAGAGTTTTTCTCTTGAATTTGTTTAGGTACAAAACACTCAGGGTTATAATTATCAAAAAAAGAATTAAACTAAGAAACATTATCTTTTTCTAAAAAAGTAAAATGTTAATAAAATAAAAAAGGAGATTGGTAACAACCATAAGCCAACCGTGTCAAATCTTAATGGAGGGGAGAAAAGAACGAAATCGCCATACTTTGAATGAATAAAATCCATTATTTCTTCTTTGGATTGACCTTCTTCGAGTTTGATTCTTACAATTTTTCTTAAATCTTTGGCTATATCAGCATTTGAATTCTGAATATCTTCGTTTTGACAAACCAAGCATCTTAATTCTTTACCAATTTCTCTTGCTTGAGCTTCTAATTCTTTATTTTTTAAAATTTCATTAGGTTCAATTGCAACCGCTTCCGAAAGAATGATATTCATAAAAAAAATAAAAATAATCATTATTTTTTTTTTGTTAAATTTTTAAAAATTTCAAGATCACTCTTCATAATTGGACCTACATGTCTGTACCTTACTAATCCATCTTGTATTATGAAAGTTTCAGGTAATCCATAAACTCCCCAGTTTATACTTTGAAGACCATTATGATCCATTCCAATTACTTCATATGGACTACCAAGTTCTTCCAACCATGGGAGTAGATCTTTTTTTTTATTCTTTTTTGCAATCCCAAATATAGGAATGTTGTTACTTAATTTTAAGAGTTGAGGATGCTCAATTTTACAAGGGGGGCACCATGATGCAAAAAAATTCAAGATAACAACCTCTTTATTTTCTAGATCAACATTGGTAAAATTTTTTCCTTCAAGTGATTCAATTGAAAATTCAGGAATCTCTTTCGAAATTAGATTTGAAGGAACCAAATTTGGATCTTTTTGGAGTCCTTCATATAAAATATAGATACAGAAAAAAAAGAAAACAAAGAAAAAATACTTCATTATTTCCTTGATAAACTATTTAGAAATGAAAGTGAACCACCCGCAGCAAGAAAAAAAACACCAATCCATATCCAAATAGTAAATGGATTGAACCAAATCCTTGTAGTCCATTTGGTTTTGTCCTCGTGAACATCCCCTATCGCGATATATAGATCTCCAAAAATGCTTGAATGTATAGCTGCTTCGGTTGTCACTTGCTTACCTGCATTATAGAACCTTTTCTCTGGTCTAAGAACCTTAATTTGTTCACCTTGTTTTTTAATTGAAAAAACACCCATCTGACTTATGTAGTTTGGTCCTTCTATTTTTTTAACACCAAGAAATTCTACATCAAAGTTTTTAATCTTTAATGATTGGCCTACCTCTTGGAATTGAATTTTTTCTTGTTTAAGAATACTACTTCCTGTAGCTCCAATAATTAACAAACCAATTCCAATATGTGCTATAATTTGAGCAAAGATCTTTTTTGGAACTCTTAATTTTTTATTTATGAACTGAAAGACTTCAAATAAAGAACTGAAAATTATCCAACATCCCAATACTATAAAAATAATTGATAAAATAGGCGTTTTATAATTTAGATACCACACCAAGAGTGAAATTATAAAAAAACACAAGATAAGAAATTTTATTCTATTTAGTAAGAAAATTAGATCATCTTTTCCCCATTTTGTGAACGGACCAATAATCATACCTGCAATGAAAGGAAACATTACAGGCATTAGAATTGAGTTAAAAAAAGGGGCTCCAACTGAAATTTTAGAGTTAAACAAAACGCTAGCAAATAATGGATAAATTGTTCCTACTAAAATTGTAAAAGTTAACGAAAGCATGAAAATATTATTCAAAGAAATCATTCCTTCTCTTGAAATCAAGGAGATATTTGTGCGCCCAAATTGTACATTTTTGTTAATGTATTTAAAAATACCAAAAAAGCTTATGGAAGCTAAAAGAAGAAGAATATAAACTCCTCTTGTCGGATCATTGGCAAATGCATGTACAGAAACCAAAACGCCAGAACGGACTAAAAATGTTCCAAGCAAACTCAATATAAACGTAAGAATTGAAAGGATTATAGTCCAGTTTATAAAAATTTTCTTTTTATCGGCAACTACAATTGTATGAAGAAGTGCAGAAGCAGTCAGCCAGGGTAGTAATGAAGCATTCTCTACAGGATCCCAAAACCAAAAGCCACCCCATCCTAATTCATAATATGCCCACCAACTCCCAAGACCTATCCCGCATGTCAAGAAAATCCAAGATATAAAAACCCACGGCTTGAGTATTTTTATAAAGTATTTTTTTACTCCATCCGACAAAGCAGCAACTGATATGGAGTAAATTATTGAAAAACCAACGTAACCAAGATAAAGGAAAGGTGGATGTATAGCTAGCCCTGGATCTTGTAAAAGTGGATTTAAGTCACCTCCCTCAATTGGATACGGAAAAGATTTCTCAAATGGATTAGATGTAAAAATGATAAAAGATACCACTAAAAAGCACAAACTATTTTGAATTTTGAGAACATTATTTTTAAATTCTTCAGTGGCTGAACTATTTTTGGAAAATAAAAATCCAAAAAAAGTCATTACTAATAACCATAAAAGTATTGATCCTTCGTGATTACCCCAAACGCCAGTAAATTTGTAAATTCTTGGAAGTTGACTGTTAGAGTTCTGAGCAACAACATTTAAAGAAAAATCAGAAATTAAAAAAGAATAAGTTAAACAAATAAATGAACTTAATGTGAAAAAAAAAATTAAGTTAGTTATCTTTAGATGGCTGAAAACAAAACTTCTTGAATTTACATGTGAATAAATTAGTTGAGCGAAGCTAAAGCTCGAAATGATAAGAGTTAAGATCAAAAACACAAAGCCAATTTCAGAAATCATATTTTTTTATCCTTTATCGTTTTAATATCTTTTATTTCAGGTGGCATATAATTTTCATCGTGCTTTGCCAAAACTGTTTTCGCTTCAAACTTACCAACATTTTTTAAAAAGCCTTCAACAACAACACCCTGTCCTTCTTTAAACAAATCAGGAAGAATTCCAATATAAGAAATAACTAATTCTTTTTTAAAATCTGTTATCACAAAAGATATTTCTTCAAGTTGTCTTCCTTCAATTGTTTTAATTATTTTAACTATACTTTCGTCTTTCACCATCCCACCTACTCTTATCATTTGTGTTCTGTCTATTTGTTTTTCAAAAACTTCGGTAGGTGAGTAAAAAAAAATTAAGTTTTCTCTCAAATTGATGAGCAAAATTGCACATCCACCAGCAAAGAGCGCCATAAAAGTTAAAATAGTAAAAAGTCTTTTATTTTTTTTCTTCATTTTTAATCAAATTAACAAATTCTTTTTCTAGTTTTTTTGTTTTTGAATTGCTTAAAATGAATATCAGAAAAATAATAGAAAAAACAATCAAATAGGATGAAAGTACATACGAAAAATGATCACCTGAGTTAACAAAATTTAAAAAATAATTCATGACACCATCCTATTAAATCTTATTACTTCAATTTTTCTTTGTATTATCTCACCTCTCACCCTCACTAATAAGATTGAAATAAAGAAAAATAGAAAGGAGAAAGTCATAATGAATAGTGGTAATAACATTGAAGAATCTATCGAGGGAGATGAAAACTTTGAAATGCTAGCTGGTTGATGAAGGGTGCTCCACCAATCTACAGACCATTTAATAATTGGAAGATTTATAATACCTATTATTGCTAAGATTGACGAGTATCTGTCAGCTTTTGATTTATCTTCGTAAGCATTATTTATAATTATCAGTCCTAAATAGATAACTAGCAAAACTAATTCGGACGTAAGTCTTGCATCCCAAACCCACCATGTGCCCCAAGTTGGTTTCCCCCAAATTGAACCTGACAACAATGTAGCCAGAGTGAAGCAAGCTCCTATGGGTGCACATGATCTTGAAATTAAGTCTGCAAGTGTATGTTTAAATACTATCGAAAAAATACTGCATAAAGCTATAATAGAGTATATCATTAATGAAAACCATGCACATGGAACATGTATATACATAATTCTAACAGTCTCTCCTTGAAGATAATCTGGAGGACTCCCAAAAAAGCAAAAAAATAAGCCAATCAAAAGCAAAATAATTGCAATGTTCAATGTTATAGGTTCAATTTTCTCGATTAATCTTTGAAACCTCAAAGGGTTTGCTAAACTAAAAATCACTTATTTATCTCCCTCATAATTAATCTTCCAGCTATTAAGCATACTGGTAATGTAATAAAAAAAATCCCAATTAAAATTAAAAATTGATTTTCTTTTAAATTATGGCTCTCAAATAATGTTCCAGTAGAAGTTGTAAATATAATCATAGGTATGAAAAATGGTAAAATAATTACAAATTGAATAATTTTATTCCTTTTAAGTTGAACTGAAAACAATGAGGATAGTATTGAAATTAAAGTTAAACTAGGCGTTGCAAGAAATAAGTTTATTACGAGACCTTTCAATTCATATAGTGTAATTTGAAAGAATATAAAGACGAGTGGCATTAAAAAAAGCATTGGAATCATTATCATAATCCACATTGCTATACTTTTAGATACCATAATACTTTCTTCACTAAAACCAAGAAACTGAAGTTCTTTTAAACTTCCGTCGTTAAAATCCTCATTCAGAAAGTTTTCTGAGACAAGCATGATTGAAAAAATTAAAACAATCCAGACAATAGATTTGTAAAAAACTTTTACATAAGAAATATCATTTACTGAAAAGACGAATATCAAAGATGCCACTACAAAAAAAGTTGAAAAAGAGTAAATAATAGAAAAATTTTTTAGCATAATTTTTATTTCTCTTTTAACTAGTTTAAAAAAGTCAAGGTTCACTTTATATTATCCCATGTATCAAAATTGGCTATTTTGTTGCTAATCTTTTGTTTTGGACTTTTTATAAACATTCTCTTTGATCCCTCGATATTCAAATTAATGTGACTCGCTAGTATAACTGATCCTCCATTTGCCTTGTGACTACAAATCATTTTTTTCGTTTTTTTAATAGAATCTACATCTAGGCTATTAAAAGGTTCATCTAAGATCCATAAGTTGCATTTGGTAAGAAGTAGCTTGGTTAAAGATACTTTTTTTCTTTGTCCTTGAGACAAATTCCCAATTAAATTATTTCTTAAATCGTTTAATTTAAAAAATTTTAAATGGTTGAAAAACTTTTCTTTCTGGATTTTACTTCCGATAAGTTCCAGCCAATTAAGTAAGTTTTCTTCTACAGTAAGATAATCTTTCAGCGAATCTTTGTGAGGAAGATATGTAAACAAATCTTTTTTTTTTAGGTCTAATTCATTTATGGGAATTTCATTAATTTTGATAACACCTTTTTCAGGCTTTAATATCCCTACTGATAAATCAAAAAGGCTACTTTTCCCAACTCCATTTTCTCAAATCTAAATGATTATTTGTGATTTTGCTAATTTTAAATTAAAGTTATGAAAAATTAATCTTTTATTTCTGCGAAAATAAACCGATATAATTTCTAAAACCATGACAATAAACCTTTATAAAAAAACTTAGAAGATTTATGAAAATAACAACAACAAATTTTACAGACAACTTAAAAGTTGAAAAAAATTCTTATAATTTTGTAAGTTTAAAAAAAGCTGAAAAAAATCTCAATTTTATTTTAGAAAAGTTGCCCTTTTCTTACAAAATTCTTCTGGAAAATTTGATTAGAAATATTGATAGCACAGGTGTTAAAAGAGTAGATCTAGAAAACCTTATCAAAAGGAAAGCAGGTAAAGAAATTTTATTTTCTCCTACAAGAGTATTAATGCAGGATTATACTGGTGTTCCAGCAATTGCCGATTTAGCTGCGATGAGGGATAAAGTGAAAAGTTTGGGAAAAGACCCTGATAAAATAAATCCAGTCATACCAGTTAGTCTAGTTATAGATCATTCAATAAATGTTGATAGTTATTCAAAAAAAGACTCTATAAATTTTAATGTTAGAAAAGAATACGAGAGGAATACTGAAAGATATAAATTACTAAAATGGGCTCAATGCTCTTTGAAAAACTTTTTTTTATTTCCACCTGGATCAGGTATTTGTCATCAAATTAATATAGAATATCTAGCTCAAATTGTTCAAAAAAAAAGAAATCTTTTATTTTTGGATTCTGTTGTCGGAACTGACAGTCATACTACCATGGTCAATGCTTTATCAGTTTTAGGTTGGGGTGTAGGGGGAATTGAAGCAGAAGCTGTTATGCTGGGTCAACCAATTTCGATGCAACTCCCAAAAGTTGTGGGCGTTAGACTTGAAGGTAAATTAAAGGATGGCTTAACTGCAACAGATTTAGTTTTAAATATTACTGAAAAATTAAGAAATCATAATGTTGTTGGAAAGTTCGTTGAATTCTATGGTAAGGGTTTAAGTTCTTTGAGTTTGTCGGAAAGGTCTACTATTTCGAATATGGCACCTGAATATGGAGCGACTTGCGGAATTTTTCCTGTTGATAAAGAGACTCTTAATTATTTGCATATTACAGGAAGAACTTCGCAACAAATCAAAATTGTAGAGGAATATTCTAAAGCCCAAAAAATTTGGCATTATGGATCAGAAAAGATTAACTACGACGAAAACATAGAAATAAATATGAACTCTATCCAACCCTGCATATCAGGACCAAAAAGACCACAAGACAAAATCAATTTATCAAATGTTCCAAAAAAATTTTCAGAGCATTTAGAAAAGGACAAAAAGAGTTTCACTCAGGATTTTGATAAATTAACTAATGGTAAAATTTGTATTGCAGCTATAACTAGTTGTACAAATACTTCAAATCCTTCTGTCTTAGTGATGGCTGGCCTTATTGCAAAGAAAGCTGTTGAACTTGGACTCACAACTCCTTGGTGGGTTAAAACTTCTTTTGCACCAGGGAGCAAAGTAGTAGATAAATACCTTTCGGAATCTGATTTGATGAAATATTTAGATAAAATTGGATTTAATATTATTGGATATGGTTGTACCACCTGCATTGGAAATTCAGGACCATTAGATGAAAAAGTGAGAAAAGAGATTGTTAAGAATGATCTAAATGTATGTAGCATTATATCCGGGAACAGAAATTTTGAAGGAAGAATAAACCCTTATATAAAATCGAACTTTCTTGCTTCTCCTCCACTTGTTGTAATTTATGCTCTTGCAGGAAGGATTGATATTGACATTAATAAAGATCCAATTTGTGTATCTAAAGGAAAGAAAATTTTTTTCAAGGACCTTTGGCCTTCAAAAGTCGAGGCTGATAGAATTCTCAAAAAGTATATTAAAAGAGACTTTTATAAAAAAAATTATTCAAATATTTTTAAGGGAGACAAACAATGGGAAAGATTAAATATTAAAAAATCTTCCACATACGATTGGTCTTTAACTTCAACATACATTAAAAAACCACCATTTTTAGATTTTGAAAAAAATGATCTTTCAAAGTACATAAAAGCTCGACCTTTACTGATTCTTGGAGATTCAATTACAACTGATCATATATCTCCAGCAGGCGTTATTAAAGAGGATAGTTCAGCTGGAAAATATTTAAGAGATAGACAAATAAATGTTGATGATTTTAATTCTTATGGTGCTAGAAGGGGTAATCACGAGGTAATGACTAGGGGAACATTCGCGAATATTAGAATAAAAAATCAAATGGTTTCTAAGTTTGGTGGATACACAAAGCATTATAAAAACGATAAAGAAAATGAAATATATGAAGTAGCAAAAAAATATCAGGAAGAAGATGTTTCTTTAATAGTTCTGGCTGGAAAAGAATATGGCACTGGCTCATCTCGAGACTGGGCTGCGAAAGGAACAAAATTACTTGGTGTTAAAGCAGTGATTGCAGAGAGTTTTGAGAGGATTCACAGATCAAACCTAGTTGGAATGGGAGTTTTACCACTACAAATTAATAAGAATTATTCAAAAAAAATTCAATTTTATGGCAAAGAAATTTTTTACCTCGGGAAACTTGAAGATTATCTTTGGAAACCTAACATTGAAAAGAAGTTAGAGGTGAAAAAGCAAAATGGGGAAAAATTTTTTATAGATGTTATTTCCAGAATTGATACAGAAAAAGAAATAAGATATTTTGAAAGTAACGGAATCCTTCCATATGTATTAAATAACATTTAAAAAATTAGAGTTACGTAAAAGATGAAAAAAAAAATTTCAGCTTTTTTGGGTCCTACTAACACTGGTAAAACTTACACTGCAATTCAAAGTTTGTTAAAATATAATTCTGGCGTAATAGGATTCCCCTTGAGACTTTTAGCAAGAGAAAATTTTGAACTTGCGAAGAAGTTTTTACCAGAAAGTAAAATAGCATTGATAACTGGTGAAGAAAAGATAATTCCAAATAATGCAAAGTATTATTTTTGTACAGTAGAATCAATTCCTGAAAACTTGCACTTTGATTTTGTAGCAATTGATGAAGTGCAACTGGCTTCAGATTTCGAGAGAGGATATATTTTTACTGATCGAATCTTAAATAACAGAGGGATGAAGGAAACATTGTTTATAGGTTCAAGAAGTTTAGAAAAAATTCTTTTAGAAATATACCCAGATATTCAAATTTTCAAAAAACCAAGAATGTCGAAACTTTCTTACATTGGCTATAAGAATCTTACAAGACTTCCCAAAAGATCAGCAGTGATAGCATTTTCTCAAATTGATGTTTATGAGATAGCAAATAAGATTAAACAATCACATGGCGGGGTTTCAGTAGTCTTAGGCGCGTTGACTCCAGATGTAAGAAACGCGCAGGTAAAATTATTTGAAGAAGGAAAAGTTGATTATATTGTAGCAACTGATGCCATTGGGATGGGCTTAAACTTAGATATAAAAAATATTTTTTTCTCAGGCATAAAAAAATTCGATGGGTTCAGTGACAGATACTTAACATACGATGAAATTTCGCAAATAGCTGGTAGAGCAGGAAGACATTTTAACAACGGATACTTTGGGACAACTTGCGATTTAAAGAGTTTAAGTAATGATGTCATAAATTTCGTAGAAAATTATGAATTTACTGAAATAAAAAAAATGTATTGGAGAAATAATAAGTTAAATTTTAGTTCACCTGCAAATTTATTAAAATCTTTATCAGTTAGACCAAAAAAAAAATATTTAAAACTTAAAACAGATGGTAATGATCATAGATATATAAAAATATTTATTGAAGAGAACGAGTTTAAAAAAAAATTAACTAACCCGATGAACTTAAAAAAACTTTGGGAAATATGCAGTGTACCTGACTACTCTAAAAATTTAGATGAATATCATACAAGGTTTCTAAAAAAAATATTTTTTTACCTTGTTGACCAAAACAAACGTATTCCAGCTGAATGGGTAAAACAAAACTTGAGCGAAATTAACCGTTTCACAAAAAAAATTTCCGAACTTAACTACAAACTGTCACAATTGAGAACATGGTCGTTCATTTCTTTTAAAAGAGAATGGATGAAAGACGGTGATAAATTTCAAAAGAAAGTTAAAAAACTTGAACGTCAGTTTGCATTGAAACTACATGAAGAACTAATGACGGAGTTTATTGGAGAGTTTAAAAACTTCGAATTGGAAAATTCAAAAAATTTGATACAAAAGAATACTATTGTAAGATTCGAAAAAAAAAAGATTTATTTTGGAAAAGAGGTTATAGGAATTAGAAACGGTTTAAAATTTGAGATAAATCAGAATTTTAAAAAAAGCAAAAATATATTTAATAAAAAAATACTAAAAAAAAGACTAACAGAACATTCAATAAAGATAAAAAATGAATTTTTAAGTTCCAGTTTTGTTTCCTTTGAATTTAAAATTGATGGAAGTATTCTTTGGAAAAAGGACGAAATAGGTTTTTTTTTGAAAGATAAATCACTTCTAAAACCCAGACTTGAGGTCTTTCTTGATATTTTTTTTATAAATTTTGAGGAAAGTATCAAAATGAAAATTTTGAATTTCTTAAACTTTTTAATTAGAAAAGATCTTCCATTTATTAAACAGCTTAAAGCGATAAAAAAGAATGGTGCCTGCAGAGCGATTAACTTTAGTGTTATTGAAAACCTAGGACATTGCGAGAGAAAAAGTATTGACAACTTTCTCAAACAACTAACATCACAAGAATTGAAAGATTACAGGAAGCTTGGATTCAAAGTTGGAATAAATTTTTTTTATTTTGAAAATAATAAACGGAGTCATTTCAAACAGATGCTTATTAATATTTTTTTTAAATATAATATGAAAAGTTTTATAGACGAGCCAATATTTTGTTTAAATTTAAAAAATAGTTTTCAAACAAAACTAAACCTTTACAAGAAACTGGGGTTTTACAAAATACAAATTAACAACAAAAATTTTTTAATTGATTATCAGTATTTTGAATCTCTATCAAGAAAGGTTTATTTTTTTAAAAAACAAAAATTTTCATTTTTACCAAATAATAAGTTTGAAAAAATTTTTTTTAAAAATCCTAAGAAAATTTTATGATTTCTCAGATGTCTTGTTATTCGCTTGAATTAGTGATTTATCTGTTCTATATAATATCCTATGGCATATATAGTTAAAGATGCTTGTGTAAAATGTAAATATATGGATTGCGTAGAGGTATGTCCTGTTGATTGCTTTTATGAAGGTGAAAATTTTCTTGTTATTCATCCTGATGAATGCATTGATTGTGGAGTATGTGAACCTGAGTGTCCAGCCGAGGCTATAAGCGATGACACATGCGATGATGCGCAAAAGTGGCTAGACATTAACAGAGAATATGCAGAAAAATGGCCAAATATTAATAAGATGGGAACGCGTCCTTCCGATAGTGACGACTGGAAAGATGTTAAAGGAAAATTTGAAAAACATTTTAGCCCAAATCCAGGCAAAGGCTCTTAACATTGATCTTTAATTTTTGTTCTTTTTAATATATAATTCACCCTTAATTTAAATGGA
>CACAYF010000011.1 GCA_902536655.1 uncultured Alphaproteobacteria bacterium | reverse complement strand
TGCCCACCTATAGCTCCTAAACCATATGTAAGTCCTATATTGAAGACACACATTCCAACAATGGACAAAGTTAGCCCATAAGTTGTTATCATATTATTAGGAAGTTTAGATTTAAGGATTACAAAAAGCACAATCATTAAAAATATTACAAGTGGAAGTATTGCTCTAACTCCTCCAATAATCTCAACAAACGGGGTTTGTGACCACTTAGAAACCTCTCCTAGCGTCATATCTGAAGCCATACTAGTTGAAGCAATTATTTCTTCAACTGAGATTGTCTGAGAAACATGTATAGCAAGAATAAGAACAGCGATAATTGGAAATAATGAAGCCATTGTAACAACGCCAAAACCAGAAAGAGATGAATCTCCTTTACCAGCTGACGCTGCTATTCCAATACCTAGTGATAGCACAAGAGGTACAGTAACTGGTCCAGTTGTAACAGCTCCACAATCCCAAGCTAATCCAAGAATAGTTCTTAAATCAGGATTACTCCATACATATGCAGTAAGAATTATTGTTGGCGCAAGAGCTGCATAAATCATAGGTTTTAGAGACCAACCTTTTACAAACCTTATTGTTCCAATGATAGCCGCCAGTCCAACACCAGCCCCGACCATTACAACTAAGGTTTCACTTCTATTGTTGAGTATCTCATAGAGATATGGTGCGTCCTGAGGGTTTATTGACGAACCAAATGCTTTGAGTGCTCCGATAGCTGGTTCTGCATAAGTTACCCCTACGCCTAATATTCCAATAATAATTAAAACTAGAAACATTGGTGCTTTTTTTGGCAACGTATCACCAATTACATTACCAAATGGCATCAGACCAGTTTTAAGACCTTCCATGAAAATTGCTAAGCCTATTATTACCGCAATCAATCCAAGACAAATCGTCGTAGCGGAGGAGATTGGTTGTCTGAGAATTAAAAGTTGAAATAAAAATAAATATGCTGCGAGTGGCACAACTGCTTTGATTTGCTCCATAATTCTGGAAATTGTGTATGGGGCTAACAGAGTCAATGCCTTGGCAGGAGATACTTTGATTTTTTGAGGCTTAAGAGATTTTCCTTTAGTTGCCTTCGGAGTGAGAAGATTATAACTTAAAGATTTATGATTAATCTCTGATTCGTGAATATAATCTGAATATTTCATAATTTATCATAACATATTGTAAAAATTAATAAAATCTTTATTCAACATGACTTGTTGACCGCTCTAATCTGTAAAGAATTTGTTTTGTTATTTTTTTTATTATTTGATTCTCTGAGTCTATAATCCCATCTATTTCATCATGTGAATAAAGTACATTTTGAAATTCATTTCTTTTAGCAAGTTCTTTACATAAATTTAAAATTACCTTTTGGGCAGCCTTTGAACCAGAATTTATTAACTCATCAAGATTTTCTTTACTTATAGATATTAACTCTGTAGCTTGGCTTGATATAATGGTAGCACTTCTGTTCTGATTTAAAATTAATGCCATTTCACCAAAAACCTCTCCATCTTTCATGTATCCAACTTTTTTTCCATCAACCAATACATCAAGAGCTCCAGAAACTATCATGTAAGCTTTATCACCTTTGTCACCTTGATTAAAAAGTGTCTCACCTTGTAGCATTAAAACTTTTGTTGTTTTACCGTGAGTAATTTCTTTCAAGAAAATATCCTTTGAGATAATCTATAATGGATCTGTAATGATAGAGCTCTTATTACGTTAGGAGCGTCTTTGCAAAGTTTTAAAAGATCAGCTTTGGTAATCGGAAGTTTTTGATTGTCAGACTTTCCTAATTCTTTTGACATCTCGTTAATAATTTTATGCAGTTCTATATTTGACGATAATAAAATGGCTTCTAATGCTTTTCTTTTTATCTCAACAACTTCACTTGGGACAACGGCTTTGACACTTGCAGTTCTGTTTTCGCCAAGAATTAAAGACAGTTCTCCAAAGATTTCACCTGTTTCGATTTTACCTATTTTTTTTCCTTTAACTTCTGCAACTAATCCTCCAGAAATAACTAAGAAAGCTGTTTCCCCAACTTCGCCCTCTCGAACAATATATTGATCTGGAAGAACTCTTATTTTTTTTAAACCCATTTAAACCTAATTTTTTATTTTGAAGTTGCTACAAAAACACCATCCCAATCTTTTGGGGGAGGATACTTTTTAAATTCATTAATTCTTTCCGTCATCATGTCATAATAATCTTTCATTAAATTTTTACAAAGTGTTTTTGCCTGGGTCATTTCCTCGAGAGCATATTTCCAATTTTGATTAAAATAGTGATTTAATACATTTTTATGCTTTTTTTCAAGATTCTTGAAATCAACACTATTTTTAAAACTTGGATCACCAAGCAAACAAAAAATTGATACAGCTTCTTTTTTTCCTTTAACTGCTAGCATATCAAGTTGGAGCGTAGCAAAAGTATCTTTAACAGCATCGTTTGTTTCTTGTCCAATAACTGTTTTAACTCCATAACCTTTTGATTGACCTTCAAGACGTGATGCTAAATTGACTGCGTCTCCTAGTACTGAATAGTCAAATCTCTGGTCTGATCCCATGTTTCCAACTACACAACCTCCAGTATTTAGTCCAATTCCAATTTTTAACTCTAAAAAATCTTTATTTTCTGACTTTGCTTCTTGCTCTCTGATATCGTTAAGTTCTTTAAGTGCTTTATGCATACTTAATGCTGCTTCACAAGAAACTTGCTCATGATTATCAACATTTATAGGTGCATTCCAAAAAGCCATAATACAATCTCCCATATATTTATCGATTGTACCGTTTTTATTTATGATTTCATTAGTAAGAGGAGTTAAAAATCGGTTTATAAGTTTTGTAAGGCCTTGAGGATCTGATTTAAAAGCTTCTGAAATTGTTGTAAAACCTCTCACATCACAAAAAAGAAATGTCATTTTTTTTGTTTCTCCACCCAACACTAGTTTATCAGGATCTTCAGCTAATTGCTCTACTAAAGCAGGGGATAGATATTGAGAAAATGCACCCCTTATTTGTTTTTTCTCATTGGCATCTCGTAAGTAGTTTGCAAAGGTGTTACTAAAATAAATTACAAAAGTTGTTACACCTGCAAAGGTTGGATCAAATAAAGTTTTATGTTCAGTAAATAACCTTACACTAATATAAAATGCAGAACTTATTATTGTTACGAGTAATGAAATATTTACAATTGGACCAAACCTTAATGCAGACACTGTGATAAATAATGCAAGCAAAATTGTAAAGAGTGCTTCATAAAATTTCATATTTGCACCAGATTTCAAAAAAGGTGATCCTGAAATTTTAACTTTGTTTTTTTCAATTATTGCTTCTTCTTCACTTAAACCTTTTTTTAATGCTTCTTTATAAACTTTTTCAGAATTTTTTGTAGATGTATAAAAAAGGATTGCTGAAATGACTGTATCAATAAGATTTGCATGAATTTCAACACCAGGCATTCTTTCATCGACTGGAGTGGGTCTAATATCTTTTAATCCAGTGGCCGATGTGCCTAATATGCCAAGTTTTCCTTGTAATCTATCTTTGCCAATCCTTCCTTTAATTATATCCACTGCACTTACATAATACCTTGATTTACCTTCTTTAACTTTTCCAGCATCTGAATCACCATAATAAATCCACACTCTACCATTCTCATCAGTCGGAATAGCAGCATTACCAATAGCTTTAGTTTGAATTATTATTTCTTTAATTCCCGTCAAACCTGTCCTTGTGGCAATACTATTTCCTTGAAACGCAACCCTTATCATATCAAGCCCAAGAGTTGGTCTGATTTCACCTGCAACATTTGATATTAAAGGTACTCTTCTAATAATACCATCTGGTTCCTGTGCAACTGAAACTGTACCAGACCCAGAAGCAGCTTTTTCAAACTCTGGTACATTAGCAAGCAATCCTGGATAAGATATCAACCATTCCTTTGGATTTTTACCTTTTCCAACAAAAACTTTTACAGATGAATCGTTTATATCATTCCTGCTTGCGTCACCCTCAACATCTAAGCCAGAGTGACCGATCACTACAGGAAAGTCATTCATAGCTTCCGTGGCTAAAAACTCATTTGAAGGAAGTTCGCTTAATAACTTTGCAATAGTTGGATTTCTTTTTTCTAAATCTTGAGAAATTAAATCAGGTGAAGTTCTGTCTTTTTCTGCAAATAGAACATCGAGGCCTAAAACAAGCATGCCTGATTCCTTAGATTTTTTGAAAAGATCAGCAAGTACAGTTCTTGGCCACGGCCATTGACCAATTTCTCTAAGAGATTTTTCATCAATATCTACTATTGCGGAATAAGTTTGACCATCCGTAGACCTTGGGAACTTTTTTTGAAGAACATCAAAATACTTTAGTCTTAAAACTTCTACTATTTCAGGATCAGCTATGCGAATCAAACCAAAAAGAATAGCCATTAATACAGAAGCAATAGTAACAATTAGTCTAAAACTTAGCTTTAATTTGATCATGGTTCTGCAAAACTATTACCAAGAGTTCTTATAAGTGGATAAATAAAATAAGTAATTAATCTTCTTTGCCCAACTCTAAATTTTCCTGAAACTTTCATTCCTGGCATTAAATTAAATCCTGGGGGAATATCTTTTAACTCATTTTCTGTTATTTGAGCCCTAGCCCTATAAAAATTTCCAGGTTTTCCATCAACGTCTTTGTCAATTGTGTCAGCAGAAACATAAATAAGCTTTCCTTTTAACTCACCGTGTTTTTGTGCTGGAAGGGCATTAAGTTGAATTTTAACAGACGTATCCGGAATTAGTTTACTAATATCAGAAGGATCAACATCAAAAACAGTTAATAACTCCACACCTGTTGGTACCAATGTAACAACACTTTTACCTTGTGTTATTACTGCTCCAGGATATAAAGAATGAAGGTCTAGAATCATACCGTCAGATGGGGCCCTCACTACAACATCAGTTTGTTGTCTTTCAAGTTTTTTTACATCCTCTTGCAGCGACATTCTTTGATCCTCTAATCCTACAAGCTCATCGTTTATTCCTCCAAAAAATTGGCTATTATATTCTTTTCTATTAGATTTTAATTCGCTGAGTTTATTGCTAGTTTTTGTGAATTCTTTTTCTAAAGATAACCTTTTGTTTTTTTCAGCTAAAACTTGTGACTCTGCTACAAGATCAAGTTCAAATAACTCCAACTTTGAATCTTCTAGCTGCTTTTGTATATCAAGTTGTTCCTTTATAAATTTCAAATCGTCTTCTGTAGAACCTATCTGTTGATCTAATGAAGCAATCTTAGCTAAATATTGGTCTTTTTTATCTTTGAAGATTCTACTTTGTCTTTCGTCATTTGGATTTGCAACCGAAACATTATTCCTTAACAATGACTGCTTTTTTAGTCTATCAATTTTTGAATTTACAACTGAAAGCTGATAATCAAGTTTCATTTTATCGGCTCTTTGAAGTGTAGCATCGAATGTTACGAGTGGGTCTCCTTGATTGACACTTTCACCTTTTTTTACGAGAATTTCTTTAACAACAGAATTATAGTTTGATTGTACCTCTACATTTGGAACAACGGTAGTAATTTTTCCAGAAGCAGAAATTGTAGTATCAATTTCGGAAATAGTACCCCAAGTAATTAAAAATAAAATGAGGAAACCAAATGAATAAACTGACATTTTTACCGAACGTGGTACCTGCTTTGTTTTAATTCTATCAATGTCGTCATCAAATTCATCTAATAACTCACTCATCATTTTTTTCTTTGATCTATTTTCTTTTTCCTCCTCAGTTAAAACTTCTTCTTGATCTTTGTTATTTTCATTTTCATTTCCAGATTCAAAAGCATCCACAGATAATTTTTCGTTTGCATTTCTGGCGTAGCTTGCAAGCTGCTGCATCATATTAAAAGCTGTTTGTGGAGAGTTTTTGAGATAGCCTAATAAAGCATTCTGATCAATTTCTTTTACAGTCGTTTCTACCGTCGCTCTTGCCATTGCACTTCTTGGTTGTTTGTCTATTAATGCCATTTCTCCAAATAATGCACCTTTTTCAAGAATTGATAAAGTGACGTATTCGTCACCGTTGAATTTGCATACCTCTATTTTTCCTTTTACTATTTGATAGGCATAGTCACCGACTTCACCTTCTCTAAAGAGTACATCACCAGCAGCTAAATTTCTTACAGCGGGTTGAATATTTTTTTTTTCGGCCATTTTTAATTATCCGGCTTTCTTTAAAGATTTAATTTTGTTCTCAACACCTAAAATAGACATTTGCTTAATATACGTTTGACCAAAATAGCCTGGGGCTTGTCTTAATTCTTCAAAAGAACCTTGTTGAGATATTTTCCCTTTTTCAAGCACAAAGATTTTGTTACAAAGTCGAAGGTGCCAAACTCTGTTTGACACGATTATTACCGTTCTACCAAGAGCAATATCTGATAGTGCATCGTATAATTTTATTTCACTGTCAACGTCGAAACCAGTGAAAGCATCATCAAGTATCATGATACGAGGATTTCTAATAAGTGCTCTAGCAATCGCTAGTTTTTGTCTTAAGCCAGTTGCAAGATTTGTGGCATTTTCCTCTAAAAAGGTTTCATAACCATCAGGATAAGACTCAATTTCTTCATGTGCAAAGACTTTTTTGGCAGCCCAAGTTATTCTGTCCATAGAGGAATTTGGCATTGCACTTGCTATTGTTTCTCTTATTGTTCCAGGAAAAAAATAACTATCTGTTCCAACCAATGAAACCTGTGATCTCACATGACTTAGATCCAGCAAACGCAGATCTATATTATCCAGAGCTACGATACCAGCCTGGGGTCTATAAAGACCTTGAATTAGTTTTGCGATAGTACTTTTCCCACACCCACTTTTCCCAGTAATACCAATTATCTGTCTTGGATTAATTTCAATATCAATATCATTTAATACTTTTGTGTTATCGTCGTACCCAAACTCAACATTTTTAAAACTAACTTGTCCCATGAGTTGAGGTTTTTGGCCCCTGACAGTTGTTTCGGAATTTGCATCCACTATTCCCGATATAATCTGAAGAGATTGAACTAATTTTGTTATTTCTGTTTTTAACGTAACCAGATCAATTATTGGCTTTGAAACTCTGCCAGCAAGCATATTAAAACCTACTAAAATTCCAGCTGAAAGAGATCCAGAAAACACAAGATGCACCCCGACAAAAATAACCATTGCAGTCATAAGTTGATTTATAGTTGATGAAATGTTGTTTAAAACCGCTGACTTTTTTTGCATTTCTTCATTTGCAATAATATAATTTGCTTCCAAATCTCTCCACTGATCTTTCAAATTGGGTTCAAGAGCAAGTCCCTTTACGTTCTCAATTCCGTTTACAGCAACAGAAATAAATTCTTGTCTTTTTGATTCAGCCTTACTTAGACCAGCGAGAGAATCTCTTTGTTTTTTTGAGTAAAACATTGATGCTAAAGCTCCTAATATACTGAATGAAAACACAACAATAAATAGTAATGGACTATAAAAAAATAGAATTGGAACAAAAACAAGTAAACTGATTGAGTCTAATGCTGTTGAGAAAACTTTTTGAGTCAAAAGGCTTTTAATCTGAGATATTTGTCCTGTGAATCTCAAAAAGGTAGCCGATTCTTTATGAAACCTTTGCATTGGTAAAGCAATTAATTTTTCAAAAACTTTAACTGAAAGTTTGGCTTCAACTTTTTGTGAGAAAAAATCAAGAAGATATGATTTTAAATACCCAAGTATTCCATTAAATACATACGCAACAACTACACCTGAAGTTATAACATATAGAGTTGAATAAGCCTCATAGTTTACAACCTTATCCAAGACCAACATCATGAAAACGGCTGGTATAACTGCAAAAATGTTTAAGATCAAAGCTACTATTACAACTTGAACCATAACAGATTTGTTCCTAAATGATTCGCCAATTAACCATCCAATTTTTAATTCGCTATCTTCTTCAAATTTCTTAAGTTTGGCTTTAAGAAGAATTACTTCTCCGTCCCAGCCTTTTTTTAATTCTTTAAAATTAATTTGTTGGGGTTTGGGACTGGTAACACCAGTATCAAGGCATAAAACTGACTTGTCATCGTCTTTTTCACCTTGAATGACTCTTAAAGCTATTATATACCTTCCATTTTTAAGCCTTAAAATTTGTTGTTTTTTTGATAAGAGCTTTATTAGTTCCTTTTCGCTGATTTTGGTTGCTTTTGCTTTTAAATCAAATGATTGAGCTAAGTCACACATTTCAGAGGTTCTAAGCTCTCTATCTTCAATTTGAAATCTTTCTGGAATATCGTTTGGACCAATATGAACGCCAAGTTGTCTTGCAACTAGAATAATTGATTTTTGTGAACCACGCATCGCTTCCATGAGGATATAATATATTAATTTTTGATTTAATCAAAAAAAAAACCCTCCTAGAAACTCTTAAGAGGGTTTTTTATTTATAAAGGTATAGGTTTAGACTACTTCACCACCATCATTTGGATCGTCAGGAGGTGGAGGCATGTCCGCAGGCATATCACCGGGCATTGGCCCAGGATCTCCTGGAGGAGGTCCTTCGGGACCTTGATGTGCTCCTGCATCGTCCATGTGTGTATGCATATCACCCATTCCATCTGGAGGAGGCATATCACCAGGAGCACCAGGTCCACCATCCATTGGTCCTGGTTCACCCATCGGATCACCTGGAGGCATTTCACCTGGTGGCGGTCCACCAGCTGGCCCACCTTCACCAAATAATGGGTCTGGCCCGCCTGGTTCACCCGGAGGAGGTCCATCTGGAGGATAGTCCATTGGTGCTGGCCCGTCATCGTAACCACCTTCACCTGGACCTTCAGGCGGTTGTGGCGCCATTCCAGTGGCTGGATCGATAGCAGGCCCCCCTGGCCCAGCCATATCATCTGGAGGCGGTCCACCTTCACCTGGTGGCGGTCCCTCTGGAGCACCAGCTAAATCTCCCGGAGGCGGCGGTGGCGGAGCATCCGCACCTGGTCCCATGTCCGGAACAGGAGGCATATCTGGACCAAAATCAGAACATGGTCCATCAGGACATCCATCTAAATGAGTATCCATAACCTCAGTAACAGCGTCAAAAGCTTCTGCTGCACTTGCACCAGGGTTTTCAGCCATAAAATCGTTGTATGCACCTTGAGCAGTATCAGCCATGTTCGCCATAATTTCAGGTGGCATTCCACCATCTGTCATAACGTCCATTGCTGCGGTCATACATTCGTCAAAACTACCTCCGCCTTGCATCGCGTCGAATGCAGCAGTACCTGCAGCATCGCCAAGATCCATAAGGTCAGGAGGCAGTGTAGTAAAATCTGCCATAATAAATTCCTTTATTAAGTTGTAAGATTAAATTGTGTTAATACTTTTAATAAGTCAATACAGTCTGTATTTTATAATATTTTATTTAAAATTTAAATCAAGCTTTTAATTAAATTTTATTTTTGTATAGTTTCAAAATTTAGAATTCCGCATAATTTTAATAATTCGAAGGATGAAATAATAAGTTGATATTGTGCATTTACTAAATTTGATTCAGAATCTGTTAGTTCTTTTTGTGCATCTAGAATTTCTAATGTTGTTCTGGTACCAACACTTGCTTCTTTGGTTACCCCCTCAACTGCCATTAAATTTGATTCAACAGAAACCTCAAGAGAATCTATACTTGATTTTGAACTTTCTATTTTCTTCCATGCCGAATTAATTTGAAATTGCAAATCTAGTTTTTTTGTCTCAATTGATCTAATTACTGTGAGAGCAGAATCTTTGGATTTTTCTAAATTCAAAAAATTATGTCCTTTGTTAAATAATGGAACTGTTACATTAGCAGTTACTGAGTATGAATCTGTTCTTTCAACTGTTCTAGATGAATCTAGTGATTTTCCTACCGAGCCAGACAAAGATAATTCGGGTGCAAAATTTAAATTATTTTTTCTTACATCCAATTTTGAGTTAATAAGTTGTAATTTTAATTTTCTATAATCTGGGTTCTTTTCTAAACCAGTTTTTATTGAATCTTTCAAGGATTTCGGAAGCTTTGGAATTTCTCCAAATTTTGACCAATCTTTTGGATTAGCGTCAACAATTTGGGCATTATTAGAATCAAGCCACTTTATATCTGGCGCTCTGCCAACAATTGTTTTAAAGTCAGAAATTGAAATTTCTAAATTATTTTCAGCTTCTATTCTTTTTGACGTTGCACCTGCTAACCTTGCTTTGGCTTGAAACACGTCAGTTTTAGTTACGTCTTTAAATTCAAATCGTTTTTCTGCAGCATTGAGTTTTTTTTCAAGAGTTTCTTCGTTTCTCTTTGAAACATCTAAAAGAAAATGATCTTTTAATACAGTATAATAAGCCCTGCTAGCTTTAAATAAAACATCTTGAACTGTTGCGTAAAAGCTTAATTTTGCAATGTTCAGGTTATTTTTAGCTTGCTTGAAATTTATTGCTTTTGTGTAACCTAAAGGTTGAGATAAATCAATGTCGAAAGTAGTTGGGTTGATAGCGCTATCATTAATTCGAGAAGTATCAGGATTGTTTTTTGAAATTTTTCTTCCTTGTGAAGCTGAAAAATCAAGCGATGGTAGAAAATCAGTTTTTGAAATTTTTAAATCTTTTTCTGAAATTTTCAGTTCTGTTTTACTTTTTTCAATGTCGGGATAAAACAAATATGCGTCTTTTAAAACATCGGCGAGTTCTTCGGAAGTTGAAATAAGGGGAAAAGATATTAATGCTAATACAGCCAGATGTAGTTTGAATTTCACCTCTAAATTTCCATTTCCTCAAATTTAATTAATATTAATGTAACTTCTAAATAACAACAACATTTAAAAGAAAAATTTAAATTTTTCACTTTTAATTCGCTAATTCATATATTATAAGCAGATAATCGGGGAGTAGCGCAGCCTGGTAGCGCATCTGTTTTGGGAACAGAGGGTCGCAGGTTCAAATCCTGTCTCCCCGACCATTCAGTTTTTGGAAAGCTTTGTTATTGAACTTTATGGGAGAAAATTATGTTTAAAAAATATTTTATTGCAATTTTTATTACTGGTATTGGATTTTCAGCTACAGCTAACGACTATTTTAAAGCTCTAGAGCTCTATAATAAAAAAATGATAGAACAAGCAATAATTCACTTTAAGAAAGTAGCTGAAGACGAAAATCATGAAAAAAGAAGTGATGCAATGTTTAATATTGCTTTAATTTATGACAACGGTTTCGGAATACAAACCGATAAAACTAGAGCACTTTATTATTACGAGTCTGCTTCACAATTATCTAATAAGTATGCTTTATTCAATTTAGGTTGGATGTATTATAACGGAGAAAATGTAAATAAAGACGTTTTTAAAGCATATGAATTATATCAAATGGCATCAGACTTTGGTCATCCAAGAGCAATGTATAATTTAGCTAATATGCATTTTACTGGAACAGGTACCGTTAAGGATTTAAAGAAAGCTTATAAACTATTTTTAAAATCAAAGATGCATGGAATTCAAGAAAGCGAATATTTTATTGAGCAAATTGCAATTTCTTTAAAACCTGAAGAGTTAAGTTTACTTAATAAAGAGTTTGAATCATTGATAGAAAACAAGATTGTTTTACCATCTATAAATTAAAAAGATATTTCAACAAAGTTAATAGCAAGTAAAATGAGACAAGGAAGCACAGAAAAATTATCGAAAAATCTTTTTTTTTAAACCTAAAAAAATATATGTAAGATAGATAGGTATCAACGATTGCAAGTATCAATGCTAACAAATATATATTCACAAAATGAATAAACTATATTATGAAAATAAATTTCTATAATTATAGAAAATTGATATATTAATATTAATTCCTCCCCATGTTAATTGTAAAAGGCGTTTTTTTTAAAAACGCCTTTTAACCTCATCTTTATAACAGTTATAACTCTTAATGTATTGCTCTTTGTAAGTTATCCATTTATTTGTGGCAATATTAAAGGTGCTCCTTGTATTAAATACTTTGTTATTAAAAATAATTTCATTTCTTCCAAATAAAATTACATCATCAAAGAATCCACCCGAATAATTAACTATGGTTCGATCTTTAAAATTTACAATTTTAGCAAAATCGCGGCTTAATCCAATATCTAGGGAAGAATTTATTTCTGAACACACTAGCTTGAAGTCTTTTGATATTACAGACTTGCTAACAAAAAAAATTATAAAAATTAAAATTTTTATCATATTAAAATATTCTGGCGACCCCGGTACGATTCGAACGTACGACCTACTGCTTAGAAGGCAGTTGCTCTATCCAGCTGAGCTACGGGGCCAATAGATCTATTTATACATAAAGAAACTAGAGATTGAAATATTTCTTTTTTTTAAGTTTGCATATTTAAAATGTTATTAATTTTCTAAAATTTATTTTGACCAAATCAATTTTGCTTTTTATTCTTTGGAAATTTAAAAAACTCTTTTTATCATTCACCAAACATTTGTACATCTTACCAATTAAAATATCAGAGAGGTTTGGTCGTAAAATATTAAAATAATTTATTGTATTTTTTAATTCATTTAATTTTTCTATGATGTTCTTTTTTTTTAAATTTTTATAAGATTCTAATTGCTGACCACACCATAAGAATTTAAGTTCATAAAGTGAGTTAGCTTTATTGCAAATTAAAATTTCAGGTTTTTCCAATTCATGTAAATCAAACTTAGTCATTTTATTATCTATTTGATCTAAGAAATCAAACGCATTTTGAATTTTTTTTAATGCAATTTTTTTTTCACGATAATATTTCTTTTCAATATTTTTCATTTCTTTTCCCAGAATATTATTAAAGGGATCATAAAAATTTATTTCAATCTTATCTTTAAATTTTATTGTTCTTTGTTTTAAGTTATTTTCTTTAGCAGTCAAATTGAAACACTCTATTATATCTGGGTGTGTTAGGTCGGGTTTCACAACTGAAATTTTTAAATAAAAATCCTTCATTGCTAACAATACACTCAAAACCTCGCTTTTTTTTACGTTTGTTTGAGATCTAATTATATTTTTTGACCATGTAAGATGGACATCGAAAAGATCTAACAATAAATTTGAAACTTCCCAATGCTTGGGTTTCTTATTTTGGGAAAATATCTGGTAGAAAAAATTTTTTTCTTTAAAATTCCTCCATTCTTCAATTGAATTTTGAATATCTTTTAATGCTTGTTCTTTATGTAATTTGAAAAAATTATTTTTTTGCTTCAGAGGAGTTTTTGTCATTTTTTTTTCTCATTATAAAAAATGGGAACAATGTTATAAAGGAAATTATAAGTGAAGCAATTAAAATGAATATCATCCAATAAGAGGTAGCAATTCTTTCGCATAATTCCTTGTTAGCTACAACGAAACCCTCGCCACATTTTTCATAATTATTAAATAAGTGAGGAATTAATTGTGTATCTGATAAATAAATTGTTTTAATTAAAATAATAAAAGAAACAATAAAAACCATAAGAAAAGTGGTTCCGATAATGAAAAGTGAAAATCTCAGAAGGAAAAAAATCATCTTACAGGAATATTAATATATTTTTAATTTTTTATCTTATATTCTAATTCATTAACGTGTCTTTGAAATCTGTCTTTGAGTGTTTTATGATTTTTTAAGAATTTTTTTAATTTATTACAAAGTGTTTTGTAGTACCATAAAATATCATTAGTTGATTGAAAATGATTTTTCCATAATTTTTTTCCAATTTTATTATGATCATTTATCATACAACTAACACTGTGAAGCTTATCACATAAAATTACAAAAAGTGAAGACTGAGATTTTTTTTGAATTGTGTCTAGGTACTCTTTTTTTTTTTCAATCCATATATCATTTTTGCTATTTAGATCTTCGTAATCAGAGCATTGTTTTACTATATTAAAAACTTTTACCCCGAATTTCTTCTTTATTACATTTGACTTTTTAGTTATATCTTCCAGTTCAAAATAATCGTGAATTAAAGCTGCAATTGCTTCGTCAGTATTTCCATTATTTTCTATTATCAAATTACTAACTGACGAAAGGTAATTAAAATACGGAAATTTTATTCCTTTTCTATATTTCTGCCTGTAATAGTTATACGAAAAGTCTAACGCGCGTTTATATTGAATTAAGTCTAATTTTTTTCCCATTGTAATTTTCAAAGTTAAAAAAGATTATTATCAGTATTGGAAATTTTTTTAAATGATTTTGTTAAAATTATTTAAAGTCTCTATATGTTTTACTGCTGCCTTTGCATTTCCTTCGATATTATATCCACCCTCTAAAATTGACAGAACTCTCCCATTACAATGCTTCTCAGCTATTTCCAGTGCGATTAATGTAAGTTTTTTAAATCCTTTGTCTGAAATGTTAAAACAACCTAGAGGATCATCTTTTCTACTATCAAACCCAGCTGAAATTAAAATAAATTCAGGTCCAAAAAGATTTGCTTTTTTTACTAGTTTGTTTTTATATATATCAATTATTTCATCATCATTTGTACCGCACTGAAGGTGAATGTTTACATTATACCCTTTGCCCTTTCCAGCTCCGATTCTATAAGGTGAACCGGTTCGTGGATAGGCTTTTTCGTCATGAGTTGAAAAGAAAAGAACCGAAGGATCATCATAAAAGAATAATTCAGTGGAATTTCCATGGTGATAGTCCCAATCAATAATTAGAATTTTTTTTAATTTATATTTTTTTTGGATATATTTAGCTGATATAGCAATATGATTATAATAACAAAATCCTTCATGCTTTCCTGTGTTTAATGCGTGATGTCCGGGAGGACGCACGGCACAAAAAACATTTTTGCAATCCTTTTTCATTATTTTGTCAATACCATGGATACAACCTTTTACTGCTGTTAGTGAAGATTCTTCACCAACTGGATATTTGATTTTTAAAGAATTAATGTGAAAATTCGAATGAATAGTTTTTATCCAATTTTTTACATTTGTTTTAAGATTGATTTCGCGGATTAAAATACCTAATTTTTTCTTTTTGAGTAAATTTATTAATTCTAGAATTCTCTCTGATTTCTCCGGATGGTTTTTTGAAATTAGATGTCTTAAAACGATCTTATGAGTTAAAACCACGGTTTGATTCTTTTTATAAAAATTTGCAAATAAATTATTAGAAAATTTTATTTTAAAAAAGAAAATAAAAATGGTGTAAAAAGAAAAAAGCAAAAATTTTCTTTTTTTTTGCATATGAAATTATCTTTTTATTTGGAATATTGATTCATAGGTTGTTTCATAGATTCTCTCAATTAGATTTTTTAAAGCCTTTTGCCCAGACTTAACCGCACCTTCCTGTAAATTACAGTTAATAAAAATATTCTTCTCCCAATTCATATTTGAAGAAATGTCATTTGTAATACTTTTGGAAGAATTAGATACTTCAATTTTAGCATCTAAAGAAATTTGGTATATACCACTATTTCTGACTGTTTCAAATTGTGAGTCCCCTTTGAAATCGTAGAACGAAACTTGAGAAACAAAACCATTTTCCTCTATTTTTTCTTTTTCTAATTTTTGATCTACTATTTCAAAATCTTTAAACATTTTATTGACTAACTGTTTGATCGATTTTTTGATAGGTTCATCAAAGTTCAATTTTAGTGCCCAAGATTCACAGTTTTCAGATTTTATTCGATTTATTTGATTGAAATTTTTCTGGGAAATAAAAATTGCGTGTTTTCCCTCAATTTTTGCTGTAGCAGGAGGAGAAACTTCAAGGATCTCTAATTTATCAAAATTTTTAGCGCAACCCAAAACAAAAGAAAATAGGGATATAAGAAAAATCTTTTTCACAACAATTTGATTATAATAATTTTAAATTTTATTTAAACGAAAATTATACACGTAGGAGTTTAAAAA
The DNA here is from genome assembly GCA_902536655.1 of uncultured Alphaproteobacteria bacterium. Lineage (GTDB taxonomy): Bacteria > Pseudomonadota > Alphaproteobacteria > Methylaequorales > Methylaequoraceae > Methylaequor. The sequence goes on along the minus strand of CACAYF010000011.1, from coordinate 45,166 downwards.
AATTCCTACGTATATAAATTAAGTTTTTACTTATTTAAATGTTTGAATCCCCATCTATTTTCAGACGTATCCCAAACTCTATTAGTTTGCTCAGGGATTTTAACAAAGAAGTTGTTAAACTTAATAAGATTATTAGTTAATAACATACTTTTCACTCCATTAAGGTTAATTAAAGCTATAAAGCATGTACTTTTGACGCATGTACTATGCGCCACTTTTAGACCATGTGGATGGTTTTTTTTTATAACTAATCTTAAAACAAATTACAACAACTTATTAACAATTATTTTATTTGATTCTGATATTTTCCAATCTGTAATATTTATATTGAAGTTATTTATTTTAAAAGAGTTTATAGAGATGTTGAATATCCATAGGAGAACTATATTCTATAAATCATGATTTTATTTTTCTTATTTTTATTTGTATCTATGTCAGCATACTCAGGTGAAATTGACGGTAAGGGAATAGTTTGTAAGGTATATGGAGATACTGTTGGATATTTTTTTGAAAATGACAGAGCTTTTGAATATAAAATCGCTGGAGGGGATAAAGGTTTAGAGGTTGTTAAAAAAGATGTGGGGAAATATTATACAAATGAAAATTCTATTTTCATAAATGAAATTAAAATTAACAGAAAAGATTTAAAATATCAGAAGTTCTCTTCTTTTAGGGGTGAATGTGAGGCTTATGACAATTTCAGTTCTTTTAAGGATGGTTTTAATATAGAAAAACTTATTGAAGATAACAAAATTTAAATGAAAAATTTCAATTTAACATATGCCGCATTTCTTTTCCCTGCTATTCCTCTGATGATGCTTACATTTGGTAATAGATGGATTGCTATTAGCAAGCTCATAAGGCAAATGCATAGGGATTTTATAGACAAACGCAAGCAACAAAGTAGATCAGCGCCTAAATACTTAGTTCAAATTAAAATTCTAAGTTTAAGACTAAAATATGTCAAATATATGCAATTATTTTCAGGATTAGCTTTTATTGTTAATCTTCTGACAATTCTATTAGGAATGATTGGCAGCATAGTAACGCCTTATTTTTTTTCTTTGGCATTAGTAATTTTTGCAACTGCTTTGGTTATTTTTCTTATTGAAATCAATTTAAGTAGCCATGCTCTAAAAACGCATCTTGAAGATTTCGAAGATAAAAAGAATTAATATTTAATATGCTTGTAAGATTTACCTTGTGTTTTTTTTTTTTAATATTAAAAAACTAATATGTTCTTCATAAGGTTTTCAATTTTGTTACTGTTATTATCAGGAAGTTTAAAAGCCTCTGATTTTAGTACTAGAGAGGTATTTAATAAACTTTTAAAAGGTTTTTATAAAAATGAAATTCATAAATGCGATTATGTAAATAAATCTTGGAGCACTGGATTTGAACAATTTCCCTATGGTATGGTTTTAAATAGCAGTGCATTCAAAAATATATTGGTTTTTAACAACAGAAATATTGTAGGAACATTATGGCCAAATATTGGCGAAATATCTCTAGAAAGAGGTGTAAGAAAGTATCAATTATGGAAAAAAAATAAAAATGATGAATATGAGTTGCTAAATTCAGACTATCTGGATGATTTAAGTAGTTCTGATATAAATTTAAAATCTAAAACAAATTCAGATTATAAAGTATATTTTGATAATAAAACATTAAAAATAGGAGTAAAACACTGGATAACTGATTTTTACAGTTGTGAAAAAATTGAATCTTCAAATTTTGCAAAAAAAAAACTGATAGATATTTTTGTTAATCAGAATGAATATGTAAAAAAAGATTTCGCTTATAGAGAGAAAAATCCTAGTCTTTTTACTAATAATATAGAACTTCTATCAAATTAGTATGGTAGAATTGTGGTAGAAATAGGTAACTTGCAGTTTAACTGACTTATTTTATTTTATAATTAAAGGAGAAAATTCCCAAATGTCAAAAATTGATCTTGGTTTATTTTTTTTAATTATGATCATGGTTATACTTATGTATTTATTCATAAAAATGAACAAAAGTTTTATATCGATAAAAGATCAATTGGAAGTAAAAGCTTCTGAGCTTGATCATTTGAATATGATCTGCAAGAATTAGAAGAAAAATAATGTTAGATGAGTTGGACTTTGAATCAAACTTTAAGATTAACAGCTGAATTTTTACCGTTTTCTTCAGCGATCTCAAATGTTATATCCTGGCCTTCTTCCAAATTGTCTATGCCTGAACTTTTCAAAGCAGTTTTGTGAACGAAAACGTCTTTAGAACCATCTTCAGGTTGTATAAATCCATACCCTTTTTTAAAATTGAACCATTTAACTTTACCTTTTATCATTTTTCTCCTTATTATATAAACGAACTTAGATTTTTAAATTCTAAGAACTAAATAAATTGATTGAATCTTAATGATATTCTATTTTAAAGAAATATTATTTAGTGAGTCAACACCATTTATTTATCTTATTATAACCATGTTCTCATATTTAGATAGTTTTAATATTTAAAAAAACAATAATTAAATTTAAGATGTGTAACCACCTTGCTTTTGCTTCAATAAAATATTTACTATTACAAGGTGGCAAAATATAAATAATATTAAATTTTAAATTTTAAATGCAAAAGTTTTCAATTTTTATATATTTTTTTGGTTTTAATTTGTTTTCCTCAGATTTCTGTGTAATTGATAATATTTTAGAGAAAAATGAAAAAATTGTTAACTGTGATGATAAAAAGTTATTATTTGGTCATTTAGAATTCAAATCTAAAACAAAAGATTTAAAGTTTCTATTCAATGAAGAATTTAACGAATTTGTACCCCAAAAATACAAACATGAAATTTTGACTTTTATAAGAAAAAATTGTTATAAAAAAACTTTAAAAATTAAAACCATTACTAATTTAAATAATAAGTTTGATGATTACATGAACGAAGTTATTATTAAGTGTAAATTTAAATCATGACCGATAGAGATGATATAGAATTGAAGGTTTGTAAAAACTGTGACGCTCCATTGCCTAACCATTCTTCAGGTTTAAATTATTTTAATTTAAATTCTCTCGTTTGTGATGACTGTTTCAAACAGTTGTCTTAATATGAGAATTAGAGAAGAAAGATCGTGTTTTAAATGTGATAATCTGTTTAGTGAGTTATTCAGGTGCAAGTATGACGAAAAAGGCAATTGGATTTTTTTATGCAAAAACTGTTTGGAAGAATCTAAATTAAATAATTTGTTTTATCAATATGGCGGAACTTGGAAATCCAAAAAAAGATAGAAAAAATATGTGTGGTAGGTATGTACTTTATTCAAAAGAGAAATTTAAAAAAAAATATAATATCAATATAAATGAAAATTATAATATATCTCCTAATCAAAATGTATTTATAATAGATCAAACTAGAAATGTTGTTAGATTGAAGTGGGGCATAAAGCCAGAGTGGAAAAATTCTTTGATTATTAACGCAAGGTCAGAAACAATCGGTACAAAAAAAACTTTTGCCTGCTTAAAGAGATGCGTTTTTATTAGTGATGGTTATTATGAGTGGAAAAAAAGTGGAAAATTTAAGACGCCATATTATCATTATGTTCCAAACAGTTTTTTGTATTTTGCTGGACTACACAATAATATAGGTTGTGTTGTTGTTACTATGGATAGTTTTCAATACCTATCGAAAGTTCATAGAAGGCAACCGTTGTTTTTAAAAGAAAATCAAATTGATTCATGGATCAAAAAAGATAAAAGTAATATAATTTTCGACGAGATAATAAATTTTCATCAAGTTTCAACTGAAGTGAATAAAACATGGTGCAACTCAAACGATTTGATTATTGAAATTGAAAATAAAGCTCAATAATAACAACTTTTTATATGACATATCTTATGCTAAACATCATAAAAATATTTTTTATCACGATTTTCTTAAACTTTTTAGTGCATTTTGAACTTCAAAGTAGACCAGTTGGTAAAGGCCTATCGTGTTTTCCTGCAGACGATTTGGACAATAATAATTATGAATCATTTCGTGGATTATATTTCGAATCAGACAATTCAATTAGAGTAGTAAGTTTCAAAAGTAAAAATAAATCTCTTAAAATTATTTCAAAACTTACACCTTATAAAATTTCTGAAAATTCTGTAAAATTTAAAATAAAGTTTATTTGGTATGGCAATATTTCTTTTGAAGAATTTACTTTGGGAAGAAAAGATCTTGAACTAAATCATGAAATAAATAATAAAAACAGAGTTTTGAAGTGCAAAATTCTAGATGGGGAGTTTATGCCAGAAATGAGCGCGTTAAAGAATTTCTTTCAATTGAAATTTGATGATGGTTTAAAGTCAAATAAAATATAAAAAAAAGCCTGACTAAATTAAGTCAGGCTCATTAAATACATGAAAATCTCTACTTATTTACTTTTCAGCGCAAGCGTAAGAATTGATTTCAAGTCCTACTGAGATTTCAGAAATAGTTGGTTTTGTCCAAGCCATTGTTTTCTCCTTTATGTTAATATTAATAATTGCACCCAAAATACTAATTTAAACTTAATTAACCCTGATAAGCTTGTTCATAATACGTTAATGTTTAAAGGGCTCAAACATGTAATTTTTTTAGATTTTGTTTAGAATAATTAACAGGATAATAAAGAGAATGAAAATTCATTCTCTTTATTGTTATGGATTAGTTGTTTAGTAGTGCCAGAGCTCTATCAAAGATTTCTTCAGCGTTGTCGAGCTCACCGATTTCTAATTTTTCAGCTCCTTGAGATCTGAGATTAGATATCTGTGCAAAAGTTTCTGTATTGATTGAACTTTTGTTGGAAAATAATTTTGAATCAACTTCAGCCATTTTTTGATAAGGACAAGCTTCAGCACTTGTTGAAATGACGAAAGCAGCAGCTAGGCATAAAATAATTTTTTTCATAATTTATCCTTTTGTTATTGTTTTAAGATAATATATTAAATTTTTTTTTCTATTATTATTTTTTTTAAATTGTATTTTAATGTACAATTTAATTTTGCAAATTGATTTTTTATACTTTTTATTCATTAATAAACTAAAAACGTTATTTTTTAATATTCTTTTTGTAAATTAGTAAAAATCTAAAAAATTTAAAAAGGTATAAATTTGATGGAATTCTCAGGAAGTAAAAATTATATTTCGACAATTGACTTAACTGTTGCTGTAAATGCATCAATTGCTCTAGAGAAACCATTACTAGTTAAAGGAGAACCAGGTACTGGTAAGACAGAGTTAGCAAGACAGATTGCCAAAAGTTTAAAATTAGAAATAATTGAATGGAGCATAAAGTCGACGACAAAGGCACAGCAAGGCTTATATGAGTACGACGCTGTTAGTAGATTAAGGGACAGTCAGCTTGGAGAAGAAATAAAAGACATTTCTAGGTATATCAAAAAAGGTAAAATATGGGAATCTTTTGAAACAACGAAAAAATCAGTTCTTTTAATTGATGAAATCGATAAAGCTGATATTGAGTTCCCTAATGATTTACTTCAAGAGTTGGATAAAATGGAGTTTTACATTTACGAAACAGGAAAAGTTATTAAAGCTAATCATAGACCAATAATAATAATAACCTCCAATAATGAAAAAGAGCTTCCTGAGGCGTTTTTAAGGAGATGTTTCTTTCATTATATTCAATTCCCTGAAATTGATACACTAAGAAAAATAGTTGAAGTTCATTTTCCAGACATAAAAAAATCATTATTAGAGACTGCACTTAAAAAATTTTTTCAGATAAGAGAAGTTCCAGGATTAAAAAAAAAACCATCCACATCAGAAGCTCTTGATTGGATAAAACTTTTATTAGTAGAGGATTTGGACTCCAAAGATTTGAAATCAGATGGAAAGAACATACTACCAAAGCTTCATGGGGCACTGATTAAAAATGAGCAAGATATTCAACTTTTTGAACAATTAGCTTTTATGTCAAGGAGAGAAGATTAAGTTTATGTTTTTAGATTTTTTCTTTAAATTAAAAAATGCCAAAATACCTGTATCGCTGAATGAATTTTTAAATCTTCTCAATGCTTTAGATAATCAAGTAATTTCATACGATGTTAATGCATTTTATTATTTGGCTAGAACGTGTTTAATAAAAGATGAAAAACTTTTTGATAGGTTTGACTTAGTTTTTGGCGAATTTTTCAAATCGATTGAAAGAATTGAGTTAGAAGATGTGATGTCATCTATGGATATACCTGATGATTGGATTAAACAAATGTTTAACAGATATTTCACAGAGGACGAAATTAACAGAATCAAATCCCAAGGTGGTATTGAAAAGCTTTTAAAAACTTTAAAACAAAGATTAAAAGATCAAAAAAAAAGACATCAAGGTGGAAATAAATGGATTGGAACTTCTGGAACCTCTCCATTCGGAGCATATGGATATAATCCTGAGGGCATAAGAATTGGCCAGGATAAAAGACTTCATGGAAAGGCAATAAAAGTTTGGGATAAAAGGATTTTTAAGGATTTTGATAATACCAAGGAATTTAATAATAGAAGTTTTAAAGTAGCTTTAAAAAAATTAAGACAATGGGCTAGAACTGGAATAAACCACGAGTTGGATATTGAAGAAACAATATCAGATACAGCAAAAAATGGAATTTTGAACATCAAAACCAAAAAAGAAAGAGAAAATTCAATCAAAGTTTTATTGTTTTTAGATGTTGGTGGCTCCATGGACAGTCATATCGAGCAAGTTGAACAACTTTTTTCAGCTGCTGGTAATGTATTTAAAAATCTTCATTATTTTTACTTCCATAACTGCTTATATGAGGGTATTTGGAGAAACAATAACAGAAGATGGAATGAAAGGTTATCAACATATGATGTTATAAGAACTTATGGAAAAGAATTTAAATGTATCTTTGTTGGAGATGCCACTATGAGTCCATACGAAATTATAATTCCAGGGGGAGGTAATGAACATTTTAACGATGAACCTGGAAGAGTTTGGCTGGAAAGAGCTATTACTCAATGGCCGTCATATATATGGATAAATCCAGTTATCGAAAAATATTGGGAGTATTCAGAATCTACCATGATAATAAAAGATATTTTTAAGAATCGGATGGTGCCGTTAACATTGGATGGAATTGACAAAGCTACAAGGATTCTCGCGAAACCAAATTATAATTAAGTAATTATTATTTTTTAATTATTAAATTTTTCTTATTTTTAGTTAGTTGTTTATTCTTTTTTCCAAATCACCAGGTTTAACTTTAATTGAGTATGAATTGTTCTCCTTACCGTATTTTGATCGAACTGAATCAAAAAGTTATTATTAGAAATAACCATTAGAAAAAAAAAGGACTAAGGTTAGAAATATAAAAATTTTGTTTGTATTAACGCAATAATTTCACTATTAACTTCAATTAAAATTTTAATTAATAATAATAATGAATAACTGAAAGTTTTATAAAATGAATGAAAAAGTAAATACACCCTTTAAAAAAGTTGATTATTGGAGATGGTTTGGTTTTTTTTTAGCAGTAATCGGAGCGTATGTCCTTGGAAATGCAAAAGTATCGTCTCAATCTATTGGTTGGATTATTTGCAGTTTTTCATGTCTTATATGGATTATTATGGGCATAAAAGATAAAGACATACCAAGAACTTTGATGGAAGTGATGTATTTTGTGATTGGGATAAGAGCAACAATTAATTGGCTCGACTTTAACTAAATTAGTATAAATATAAATCCAATTAAAAGTTTAAAAAAAATTTTTCTTAAATTATTCTCTTTAATTTTTGAGGGCAGCGAAAGAAAAATCATATATAATATTTGAATATGAAGAACTGGTGGGTCTACATAATCCAATGCAGGAATAAAACTTTGTATACAGGCATTACAACTGATGTCGAACGACGATTCGATGAACACCAAAAGGATAATAAAAAAGCATCTAAGTATTGTGCCAGTCTTCGTCCACTTAAACTAGTATATAAAAGCTCAGCGTATGAAAATAAAAGTGACGCATCCAAAGAAGAGTATCGTATCAAAAAATTATGTCACAAAGACAAACTAAAAATTATAAAAAAAATTTATGAACGATCTAGCTAAAACTCTTGAAGATGTATTTGGGTTTTCCTCTTTTAGACCAGGGCAAGAGGAAATTATTAATCATTTAATGCAGAAAAAAAAATTGTTAGCAGTAATGCCCACAGGAGCAGGAAAATCTTTATGCTTTCAACTCCCAGCATTGCTCTTTGAGAATCAGACTATTGTGGTGTCGCCACTTGTAGCTCTTATGGATGACCAAGTTATTGGCTTGAGAGATTTAGGTGTCAATGCTGAACGTGTTCACTCTGGAATGGCTGAGTCCAAAAGGAATCAAGTATGGGAAGACTTTAAAAATAAAACAATTAAAATTTTATATATCTCGCCTGAATCATTAATGCGTAATGAAATGATATGTGCATTAAAACCATTGAACATCAGTATGTTTGTTGTTGATGAAGCTCACTGTATTTCTAAATGGGGTAGTGATTTTAGACGAGAGTATGAGCTCTTAAAAGAACTTCAAAATCATTTTCCTCAAGCGATTATTTCAGCATTTACTGCAACAGCTGATGAGGAGACACGTTCTGATATTAATAACAAATTAACTAATGGAAAAGGTAAAATATTTCTTCATGGTTTTAATCGTCCAAACCTTTCTTTAGCTGTTCAACAAAAAACTAACAATTGGAAAGCTCAACTCATTGAGTTCTTAGAAAATAGAAAAAATCAATCAGGTATTGTGTATTGTTTATCTCAAAAACTCACTGAACAATGTTCTGAATTTTTGAGATCAGAGGGATTCAATGCCTATCCGTTTCATGCTGGATTAGATACTCAGATAAAAATTGATACCCAAGATAAATTTATGACTGAAGACAATGTTGTAGTTTGTGCAACAATAGCTTTTGGGATGGGAATCGACAAAGCTGACGTTAGATACATTGCTCATATAAGTTTACCAAGTAGTATGGAAGCTTTCTATCAAGAAATTGGAAGAGCAGGCCGAGACGGTTTGGAGGCTGACACATTGCTAATTTTTGGTTTACAGGATTTATTTCAACGTAAACGTTTTATTGATATGAGCGATGCCCATGATAGTTTTAAAATTAAAGAGCATAAACGATTAGACGCATTGATTGCGTATTGCGATTCTGCTACTTGTAGGCGTCAAACACTCTTGTCATATTTTAAAGAAACCTGCGAAACTTGCGGAAAGTGCGATAACTGCCTTAATCCACCTCAAATGATTGAAGGGACAGAGTATGCACAAATGGTTTTATCAGCTATATATCGTACAGGTCAATATTTTGGTTCGGGACATATTGTTGATGTACTGAGAGGGGTTTTAAGTGACAAAGTAAAAGCAAAAGGACACGATTCAATTAAAACATTTGGAGTAGGGCGAACAGCGACGACTGATTTTTGGAAAACATTTATTCGACAGATGGTGTCAGCAAATTATTTGCTAATAAATATTCAGCGCTATGGTGCATTACAAATTACTCCAAAGGGTGAAATGGTTCTTAGAGGAGAAGACGAATATTTTTATCGTAAGATTGAATTTAATCAGCCTATTAAATCAAAAAGAATAAAACCTGAAACTATTGATACTGCAACACTTGATGATGAAAAAGAATTATTCTCGGCATTAAAATCTAAACGTTTGGAATTGGCACGCAAAAGGCGGGTTCCTGCTTACATAATTTTCCCAGATGCGACTCTTCATCAAATGCTACTTCATAAACCTCAAACAATTAGGGAGATGGGAAAGCTAAATGGAGTAGGACCACAAAAATTGGAGAAATATGGTGAAGCTTTTTTATCTATTATAACAAACGAAAAATACTATAATGATTAGAATCATAAACGTTTTCATTATTTTGTTTTTAGTTGTAAGTGTTTCTAAGGCTAAATCTCCTGAAGAAATGATCAAAGAATCTATTACTAACTATCCTGGAAAATGCCCATGTCCTTATTCATTAATGAGTAATGGTAAAAAATGTGGAAAAAGAAGTGCATATTCAAAACCTGGGGGTTACGAACCATTGTGCTATGTTTCAGATATTACAGCTGTAAAAAATGATAGTGTAAATACTCAACAAGAAATAAGAATTGTTGATGGAGATACTATCCATATTAATAAAATTAAATATAGACTTCACGGTATTGATGCACCTGAAATGAAGCAATTATGTAAAATGAAAGAAAAAAATTACAAATGTGGGGTCAAATCAAAAGAATTTTTAGGTTCTCTCATTGGTAATCAGTCTGTTAAGTGTAATCACAAAGATAAAGATAGATACAAACGAATTGTTGCTGAATGTTTTGTAGGTGAAACTAACCTAAATAAAGAATTAGTAAGAAATGGTTGGGCGCTTGCTTATAGAGATTATTCTAAAGACTATGTTATTGATGAAGAATATGCCCAAGAAAACAATCTAGGCATGTGGAAGGGAGCATTCATTCACCCAAAAAAATGGAGAAAACTAAATAGATGAAAAATATAAAGGGCACTGATTTTCAAAAAATGGTGTGGTCAGAGATAACAAAAATTCCTATAGGAAAAACAATAACTTATAAGGAACTTGCGATGAAAATAGGTAAGCCCAAAGCTTATCGAGCTGTTGCTAATGCATGTGCTAAAAATCCATCATTAAAAATAATTCCATGTCACAGAGTCATTAGAGGGGACGGAAAAATGGGGGGATATAAAGGAAAAAACGGAATAGAAAGAAAAAAAAGACTGCTTATCAATGAAGGAGTAAAAATACAAAAATAGTGTTTTCCTAATAATAGAGATTCAATTGCATTATAAATAATTTTCTATAGGGCTAAGCAATAAAAAGTAATACGTCATGATTTATTTTATTTCTTTAAAAAAATTAGTATCAAACTAATAATCACACTAACAACTATACAAGTAACTATTGGAAAATAAAATGATGAGTTTTCTTTTTTAATAACAATATCACCTGGCAATCTTCCAAATCCAATATCCCTAAAAAATGGATAAAATAGTCCGATAAGAATTAATAGTAACCCAATAATAATTAGTAATTTTTGAATCATAATTAGATTTTATTCTTAAATAAATTATTTGAAAATATAATTTAAATTTATTAAGATTTAACTATGAAAAAAAAAATTTTAATTTCATTTTTGTTTCTATTTCTAGCTTCCTGTTCAAGTTTTGATAATAAAACTATTGGCAACACCCTAGGTGCCGCTGCAGGTGGAGTTATTGGTGCTCAATTTGGAGCTGGAACTGGCAAACTATTTATGACAGCCATCGGTGCCGGTTTAGGGTCCTTAGTTGGTAGTGAGATAGCAGATGAATTATCTTTAGACAAAGTCAAAAAGAAATGTGAAGAGTTGGGCTTTGAAGAGAACACTTCTGAGTTTGAAAATTGTCTAAATAAACTTAAATAAGAGCATACAAAAATAATCAAAAAATAGAATCTCTATGATGTTTATGCTAAATGTCGCAAAGTGGCTTTGTTACTTTCCTAAAGAAGTAAATTAATAAAATAAATTTAATTAAAAGAAACCTAATACTATTGAATTTTTTTTTTTAATTAATACTTTTTTTATATGAAACTTTTTTCCTTTACTTTAATTATTTGTTTTGCAACTTTATTTTCTGACACTAAAGGAAACTTTATAAATGATGTTAGAGATAAATTTGGTAATTCTGAAAAGTCTTATTCAGTAAAAATGAAATCCGTTACCAAAGATAATGAGAATAGTGAGTCTAATGAGAAAAAGTCAAAAAAAGAAAAAAAAAAAGGTGGATACAGGTAGCAACTGGAAAATAAAAAAAATAATCCATTAAATTTTCTTAAATTAGCTCCTTTAACTTTTGAGGGTAGGTGGAGAGAGATAATTGGGGAGTCTCAATCAAAAGGGGTTCCTCCTGTGTTACTTTAGGGTATTGACATAATTTTATGTTAATGGCATAAAAAAAGTTAATAAGTAAAGGTTAATTAATGAAAAAATTTCTACAGATATCCTAAATCTTAGCTTTTTCATTAGCAGTAGAAAATGCATATTCGAATGATTTTGACTTCTTTGCTGATTTCTCCTATGGTTTTGGCTTTTCAGATAATGATGAAGCACTTGACGACTCTGGTGTAACTGGGCTAACAGCCAATACTGTAGTGCATGAGGCATTTGATACAATTGGGGGCTCTATTGGTGCAAGCTATTACGATTTCTTTTTAAGAATTGGTTATGAATACTCAAATGGTCTAGACACATCAGGTTCATTTACGACTGCAAGTGGTACTAGTTCTATTCAAGAATCGACTCTTGATTTAACTAATTGGTCGTTTAATTTTGGTAAATTTTTTAATATCAATGATAGCCTTAAGCTTTATCCTCAAGCAGGTATTGGTATAGCTAGTATTGATATGCCGCAAATTTTACTTACCACCGGTGGGGTAGCAGTTAGAAGTAGTGAATCCAACAATGTTTCATGGTCTTTAGGTGTTGGTGGTGATTATAAAATTTTTGAAAATTTCTCAACATTTGTTGAATATAATTATTCAGATTATGGTCAGGCAGCTCTGTTAGAACCGAACAATGATAATAGGTTTGATAGTATAGAGATTAATAATCACGCTATTAAGCTTGGCGTAAGATACAATTTCTAAAATAATAAATATAAGATTAGGTGGTTATCGCTACCTTATCATCGCTTGAGTTTTATAATTTATATTCATATATAATTATAAACATGAAAAAAATCCTTTCATCTCTGGTTATGACAATTTTTCTTTGGTCATGTGCAACAGAAAAAGAAAAACTTACAGAAAATGTTGGTAAATATGTTCCACCAAATATTGACAATACTAATTTTAAAAATTCCTTAATTACTAATAAAAATTATGACGAAACTTGGACCTCTGTAACTGATTTTGTAAATGATTCTTTTTTTAAAATCGAAAACCTTGATAAAGATTCTGGTTTATTAACGTTATCATTTGGTTCAAAAGAACCTGAAAATTTTATAGATTGTGGTGATTTTGAATATACACTTTTCTTTACTGGTGAAGAATTTAAAGGTTCTTACATTGATTATGCTAAAAGCGGCTTACTGGCAGTACTTGAGGCAAAAATGAATATCAATATACGAAAAATTGATAATGAATCCACAAAAATAAGTATTAATACAAAATATACGTACTCAACACAACATGCACTTGGGTACTATGACCCTGAGCTAAACCAAACTTATAGTTTTGAATCAGGAGGCTATCAAACAATAGATGTTATCAATCCTATTAAAGGAAGTATTCCAACTCGAACTTGTAAATCAACTAACTTTGCAGAGAATGCAATTTTTAATCTAATTCAGTAAGGTTTATTTATTATTTTTAAAGAAGTTAATTCTTTAAAAAAAACTAAACTAGATTTTCATCCTTTGGTGATGATGGTACTTCTTTTTCCCACTTAAACTCTTCAATATGCTTTTCCATCTCTTGAAATATATTTTGAATCTCATTAAACCCATCGCCAACAAATCCTAAGAACTGAAAAATAGGAATTAGAAACATAAAAATAGTGTAAATAATAATTATGCTAATAGGAATGAATATGAGTTTAAATACATTTCGTTCAAACCATTTGAATGTTTTTAGGAAATCTTTCATAAAAATAACTTGTAGCTTCTAGTGTTAAATTTTAGAATAATCTCTCGAGGTGAGCAATATAAAATGTGGTAGAAGTGCAGCCCACACCAATTATTTATAAGCAACTTTTCTGGAATCTTGGCAGAGTGGTGCCGCTTGAGAGATTTGAACTCCCGACCCACTGATTACAAATCATTTTTAATGCTGTTTCACTCAGTTTCATTTAGCCTTATATAGTCTTATTTATAGTAATATAATCAATTGCTTATTGCATAAACCTAAATCAAAATGTATCATTTAATTTCAATGTGACTTAAGCATTTTGGAGCCCCAGTGGAGCCCCAGATTAGATTATATTATATGTTAAATGATCGTCAAATTACACTTATTAAACCACCTGAAAAAGGACGTAAATCATATGGCGATATCAATGGATTAAGTTTACGCGTAACATCGACCAATCACAAAAGTTGGAGTATTCAGTATCGCGTTAATGGTCGTAAAATGCGATTAACATTAGGTAATTACCCAACACTGTCATTAAAGGATGCACGTCAGCTCACCACACAAAAGCTCAATAGCATTTATAAAGGCCAGGATCCTCAACATGAAAAGAATGAAGCTAAAGTCAATAATTTTGCCTACTTCGTTGAGCTTTATATGGAAAAGCACGTGCGTGTTAATCTTAAGAGCAGGTATGAGGTTGAACGTATATTTAATAACTATTTTGTTAGTAAATTAGGGCGTATGCCCATTAATCAAATTACAAAGCAACATATTCTTAGAATTACTGATGATTTGGTGACAAAGGGGAAGGGCGTTCAGGCTAATCGCCTTTTATCATACATTAAATCGATGTTTAAATGGTGTGTGCAGCGTGATTATCTTGAAATCAATCCTATTGATTCTCTTGCTAAACCATTTAAAGAGAAATCACGCGATAGGGTACTTACACTACAAGAAATTAAGGCTATTTATGAAGCGTGCAGAAAAGTAGATCCTATTCAAGGGAATTTGGTTAAGTTCTTAATCCTGTCAGGACAACGTATCAATGAGATTACTAACTTAAAATGGTCTGATATCAAGGACGATAGCTTTGAAATACCTAAAGAACGCTCTAAGAACATGCAAAAGATAATTACACCCTTAACTACCCATATGAAAGATATATTAAATCTGGTGTCTCAACGAGACAGTTACATATTCTCATATGATGGTATAAAGCCTCTCAACTGTTTTAGTCAGCTAAAGAAACGCCTCATTTACCATTCAGGGGTCACAAATTGGACGTATCATGACTTCAGACGCTCAATGGGAACATTCCTTGGTGATAACGGTTTTAATAAGGATAGGATTATGATTGTTCTCAATCACACTGATAGCTCGGTCACCTCAATCTATAATCGCTCGCATCAATTCAAACAAAAATTAGAGGCACTGAACTTTTGGAACAAGCATTTAATAAATAAGGATATAGGTGGGAGTAGGGCCTACAGCGTATAAGAGAGTGGCCACAAAAATATTTTTAGGATTTTTCTTCCGCTGTTTTATTAGAGTAGTGTTGCGTAAATTTGTTCTTTTCTAACTTCCATACTTCGATTTCAATATCCTGTATTTCTTTCTTTTGACGAACGCTTTCGGTAAATACCTCATTCTTTTTAAAGTTAAGCACTAACCCAGTTTTAATTTTTTTAATGATAGCGTTATCATTTTTTGCAGCTGAGCGAAGATAATTTCTGAGTTGTTGTCGATGTTCCTCTCCAATCCCAGAACCAACCTTAGTTTCGATAATAATAGCTTCTTTTAAATCCATACATGGTGGAATTAAAAAGTCGAGTTCATGAAGACCAATCGGATGGTTATCATAAAAGAGCTCCAGACCAGCCTCTCTCATAAAATCAATTTTGTTTTTTCTGAATTCAACGCCTAAAGCTGTTTGGAAATGTTCTTCTTTTAATCCTGAAAGTTGTTTATAAACTTTATGTGAAAGACTTTCTATCTTATCTAAAAATTTTTTCATTACCTATGATATCAAAGCGATAATAAAGGTAAATTAATAAGAATTTTTCAGAAAAATACATTAAATTGTTTGTAATGGGTTAAAAAGAAAAGTAATAAGAAAATAAGTTTAGTTTTTAAAATCTTCCAAAAACTCACTACCCGGTTTTATGGCAGTAACTAATAGACTTTCTCTTGCTCTAGTACAAGCAACATAAAGAAGTTGTCTTTCTGTGTTATAAATTTCTTCCAAATCAGAACTATCTGTTACACGTTCAAGGCGTTCTTGCTGAGGAAGAATATTTTCATCACAAGCCATTACAACAACACTTTTAAACTCTAAACCTTTTGCAATGTGCATCAATCCATAATTAACTGCTGTTTTATTTTCTTCAAATTTGCTTGTTATTCTGAATGCATTTTGACCAGATTTAATGATAGCATTTTCAGCTCTTTTCAATTCTTTTTTACTTCTAACAAAAATACCAATTTCCGATGCAAGTATGCCTGATTTTATTTGTTGATTGATCCAATCTGAAATTCTTAAACTTTCTTCTTTTAAATTTTCAACCACAAAAATTTCTGGAGGCATGCTATTAAATATTGATATAGTGCCTTTTCGGCTTTCCTCATTTTCATCAAAATCAGAAATCTCTTTAGGAAGTAATTTGTCAGCTTTTTGTCTTATCTGATGTGATGTGCGATAATTAACTTTAAGTATGTTAGAACGACCACGAACATCGACACCAAGACTTTTCCATGAGAAGACTTGACGAAAAATTCTTTGTCCTAAATCACCCGAAAAAAATAATCCGTCAGGTTTGTTTCCACCAATGTTAGCAAGAAACTTTAGTTCAGCTGCGGATATATCTTGAGCTTCGTCAATAATAATATTATCGTATTTCAATTCTGTTGAAGCATTTTTACTTAAATCGTTGAAAACAGAAGACCAAGTTGTTAGTTTTTTAGTAGTTATTATTTTCCATACAAAATCAAAAATACTCCAAAGTTTTTCTCTTTGAGGGCCACCAATTCTAGTTTTTCGACCAAGCCTTTTAACATCTCTATAGCTTTCCCAAGATTTTATCTGCCAACTATCAACCACATGTTCCCATTCAGCCATAAGAAATCCAGTTTCAAATTGACTAATTTCAAGTTGTTCGCAGGCATCTTTAAAAAAATATTGAAGTTGTGAATCTGAAACAATATTTGGTTGATTTCCTTTTTTTTGCATCAATTTATATGCTACTCCTTCCATATGAAGAACATCTATCTTATCTAAAGCAGATGATTTTTTTCCCACTAATCTTTGTAATTTAATATTCATAGCATTAGCCAACGCTTTGGAAAAAGTCGTTAATAAAATTTTGTTTAATGGGTATTTATAGTGAAGTGCAACTGCACGATGGATAGCTACAACCGTTTTACCAGTTCCTGCTGATCCTGCTATACGAGCTGGTCCATTATAAGAACGATTTGAAAATATTCGCTGACGAGGGTGAAGAAATACAGTCCATTTTTCCCAGGGATATTCCATTGCTATAGCTAGTTCATCTATGTCTTCAATTATACGAAAACGGCGTTGAGCATCTGGATGTTTAAACCCTTTTTGTAATTGTTTTGATGTTTGATCTACAATATTTTTTGATTGTTGAACAGCTTGTATAAACGAGATGTCGCCACTTGCAACTTCTAATAGAATCTCAGCTGCTTCTTGTGGAAGATACTCTGCCAAATTTAAAAATGATTCCTCATTCGCATTTAGGACGTCATTAAGCCAATCTTTAGGTACGCCAATAGAAAGAAGTTGTTCTTCTTTAATTTCTTTAAAAATTGGGGTTAGCATTTGATTTTTTTCTTCAATAATTGATGAAACCTCTGGCAATTTAATATTTAGATCTTGAACTAACTCTCGAACTTGAACTAATTGAGCTGCTCCTGTGACTGGATGATTTTCAATTTTTCTTCTTTCTGCCCACTTGTAAGCATCATCATGATGATCAACATAACAAAGTAGAATTGATGCTGCAGTCTTATGAACAATTATACGAATATCATTGTTAGCTCGAACTGACCAAAAATTAGGATCTTTGGAGCGTGAAATTTTATGAAATTTCGTTGAATTACCACTTAGACCAATTTGTAAATCAAAAGCAGTCGTTTTAACGGCTTTTTGTTCTTGAGCTGTTAATTTTTTCAGGCTAGACTGAAATGTGTCTCCAATTCGAAACTCCATGAATATAACTCACTTAATTCTAAAAACCTTCATTACTTCATCACCCAAATGATTGATAACTTTCACAGCAACTCGTCCTGTCTTTGGTTTTGAGAAGGGGTGAGAAATATCACTATATAAACTTTCCCAGGCCTCATGATCAATCTCAGCTTTAAGTGCATTTTTAAGTTGTTTGTAAGGATCATCAGCTCCAAGGAAATAGGCATGACGTACAAAGAAGCTTTCTTCATTATAATCAGTATCAATGAACCATGCTGCAATTGATTCTGGTCCCCCGGAGACTACCTCTCCTTTTGATGGATGAAAGACATCAACGCCATTGATTTTGATCTGAATTTTGCCGTCTTCAGAAGCGATAAAGTCAATGTCTGGCTCACCAAAGACAACAAACAGATTGCCTGCCCCAGTGTTTTTTAGCTCTTCCGCCATATGCAGGTCAGGGTTTATTCGCGCTTTCAGGATGGGCAGGTCAACCAGCCTATCAATTTCAGATGAATGGGCGTCATAATTGAACGCGCAGCAGACAAGTACATCAAATTGTAGGTCGCGTGCTTCACGCGCAGCGGCGACGATATCCGTCCTGCCTAATGTGCCATATTCAGGGCCAATAAATATGGCTGCGCGTTTTTGTGGGGAATTCTCACGGTCAGATTCCAAATACCGTGCATCGCCAGAAATTAACTTGCCAGGAAACGGGTTGATGGAAGTGAATTTAATCCGGTCTTCTTTATGGGTCTGCTGAACACCGGCGGTGCGCAGATGATCTAGGATGACTTGACCAAAATCAATCTCTTCATTACTGCGGTTTGGGTCAGACCTCAAGCCATCTGCCGTATCAGTATTGGTTAGTAATTCCCCGTCATGATCAACCGCTATGATCTTATGCGGCGATAGGCTTTCCACTGTGAATGGTCCCGCAACACGTATTTTTGAATTGTCCACATATGGCCGGTCATAGAGATATTCGGTTTCAGCATTTCGTGAGATGCTGTCATCAATTTCTTTCTGGCGGGCAATACGCGCCTGCCACCATTTAGCGTGAGCAGATTTAGCTGTTTCAGTCCAAGCAGCGTCAGCTTCACAAGGGATTTCCCATTCTTCCATGTTCTGGTTAATGGCAGAATTAAGTTGCTGACGTAGTGGTTCAAGCGTTTCCTGATAATTTTCCCATATAACATCTATTTCGGTGTTATTCGAGATAGACCCCAAAGTCACATGTGGAACTGAATTATATTTAAACCCAAAACGCAGGCTAGTTTGTTGGACATTTTTATTGGTATTCAATTCGGTAAAACTTGGCTCCCGCAGATGAAAATAAGGAAAATGCGCAGACATTAGACGGTTTTTCATCAGTGAGTTTGCAACCCTCGAAGTATCAATCGATATCCATCTTCTTCCATATAGTTCAGCTGCAATAGCCGTGGTTCCTGAGCCACCAGTTGGGTCCAAGATTAAGTCTCCTGGATCTGAAGCCATTAATATGCAACGTTTCACCACATCGACACTTGTCTGAACCACGTAAACTTTATTAGTTGCAGAACCTATATCTATCCATGTATCGCTCAGCTCTTTCACTGGATAATCATCGTGGTACAGAATATATCGAATGGTAGATTTAGATAAATAAACCCTGTCCGCTTTCACTAGCCGGTTCAATCCCTCTTTATTTGTTTTCCATGATTTATTGCTGCCTGGGTTGAAACTTCGACCGTTAATTTTTGCTGTAAAAACACAACTCTCCGTTCTCCCAGCACTCAACATACTTAAGTTGAACATGTATTTGGCGCCTTCAGGAACCAAGGAAATATTTTTCTTCTCCTCAACATTAAGTGTTCTTACTGAGCCGTCCGCCAGACGAATGGACGTGAAGGCTCCCTCTCCTTTTGTTTTGTCCTCGAAGATTCTCCGAAACTTCAGTTGTTTTTTATTACGTCCATAAAAAAGAATGTAGTTTAGGGTGCCAGGAATAAATGTGCTGCCCAGAGGCACGCTTGTCTTAAAAGAGATTTGACTTATAAAATTTTCTTCACCAAAAACTTCATCCAAAAGAACTCTCACCCGATGGATATTTTCATCCCCAATTTGGACAAAAATTGATCCACTTTCGTGAAGTAGGTCACGCGCGATGGTTAAGCGGTCTCGCAAATAAGTTAGATAAGAATGTATGCCATCTGACCACGTATCTCGGAATGCTTTAACCATCTCTGGTTCACGGCTTATTTGGTCAGCCTTGCCGTCTTTTACATCACGCGACTTTGTAGATACCTGCCAGTTTGACCCAAACTTGATCCCATAAGGCGGGTCAAAATAAATGCATTGAACCTTCCCCCGCAGCCCTTCTCGTTCTGCAAGTGACGCCATCACCTGCAGGCTATCGCCCAAAATCATCCGGTTGGTCCAGTTCTGATCATGGGCATAAAATTCAGTTTTAGCTTCTGAGTCCAGCTCTCCATCAAACATATCGGCAAACAGGTCAGCGATCTTTTCTTGTGCTTTGTCATCTGTCCTTTTTTTTGATTGGAGTATCAAATCATCAATTATATGTTTGGGGTTAATCTTTTCCTGAATGTAAAGTGGTGGAGCATCAACCACTAAATCTGACAAGTCTTGGTTATCCTTACCCCGCCAGACGAGCTGAGGGTCTAAATCTGGGTTACGTGGATAATTAAGTTTAATTGGTTTTTTATCTTCATCGTGCATTAGGTTTTCATATTCCGCTGTTGGAATGTTCTTCCGCTTGTCACTCTCATGAGTAAAATTTTCAACTGATTTTTCCTTTTTTTTTGTCATTTTATCTTCTGGTTATCTCATAATATTTTTTAATTTTTATTTATGTCATTATTCTTCATAGCATATTGACTCATCAATCTGTCTACAGATTCCTGAAGATTTGATTTGCCTTGAAAGAGATCACCTTGAAACTCTGCAAAATCCCATCGTCCAAATTTCTTCAAATTATTTACACCTGGTATCCAGTAGGACTTCATAGTATTTGATTTTTCTATAGATGCTTCACCTCGATAACCTTTAACTTCAACTATAAGATTTAAAAAGTCGTTAGGAGTATCATCATCAACTTTAACAATAAAATCTGGACGATATTTTTTAGACTCTGAACCAAGTAGGTAGGGCACTTCAAAACCTAAAGAATGATTCTTTACATACGCCAGAACACGAGGACTTTTTTCCAAGGCTTCCGCCATATATAATTCCCAGTCACTATCACCAATTACATAATTTATGTGACTTTTATTTTCGTGAGTTTTAAAACGTCGGGTATTGGAAGTAGTAAAATTAACATGAATAGAAGATCCCTCTGTGTTGTAAGGATCTAAGACAGCTTTAACTAAGTTTTCTCCAACATGAGTTTCCGTAATACCAGCAGATATTTTGTTAGCTGCCAGATCAGCAAGTTGTTTGTACATTAATTGAGCAGGGTAGGTATTACCGATACATTCTAAATGATTATCTATCCATTTTCTACAAATCGACCGCAACTGCCCAAAAAGATGGATTTTTGGCTCATCACCCGGATCACGATATTTGTGATAGAGCAGATGTTTTGCAAGATTAAAAAGAATAGTACTACGACGCATATCTTTCGTATGCTCTAAATTTAGTTGTTCTCCTTTACCTATAATTCCTTGTAATTCAACTAGTGATGGTCCAACTAGATCTGGTGTCAGACGTAACGAATGATCCTTTGTGAAATTTGCTGTCAATTTGCTATTTGGTAGCTCAGTTCTGTAACCTTCAACTTTTGGAAACCTTATTTCCAAAGAATCGCGTTCACGCATGGCTCTAACCCGGATCGTTTCGCGTGGTGGTCGAGGTTTGATTACAGTTGGCTCTGCGGCAAAATCAAATGGTATACCTAAAATATCAGCATACTCAACATCAAATAAATTGTCTTCATTAAGTTCATAAGATTGTCTTCTTAATGCACGACCAACAACTTGTTCGCATAATAGTTGTGTGCCAAATGCTCTTATTCCAAGAATGTGCGTAACGGTATTAGCATCCCACCCCTCAGTCAGCATTGATACAGAAACTACGCAACGTATTCCTTGACCTAAAGAATTTTGTTTTCCAACCGTATTCATTACCTCTCTTAGTAAAGTAGCATCGTCAATATTATCAGCTTCTTTTTGATTCCCAGTTCGTTCTAAAATTTCACGACGAAAACGCTCTATTTCAGCACTAGCGGCCTCTCTAAATTCTTTGTCAAGAGCATCACCAGACTCAAGTTGTGCACTATCAATTAATAGTGTTCTAGGTTTTGAAAGCCGGTGTCCATTTTTATCATAATTTTGAAAAAGCTCTAACCTACCTTCGTGAAATACTTCTTCTCCTTTTTGATTATCACGCTGAAACCCGGAAATATAATCATAAACAAGTTTTGAGGTTGAAGTATTGTTGCACACAATAATAAAAACTGGAGGAACGACTAAACCTTCTTTTTGCCAGCTTTCATAAACTTTAACGTAGTGCCCATAGAGTGCTTCAAGAGCAGTTTGCAACATTGGAGGTAAAGATAGTGGATCAGCGCTACTTTCTCCACGACCTTTTTTTGGCATTTTTTTTCCAATATGTTCCCAAAGATTTCTATATAAAGGCATTTCGTCTCGAACTACATTATCGGAAACAGGTACACGAGGTAATTTTATAATTCCACACTCAATTGCATCCATTAATGAAAAGTCACTTGATACCCAAGGAAATAATGTTCCTTCAGCATAACCAGATCCTTTTAAGAAAAATGGTGTTGCAGACAAATCATAAACAACCTTCACTCCTAACTTCTTTTTAACTGCCTCAATTCCTGTAATCCAAAGACGTGCCGCTTCTTTATTTTTATCTGCTTCTTTTTTATCTTCCCCTTTTAAATCCTCTTCGTCAGATGTAGGTTTTTCACGATAACAATGATGTGCTTCGTCATTAATGATTATGACGTTTTTTGAGGTCATTAATTCGCTCATTACACGCTTTATCATTTGACCTTCTGTTTCAATTGTTTGAATTTCTTTTCCTCTTCCTTGTAATAAAGTTTTACCTGTTTTTGAAATTTCTATTTTTTCACGAAGTTTAAAAGCATGATAATTTGTGATAACAACTTTTACTTTTTCTATATCACCTAACATATTTGATGGGATAAGTTCGCGAGTTTTGTAATAGCTTTCAGGGTCATTAGGTTGAAGAATTCGAAGACGGTCTTTGATGGTTATCCCAGGAGTTACGATTAGAAATGAGCGCGTAAATGATTTTGTTTGAGGATGTCTAATAGCATTTATTGTTTGCCATGCTATAAGCATAGCCATAACAGTAGTTTTTCCTGTACCCGTAGCAAGTTTAAATGCGATACGAAAGAGTTCTGGATTGGCCTGTTCATTTACTAATTTAATTCGTTTCAAAATATTCGATGATCTACCCCCCATTTTGGGTGCAACTTCAGCTAACCATATCGCTGTTTCAACTGCTTCAACTTGACAAAAGAAAGGTCGAATTGTTTCAAATTTGTGTAATCTCCAATACTTAAGTAATTCCGCTGTTTCAGGACTCACCATCCAATCTCTTTCATTTGGTAGTTGTCTCCATTGATTAACCTCATCTCTAATCTCATTAATATAAGTAGAAATATTATATTTTTGATTTTCAGATGAAATTTGGTTATCGATATCAAGATTCATGTCCATTTGGTTGTCACTCTGATTGCTTTGATTTTTTGATGTTCTAGCTTTAGGTACAGGTGTTAACAAAGACGATGGACGTCTTATTTCGTTGATAGATTGTGTGGGTTGTCCAGATTCATCTAGCTCCCAATGTTTATTTGGGTATTGATATGGAGAATTAATGATTGGTTGTTCAAAGAAATCCATAAATTTATATTAGAAAAAAAAAACTAAAAAAACTAATGATTATTATTCTTTGTAGCTTCAGCTTTAGTCTATATAATTTTGATATGACTAAGATATTGGGTATTGAGGTCAAACGAATTCAGAACTTTATCAAAACATGAAAGGAATTTAGGATGGTCAGATGATGAGGAATAAAATAAAAAACTTTTACCACTAAACTTGTTTTCTTTTTTTGAAAATATAGAATTCTATTTATGAGTAATGAAATTTATAGATTAGCAGACGAGTGTTATGAGCTCCAAAAAAATATCAAAATTCAGACTAATGAACTTGAAAAAAAGAAAAAGTTGTTAAAAAGTATGATGGAAAATAACAATCAAAAAAAAATTATAAACGATGGATATGTTATCACTAATAGTATTTATAAGATTAAATACAGTAGTTCATTGGCAAAAGAGTTTAATAATACTAATAAAGATATAATTGCAAAGCTTTTAAGAGAAAGCCTTATTTCTAGGACATATAAATTAAATACGTTAAAATATCAAAAATTAAAGGATATGAAAATTGAGTCAGATATTGACCAATTTGTTACAAAAAAGAAAGCACACTCAGCTTTAATGATTCGTATTAAGTAATTATAATTAAGTCAAATGATTTGAACTATAGTAAAATCGCTTAGGTGAATTAGGTAAAAAGAATATCAACAACTCTTTATCATATGCTACTCAATAAGCTTAAAACTTTTGAAGACATGGCAGAACTAAATGTGGTAGGCCTCAAAATTTAGAAAAATATGGTATAGATTTTTTAGAGATCATTTGTTAAATTTGATTTTTCTTAACTATTAATTAAAGTTATATTTATGGCTTTAAAAATGATCATCAACCCTATTTCTAATGAAGAAAAAAACGACATATGGACTACTTTAACAATCCTTAAAGAGAAATCCCTGTTAGAGTCTTATCAAAGACAGTTATTATTTAAAGCTGCTAAATATCACAGATGGTACATTGGAATTGTTCCTAAATTTGTCGAGACTTTTATTGAAATAATAAACCTTCAAGACAAAGAAAAAATAGATAAATTAGTGAATTTCAAAGATATCCTTACTAAGATAAATAAAGAATTCATAGAAAAAGTAAAAAGTTTGAAACAAATTGTTTCTTTAGCTGATACTCTCTTTTTTCGAGAAGAAGAAATTTATACAACTTTAGCTTATGATTTATATAAATTTGCCGAGCAAAAAAATTCAACCGAGGCAATATATCAAATTGGTGAATACTATTATTACGGATTAGCTAAAAATTTTATGGAATTTGAATATAAGGAAGAACATGAGTTAAGAGACTATGAAAAGGCAAGAATTCAATTTGAAAAAGCAGCAAAAAAAAAACATACTGGTTCACTGTTAAATCTTGGAGAGATTTACACAAAGGGATTAGGTGTTGAGCAAGATCTAGAGTTGGCTGCAAAATATTATGAAACAGCTTACAAAAAGGATAACGATTATGGTCTTGAAAACGTTGTAAAATGTTTATCTATGAGTTTATCGCAAAGATTACTTGAACTAAATGATGATAATTTAACCGTACACATTAAAACAAAGAAAGACGTTGAAGACATCGAAAAATGTAAAGCATACATTAAAAAGTATATTGATTATCTAAAAAATGAATTCGAAGATTATTATGACCAAGGTTTGCTGTACTATGAATTAGCATTAGGGCACGCTCTTGGTTGTAGATTTCTACCTGGTGGTTATAAAAAAAATTTAAAAAAAGTTATCAGATACCAAGACGATGCTTATGAAAATGGTTTTGAAACTGAAACTTATGATCAGAGTTTAGATGATGCATGCTTTGAAATTTCATACTTATTTCAAGATGAGACGAAAATTTCAAAGCAAATTTTTGTTATGGATAATGAAGGAGAGCTAAATAAAAAATATACAGTAGAGGAAAAAAAAATTGTCAAACTTCATAATTTTGAAGAAAAAAAGAAAAACATATTTAATGATACCTGGCTTGATGAACATTTAAAAGATGGGGAAACTTCTACAATTGAATTTAAACCAAGGATTTTTTTTATGGATAATGGAAAATCACAATATGATCAAATACAAAATATGTCTATAATGAAGATTGCTAAAATAATTTGCGCTTTTCTAAATTCGTCAGATGATGATGAAAGCTATATTTTCTTTGGAGTGTTAGATGATCGTTCGAATAAAAACATAAAAGGCATAAATGAAGATATAAATTTTTATAAAAAAGAAAAAGAAAATGAACATGTAACAAAAACAATTGATAGAATTATTCAACACTTAAGCCAAAAATTATCTTTGTTATTAGGTGAAGCTGTTGTAGCTAATTATGTTAAAATCCGTGAATTAGTATATAAAAAAAATAAAAGAATACTTTTTATTCGAGTTAAAAATTCTAGCGAGCCAGTTTTCTTTAAATTTCATAAACAAACCTTTAATTATGCTGCAGATTATAAAACAGATAAACGTAATGAAAACATAACTAGAGAAAAGTATATTGAAGGTCTTTTTGTTAGAATCTCAGCAGACATTAAATACTTTAAAGGTCAAGAACTTTGGAACCATATTAAAAAAAAAAAACTCGTTGATAGCGAGTTTCAATAAAAAAAGCTATCCACAGGTAACACATAATTCACATTGAATTAGAAGATGTAAAGTAAATATCATATTGCCATAATAAAAAGTGATTTGAATAAAGAGGAGTTCATATGAGGCTTTATACTAAAAAAGATTTGGCTTAAAGAAAAAAGTTTTCTATCGTATAAAATTTAAATGACAGATGGAGTTTTAGAATATAAGGATGACCTTGTTTACTGGGGAGCATTATGTGTTTTAGATCATATTGATACTGAGGATTCTTCACAATTTACTGAGAAATATATTAAAAAAATATTATCAATTGAGGGAGCGGGGGTTTATGATTTTATTCGTCAATCTTGCGAGGAAAATGCACTTGAAACTCCATCTGAATCAGAAATCATAAAACGTGTAATTGAACTTTACAATTATTCATAATCAATAGGTAAAAATACCTAGTATGTTCTTTTTAAATAGTTGCTACACTAAAAGATAATTTAATATTAAAGGAACTTGAATGAAACTATATACAAAAAAAGACATAGAGGATATTTTTAAGATCAGTCGTGCAACAGTTTATCGTTGGTGCAGGGAAGGGGATTTTCCTCAACCTATTAATTTTAAAAAAGGACGAAGACAGTATTGGCGAGCCGATGAAATAAAAAAATACATTGAAAATAGTTAATATAATCTCAAAAGAAAAGCATCTTAAAAATGTCAAAAATTAATAAAGATATAATAGGTCACTTTGCAGTTTTACCCAGACGAATGCATGACGATGTTAATCTCCACAAAAACCCGGTATTATTCCAAATAATGTTCATGATGTGTTGCTATGCTGATAACCAAACTCAACAGTTGTTTGTTAGTCAAGCAAGATTATCTCGCTTTACTGGTAAACATCAATCCACAATATCTAGACAAATTAAAAAATTAGTTAAGTTGGGTTACATACGTATTTTAAAAACAGGATCTCCTTTGAGTTTCTCAAAGGTAAAAACGAGTCGTTACAAGATTATTTTTTTTGATTAGAATTTGGTTTGAATGCATTAACAATATGCATCATGTGCATTAGTAACAATGCATCGAATGAATATAGAATAGAGCTAATATCTGTCTATCTAATTTAACTAACTTATTAGAAACTATAACATCTAATATTAAAATATTTTTTCTAGTTAGTTAAATTATTTAGTTAACAGATAGTAAATAAGGGAATAATAATTTGTTATAAAAAGAATACAATGAATTCAGTGGTTTAAAAAAATAAATTTGACAGACAAGTCTCAGTTTAATATAATTAAAATATAAAATTTTATTTTCGTAGGTCCTGTTTGACCTTTTTTTTTATCTAAATTGAACTACTTTACAATTTTTTTAATTTCAAAAACCTTATTCTTATACGCTTTGATCAGTTCTGGATGATTTTTAAGATATTTTTTGAATTCTTTATATAGACTTTCATAGTACCAACAAATTTCTTGATTTGGAGCTGTAAACCGATCCCAAATTCCTTCGCCAACCTTTTGATAATCAGAAAGTATACAACTGGCATTGTGATATTTGTCACATAAAGAAACAAGTAAAGTATCCTGAGTTTTGTTTTTAATATTTTGGATATATTTTATTTTACGCTCTTTCCATGGTGGTTTTGGTTCAATTATAGTATCTGAACATTGATTAACAATTTTGGCAACTTTAGGTCCAAACTTTCTTTTAATTATGGCTAAAGTTTTTGCTCCACCTTGATCTTCAACTGCGTCATGCAGCAATCCAGCAATTGCTTGTGTAGTTGTTCCATTATTCTCTATAATAAGGTTGCTCACTGAGCTTAAATGAGTGAAGTAGGGGATATTACTCCCTTTTCTCATTTGTTTTTTATGAAGTTTGAAGCTAAAAGTATAGGCTTCCAAATATTTATCTAAATCTAATTTTTGCATCTTGTACAAATAAATAAATTCCAAATCATATGACTATAATTTAACTCTTTATAATAAAATATAATAGGTAAAATTAGAAAAGTTGTTCTAAGTGTAATTAGAACTAACACAAATAAATTTGAATTTTGAGATACAAAAAGTGGAGCCCCGGTGGAGCCCCGAGAGTTTGTTAAAATACTGAATGCTCTGAAACCCTTGCTGAGTGGTGCCGCTTGAGAGATTTGAACTCCCGACCCACTGATTACAAATCAGTTGCTCTACCAACTGAGCTAAAGCGGCATAAAAATTCAAATTACATAAAAATTATTTTTTTTCAACCTAATTTTGTGGAGGCTCAAATGGCAGTTCGTCTTCAACATTGTTCTCATTAGTCTCCATATTATTTGGGTTGGCAAATGAACTAGGTGTGCACTGCTTCATAACAACTTGAGCAAAAAGGGATTCTTTACATTTTACCCATGGTGGTGCTTCTCTATTCCTTCCAAACCAAAATGAACTAATCATAAGAATTAAAATTAAAACTGAGATTATCCACATACTTCTAGACATAATTATATAGAAACCACATTATTGCGTTGAACGGGAATTGAAGATTTTATTTTATCAATGATATTAGAGTCATTTTTAAAATAAATAAGTTTTGGGCTGTATTTTTTTACATCTTTTTTATTTATCTCTGCATATGTGCAGATTATAACTTTATCATTTTTGTTACCCTTAAAGGCAGCGGCTCCATTTAGAGTGATTATACCACTTCCACTTTCAGCTTTGATGGCATAAGTGGTGAATCTTTCCCCATTTACTAAATTATAAATATGAATCATTTCATATTCTGAAATGTCAGCAGCATCTAACAATTCACGGTCAATTGCACATGAACCCTCGTAATCTATGTGGGTGTTTGTAATTGTTGCCCTGTGAAGCTTTGATTTTAAAATGCTAATTTTCATTAATGTAACTAAAAACATAATGATGATGGATAATCAACAAAAAATATAATATAATATAACGTTTATGAAATTAAGAAGATGGCAACAAAAAGTAATTGATGAATTTCCTGAAATTACAAAAAATTACAAGAAGTTTATCTTAAAAGCTCCAACTGGAGCGGGTAAGACCGTTTTAGCAAGTGAGATAATAAATAGATTTTATAAAAATAAAAAAATAGTTGTTCTATGTCATAGATTAGTTTTATTAGAACAACTTGAAAAGGGGTTATCTACAGATCACAAAGTAAAAAAACTTGGCCTATCAGAAGAGGGAACTCCATTTGAGAATTATGACGTTTTAATCTCAACTAATTTAAGATCCAGAGATTTTCTTCAAAATGCAATCAAACATTGTGATTTACTCATAATTGACGAGGCACATAGAGTTTCACCTAACGGACAAGCCTATAAGGAATTACTTGATCAATTTGATAAAGAATCTGCAGAACAATCTAAACTTCTTGGTCTAACGGCCTCTCCTGAGAGAAGAACAGGTGATCAAAAAGACCAACTAGGTTTAGCATTTGATGCTATCATAGATTGTGCTGATATTGAGGAGTTAATCAAAGAAGGTGTTCTTGTTCCAGCTGATTATCGTTCGTTTTTCATTCACGATTTAGAACTCGATAATATGGATATTTCTACAGGTGATTTTCCAATAGAACAATTGTCTAATGCCATTATTAAGTCTTCAATGATTGAATATGCTATAAATATATATCTTGGAGAAACAAAAAAAATGAAAGACAAACCTATTTCTGCATGGTTTTGTCCAGATATTTTAGTTGCTGAGGAAACCAAAAAGCAGGTAGCAGACCAAAATCTTAATGTTGAGTTAATTACTGCAAAAACTCCAATTAAAGAAAGATTAGAGATACTTAAAAAGCATGAAGTTGGTGATCTTGAATGTTTGATTTCTGTAGGAGTTCTCTCTGAAGGGTGGGATAACCCAAATTGTAATATTATTGTTCATTTAAGGCCAACTTTATCAAAAGTATTTTGGGGACAATCAGTTGGACGGGGTTTAAGATCGGCTGAGGGGAAGACTAAATGTTTGGTTATAGATGTAAGTTCAAACTTCACAACGTTTGGCCCTGTTGAACAACTTAAGTGGAAACTAATGAATCATCGAAAATCTTACTTAGAATTTAAAAATAGGTTTAATTGGGTAAGTAAACAGCAATTTGTCAAAGACAGGGATTACACATATTTACTTTGTGAAGGACCAAGCCACACTGGGAAGAGATGTTCACTTGTATACAAAAAAAAGCAACTTTCAGACAAGGCATGTCCAGTATGTAAGTCTTATGCTTCAACAGACCTTTACAAAGATAATAAGATTGAAAAACCTAAAAATGATAACAGTCTTCACAAAATCTTTTTTGAAAAAGTACCTAAAATTTTTGAGGATATGAATAAAAATATATGGCAAAATATGGAGTCTACAGCTTGGCGAGATGCTAATATTTATGAAAAATTATTCTTAACATTTTGTTTGGCTTTTGACTTTGTATCAGGTGAAATGACTAATTCGGAACATGAGTTCTGGAACTTAACCTTGGATGCTGAAAAAAAAATACGAGAATTTTTATTTGAAAGAGAAATTACAATCCCACAACAGGAAGAATTTATATTTACAACATTAGCAGACGGATTAAGTAAAGGCAGAGTAATAAGACCAGTTCAAACAAACTATGGAATAGCTTTGTGCGGTGAAAACTTTATTAAAAATTCAAGTGATGAAAATGAAAGAAAGTTTCAAAAGGCTCTACAAGTAATTGAAAGAATTGCCGCGATGGGTGTAACTAACACAGAGGAATTACCGTACTATAAAATAAACTAATAATACTAATTTGGATCGTAAATACATATTAAAGTCAGACCACTTCCTCTTTTATGTATGATCTTAACCTCATCCTTTGTAATTATTGTGTGCTCAAGATCACATAATTTTACAATTAATTCTTCTTCTCTTACTTTTATGTCAAAATAAAGAAGTAGTTTATCACCTTTATCACATATTTTTAGTTTTTCTTGAATTTCATTTTTTGATTTAATGATCGGTGGTTTGCAAATCTTTTTTGCTATACTCAAGTTTGATGTAAGTAAAATAAACAAAAAGATAAAAAATTTTTGCATTAGATTGTTGCAGAAACCTTACCTAAATGTTTTGTTAATTTCATATTTTCACTATAGTCGACAGGAACACCTATTATTGCGGGACCTTTTTGTTTAAAAGCTTCATTAAGAGCTGGAATAAATTGGTCTGCAGAGTGTACCTGTTTTCCCCACATGCCAAAAGATTTTGCTAACTCAAGAAAATTTGGATTGTCAAATTTAAGATCAGAATGTTCACCTTTAAATTGAACTTGTTGTTTCCATTTTATTAAACCATACTCACCGTCTAACCAAACAACAGCAACAATATTTATTTTCTTTCTTACAGCAGTTTCTAAATCTTGCACGTTCATGAGGAATCCAGCATCACCATTTACCGAGAGAACTTTTTTATCTGGAAATGCCATTTTTGCTCCAATTGAACCAGGAAGAGCAAAACCCATTGTACAAAATCCGTTGGAGATTAGACATGTATTCGGATTGACACAATTATATTCTCTAGCAACCCACATCTTATGAGCTCCAACGTCTGAAAGAATAATATCATCTTCGCCGAGTACTCTCTTAATGTCTGCCAAGACTCTTTGTGGTTTCATTGGGAATGAGTTATCTTCATTATTTTTGTCTAAATGATTAAGCATTTTTGACCTTAACTTTTTCCTGGAATCGATGTTGAATAATGGCAATTGACTTCTTGAAACTTTATTTATTAAAGCTAAATTGAGTTGATAGAGAGCACCTGCTAAATCTGCTATAATTTCAACGTTAGGAAGATAGTCTCTGTCTACTTCCGCAGGAGTATAGTCAATGTGAATAATTTTCTTTTCTCTTCCTTCAATTCTATTCCAAGCTGATGGGGAATATTCAACTAGATCGTATCCTACAGCAATTACTAAATCTGACTCATCAATTGCCAAATTATTGTAATCACCACTTCCAAGTCCGATAGTAAATAGGGAATGTTTATCTTTAAAAGAAACTGATCCTTTGCCCATAAAAGTATTGATTACTCCGATTCCTAAATTCTCTACTAACACCCTTAGTCTGTTAGAAGCTCTTTTTCGTATGGTTCCGTTTCCAGCAAGGATAATTGGATTTTTTGCATCCAAAATGATATTAAGTGCCATTTCAATTGCCCTGTTATCAGCTGCTGGTCTTCTTATTAAAGACGGTTTGATTGGTTTATCTTTTATTTCTTCTTTTGCAATATCCTCTGGAAATTCAATAACTGTTACACCTGGCTTTTCAGTTTCAGCAACCTTAAAGGCTTTTCTTACTACTTCAGTTATATTTTTTGGGGATAAAATAGTTTGCGCCCATTTTGATATTGGGTGAACCATGCTTATTGAATCCATAATTTGGTGACTTTCTTTGTGAAGTCTATTTGTAGATCCTTGTCCAATTATAGCTACTACTGGGGATCTATCCATGTTAGCATCCGCTAATCCTGTCATAAGATTAGTCACGCCAGGACCTAATGTAGATAAACAAACTCCTGCTTTACCAGTTAACCTGCCGTATGCATCGGCCATAAAAGCCGCTGCTTGCTCGTGTCTACATAAAATAAATTCTATTTTTTTACTTTGTTTTAAGGAAATCATAAAATCAGCATTTTCTTCACCGGGAACTCCAAATATTCGGGTAACCCCTTCCTCCTCAAGACATTTTACGAATAAGTCTGATGCTTTCATCTCTTTTCTCCTTTGCAAATCTTATTTTCTTAAAACTAACATTTTATCTATTTGCATGTCATGCATAGAATATTTTATACCACCGGTTCCATGTCCAGAGTTTTTAAGACCAGCGAATGGCATCCAATCCACTCTAAATGCTGTGTGGTCATTATGAAAAACTGAAGACGCGTTTATTTTTGCGTAGAATTGTAAAAGTTCATTTATTTGATTTGTAAAAATTGATGTTTGAAATGACACATTTACAGAATTTGCATCATCAATCGCTTTATCTAAATCATCATATTCATTTATTGTTACAACTGGACCAAATATTTCAAATTGAGAAATTTTATCTTCCTTTTTTGGGTTTAAAATTATTGTTTTGTCATAAGTACATTCTGACAAAACCTTACCTCCTAAAATTAACTTTGATCCATTTTCTAAAGATTCAACAACCCACTGATCGACTCGTTTAACTTCAGTATTCCTGATTAATGGCCCTACCACGGTTTTTTTATCCATAGGATCGCCTAAATGCACCTTTTTAACTTCTTCTTTAAATTTGTCTATAAAACTCTCCGATACGTTCTTACTTAAATATATTCTTTGAACTGACACGCAAACTTGACCAGCATGATAAAAACCTCCTCTTGCTATACTCTTTGCACACAATTCTAAATCACTATTTTTTGTAATGAAGGTGGGCGCCATTCCCCCATGCTCAAGTGAACAACGTGTTCCGGGTGCTAATTTTGAACGTAAGAACCATCCAACCTTACTTGAACCAATAAATGAAAAAAAATCAATTCTTTCATCTGAAACTAACTTTGTAGCTAACTCTAAATTTTCAGGCATTACAAAATGACATCTATTTTTTGGTAAACCAGCTTCATAGAGCATTTCAACAATTTTAAGACAAGATAGCGGTGTATCTTCTGCTGGTTTTACAATTACAGGACAACCTACGGCTATTGCTGGAATTACCTGATGAATAATTAAATTAAATGGATGGTTAAATGCACTTATCGCTAGTACCACACCGATTGGTTCTTTTTGCGTAAATGCGATTCTATTTGAAGAGGCTTCGTTTATATTCATGGGAATAACCGAACCACTCTCTGATTTTAAAACTTCTATGCATGATTCAACACCCTCAGCACCCCTTTTAATTTCAATTATTGAATCGGTAATTGGTTTTCCACCCTCAGATGTTGCAAGTTCGGCTAGACTTTGGGTATTTTCTTTTATAATTTTAATAAAAGATTTTAAAACATTAATTCGTTCTTTGGGAGGAAAATCATCCCCTTTATAAACAGAAATTTTACATACCTCTTGAATAATACACTCAATCTCTGAAGAGTTATGAGTTTGAACTGTCCCAACAGTTTTATTGTTCCAAGGAGATTTAACTTCAAGCATAGTTATTTATTATTTACTTTATGAAAAATTTAATTTTATAATAGACATTGTTAATTACAACAAAATATTAAACAGGATTAATAAATGCCATCATTCGACATTGTATCAAAAGTAGATATAGCTGAAGTAGACAACGCACTTAATGGTGCGATGAGAGAAATTACAAGTCGATATGATTTTAAGAACAGTGAATCAAAAATAATAAGAGTTGATAATCAAATTGAACTGATGGCTGAGGATCAATATAAAATAGAACAAGTTCAACAAATTTTTAGGACACATCTAGTTAAAAGAAAACTATCATCTGGTTCTTTTCAATTTTCAAAAGTTGAGGATGCGAGGGGAGGAATGTTAAGACAAAAATCTCCTATTATTCAAGGAATTGATAAAGACATTTCTCAAATCATTAATAAAACGATTAAAAATTCTAAGCTTAAAGTTCAGGTTTCAATCCGAGGAGATGAATTAAGAGTTACAAGTAATAAAAGAGATTTGCTGCAAAAAACCATTGAAATGACAAAAGAATTAGATATAAAACAACCGTTACAATTTATTAATTTTAGAGATTGAATTGGCATAAATATTTCATAGTAGTTGCATGAAAAAAAAAGACGATACATTTAAAAAATTATTGGATAATTCCTCAAATACTTTTGTTGACAAGTTAGCATCACTTAAATACGTAAGTAAAAAAGACTCTAAGCTTCTTTCATCTGTAGTTTCTGGAATTTTAAAGAAAAAGAAATAACTATTTTTTAACAACGAAAAAAGCAACACCTTGATGCCAATCACTGTTTTCACCAATGATCAACGAGCTTGAGTTATCGGTGGTGGTTTTAATTTCTAATTTAGATATAATTTTCAATTTTTCATTGTGGATTGAATCCAAAGTTCCTTTTCTAACTTGCTCCCAGTTCCAATCATCAATAATTAATATAAATTTCTTTGTTAATGCAGGTAAAACCAATTTAATTGCATCATAATGATCCTCATAATGGTGAGATCCATCGTAAAAATAAATGTTTATATTTTTAATATTTTTAAAATTAACTTTTCTGAAATCTTTTTCTATAATTTGAGGTGAAATATCTTCATTTAAAACTTTTTTTAAATTGCTTTTAAAAATTTTTTTTGAATCAAGGTTTGTTGAAAAATTTTGAGACCAATCGTCTATGCACGTTATGTTTACTTTATTTTTGAAACATACTGAGCATGCACTTGAGCCTAGCCAAGAACCAATTTCAAGATATTTCGGATACTTAAAACTTTTGATTAGATTATTCATCATTACTCTAAATTTTCTACCAGACAATCCCTTCATTTTTTTAACTTCATTACTTAAGTTCGACTTTCCAGAAATTGCGCTTGTAAAAGAATTTTCAATTACTTTAAAGTAGGTATCATTTTTATCTCCTGAGAAGTTAATTGTTGTTTCATCCATTGAAAAGACATGATTGATTATATTCATCAATTTTTTTTTCTTTTTAAGTCGTATTTTTGTTTGAATACTTTCCATAATGAATTAAGTTTAGTTAATGAGTAATCTTTCGAAATGTAATAATATAAACGATTTTAGAAAACTAGCCAAAAGTAAATTACCTTTTCCAATTTTTCATTATATAGACGGGGGAGCTGATGATGAAACGACCCTAAAAAGAAATACGAAATCATTCGAAGATTGTGATTTAGTTCCAAATGTATTGAGGGGGGTTGAGGATATTGATTTATCAATAAAGTTGTTTGGTAAAAGAATTGACTTACCCTTTTTTCTCTCACCAACAGCACTACAACGTCTTTTTCATTATGAAGGTGAAATGGCAGTTGGTCAGGCAGCTGAGACTTTCAACACTTTTTTTGGTATATCTTCTCTCTCCACAGTTTCAGCTAGCGAAATAAGCAAATTAAAGGGACCAAAAATTTTTCAACTCTATTATCATAAGGATAAAGAACTAACTAAAAATATGATTGACGAATGCAAAGAAAAAAAATTTGACGCGTTAGCATTAACGGTCGACACCATAACAGGAGGAAATAGAGAAAGAGATTTAAAAACTGGTTTTACCTCTCCACCTAAATTTACTTTGAAAAGTATTTTAAGTTATGCAACATCGCCTTCGTGGACTTTAAATTATTTAGTAAGGAAAAAATTTGATCTTCCTTTTCTAAGTGATTACGTTGGGGAAGGTACAAAGTTTGCAGTATCTGTGAGTGACTATTTTAGTACAATGTTGGATCAAAGCATGTCATGGAAAAATGCTGAAGAAATAAGAAAATATTGGAATGGTCCCTTTTGCCTTAAAGGTATAATGTCTGTAGAAGACGCGAAAAAAGCTGTAAAGATAGGTGCTTCTGCAATAATGATATCAAATCATGGAGGACGTCAACTCGATGGATCAAGGTCTCCATTTGATCAACTAAAAGAGATTCTTGATGCAGTCGGAGGAAAAATAGAAGTTATTTGTGATGGAGGTATAAGAAGAGGCACGCACATTCTTAAAGCTTTATCTCTTGGAGCAAATGCTTGTTCTGGCGGAAGATTGTATTTATACGCTTTGGCAGCAGCAGGAAGAGAGGGAGTTGAAAAAACTCTAGAAAACCTCCAAAATGAATTGATCAGAAATATGAAGTTGTTAGGGTGTAAAAAAATTTCTGAATTAAATCGTGACAATGTTCGTTTTAGAAATGTTCAAGACTAATTTTAATAAAACTTTTTATCTATTAGCAATTTTAATTTTTCTGCAACAAACCGATTTATTTAGTAAAAGTACTGATTCACCTGATCTTGATAAATTTCCAAAAAATAAAATGTCTTGGAATGAGTGGATTTTAAAAACCAAGAATGACTTTAAACAAAAAAATTATAAGGATGATACTTTAAATTACCTTGATACTATTAAATTTAATCCAAGAGTCATTGAGTTAGACAGAAAACAACCTGAATTCAGGCTAAGTTTTGACAAATATTTCAACAATGTTGTTAATACAAAAAGTAAAAAAAAAATTAATGAACAATATAACAAAAATAAGACCCTTCTTAAAAAAATTGAATTAGAATTTAATGTAAGCGCTAAAATTTTATCAGCTTTGTGGGGTATTGAAACTTCCTTTGGCAAACATACGGGTAAAATGGATATAATCAGATCCCTAGCATCTTTAGCATATGATGGTAGAAGAAAAGAATTTTTCACCAAAGAACTTGAGAACGCCCTCAATATTCTCGAAAGTGATCATTTCGAAAGAAGTTCATTCAAGGGTTCATGGGCTGGGGCATTTGGTCAAACTCAATTTATGCCAAGTACTTTTCTTAAACATGCAATTGATTTTGATGGTGATTCCAGAGTAAATCTGTTCAAAAAACCTGATGCGTTGGCGTCTGGTGCAAATTATTTAAAAAAAATTGGTTGGAATAATAATTTGCAATGGGGTGAAGAAATAAATATTCAATTAACAGATGAATTGAGAAAATTAGCAAAAAATAAAGTTTATAAAAATATTACTTTTTGGTCAGGTAATGGAATCAAATTAAATAAACAATATGGCAAATCTAAACTTAAACTCGTTATTCCTGATTCAAATTATAATGAATGTTATCTTGTCTCAAAAAACTATGATGTTATATTGAATTGGAATAGGTCTAATTATTTCGCATTAACAGTATTTTTATTTTCTGATGAAATTAAATAAAATTTTAACCTCCTTAAAATCTCAAATCATTCTCTTGATTTCATTTTTCTTATTTGGCTGTTCTGAAGCAACATTTCTTGTTAATTCTGCAAAAAGAATTGGAACATGGGGAGATGAACCGATATATAAAATAGGTACACCATACAAGATTAACGGTAAATGGTACTATCCAGCTGTTGATTATGATTATGAAGAAATTGGCATTGCATCATGGTACGGTCCCGGATTTCATGGGAAAAAAACAGCAAATGGCGAAATTTTCGATCAAAACAAGGTTTCTGCTGCACATAGAACATTACCGATGCCTTCTATAGTAAGAGTTACTAATCTTGATAATGGAAAAGTACTTCCAAAGGTAAGAGTAAATGACAGGGGACCTTTTGCTGGAAACAGAATAATTGATTTATCAAAAAAAGCTGCACAAGAACTTGGTTTTGTGAATACAGGTATAGCTAAAGTAAAAGTTGAAATTTTAGAAAATGAGTCAAGAGAACATGCATTGGTTAATTCAGGTAATAAAATAACAAAAGTTGAGTCTGCTGAAATTAAAGAAATTAAGAAGACAGAAATTGCGAATAATTTTGAAAAGCAGAAATTCATAAAAAAAGAGAAACAAAAATCGCAAAATGAAGACTTTGAAGAGCAAAACTCTATTTTAAGTGATAAACAATTAGCTATCCAAGTTGGCGCATTCACTGATCACAGAAATGCTAAATCATTAACTCAAAAACTATCAGACTTTCAAGCATATATTGAGAGAACTTTTGTAAATAATAAGTATTTGTATAGAGTAAGAATTGGCCCAATAGAAAGCTTAAATTTAGCTGAAAATATAAAAAAAAAACTTTTTGAATTAGGTTATACTGCGAGTCATTTGATAGTAAATTAAAATGAAATTTTTTTTAATCTCTCTTTTCTTTTCTTGTTTATTTAATTACAAAGCTTTTTCGCTAGATACAATAGCAAAGCAAGCAATACTTTATGATTATGAAACTAAAACAATAATTTTCGAAAAAAACTCAGAAGAACTAATGTCACCAAGCTCGATGAGTAAGATTATGACAATTTATTATGTTTTTAAAAAGATTAAAGATGGTGACTTAAAACTAACAGATAAATTTAAAGTAAGTAAAAAAGCCTGGAAAAAAGGTGGTTCAAAAATGTTTGTGAACGTTAATACAATGGTTTCTGTTGAAGATTTAATTAGAGGGATAATTGTTCAATCTGGAAATGATGCATGCATAGCTATTGCAGAAGGTATATCAGGAAGTGAAGCAATTTTTGCTGAAGAATTAAACCTTCTTGCTAAGGAAATAGGAATGACGAACTCAAGCTTTACTAATTCAACTGGTTGGCCAGATCCAGACCATTTAACAACAATACAAGATCTGCTGACATTAACAGTTAGAA
Organism: uncultured Alphaproteobacteria bacterium; assembly: GCA_902536655.1. Taxonomy (GTDB): domain Bacteria; phylum Pseudomonadota; class Alphaproteobacteria; order Methylaequorales; family Methylaequoraceae; genus Methylaequor. The sequence continues at coordinate 5,567 of CACAYF010000011.1, read as the reverse complement.
CTATTGAAGATTTTCCGGAACTTTATTATTATTATGCTGAGAAAGAATTTACTTACAGTGGAATTAGACAATTAAATAGGAATCCACTATTATTTAACGAAATTAATGCTGATGGTTTAAAAACCGGAAAAACATCTTTAGGTGGCTATGGTCTGGTTGCATCTGTTTTAAAAAATAATAGAAGGTTAATCCTCATCTTAAATGGTTTAAAAAGAGATAAAGATAGAAGTGATGAGTCAGAACGATTAATTAAAGTAGGTTTCAATCAATTTAAAGTAATTGATCTTTTTGACAAAAATCAAACAATTGCAAATCTCCAGGTCTGGGGTGGGAGAAAAAAAAAAGTGGATGTGTATTCTAAAGAGATTGTAAATCTTACTGTACCTAGCAGAATAAAAAAAGATTTAGTATTTACCATTAAACATTATAAACCATTAGTTGCTCCCATTGAAAAAGATCAAAAAGTTGCTGATTTAATTGTTAAAAATAAAAACTCAAAAATTATAAAAAAATTTGAACTTTTTTCTAAATATGAAATCAAAAAAATGTCTTTTTTTTCTAAAGTTTATAATAATTTAAAATTTTTGCTACTTGGTGACAGTATTTTTAAAACAAAATGAAAAAATTTATAACTTTTGAAGGTGGGGAAGGAACTGGAAAATCAACCCAAGCTAAATTGTTATCAAAATCATTATCATCTATAAATGAAAACAACTTGCTCACAAGAGAGCCAGGTGGGACTAAAATATCCGATAAGATAAGAAAAATTTTAGTAGAGGGTAAAAATATTAATATTTCGTCTGATGTCGAATTACTTTTAATTTACGCATCAAGACATCAGCATCTAAAAGAAAAGATAATTCCATCGTTAAAAGAAAAAACAGTCATTTGTGATAGGTATATTCATTCAACAATGTCGTATCAATTCGATATCAAAAATTTTGCAAAAAAATTAGATTTTTTTCACCAAAATTTTGCTTTTAATTTAATGCCAGACCTAACTATACTTTTAGACTTAGCTCCAGACGTTGGTTTAATAAGAAGTCTAAATATTAAAAATAAAGAAACTAGGTTTGAAAAAAAAGAAAAAATTTATCATGAAAAGATTAGACAAAATTTTCTAAAATTGAGTAAAAAACACAAAAATATGTATACTATTGATGCATCATTATCAAAAAAAATTATTCACAAAAAAATAGTTAATCACTTAAATAAATTGTTATTTTTCAAACGCAAACTGCCTTATGTAATTTAATTATGATAAACCCAACTAAAATTATTGGACACAACGAGCAATTAAAGATTTTAAATGAAAGCTATGATATAAAATTTCCACATGCCTGGATTTTTAATGGCATCAAAGGAATAGGGAAGTATTCAACTGCAGTTAGTTTTATTAGATCAGTTTGTAAAATAGTAACAGGTTACACTCAAAATCTTTTTGAAATAAATTCTGAAGAAAATCCGGTGTTGGTAGACGATATTAGATTGCTTATAAATCAAATAAATTTGACCAATGCAAATGAAAATCAAAATTGTTTTATAGTTATAGATAATGCTAACAGTTTAAATTTTAATTCATATAATGCAATGTTAAAAACAATAGAGGATCCACCTTCTAATACTATCATAATAATGATTTCTCATGACATAAAAAAAATACCAAAAACAATTTCATCTAGGTGTATCAAACTTGATTTTAAACCTTTGAGTAAAGAAGATATGATTGAATTTTGTGAATACAACAAGATTGAGTGTAAGCATTTTGACCTAAAAAAAAATTACTTTTTAACAAATGGAAGTATCGAAAGGCTTTTTTTTTTGGTGAGTGAGGAAGGTAAAATTATTCAGGAATATTTTGATAAGTTAGAAAATAATAAAAGTTTTAAGATGTCTGAGTTTGAGTTGTTTTATGACCTTATAGCTCATAACTATGATAAATTTTTTTCTTTGATAATAAATCATATATTTTTTGTCCAAAAGAACAGGTTTCTTAAATATTATCAAAATAAAACTTATATAAAAAAAATCTTAATATTTTTTTCCAATATAAGAATTCTTTACACTCAAAATTTGAATATTGATAAAAAAAAGGAACTATACTACTTACTTTCAGAATTTATAAAAACAAATGAATATTAAAAAAACTTATATAACAACACCAATTTTTTATGTTAATGATCTTCCACATATTGGACACGCATATACTAGTATCATATGTGATACTGTTGCAAGATTTAACAAATTAGATGGCAAAGAAGTACTTTTTACAACTGGTACAGACGAACATGGAATGAAAGTTGAAAAAGCAGCTAAAATAAAAGGTGAAATACCCCAAGATTTTGTAGACAAAGTTTCGCAAAACTTTAAAAACCTCTCTGAAACTCTTGGAATAATAAATACCGACTTTATTAGAACCACAGAAAAAAGACATAAAAATTCAGCTATTTACTTTTGGAACGAACTCCTAAAAAATAACCAAATATATAAAAGTAAATACAGTGGTTGGTATTCAGTTAAGGACGAATCATATTATCAAGATAAAGAGTTGATTAAAACAGGTGATGTCTACACTACAAAAGACGGAAGTCAAGTTGATTGGATTGAGGAGGAGAGCTTTTTTTTTAAGTTATCAGAGTGGCAAGAAAAATTATTAAATTTTTATGAAGAAAACCCAGATTTTGTAATGCCTAAATCTAGAATGAATGAAGTTAAAAGCTTCGTAAAAGGAGGGTTAAAAGATTTATCGATCTCAAGAACAAGTTTTGACTGGGGAATAAAAGTTCCTGAATCGAATCACATTATGTACGTTTGGATCGATGCACTAACTAATTATTTGACCTCAATTGGTTATCCAAATATCACAGATGAAAAAATGGAGTATTGGAAAAATTGCATTCATATAATTGGAAAAGATATATTAAAGTTTCATGCAATTTATTGGCCTGCAATGTTAATGGCAATAAACCATACTTTGCCTAAAACTATATTTGCACATGGGTGGTGGACAAATGAAGGAAAAAAAATATCAAAGTCGTTGGGAAACACAATTGATCCAAATCAAATGATTGAAAAATTTGGTTTGGATCAACTAAGATATTTTCTTTTAAGAGAAGTTCCTTTGGGAAATGATGGTGATTTTTCTGAATCTTCTTTAATCAATAGAATAAATTCAGATCTATCAAATAATCTGGGAAACTTAATTCAAAGAGTTGTTAAATTTATTAACAAGAATTTTAACAACTCTGTTCCAAATTCATTAAGAGAAGAAGCAGACGAAATAAAACTTATATGTCAAGGTTATGAAATGATAATAACTGTAAAAAAGAAAATGAAGGAATTTCATATAAGTAAATGTCTTGAAGATATCTTCTTCTACATAGATGAATTAAATAAATATATGGATGAAAGTCAGCCGTGGAATAGTTTTAAAATAGATCCAAACAAAGCAGGGAAAGATCTATCAATTCTTATAGAATGCTTTAGGGTTATTGGAATTGTACTTCAGCCATTTATTCCAAATGCTTCAAAAAAGATTTTGGATATTTTAAATGTAAATAATGAGTCAAGAGGCTTCAATAATCTTAATTCTAAAAATATACTTATGAGCGACCATGTATTGAATAAACCCTCACCAATATTTCCAAGATATGAAAAATAAAATAGTTGATTCACACTGTCATTTAAATTTTGACGATTTTAAAGATGATCTTGATAATGTGATTAAAAATGCAAAAGATAAAGATGTAGATTACATGTTAAGTATATCAATTGATTTAGAAAAGTTTGAGGAGATTTACAATTTAACTCAAAAATATAAAAATGTTTGGTGTACAACTGGAGTGCACCCAAATAATGTTCCTGAGAAATTAGATATTCAAAATATTACAAAACTCAAATCGCAATTATTGAAAAATTTACTGAAAAAAAAAGTTGTTGGTATTGGTGAAACTGGACTCGACTATTATAGAGGTTTTGAAAACAAACAAAATCAAATAGATTTTTTTGAAACACATATGCAAGTCTCTGGGGAAACCAATTCTCCAACAGTAATTCATACTAGAAATGCAGATGAAGATACAATTTTCTTTTTAAATCAATTTGTAAAAAAATATAATTCTAGTGGCCTAATACATTGTTTTTCGTCTGGAATGTCTCTTGCTAATTGTGCTTTAGATAACGGTTTTTACATATCATTTTCTGGGGTTATTACCTTTGATAAGGCAGACGAAATTAGAAAAATTGTTAAGTATGTCCCCTTAAATAAAATTCTTGTGGAAACAGATTCACCATACCTAGCTCCCGCACCTAAAAGAGGCAAAAGAAATGAACCTGCATTTACGAAATATACATTAGAGCAAATAGCAAAAATTAAGAAGATTGATAATGAAGAGGTCGCTAACGTAACTACAAAGAATTTTTTTAATTTATTTTCAAAGGCTAAAGATGCAACTTGAAATAACTATTTTGGGTTGTGGAAGTTCTTCTGGTGTTCCAGCAATTGGAAACAATTGGGGCAATTGTAACCCAGAGAATCCAAAAAACAGAAGGCTAAGATCTTCTATTTTAATTGAATCTCCCAGCGCATCAATATTAGTTGATGCTACTCCAGATTTGAGACAACAGCTTTTAAATGCAAATGTTAAAAATTTAGACGCAGTCTTAATTACTCATTGTCACGCCGACCATATCAATGGCATTGATGACTTTAGATTTTTAAACGTTTTAATGAAAAAGGATTTAAATTTGTATGCTACAAGAGAAAATATAGACGAAATTAGAAGAAGATTTGCATATGTTTTTGATAAACTATCTCCTAAGGCCAATGGTTTTTACTATAAGCCGTGTTTAATTCCAAATGAAATAAATGGATCATTTAAAGTTAAAAATTTAGATATTCTGAGTTTTCAGCAAGATCACGGTTTTGGATTATCAACAGGATTTAGGATAAATAATTTTGCTTATTGTTCGGACGTTTTTGATATAAGTCCAGATATTTTGAAAAAACTCGAAAATTTAGATTTATGGATTGTAGATTGTTTAAGATTTGAACCACATAAATCTCATGCACATTACGATAAAGTTATGAAATGGATAGAAATTATTAAACCAAAAAAAACTGTTCTAACTCATATGAACTTCGAGGTTGATTACGATCATATCAACTCACTTTGTCCTGATAATTGTCAAGCTGCATTCGATGGACTCAAGTTAGTCGTTTAATTATTTAAAATTATTTTTTCAAGTTTTAATATCTCTCCAAGGAAAGAAGTAACTGCTTTGATTCTTTGTAAGTTGTATAAATTTTCATGAACAACTAACCAATACTCTCTCTTAATATTCACGAGATTTGGTAACACAGGAACTAAATCTTGATGATTTCTTGCTATAAAAGAATGCAAAAGTCCAAGCCCAACACCTTTTTTTACAGCATGTAATTGAGAACGAAGGCTATTACTTGAAAATACCACATTAAGTTTGTTATTCATTTCTTTAAGATAATTTAATTCAGGAAACTCTATTAATTCGTCAACATAGCTAACGAAATTATGACTATTTAAATCTTT
>CACAYF010000010.1 GCA_902536655.1 uncultured Alphaproteobacteria bacterium | reverse complement strand
TTAGTAGGGCAATGGAATGATGCTCAAAGATCTTTAGAAGATATCCAGAATAATGTTAACAATTTACAGATTGTAAACAATAGAGTAACTGCTGATGCTGCTTTGATCGGACATTTGAAAAATGCAATTGATTCGAGTTTTTTCATATCTGGAGCAATTGATGAAGATCACAATCAATTGAAAGTTTTAAATGATGATGTACAAAGAACCTCAGTACTATATGAAAGATTGATGACAGAACTAGAAGAAAAGATTTCTCGTGAAATTCAAATTCTAAATGATGAAAGACAATATATGAAAAAATTGGCTGAAGATGTTGAGGTTGGGAAATTTGGAGGAACTGTAAGCGCTCCACCAACCAAATCTTCATCTGGAAGTTCTGAACAATCTAATCAAACCGTCGAAACAAAACAAATTAAAGTGGCACCAATTAATTATGATAATGCTATTTTGGTGATAAAGTTCGATGATACAAACTTTGATTATTCAACAGCATTGTTTGAATCTATTTCTGGTGCTTTAGAACAAATGCCGTCTGCCGGTTTTGAGGTAGTTGCCGTAAGTCCTTCAGGTGGATCAAGCTACGCAGATCAAGCCAGAGATAGAGCATCCGAGGTCTTTTCTAAAATTTTAGAAATGGGAGTCCCTACTGAAAGACTTTCAATAGCCTCCTCTACTAGTTCCTCTGCTCAAGCAGAGGAAGTCCATATTTATCTCAAAAATTAATTACTTTGGACTAACATTTAGTATTCCATTTGAGGAACATGCCAATTTAGATTCAATTCGCATGTTATCAATTAATCTCACTCCCTCTATTGATATAGCTATAAAAACTCTGGACATACAGGGAAGCTTTGATATTGAAAACAGATTATTTTCGTTTAAAATTTCTAAATAATGGACCCGATCAATACCGGATTTTTCCAAATAATCTCTAAAGTAGTTTAATCTCTGAAGTTCAAAACTCCCTTCATTTATTTCCAAAGTAATTTGCTTCAAAACAGTTGGTATATACCTAGCAAGAAAGATTTTTTTTCCTAATAATTTGTTTCTTGAGGATAGTGCAATACCATCTTTATCTCTTACAGTTGGACAAGACTTAACTTTTGTTTTTATTTTTAAGTCCTTAATAATTTTTTTTATTACTAATAACTGTTGATAATCCTTTTCTCCCAAGGTTATAAAATCTGGTTTTATTAAATCCAAAAACTTTAGAATAATTTTTGCAACTCCTTCAAAATGACCGCTTCGATCAATTCCACAAAGTTTTCTTCCAATATGACCCAATCTCAATGCAAACTTTACCACTTTTATAATTTGCGCGTCCGGTAAAAATAGAACATCTACCCCTTCTGCTAAAAGTTTTTTTTTATCTGACTCAATTGTTCGGGGATAATTATTAAAATCTTTGTCGTCATTAAATTGTAGTGGGTTTACAAAAATGCTCACTACTCGGATTTCGTCTGTGTTATCTGATTTTTTAAATAAACTTGAATGTCCTAAATGTAAGTTACCCATTGTAGGAATAAAATTAATTAGTTTTCCTGATTTTCTTAAACTATCAATTTCTCTTGATAAAGTTTTCTCGTCACTGATTAATAACATTGATTTCTTTTTGGATACTTTCCATTTATAACTTCTAAAGAAAATTTTTTAATAGCTTTCTTTGCTACAGGAAAAAAATCAAAGTACTTTTTGGAAAATTTTGTTTTCAATTCGGTCATTCCCAAAATATCCTCTGTAACTATTATTTGTCCTCTACAACATTCAGATGCTCCTATACCTATTATTGGCAAATCGCTAAACTTTATCAATTCATCTACAACCTTCTTGAGAGTACATTCAACTACTACAGAAAAAACACCAACTTTTTTTAAAACACTTATATCTTTAAAGATTTGTTTTTTTTCTTTTTCACTTTTACCATATACTTTTGGTCTACCTGTAATTGATTGTGGGAGCATTCCCAAGTGTCCCATCACTTTAATTTTATTCTGGGTTAAAAACTCTATAGTATCGGCAACCTTTTCTCCTCCTTCTAATTTTACTGCCATAGCACCGGAAGAGGATATTATTTTTCTGGCATTTTCTAATGCCTTATGTTTCGACTTCTCGTATGTTCCAAATGGCATGTCAACAACGACAAAAGCCTCTTTAGTGTTTTTAACTACAGATTTTGCGTGTCTTATGATCATATCCATGTCGACATGTCTTGTTGTTTTATGCCCATAGAGCACAGGACCTACTGAGTCTCCGACAAGTATTATATCTGCAAATTTATCAGCAATTTTCGCTATCGGCGCAGTGTAAGCTGTTAAACACACAATTTTAGATTTTGAAAAAACCTTCTTTAACGAATTTCTTTTTTTTCTTTTGTTCAAAATGTTCCTTAAATATTTTTTGTTTAATGAGAATCTAAATAATTTATACTTTTATTTATGAAAAAAAAAATAATTTTTTTCCTATTTACCTTATTCTCTATTTTAATAAATCAAGCATGGAGTAATGACATTTATCAATCTGTTCAACCAGAAAAATCCTCAGAGGTTAAAATTGATAAAAGTCTTAAGTCAGGCACATTCAAAAAATTTGTTGTTGTCACAGCTAATGACTACGCCACTAAAATAGGTTACGATATATTGGAAAAAGGTGGCACTGTTGCAGATGCTGCTGTTGCAATTCAATTAACATTAGGTTTAGTAGAACCTCAATCATCTGGTCTGGGTGGTGGGGTCTTTCTTACTTACTATGATAAAAAGACAAACAAAACTGTAAGTTTTGATGGAAGAGAAAAAGCACCGAAAATTTTTAAAGAAAATATTTTTTTAAACAAAGATGGAAATCCAAAAAAATTTTTTAAAGCTGTTGTTGGTGGTTCAGCTGTTGGAACTCCGTCAACCCTGAAAACTTTATATAGTTTTCATAAAAGTTATGGTAGTCTTCATTGGAGTGAAGTTATAAAACCGGTTATTGAATTTTCCTCAAACGGTTTCTTCCCTCCAGACAGGCTGATCAATGCGGTAAATAAAGAAAAATATTTATTCTCTATATACCCAAACTCAATTTACAAAAGTATAAAAACTAATCCAAAAAAAAAGTTTTTTAACAACGATTACACTAAAACATTAGAAAAAATTTCAAAAAATATGCAAAGTTTTTATGAAGGTAGAATTGCTCAAGATATCGTATCTGTTGTAAGGAAGTCAAATAATCCCGGGTTATTAAATCTTGATGATCTGAAACTATATATGCCTGAAAAAAAAGCTGCATTATGTAAAACACTAAAAAATAATTATAAAATTTGTGGACCTAGTTTACCCTCTTCTGGAACAATATGCATTATACAAGCTCTAATTTTATATGAATTTTACGAGGAAAAATTAAAAGACAACCTCAACGAATTACTTGAAATTCTTAATTTTGTATATTCAATCAGAGATGACCAACTGGCAGATCCTAAGTTTGTAGATGTGAATATTGAAAAGTTGCTCAATGAAAAATATCTTGTGAAAAATTATGAAAAGTTCAAAAAATTAAAGAAGAAATCTTTTATTCATAATTTTGAAGAAGTCTTTAGCTCAACCACACACTTTTCCTTAATTGACAAATTCAATAATGTATTATCAGCAACTTCAAGTATTGAAAGTTCATTTGGTTCTAGATTATTTACGAATGGATTTTTTTTAAATAATCAGTTAACAGATTTTTCATTTAAAATTACAAATGATTCAGGTGTTTTGATTAAAAATAGACCTCAAGCTGGAAAAAAACCATTAAGCTCTATGTCTCCCTTGATTATATTTGACAATAATAAAAATTTTTATATGACAGTCGGCTCACCAGGAGGCAAAGCAATTATTTCTTACGTATTTAAATCGCTTGTCTCAACATTATATCTAAATAAGAATATCGAAAAAGCAATCAACGAACCAAATTATATCAAAATCAAAGACAAAATATTTGTTGAAACTGACTCATTAAAAAACATTATAAAACAAAATGCATTAAAAAGAAATTTAACCAGCGGACTTGCAATTATAATTAAAAAAAAAAAGAATTTTGAAGCCGCAGCTGACTCTAGAAGAGATGGAACAGTGAGAGGAAATTAACAAATTAATTTACAAAAGTATTTTTCTGTTATAAATAATAGTCAGGAAATATTATGAAAAGAACATTTCAACCAAGTAATAGAGTCAGGAAAAACAGACATGGCTTTAGATCAAGAATGTCGTCATCCGGAGGAAAAAAAGTCCTTGCGAGAAGAAGACAAAAAGGAAGAAAAAAAATCTCCGCCTAAAACTTGTTATGTTTTAAAAAAGCGTGCAGAATTTCTTGATATAAGAAAAAAAGGCAAAACCATTTACGCCCAATTTTTTATAATAAATTATTTTTTATGCTCTCAATCAGGCTTTTATTTTGGATTAACGGTTTCTAGAAAAATTGGCAATGCTGTTAAGAGGAATTACCTAAAAAGAATTATTAGAAGTATTGTAGCAAATAACCTTAATTCAATGCCAAAGAACACAAAACTTGAAATAATTCCAAAAAAACAGATTGAAAAAAAAAAGTATTCAGAACTTGAAAAAGATTTTTTAGATACGGTAAAAAATTTAGTGATTTAATATATTGAAATATAAAGCACTATCATATATTAATATTACCGTTGCACATGGATAATCAAAAAAATTTATTATTAGCAGTTGTCTTCTCACTATTTGTGCTCATTGGCTATGACTTCTTCTTTAATCCAAAGACTCAAATGAAAACACAAGAGAAACCATCAGATAATCCTGTTGTAGTTCCAAAGACGGATGAAAATATTCCTACCTTACAAAGTAAAGAGTCAATATCAATAGAGAGAAATAAAGAAAAGAGAATAAACTTTGAATCTAAAAGACTTGAAGGTTCAATTAATTTGTATGGAGCAACATTTGATGAACTTTTTCTTAAAGACTATTTTAGAACTATCGGAAAGAATGAAAAAATTCAAATCCTATCTAATTCAAACTCAGAGAAACCATATTTTTTAAGATTAGGCTGGGCATCAACCGATAGATCTTTAGAAATGCCTGGTAAAGACTCGCTTTGGAAAGCAGAAAAAAATGAATTCAAAATAGGTGAAGAAATCAAACTTTCTTGGAATAATGGTAAAGGGATAGAGTTTGAACGAAAAATAAATGTAGACGATAATTTTATGATTTCAGTCGAAGACGAAGTGATCAATAAATCAGGTAAGACTGTCGAAATCACTAATTTTTCTTATCTCAGAAGAAAAAATTATAGACCGGCGAATAAATTTTTTATTCTTCACGAAGGACCTTTGGGGGTTTTTAATGACACTCTCAAAGAGGTCACATACGATGAAATAGAGGAAGAAAATGAGATAGTAGAAGTTACTAAAAATGGTTGGATTGGATTTACTGACCATTATTGGCAGGTCGCTATTTTTCCTGAAAACGATAAACCATTTAAAGCAAGATTTAAAAATCTCGAAAATAATCCAAACTCTGTTCAAATTGATTTTATAAACGAATCCATTCAATCACTACCCAATGACAGAAGTATGAAAATTAAATCATATGTATTTGCTGGAGCAAAAGAAGTTCCTTTAATAGATAAATATATTGAAGAACTAAAAATCAACAAACTCGATTTGTCAGTAGATTTTGGATGGTTTTACTTTCTTACAAAACCACTTTTCTATGCCCTACACTTCCTATCAGGACTCTCAGGAAACTTCGGGATAGGAATAATAATTCTTACGATTTGTATCAGAGTTTTGCTTTTTCCATTAGCAAATAAATCTTTTAAATCAATGAATGCAATGAGAATTTTAACTCCAGAAATCCAAAGATTAAGAGAAAGATATAAAGACGATAAAGCTAAGATGAATCAAGAAATGTTTGCAATGTATAAAGAAAAAAAGATTAATCCTGCATCGGGTTGCTTGCCAATATTAATTCAAATACCTATCTTTTTTGCACTTTATAAAGTTCTTTTTGTGTCTATTGAGATGAGACATGCACCATTTTTTGGATGGATAAAAGATTTGTCTGCACCAGATCCAACAAGTTTGTTTAACCTTTTTGGATTAATTCCATGGGATCCCCCAATGTTTTTAACAATTGGTATTTGGCCAATATTAATGGGGCTTACAATGTATCTTCAACAAAAGATTAACCCACCACCACCTGATCCGATTCAAGCTAAAATATTTATGATGTTACCATTTATTTTTACTTTCTTATTAGCCACTTTCCCCTCTGGAATGGTTGTTTACTGGACAATTAATAATATACTTTCTATTGCTCAACAGTATTTTCTTTTAAAGAAACAAAAAGCGGATAATCCGGTTAGTTGACAAATGCCTGAGAACTGGAAATTCTTAACTGAGGCTCATAAATTTACTGATCTACCACAAGATGAAATTCCTGAAATAGTTTTCTGGGGACGCTCAAATGTTGGAAAGTCTTCCTTGGTTAATTCTATTACAAATTTAAAAATTGCTAAGACTTCAAAAACACCAGGTAGAACAAGATCTCTAGTTTTTTTTGAATTGAAAGGAAAATTCAGAATTGTTGATTTTCCAGGATATGGATTCTCCAAAATTTCTAAAGGTGATGAATTCAAACTTAATAAACTCGTGGACTACTACATTAAAAAAAGAAAAAATATCTGTAAATTTCTCGTTTTAATCGACTCTTTGCATGGATTTAAAAAAATTGACGAAGATATAATTAGTCAATTGAATATTTTTATAAAAAAAAAAATTTTAATAGTTTTTACGAAACAAGACAGACTTAAAAATAAGTGCCAACTTGATCATCTTAAAAATTTAAATGATTTTGCGGGTAAAAAATTAAATAAAAAGTTCTTTAATACAAGCATAAAGCAAGTTAATACTATTATTTTACTGAAGAAATTCTTAATGAGTTCTTAATAATTATAATGAAAATTTCCAAAACAAATACTCAAGACCTAATAAATAAAGCGACAATTCTCTCAAAAGCCTTACCATTTATGCAGAGATATTCAGGTAAAAATATTACCGTTAAGTTAGGGGGAGCTGTGATGGGAGAAAAAAATCTTAGCTCAAGTTTTGCCAAAGATATTGTGCTTCTAAAACAAGTTGGAATTAATCCAGTTGTTGTCCACGGTGGGGGGCCAAAAATAAAAGATATGCTTGATAAGCTTGGAGTTGAGAGTAATTTTATAAATGGCTTGAGAGTAACTGACAAAAAAACCATGAAAATTGTTGAAATGGTATTATCCGGCTCAATCAATAAGGAAATTGTAATGGAAATTAATAAAGAAGGGGGAAGAGGTATAGGTTTATCCGGGAAAGATGCATTATTGGCAGAGACAAAAAAAATAAAAATACCCAGTTCAAACCTCAAAGCCTCTAAATTATCAGATATTGGTTTTGTAGGACAACCACATAAAATTAATAAAGAACTTTTAAAATGGCTACTTCAATCTGATTTAGTCCCAGTTATTTCGCCAATAGGATTTGATAAGAGTTTTGAAACCTTCAACATTAACGCAGATATTATGGCTGGAAGCGTCGCTTCAAACATTAATTCTGAAAGATTAATTCTTTTGACTGACGTTGACGGAGTTCTTGATAAAAAGGGTAATTTATTAACAGAGATTTCATTAAACGATATAAAAAAACTTATTAAAAACGGAACTATATCAGGAGGAATGATACCTAAAATCGAGACCTGTGTGAACGCTGTAAGAGAGGGTGTAAAAGCTGCAGTTATATTAAATGGCAAAGTATCACATGCCATTTTATTAGAGATTTTTACTGAACGAGGCGTAGGCACGTTGATCACCAGCTGATGTTAATTCAAAATTTAGCAAAAAAGAAAAATTGGTTATTTGATTTAGACAATACATTGTATTCACCAAATATAGGTATATTTTCTCAAATCGACGAAAGGATGAAAAAATTCATTTCGAAAAAGCTTGAGTTATCCGAAACAAAATCTTTTATATTACAGAAAAATTTTTATAAGAAATATGGAACAACACTCTATGGATTGATGAAGCACTATGAAGTTGATCCCCAAGAATTTTGTAATTATGTTCACAATATTAATTTAAGGAATTTAAAACACTCTAAAATTTTAAGAAGAAAACTTCAAGCTCTCCCTGGTAGGAAAATCGTATATACAAATGGTGATTATAAGTATGCAAAAAAAATTTTGAGACGTTTAGGAATCGAAGATCAGTTCTTAGATATTTTTGATATAACAAAATCAAATTATATACCCAAGCCAATGAAATCGTCACTTAATAAATTAATAAAACAATATGAACTAAATCCTCTGGAAACTGCTTATTTTGACGATTTAGAAAAAAATCTTATGTCAGCATCACTTAAGGGTTTTACTACTATACATATTTCAGAGAAATCAAGTATTGAATCTCAATCTTACATTGATTTTAGATTTAAAACTGTAATAAATGCTTTAGATATGATAAGTAAAGTTTTATAAATTATAAAAAAAATATGAATTCAAACGTTAAAGAAGAAATTGAAAAGTATTGGGAAGAAAGAGAAAGTTTAAATTTTTCTGATACTGATATAAAAAAAAATATATTTAGTGTTCTCCAATTACTTGACTCTGGTGAAATAAGAGTTTGCGAAAAAAAAAACGATAATTGGATTACAAATGAATGGATAAAAAAAGGAATCTTACTTTCATTTAAAACTCAAGACAATGTAATCTTTTCCAGTGGAATTTCAAATTCAAGGAGAGGTCAATATAGCTGGTTTGATAAAGTTTATCTAAAAACATCCGGTTGGGTTGAAGACGAATGGACAAAAAGAAGTTTTAGATCTGTTCCTGGAGCAATAGTAAGGTATTCAGCTTTTGTAGCAAAAAACGTTGTTTTAATGCCTTCATTTTTAAATTTAGGTGCTTTTGTTGATAGTGGTTCAATGATTGACACTTGGGCAACTGTAGGTTCTTGCGCTCAAGTCGGAAAAAATGTTCACATTTCTGGTGGAGCAGGTATAGGTGGAGTTCTAGAACCCTTGCAGGCTAACCCAGTAATTATTGAAGATAATTGTTTCATTGGCGCAAGATCAGAAATAGCTGAGGGGGTAATTGTTAAAGAAGGAAGTGTAATTTCAATGGGCGTTTATGTTGGTGCATCCACCAAGATTGTAGATCGAGAAACAGGAGAGATTTATTTTGGAGAAATACCACCATATTCCGTTGTGGTTCCTGGATCATTACCAGGAAAAAACCTTAAAAATGGAGAAATCGGTCCCAGTTTATATTGCGCAGTAATTGTAAAAAAAGTTGACGCAAAAACAAGATCAAAAACGTCAATTAACGATCTTCTTAGGTCATAATGGATACAATTGAGTTATCATCAAAGCTTATAAAATTTAAGAGTATTACGCCTGATAATTCTGGAGCGATAGATTATATTCAAAAAGTTTTAAAGAAAAAAAAGTTTAACTGCCACATACTAGAGTCTGGAACTAGCAAAATTAAAAATCTTTATGCATCATTTAAAGGGGGCGATGGACCAAACCTTTGTTTTGCAGGTCACACTGATGTTGTACCTCCAGGTGATCTGAAAAAATGGAAAACCAATCCTTTTGAACCTAATATAACAAACGGAAGATTATATGGGAGAGGAGCAAGTGACATGAAAACGGCTATTTCATCTTTCATGGTTGCTACAGAAATCTTTCTTAAGGAGAATAAATTTGCTTTTGATGGAACCATTTCTTTTCTTATAACTTCAGACGAAGAGGGAGAAGCTGAATATGGAACTAAAAGCCTAATAAAATGGATAAAATCTAAAAAAAAAAAGATTGATTATTGTTTAGTTGGTGAACCAACTAATCCAAATCGACTCGGTGAAATGATTAAAATTGGGAGAAGAGGAAGTATTAATTTTTTATTAGAAGTTCTTGGGGAACAAGGACACGTTGCATATCCTGAAAAAGCAGATAATCCAATAGATAATTTAGAAAAAATATTTAAAGAGCTTCATAAACCTTTTGATTCAGGATCAAAAAGGTTTCAACCTACAAAATTAATTATTACATCTATTGATTCCTCAAACTTCACATCAAATATTATACCTGGAAAAGTTGAAATAAGATTCAATGTCAGGTTCAATGATAAATTTAATTCCCAACAAGTTATTAATCTTATAAAAAAAAGGATCAAATCAGTGACAACAAAATATAAACTTTCCTCAAAAGTTTCTGGTGAGTCTTTTTTTAACTATTCTAATATTCTTACAGATTCACTTGTTAGATCGATAAAAACAGTAACAAAATGTAATCCAATATTAAGTACCACTGGCGGAACCTCAGATGCAAGATTTATTTCAGAAATATGCCCTGTCGTGGAATTTGGTCTGGTAGGAAAAACAATGCACAAAGTAAATGAAATGGTTGAGGTTAGCAGTATTAACAAATTAACTAAAATTTACCATCAATTCATTAAAAATATATTTCTTAAGAACGAGTTTAATAAGTAACTTTTTCTAAATAAAGTCCGCATGGTGGCGCTGTTGGCCCGGCTTTAGTTCTATCTTTAGATTTCAAAATTTTTAAAACTTTTTCATCGTCCCATTTTCCAATACCCACATTTACCAACGTTCCAATGATAATTCTAACCTGATTATGTAAAAACGATTTACCAAAAACTCTAATTTCAATATTGTCTTTATTTTTTTTTATTTTAATTGCTTCTAACGATCGAATTGAAGTTTTTGCCTGACAATTTATTGAACGAAATGCGTTGAAGTCTTTTTTTCCAATTAATACTTGAGACGCCTCTTTCATTTTGCCAGTATTTAATAATCTTGGGAAATGCCATACTCTATTTTCTAAAATAAAGGATGGTGTTGATCTATTAAAAATTTTATACAAATAAATTTTTTTTTTTACAGAGAATCTTGAATGAAAGATTGCAGAAACCTTTTCAGATTTAAGAATTGTTATTTTATTTTTCGATTTTTTAAGTAAATAATTTAATGCATTTGATATTTTTTTTGTTTCAATGTGTGATTTTTTTAAGTCAAAATGTGCAATCTGTCCAAAGGCGTGCACACCTGCATCAGTACGTCCAGAAACATAAATTTTTATTTTTGAATTAAATAGTTTTTCTAAACTAATTTCTATTTCTTCTTGAATTGATCTACCATTTTGTTGTTTTTGCCAACCTACGTATTCACTACCATCATATTCAATTGTAAGTTTGATTCTTTCCATCAACAAAATTCTGAAATTGAAATTTTATTTCCGTTTAAAAAGTCAACTGCAGAAATTGGTTTTTTTCCATTCCTTTGAAGAATTCTTATTTTCAAGAAGTCTTTACCACATCTAACTTCAAGATCTTCGTCCACACCGCCAATCTTAAGTTTATCCTTTTTTTTGTAATCTTTTTCTTGAATTATGTCGGCTTTTAGGATTTTAATCCTTGTGTCTGAATTTCGTATGATTGTCCATGCTCCAGGTTTAGGACTAAAGGCCTTAATTTTTTGATTAATTTCGCGAGCATTTTTCTCCCAATTAATCTGTGCTTCATTTTTTTTTATTTTTTTAGCATACGTTGCAAATCTCTCATCCTGATACACATATTTAACTTCATTATTAATAATTTTGAAAATCGCATCTTTCAGTATTCTTTTTCCAAAGAAAACAATCTTCTTATATACATTTTCGCAATTATCGTCATTTTCAATAACAATCTTTTGCGAAGTTATTATTGGACCAGAATCGAGTTTTTCATCTAGTCTCATTATACATACGCCAGTTTCTCTATCATCTGAAAGAATAGCTCTTTGAATTGGTGCTGCGCCTCGCCATCTAGGTAATAACGAAGCATGAACGTTAATACTAAGATAATCTGGAATATTTATAATTTCTTTTGTTAAAATATTTCCGTATGCAACTATAATATTAAAATCAATTTTTCTTTTTTTTACATATTCTAAGAGCTCTCTATCTTTCATATCTGCAGGAGTTAAAACATCAATTTTATTTTTTAAACCCCATTCATGAACAGGAGAAATATTTACTTTTTTCCCCCTTCCAGAGGCAATTGGAGGCTTAGTAACAATATATGAAATTTTAATATCCTGAGAAAATAATTCTTTTAAGAAGCTTAATGAAAATTCTGATGTACCATAAAATCCAATGCAAAGTTTATTTAGACTCTTCATTATTTTTTTTTTGAATTTTCTTAACCTTTTCTAGAGCTCTATTTTTTTTCAATTTTGATAAATAATCTATAAATAAGATTCCATCTAAATGATCTATTTCATGTTGAATACAAACTGATAGCAAGCCAGAACATTTCTTCTTTTTTTTTTTTCCTTTTAAGTCATACCATTCAACTTCTATTTCAGATGGTCTTTTAACATCCGCATAGTATCCAGGAATGGATAGACATCCCTCCTCATTAATTAAACTCTCGGGTGACGAACTTAAAATTTTTGGGTTTACCAAAGTCATTGGGTTTGATATTCCATCCTCTTTGAGGTCAATTACAACAATTCTTTTGCTAATACCAACTTGAGGTGCTGCTAAGCCAATACCATTTCCTGAAGCAGCCAAAGTATCAAACATATTTTTTACAACACTTTCAAGATCTTCATCAAAAGCATCAACATTTGTTGATTTGTACTTTAATCTTTTATCAGGTATTATTAATATATCCAAAACACTCATTAAATTTAATTATGATAATTACTAGCCAGGTTTTTTATATTATTATTCTTTTCTTATTGATTGTTTTATTTTTACAATTTTTTATATCAAACAACAATACAAAAGAGCGAATTAAAATTCTATTGGAAAAACAATCTATAATTGAGCAATCTATTTCAGATTTAATTATAAGAAATTTCGACAAAATTGATTCAAAGTTCGATAAATCTTCGTTTGAAAATCATAATAACTTAAGTCAAATTAGAGAAAAAATGTCTTTGATTGACAGGGCTCAACAAAATATTTCTAGCCTGACAGAAAACGTTGTTGATTTAAAAAACTTTTTGTCGAATACAACTCAAAGGGGAAGGTTCGGAGAAATGTTACTCGAAAATTTGATCAAGGATCACCTACCTAAAGACCATTATGAGTTTCAAAAAACATTATCAAATAGCTCAAGGGTTGATTGTATGATTATGTCACCAGGTTCTCTTAATAAAACTTGTATTGATGCTAAATTTCCAAAAGAAAGTTTTGAAAAATTCCAAAAATCGGTTTCAAAAGATGAAAAAATCAAGCTTCTTAAGAAATTTAAATCTGATATCAAAAATCATATTTCAACGGTTCAAGAAAAATATCTTATTTCAGGAGAAACTTCAGATATTGCATTAATTTTCATCCCTAGTGAACAAGTCTACTTAGAAATATTTAGATTATTTCCAGAACTAAGCGAAACATTTTACATGACAAAAGTTTTTTTAGTTTCACCCACAACATTATGGATAATTCTAAATTCTATTGAGAGTCTCATAAGAGACAAAAAAATCCAGAATAATTCAACTTTTATTTTTCAGCACTTAAAGGAATTAAATAAAGAATTAATTAGGCTTGAGAATCGTATTAAAAAGATGGATAGTCACTTTTCTAATGCTCAAATTGACCTTAATGATATTTTGATAACCTCAAAGAAAATTTTAAATAAACGAGAAAAGTTATTGAAATTAGACGATTCTATATAATTTTTTTTATTTCAGATCGAGAAGTAAATGCTGTTGACATTGTATTATAATCTAAAAGATCAAGTTCTCCTCCAATAGGAATTCCTTGAGCTAATCTTGTAATTAAAACTTGAAATTTTGAACACTCATCAGCAATATATTGTCCAGTAATTTGACCCTCTGTAGTAGCATTAGTAGCTATTATTACTTCCTTGAAAGAACCAGATTCTAACCTTTTTAATAATGAAACAACATTAAGTTGATCAGGTCCAACTCCGTCCATTGCCGACAAGACACCACCCAAAACATGGTAAATTCCGTTGAACGCTTTACTTTTTTCTATTGCCCATAAATCTCCTATATCCTCAACAATACATAGTTTTCCGTTTTGTCTTTTTACATTAGCGCATATATAACAAGGATTAATTACATCAACATTTCCACATAAATTACAGTAAGAAAGTTCTGATTTCACATTTTCAATGGTTGAAACTAAAGATGGAATAATTTTTTCTTTATTTTTTAGCAAATGAAGTACTATACGTCTTGCAGATCTTGGACCTAAACTAGGTAACTTTGAAAAAATATTAATTAATTCTCCAAGAGATGACATACATCTAAAAAGGTAACTTGAAACCAGGAGGTAAGCCCATACCACCAGAAATCGAACCTAACTGATCATTTGTATTTTCAGCAATTTTCTTATTTACATCGTTTAAAGCTGCTATAATAAGATCCTCTAGAACTTCCTTTTCGTCTGAATTAACAATTGAGGGATCTATAAAAAGATTCTTAACTTCGTGTTTTCCATTCATTACAATTTTAACTGCTCCACCACCTGAACTTCCTTCAATTTCAGTTTCTTCTATTTTTTTTTGCATTTCTGCCATTTTTTCCTGCATTGCTTTTGCTTGTTTCATTATTTGTGACATATTATTCATTTTCTTCCCTTTTATTTAGTTTATCATTTTTCAGTTCTTGTATTGAAGTTACTTCAGAAGATGGAATGATTTCAAGAATTTTTTTTACAAAAATATCGTTACTTATTTCTATAATCTTTTTTTTTTCAATTTTTCTTTCATACTCTTTTAAAGACAGAAAACCTTTTCTACTAGATAAAGTTATTATCCATCTTTCTTTTTGAATCTGACTAATAAGTTTTGATGCTTTCCATAAAATCTTTTTTGAATCTTTATTTTCAGATATATTTTCCAGCTCAATTTCCCTGATATTGCTATTATCTTTAATAGTGACTAGTTTAAAAGAGGTTCTGAGGTGATGAGCTATTTGCATTTCCGATTCAGCTTCAATTTTGTCTACAATCTTTTTAAATCTTGCCAAATTATCTATTTTTTCATCTAATTTATTTTCTGGCTTATGAATTTTTTGTATTTTTGGCTCAAGCGCTAGATTTCTATGGGTCTCTCTAATATCTAAATTATTCGGTTTTGAAATTTGATTATCTAACACATTTGATTCAACATTTTCTTTAGCCTTAATTTCAATTTTATCTTCAATTTTTAATGATCCATTTTCTCTCAGCAATTCAAAAGGTGTGGGGGTTAGAGAAATAAAGCATAATCTCATTATAGTCATCTCAAAAAATTGTTTTTCGTCAAAACAGTTATTAATTTCATTAATATACTTTTGCATGAGTTCCCAAAATCTAATTAAAAAGTCCATTTCAAAGTTTTTAGCAATAAATTCAACAGTCTCTAAAATTTTCTTATCAAGGTATAAACTTTCAATATCAACTTCACTTTTAATTCTCATTGAATGGTAGGTTAAATTCATCAAAGTTTGACTTAAGATTTTTACAGAGGCTCCTTTACTATATAAATCTTCAAATATATCTAACGCGATTTTGGGATCTCCTTCAAATAGAGCCTTAATTAGTTTTAAAACCAAATTGTTGTCAGATAAACCTATAACGTTTTTGATATTCTGAATTTTAACAGGATTTCCTCTTGTAAGAACATTATCAAGAATTGACAAAGAATCTCTTACAGAACCCTCAGCAGATTGGGCTATTAAATTGCACCCTTCTGATTCAATCTCGAAACCCTCTTTTTTTGAAATTTCTTTTAAAAAAAGACCAATTAACTCCGTATCGACTCTTTTTAACTGAAAACGTTGGCACCGTGAAAGAATTGTTAATGGGATTTTCTCTGTTTCCGTTGTCGCAAATATAAATATTACATCTATTGGAGGTTCTTCTAGAGTTTTAAGTAATGCGTTAAATGCAGCTTTTGACAACATATGAACTTCATCTATTATAAAAATTTTTTTTTTTGCAGAAACTGGTTTGTAATTGACGTTATCTATTATTTCTCTTACATCAGCAACACCAGTTTTACTTGCTGCGTCAATCTCCACTACATCAATATTATTCCCGAGATCAATAGATTCACAATTTTTACAATTACCACATGGTTCAACCATTTCTTTACTGAGGTTCAGGCAATTTACAATTTTTGCTAGTATCCTTGCAAGTGTGGTTTTTCCTACCCCTCTTGTACCCGAAAATAAGTAGGCATGAGCAATTCTGTCTAATTTGACTGAACCCTCAATTATTTTACAGGTTTCTTCTTGACCGATTATTTCTGATAACTTTTGTGGTCTATATTTTCTTGCTAATACTATATAATGGTTAGAGTTCTTCATAAAAAAATCAAAAAAAGGAGCTGAAATTTAACCCAATAGAAAACGTTACGGCTGCTTCTTTTCAGTTCTGACCGGATTGGCGAACCTATTGCCTAAATTCAACTCCCATTTAAACTTATCATTAAACTTTTTACTTTTAAATAATATTATTTTCTAAATTTTGAGGCTTCATAAAAACCAAGTATTCTAAATTTAGATGAAAAACTTTTAAGAACTTTCAATGCTTTCTTAAAGCTTCCGTTGTCAGGATGCGATTCAACATCAATTATAAAGGAAAACTGTTTGAAATCTTTATTTACAAAAAAACTCTCTAATCTTGTGAGATTTATGTTGTTTTCTGCAAAACCTCCCAAAGCTTTATATAAAGATGCTGGAATATTTTTTGTATTAAAAACAATAGATGTTATAACCTTTCGATCCATATTAATTTTTGGACTACTTTTTGAAAAAACTAAGAATCTAGTTATGTTATCTTTTCTGTCCTGCAGATTTTTTTTTAGTATTCTAAGTTCATAAATCTCAGATGCTAACATAGATGCAATTGCAGAAATATCTGAATCCTGACTATCTCTTACAAATTTTGCTGCCCCTGCCGTATCAATATAATTTACAGGTTCCAGTTTCAATTTCTCAATATTAGCTCTACACTGGGATAAAGCATGAGTATGACTATATACTTTGTTAATATTTTTTAATGGAACATCTTTTTTTGACATAAGATGATGTTCAACCTTGTGATAATGTTCAGCAACAACTTTCAGTTCAATTTTCTCTAACAACAAATGCATATCAGCTACTCTTCCTGCAATATTGTTTTCAACTGGTATTAAAGCAAGATTCGCAACTCCTTTAGAAACTGCATCTAGAGTTTTCTGGAAAGTTTCACATGGTAAAGTTTTATAAGTCTGATAAAATTTTCGACAAACTAAATCTGAATAAGCTCCGTCTATGCCCTGAAATGAAACTATTTTTTTTTTCATGATTAAGGCTGATTAAAAATTATTTTTTTTAAAATGCAATCTTATTTTTTTCAAATCTTCTATTGTGTCAACACTCGGAGGGTTATGTTCAACTTTAACGAGTTTTATTTTGTAATTATTATCCATTGCACGCATTTGCTCTAAATTCCTCTCTTTTTCTCGTTTAGATTGTAAAAGAGATACAAACTCTTTTAAAACATTGGGCTTATAAATATAAAGACCTATGTGATGATAAATATTTTTTGTACAATCTACTGTTCTCATAAAATCTAACGCAAAACCCTCGTCGTAGTCATCAAGAACAACTCTCGCTTTAACAACATTGTTGTCATTGATTTCTGAATCTTCCAAATCGCAAACTGCCGAACCTATGTCAACGGAGTCATCTAAAAAAAGCTTAGTTGTTTTTTCTAATAAGTCTTTTTTAAAAATTGGTAAATCACCTTGAAGATTTATAATCAAATCAAAATCTTCATTCAGAGTTTCGTAAACTTCGTAAACTCTGTCAGTACCACTCTTGTGGGAAGATTTAGTCATCATTGCTTCTAAATTATTTTTATCACATTCATTGTAAATTTCGCGACTATCAGTTCCAACTATGACCCTTCCCATTTTAAAATTCTCTGCATTTTGTGCTACTCTAACAATCATTGGTAATCCACTAATATTCCTTAATAGCTTTTTTTTTAGTCTAGAAGAATCTATTCTTGCTGGGATGATGATAATTGGATTTAAGGTTTTTTTATTTTTGATGGTCACAATATTTGTTAATTTATATAATAATTTATAACTGCATAGTAAAAATGAACAAATATTTTTTGCCTTTAATATCAATATTTATTTTATTTCAAACTTTTCAAATTTTTGATGAAATATTTTTTAAGGAAAAAGATCAAAAAGATAAGGGATACATTATTATTAAAAGCACAGAACAAAAAAATGAGATTGAAACAGAGGAAATAAAAGAAAAAGTTGATTTAGATTTATTATTACAAACAGCAAATATTGAAAAAGGCATTAAAATTTCCAGACAATGTTCGGCTTGTCATGATTTTAGTAAAGAATTAAAGATCAAAATTGGTCCGCCACTATGGGGAATTGTAGACAGAAAAGCTGCTATTATTTCTGATTTCTCATATTCAGAGGCTTTAACTAATTTTAAAAAGTTATGGACTGTTGAAGAAATTTTTTATTTTTTAGAGGATCCAAAAAAATATATTGAGGGTACTAAAATGATCTACAGTGGAATTAAAAAAATAGAGGATAGAATAAACTTAATTTCATATTTAAAATCTTTAAATTGATGAATAAAGAAAACAGAGACTTGTCTAGATTTGCAAATTCATTTGCGGATATAAGCAATAAAATTTTAAAAAAAAAATTTTTAATGAAGCATGATATTGAAAAAAAAAGGGACGGATCTTTTGTAACTAATATTGATAAAGAAATTGAATTAGTTTTTAGAGAAAAATTAAATAAAGCCTACTCTTCACATAATGTTTTAGGAGAAGAGTTTGGATTTGATGACAAAAAAGGTGACTTTACTTGGGTGATTGATCCATTAGACGGCACTCATAATTTTATTGCTGGCAAACCGCTATTTGGCACCTTGATTTCATGTTTAAAAAAAAACATTCCGATTTTAGGAGTAATAGATATTCCTATTTTAGATCAAAGATGGAGTGGAGGGAAAAAAATTGGTGTAAAACTAAACAATAAAAAATGTGATCCTTTTCGCAAAAAGAAAAAATATGAAAATCTTATTGTATCATCAACCTCACTTTTAATGTTTAATGATAAGCAACAAAAAAGAATCAAAAACATTTATGGTAAAATTGGATTTCCTGTTTTCGGGAGCGATTGTTATTCATACGGACTTTTATTATCTGGTAAAATTGATCAGGTGATCGAAGCTCAAATGAAACCATGGGATTTTTTAGCACAGGTAGCACTTATCAATGAACATGGTGGAATAATTACTGACTGGAATGGCGACGAATTAAATCATGAATCAGATGGAAAAGTTATTGCATCAATTGAAAAGAATCACCATAAAAGAACTTTGAAATATCTTAACCAATAAAAAAGGCAAACCTTGAGAAAAGTTAGTAAGTTTTTATTTATTATTTTGGCATTTTGTTTTAACCATTCTTTTAGTTTAGAATATAAACATGGGATAGCCATGCATGGAGATCTAAAATATCCCAAAGATTTTAAAAAATTTGATTATGCAAGCGACAATGCCTTTCAAGGTGGCACTATAAAACTCGCCTCTATAGGGACATTTGACAACCTGAACCCATATATATTAAAAGGTGTTGCAGCTTGGCAAACAACGTATCTATTTGAAACACTTATGAAGTCTTCATTTGATGAGCCTTTCAGCCAATATGGCCTAATTGCTGAAAGTGTTAAAATCCCAGATAACAGATCCTGGATAATTTTTAAAATCAGAAAAATAGCTAGATTTTCAAATGATGAAAAAATTAAACCTGAAGATGTAATATTTTCATTTAACACGCTAATTTCCAAAGGTCATCCAATTTATAAGACTTATTATGGTCAAGTAAATAAGGTTGAAAAAGTTTCTGAAGACGAAGTAAAATTTTCCTTTAAAGGCGATCCTAACCCAGAGTTACCTTTAATTATTGGTTATCAACTTCCAATTTTCTCAAAAAAATACTGGGAGGGAAAAGATTTTGATAAAACTACTCTTAACCCACCCCTCGGTAGTGGCCCATATTTAGTCTCAGATCTAAAGCCTGGTAGAAGTTTAACGTTGCAAAAGAATCCAAATTACTGGGGAAAAAATATTAATGTTAACATAGGACGATTCAATTTCGATACGATTCACACTGACTTTTATAGAGACGAAACCGTGGCTTTAGAAGCGTTCAAATCTGGAGCATATGATTTTAAACAAGAGAATTCTTCAAAAAATTGGGCAACAGCCTACAAATTTGAAGCAGTAAAGGAAGGAAGGGTCAAAGTTGAAGAAATAAAATATTTTAGACCTAGTGGTATGCAGGGTTTTGCGTTCAACATGCGAAAATCAATATTCCAAAATAGGAATGTTAGAAAAGCCCTTGGTTATGCATTTGACTTCGAGTGGTCTAATAGAAATTTATTTTACAATGCCTATACTAGAACTAAAAGTTTCTTTGACAACTCTGATCTCTCTTCACAGAGTTTACCTAGTAAAGAAGAATTAGTTATTCTAGAAAACTACAGAGGAAAGATTCCTGACGAAATTTTTACTACTGTATTTTCGCCGCCCAGTACCGACGAAGAAAATGGGTTGAGAAACAATTTAAGGATGGCACGAAGATTATTAAAACAAGAGGGATGGGTTATAAAAGACGATTTACTTACTAAGGAAGAAACTGGTGAGATTTTCAAATTTGAAATTCTTTTAAGATCACCCCTATTTGAAAGAATTGTTCTTCCGATGAAAAGAAATTTAAAAAAATTAGGTATTGAGGTTTCAATAAGGACTGTTCAAGACGATTCTCAGTACATAAGAAGACTCGAAGATTTTGATTATGATATGATCGTTGTAAATTATGGATCTATAATATCTCCAGGAAACGAACAAAAAAATTATTGGGGGTCTTCTACAGCTAACCAACAAGGGAGTCCAAATTACATGGGAGTAAAAAATCCTGTACTCGATGAAATTATTGATAAACTGATAAGTGCAAAATCGAGGAAAGAGTTGGTTACTTATACCAAGGTTCTCGACAGAATATTATTGTTCAATTACTACCTAATTCCCCAATTCCACATTGGTCATTACAGAGTGGCATATTGGAATAAAATATCCAGACCATCTATTTCTCCAAAATATGACTTAGGTTTTGATTTCTGGTGGTTTGATCCTAAAAAAGCTCAAAATTTGCCTAACAAAAGTCTCTCAAGAAACAAAGAGAATAAAGACACGAATAATTTAATTTATTTTTTTCTTTTTATTTTTTTATTATTCATCTTATGGAGAATCAGAAGAAGAGCTAGCTGATGTTAAATTATATTATTAAAAGACTTTTTCTAATTATTCCAACATTGTTTGGGATATTAGCAGTAAATTTTATTATTATTCAAGCTGCTCCAGGTGGTCCAGTAGAGAAAGCTATTGCCCAAATTAAAGGTACCGAGGTTTCAGTTACAGAGAGATTTACCTCATCTGGCGGTGAACAATTATCAAGCAGTCAAACAAGAAACAATTTTAGTTCTACCGAGAATAAATATAGAGGTTCACAAGGAATTGATCCCGACTTAATTAAAGAACTTGAAAAACAATACGGCTTTGACAAGCCACCTCTTCAAAGATTTTTAGAAATGCTGAAAAATTATTTGGTTTTTGATTTTGGAGAAAGTTTTTATAAAGATAAATCTGTTATATCGTTGATTTTAGAGAAGTTGCCAGTCTCAATTTCATTAGGCTTGTGGACCACTTTATTTGTATATTTGATTTCTATACCACTTGGAATCAAGAAAGCCGTAAAAGACGGCTCAAAATTTGATGTTTATTCTTCCTCTTTAATTATAATTGGTTATGCAATACCTGGTTTTCTATTTGCCATTTTCCTAATTGTAATCTTCGCTGGTGGAAGTTATTTAGATATTTTTCCATTAAGAGGATTGGTCTCAGATAATTGGGAAGAACTTTCAGTTATTGAAAAAATTGTTGACTATTTCTGGCACCTTACACTTCCTGTATTAGCAATGGTTATTGGAGGCTTTGCAAGTCTTACAATGTTAACAAAGAACTCTTTTTTGGATGAAATCAACAAGCAGTACGTTCTAACAGCTAGAGCAAAAGGTGTTGGTGAAAAGAAAGTTCTTTATGGACATATTTTTAGAAATGCAATGCTAATTGTCATTTCTGGGTTTCCTGCTGCTTTTATAAATATTTTATTCACATCGTCTTTATTGATCGAAGTAATTTTTTCCTTGGATGGACTGGGTCTTTTAGGTTTTGAAGCTGCATTGGGTCGAGATTATCCTGTTGTATTTGGAAGCTTATATATTTTTACTTTAATTGGTTTACTTCTGAGACTAATTAGCGATTTAACATATGTTCTCATTGACCCAAGAATTGACTTCGAAAGGAGAAGTGAGTAATGACCTTCTCACCTTTAACAATAAGAAGACTCAAAAACTTTAGAAGTAATAAAAGAGGTTATTATTCAACTTTAATTTTTTGCGTATTATTTTTTATCTCTATTTTTGCTGAATTTATTGCAAATGATAAACCCATCTTCGTTTTTTTTGAACAGAAAATTCATTTTCCTGTTTTTGAAAACATTTCTGAAACCTTTTATGGAGGTGAATTTGAAACAGAGGCTGATTATAAAGATCCATATGTAAGAGATTTAATAAATAAAAAAGGATTTTTCATTATGCCTCCCATTGAATACTCATACGATACAATCAACTATGATTTGAGGGTTCCATCACCCTCTCCACCAACCTTAGAAAATTTACTTGGAACTGATGATCAGGGAAGAGACGTTTTAGCAAGACTCATTTATGGTTTTAGAATTTCAGTTTTCTTTGGTTTGACACTTACTATCCTGTCAAGCATAATTGGAATACTCGCTGGCGGGGTACAGGGTTTTTATGGTGGAAGAATTGATTTATTTGGACAAAGATTTATCGAGATTTGGTCTGGATTACCAGTTTTATATTTGCTCATAATAATTTCAAGTTTTATCGAGCCTAGTTTCTGGATTCTATTATTTATTATGCTTTTGTTTAGTTGGATGTCACTTGAAGGAGTTGTTAGAGCAGAATTTTTAAGAGCAAGAAACTTTGAGTACGTCAAAGCAGCAAAAGCACTAGGCGTAAAAAATATGAAGCTTATGTTTAAACATGTTCTTCCAAATGCAATGGTTGCAACGCTAACTTTGATGCCTTTTATTCTTTCAGGTTCTATTGCCACACTAACCTCGCTAGATTTCTTGGGTTTTGGTTTGCCACCTGGATCACCGTCATTGGGAGAAATGGTTTCTCAAGGAAAAGCTAATTTGCAAGCTCCATGGCTTGGTCTTTCTGCATTTATAACTCTGTCACTTCAATTAAGTTTACTAGTTTTTATTGGGGAAGCTGTCAGAGATGCTTTTGACCCTAGGAAGGTAATTTAAATGAAATCTTTACTTGAGGTAAATAATCTAAACTTAACTTTTGAATTCAATAGTCAAGTTGTAAATGCTGTTAAAAAAAGTAGTTTTAAAATTAAAAAGGGAGAGTGTCTTGCAATTGTTGGTGAAAGTGGTTCTGGTAAATCAGTTACAGCTTTAACCATAATGAGATTAATAAGGTCAAATTCAAATCTTAAAATTTCAGGAAATGTAATCTATGAAAACGAAGATCTGCTTAAATTAGATGAATCTAAACTTATAAAAATTAGAGGAAAAAAAATTTCTATGATTTTTCAAGAACCAATGACATCACTTAATCCACTACATAACATTCAAAAGCAAATTACTGAATGTTTTGAAATAAGTGAGAAGTCGAATAAATCAAAATGCATCAATTTGTTAAAAGAAGTTGGTATTGAAAAGCCAGAACAAAGACTTTCTCATTATCCACATCAATTGTCTGGAGGACAAAGACAAAGAGTTATGATTGCAATGGCAATAGCTAATAACCCTGACTTATTAATTGCTGATGAACCAACAACTGCTCTTGACGTTACGATACAAAAACAAATTTTGGATCTATTAGATAAATTAAGAAAGAGATATAACATGTCACTTTTGCTAATCACTCACGACTTAGGAATTGTTAAAGACATCTCTGACAGGGTTTGCGTTATGAAACAAGGAGAAATTGTTGAACAGAACAACACTAACAAAGTGTTTAATCAACCTAATCATAGTTATACAAAAAAACTTATTAACTCAAAACCAAGAGAGAAAAAATTTCAAAACAAAAAGAGTGAAGTTATTTTGTCTGTGAAAAATCTCAGTGTTTTCTACAAAAATAAAAATAGTTTTCTTTTCAAAAAAAAAGATGATTATTTTCAAGCTGTGAAAAATTTAAGTTTTCAAATCATAAAAGGAGAAACTTTAGGAATTGTTGGTGAAAGTGGATCAGGAAAAAGCTCTATTGCACAAGCTCTAATAAAACTAGTATCTTCAGAAGGAAGTGTTTTCTTTAAAAATAAAAATATTTCAGATTTAAATGAAGAAAAATTTAGACCTTTTCGAAAAAACATTCAAATAATTTTTCAGGATCCATTCGCGTCTTTAAGTCCAAGATTAACAATTCAAGATATAATTAGCGAGGGTTTGGAAGTTCATTATAAAGAAAAATCAAAAAAAGAAATCATAGATTTAACTAAACAAATAATTATTGATGTTGGACTTGATTATTCAATGCTTTCAAGATACCCACATGAGTTTTCTGGAGGACAGAGGCAAAGAATTGCGATTGCAAGGGCTCTTATTCTCAATCCAGAATTAATAATTCTTGACGAACCTACCAGTGCTCTAGATATGACTGTTCAATCGCAAATTGTAGATTTACTTTTGAATCTTCAGGAAAAGAAAAATCTAACCTACATATTCATTAGTCACGACTTAAAAATTATTAAAGCATTGTCTGATAAAATCATGGTAATGAAATCTGGAAATATTGTAGAATTTGAAGAGAAAAAGAAAATTTTTTCTAGACCTAAAAATCAATATACTAAGCGTCTACTAAATTCTGCATATTTTTAAAAACTTTTAAAAAAATCTAAAAGTGCTCTTATACCCATAGCTTCACCACCCTCATATGAACTATATTTATTGGCTCTTGTCCAAGCCATAAGATCAATATGAATCCAAGGAGTGTTCTTAACAAATTTTTGTAAAAATAAAGCTGCTGTGATAGCCCCTCCAAACACACTATTTCCAATGTTCTTAAAATCTGCATGTTCAGAATTTAATTGATTAGAATAATTATCCCATAAAGGAAGTTGCCAAAGAGGATCTCCAGTTCTCTTCGATGAATCAATTAACTTCATAGCTAGATCATCATCATTACAAAAAAAGCTCGGTACTTCTATTCCCATAGCAACTCTTGATGCACCAGTTAATGTTGCCATATCAACTATTAAATCAGGCTTACTTTCAGATGCATAAGTAATGGCATCAGCAAGTATTAGTCTACCTTCCGCATCCGTATCACCAATTTCGACAAAACTTCCTTCTCTACTCTTAACAATATCTGACGGTCTCATCGATTTTTTTGATATTGAGTTTTCAACTAAACATAACAATAAATGTAAATCTACTTGAATTCCAACATCAC
This sequence comes from uncultured Alphaproteobacteria bacterium, assembly GCA_902536655.1. GTDB lineage: Bacteria > Pseudomonadota > Alphaproteobacteria > Methylaequorales > Methylaequoraceae > Methylaequor. The sequence goes on along the minus strand of CACAYF010000010.1, from coordinate 35,765 downwards.
TGAACAGCTTTGCAAGACCAATACAATTAGCTGCACCTCCCATATCCTTTTTCATCAAAGACATACCAGTCCCTGTTTTGATATTTAAACCACCCGTATCAAAGGAGACTCCTTTTCCAATAAGAACAATTTTTTTCTTATATTTTGTTTTGGACTTAAATTCGCAAAAAATTGGTTGTCTATTTGCGCTTGCACCAATACCAACGGCCGAAATCAGAGGGAAATTATTTTCTAAACTCTTTCCCGATTTCAAATTAACCATATCAAATTTTTTCAGATACTTTTTAGCTGAATTATAAATTTCCTTAGGACCTAATATATTTGCTGGTGTATTTATTAAATCTCTTACATAAAAATATGATTCACTAATTGATTTGATTTCTGACGATGATTCAAAATGAATCTTTGCATTATTTTTTTTAGTTTTCTTTTTAGACTTAAATTTATCGAAAGAATATTCAGCTAGGTGCCATCCGATAAAAAAAATTTTTATATCTGTTTTCTTACAACCAAAATACTCAATAAAAAAGTTTCCAGATTTTAAAGATTTTCTAATCGCCAACCCAACTAACAATAATCTATGATTTTTTTGAAGTGTATTAAGATTTGATATTTTTTTCAAATTGATTAATATCGCTTCTTCAGTCTTTAAAACTGAATAAGAATGAAATTCTTCAAAACTTGTGTCTTTAAATTTTTTGGGAACCTGATCATCAGAAAAAAAAATAGAAATTGGAGTTTTTGCTAATTGTTTTCTTTTACTTGTCATTATTTTCTATGGAATATATATTTGTTGTTTTTAAGTAATGAAAAAGGGGATACATGAACATTTTATTTAAACTTAGCATTTTTTTATTAACATTTCTTTCATTTAATTTTCTTCCTGAGCTTTGTTTTGCAGCAAGTGCATCTGACGGACCAACCTCACTAAACATGATTTTTAGTCCGGTTGGTATTTTTTGCATACTAATTTTTATCATTGCTTATGGATTTGTAATGGCGGAAGAATTTACTTACTTCAGAAAATCCAAACCAGTAATTTTAGCTGCCACTATCATTTGGGTTGTAATTGCATACGTAGCTTCGCAAGATCCGTCTATCTCCCCAAAATGGGCTGAAACGCAATTTAGACATGTGGTTCTAGAATTTGCAGAACTATTCTTTTTCCTTTTCGTTGCAATGGCTTATGTAAACTCCTTAACTGAAAGAAGAATGTTTGATGCACTATGTTCATGGTTATCAAATAATAATTTTAGCTATAAAAAGATCTTTTTAATTTCAGGAGTTATTGCTTTTTTTCTATCTCCTATTGCTGATAATTTAACTACTGCGCTAATTCTAGGAACAGTTGTAATGGTGGCTGGAAGAGGTAATAAAGCCTTTATAGTTCCTGGGCTTATAAACATTGTTGTTGCTGCAAATGCAGGTGGAGCATTTTCACCCTTTGGTGATATTACAACCTTGATGGTATGGCAACGTGGATTTGTTTCATTCTTTGATTTCTTTAATATTTTTGTTCCATCAGTTGTTAATTACGTTGTTCCAGCTGCTATAATGTATTTTGCAATACCTGATGAAGTTCCAAAGGGTGATGGAAAAAAAGTACAAATACTTCCAGGAGGCCATGTTATTGCTTTCTTAGGAATTTTAACAATTACGCTAACTGTAACCGGGCACAATGTTCTTCATATGCCGCCAATCCTTGGCATGATGTTTGGATTAGGAATGTTAGGAACATATGGTTATTTTCTTAAAATAAAAAGTCCTGACAAAAACAAATTTGATATTTTTGTTATAACAGGAAGAGCTGAGTGGGATACCCTATTATTCTTCTATGGAATATTAGTAGCAGTTGGGGGGCTCGCATCTCTTGGTTATTTACAATTAATCTCTGGACCCATGTATGAAACGCTCGGTCCCACTAATGCTAATATTTTGGTAGGTATTCTTTCAGCTATAATTGATAATATTCCTATTGTGTATGCTGTATTAACTGCTCATCCTGAAATGGATATGGGGCAATGGTTGTTAATTACCTTGACTGCAGGGACTGGTGGGTCGTTATTGTCGATTGGTTCTGCAGCAGGAGTTGCTTTAATGGGTCAAGCCAGAGGAGTGTACACCTTCTTTGCACATTTAAAATGGGCATGGGCTATCTTACTTGGATATGCTGCTTGTATCGTTGTTCATCTTTTGATGAATCAACATCTATTTGATTTGATACCGTTAGAAAGATAATTGTAATTGATAAAGGTGAAAAGTTTTTTTTATTTTTTGCTACTAAAGAAGTAAAGGTGTGACTGGTATCAGTTATTAACTTGAATCAGGAAAACCTTTTCGAGATTTGAAATAATTTTTGTTGTAACAGAAATTGAAATGATTAGTTACCTGTCTGAACTAGTTTATTCTTTTTCGATTCCAATTTCATAAAGTTCGAAATTAGCTTCTTCGATTTTTCCAGTAACTGCATCAACATCAACTTTTATTTCATAACCTGTGTTAGTTTGAATGTCAAATTCGTAGGTTAGAGTCCCATCCATACCAATTTCTCTTTCTTCAGCTACTACTATTCCAGGATGGATTTTCAATGCATAATCTTTAGCTTGTTGTATTGTAACTTTAGCTCCACTCTTAAAAATAGGATTGTTCTCGTCAACTTCCCTTTCAACTTCTATGATGAAGCCCTCTTCTGCATTACATTCAACGTTATACGTCGAACCATCTTTAGATGATTCAATATCAAACTCATAGATAGGATCATCTCCTTCGATTTTAAATTCTAATTTTCTAGCATGACCTGGAACTGTGTCGTAAGCTTGATCGAGACATTGTTCAACTTTAACAATGTCGTATAGCTTAATGTCGTCAAGGTCAAAATTATCATTAGCTTTTGCTACACTGTTGACAACTAAAAAAGGCATTAGCGCAAAAATATAAAGAAAATAATTTTTATTCATAATATTCAAATAGTCAAAATTAGACTTAAAACAACTTATTTTATTTTACCATGTGAATTTCATGCCACCAAAGACTGTAAGTGGTTGACCTGGTGTAACAAAAGTTCCACTACCTCCTGTTCCGTCCACCTCATTTTCAGCTAAAATTCCACCACTCTCAAAATTTGTATCTAGAAGATTTCTTCCTTCAAGAAATATGGAAGTGCTGAATCCAGCTGTATCAGCATTAGCTCTTGGAACTGTGTATTCCAAGGAAGCGTTTAGAAGAAAATAGCCAGGAACTTGTTTTCCTTCCGCATTATTTTCGTCACCTCTGTAGAACTGCCTTGAATTATATTCTGTGTCTACAAATAATCCTAAACCATCAAAAGGGATAAAACCAATGCCAATCCTACCAATATGGGGAGATATACCAGGAATAGCGTCACCGGGCCCCACTTGAATTTGATATGATTCTTTGGCTTCACAAGACGCTTGATCAGCTGTAGCTGCGGCATCACCACCAGCACCATATTCTTCTGGGCCTTCACACGGATGAGGATTTTCTGAGTGTCCAGCACTTGCAATCTTTTGATGAGTTTCAAATGAAGCCCTAACATATGAGTAGTTACCGTACCAAGTAATGTTTTTTCCCAGTTTACCATTTATAGCTAATTCAGTACCCATTCTTTGAGTATTACCAACGTTTCTAAAATAACCTGTCCCAACTCTGTTTCCACCAATAAAAATGATGTCATTAAAGTTTCGTCCAGCAAAAGCTGTTGCATTCCAATTAACACTGTGATCTAAACCAAATAAATTAAGACCGTCTTTGACGCCCCTTGCCCCAAATTCAAAGCTTCTATTTTTCACTTCATCTAAAGGAGGGTCAGCTTGGAATGAGTTTGGAAGTCTGCACGGTTGAGCGGGGTCAGCACAACCAAGCTCCGCAACAGAAGGGTTGCGACTCGATTCTTTGTATGTCGCATATACTGTTGTATTACCAAACGCGAACGTATCGCCTAACTTTCTTGTTATTCCAACCCCAGGGTTAAATTCATTGAAAAAATGATGTCCTTCAAGTGCCGAGGAGTATTGGTCTTCCATTTTTAGAGAAGCCCAATTCCATCTTCCAGACAAATTTAAAGAAGTAACATCATCTAAATCAATAGTGTTACTTCCATATAGAGCTAAGTTATGTGTTGTTGCTTCGAGATTTGTTATAAAAATGTTTTCACCCTCGGAATCTTGACTGAGAAGAACCCCAGTACCTTGAACACCTCTGTCAGACTGGATTATACCAAGTTCTGTCGAAGACGCAAAACTATTATGCGAGAATTCATAAGCAAGGCCTGTAATGAGTGTGTTATTTTTATTATACAAACCATGATCAAGTGTTGACTGGAAGTTTAACCCCATTTGATTTTGTTTCGTGTTAGATCTATTAATTGCACCAATACTTTCAACTTCGTTCTCGTCATCCTCAAGCTCCAAACCAAGTGCGGTATAACTGATTGCAGCTCCAGATACGTCTAGATATTGTTCGTCAGAGCCACCAGTTACCTCTAACTCTGAACAAAGAATTCCATCAGCTGTTCCTTTTGTAAAATTGTATCCTTTTCCGCAATCACCTGCTTCAAACTCATCACCATTATAATTTCTTCTTTCCATATGACGGTAGAAGATATTGCCCTGAAGCGACAACTTATCATTAACAAAATGATTACCACCAAAGTTAGCATAATAATTTTTATTATGTGTGTTGTCAGGATAAGTATAGATAGCGTCTCTTCCCTCTAAATCCATTAATGTTAAAGGCACGGCACCGTTACCTCTTAAATCTGTGTAAGCTTGACCAAAATTTACAAAGAGCTCTGTATCATCATTTGGCCTATACCTTACATCCCCAAAAACAGTATTTAAATATGATTCAGAATGTTCTCTATACCCGTTGTCGTAATTGAAATTTGCTCCCAAATATATACCAAAATCTCCAAATTCTTGTCCATATTCAAGAATCTCATTTGTTCTTCCATGATTACCTCCAGAAGTGGTGATGTTAGCACCTTGAAAATTAAAACCATTCTTCATTTCCATTGTGATCGCTCCTCCAAGTGCATTTTGACCAAAGATTGGGTCACCACCCGTAAAAATTTGCATGCTGTGTGTAGCAAAATCGGGAACTAAGTCCCATTGAACAACTTCTCCAAAAGATTCATTTATTCTCATACCATTCTGATAAACAGCTATGGATTGGGCTGTGCCTAAAAGAGGGCCACCAACGTAACCTCTAAAATTAATGTCATTCTGCATAGGGGAGCTGTTTAAATTAAACAAAGATATACCTGTTGTTTCTCTGTTTAATGTTTCTGTAATTGATAAATTTTTTTTTTTGCCAAGTTGGTCTCTATTAATTGTTTGAATTTTACCTGGAACCCTGTCGATATTTAGACCTGATCCTTGGACTGGTGATACCGATATTATGTTGACGTCGGGAGCAACATAAGTTTTGTCTTGAGCTAATGCGAAGGTTGAAGTAAGGCTTAAAGCAAGGGCTTGGAGATAGTTTTTATTCATATTTATACTCTTGAATCACAATATTTGCAAATGTATAATGCTATATGGATATTTTGCCTTGTCAATGAAGTTTTAAAACCTATTTTTTATTTATGTTTGCTATATTTGAAAAACTAAAGAACGAAAATCTTAAAACCCAAGAACTCTCACCTATTGACAAAGCTGTTTTAATATCAACACTTTTAGTTGAATGTGCTAGAAGTGATGATAATTTCACTGATACAGAAAAAGAGCAAATAAAAAAAATTTTAAAGAACAAGTTACATCTTGATTCTTCTGAGGTTGAAAAATGTTTTGAAACAGCTAACGAAAGCTCTGAAAAAAACATTGAAATTTATTCATTAACTAAAGAAATCAGAGACAATTTTAATAAAGACGAAATACTCTTCATTTTTGAGTTACTCTGGAAAATAATTTTATCAGACGGCGTCATCGATGATTTTGAAGCATCAATGATGACAAAACTCACTGGACTATTTCATTTAACAGGAAAAGAAAATGCTGAGGCAAAACAAAACGCACAAACTGCACTTAATCTTTAAAAAAATCAGATTTACGCATTTTTAATTTTTTTCTAGAGACTTCAAACCTCTTTCTATTCTTGATTGATTTAGAGTGAACTCTTTCTCTCCATAATTTAAAGCTTTTTGTTTTTAAAGTTCTTCGCATTATTTTAATAACATCAGACTCAGATTTTCCGGTTTTTTCAAATATTTCTTCAAATGTAATTCTATCAGCCCATGCAGCCCAAACTATCCAATCTGGGTCTGAAATATTAGGTTCTTTATTCTTAACTTTTGTTTCTGGTCTATTTGATTTTTTCACAACTTAGAATAGTTCTGCTTTTAAAATATCCAACTGTGGTTCAAAATTCTTTCCAAAAGCAACAAATCCAATACTTTTTATATCTGAAGAGCTAAAGAGCGATGGTTGATAAAAATTAGATTTTTCAAAATCCTCAAATAAAATTTCATGATCTTCCCAAACTTCTGAAACGACAAATTTTCCTGAATAATATTGCCATGGCAATAAAAGAAAAGATGTCCTAATGTGAATAAAATATTCACTTGGCAAACCTCTTGCCTTTATTCTAATTCCATTAAAATTTTCTTCATTTACATCAAAGTTAGTCCTTATTTGAATAAAGCCGCCATTATTTTCAGTACTGACAATACCACTTAGTCTTAAAAAATTATTTTTTTTATCTTTTAATATTTCAAATTTACCTTCAGATATTCCACCCATTACTTTATCTGAAACAAATTTCCATTTTTTTAAAGAATTTTCTGATTCTATGTTTTGAAGTAAATCCATTGCATTTATTTTGTTAACTAATATAAAAAAAATTATTAAAAAGAAGTGAAATTTCATTTTATAATCGTATCATTAGAAACAATTAAAATCTAATTAATGATTTAAAATTTTAATTAAATTTATTAAAAAAGTGAGGTCTAGAATGTTAATTAAATTTGCGAATTCGAATGATTAAAAAGGAAATGGTAAATTTGGTTTCTCAAATGCAAAGAAGATGGGCAAACATTGTGATTGAAATTGGACATGAATATAAAAAAAAAAACAATGTTGATAAATTAACATCAGAATTGATGCAAAAAATTTATGCTTTTGATTATTGTGATGTTTTGTTCAAACCTACTTTGGCGAAGGTAGATCAATTTAGATCATCAAAAGAAGAGTTTTTGTCATATTTTTTAGGCCAAAATAATACGTGCAAAGAGGACAGTGGGTTTGCAATTAAAAATTGGAAATCGATAGAATTTAAGAACTATAAGATAACAGAGTACAATAATTACTTACTTTCCATGGGGAATTATTTTTTTAAAAATCAGGAAAATGAAATACTTAAAGTTGAATATACTTTTGGATTTATAAAGATAAATAATAATGAGTTAAGAATCAACCTTCATCACTCATCTATACCTTACGGAGCATGACCTAGTTGAAAATAAATTCAACAAATTTTAAATTTTGTTAGAACACAATTGTTTTTAAAAATGAATAAAGGACTTATAACAAATATCACCACACTTTTAATAACTATATATGGAACAGTTTCTCCATTCTATTCTGCAGAAATTTTTATGGCGGGTTTATTTGGATTATCAGGTGGATTGACTAACTGGCTTGCCGTTCATATGCTTTTTGAGAAAGTTCCACTTCTTATTGGTTCCGGTGTTATTCCACTGAGATTTAAAGAGTTCAAGGAAGGAATTAAAAATTTAATTATGCATGAGTTTTTTTCTTCCAAAGCTTTAGAGAATTTTTCATCAACAAAAAGTTTTCCTGTCGATGAAATTTTAAATAAAATTAACTATGACGAGATCTATATTAAGCTTATTGAAGCAATAAAAGAATCATCATTAGGATCTATGCTACAAATGGTTGGGGGTGAAAAAGCTTTGGAACCTTTAAAGGAACCATTAAAAACTAAAATTAAAGAAACAATAGATGAATTAAAAAATAAAAATTTTGCTAATAGTTCACTTTCTGAAGATTTTAAAAGTGAAGTTGAGTTAATAATTGACTCAAGGTTGAATGAATTAAGCCCAGAACAAGTAAAGTTTATAATAAAAGATATTATTCACAAACATCTTGGATGGCTGGTTGTATGGGGAGGAGTATTTGGGTTTTTGATTGGACTTATTTTAGGCTTTCTTGGAGGTTTAAGTTGAAAAAGACGTTTTTTAATTTTAACAATACATACCATAAATTACCAAAAACTTTTTATCAAGAAATCAAACCAAAACCAGTATCAAATCCAAAATTAATAGAATTCAATTTTGAACTTTCAAAATTTCTGAACGTTAACAATTCTGTTGCCGACCAAGATCAAGGCAAACTAATTTTCTCAGGAAATAATTTACCCGCAGGAGCCAAACCAATCGCGATGGTCTATGCTGGGCATCAGTTTGGAAATTTTGTGCCACAACTAGGTGATGGAAGAGCGATTTTAATTGGCGAACAGATTGCAAAAAATGGAGAAAGATTTGATATACAACTAAAAGGATCAGGGAGAACTGCTTTCTCTAGACAAGGAGATGGAAGATCTCCACTCGGGCCTGTTATAAGAGAGTATATCCTTAGTGAATCATTGCATTATCTTGGAATAAAGAGTACACGTTCATTAGCAATGGTAAGTACTGGAGAAACTGTTCTGAGAGAGGAGCCTTTGAAAGGAGGAATTTTAACCAGAGTTGCTTCAAGTCACATAAGAATTGGAACATTTGAATTTTTCTTTTTTAAAGAGGATTTTTCTTCTCTGAAAAAATTAGCTGATTATTCAATTACAAGACATTTTGCAAGAAAAAACAAAAATAAACCTTACGAATATCTTTTAAAAAGTGTAATTAAGTTACAAGCCGAATTAGTAGCAAAATGGATGAGTGTGGGCTTTATTCATGGAGTAATGAATACAGATAATACTTCTATAAGCGGAGAGACCATAGACTTTGGCCCATGCGCGTTTATGGATGAATACCATCCTACTAGAGTCTTTAGTTATATTGATCAAAGTGGAAGGTATTCTTATATTAATCAAGGTAAAATAATGTTGTGGAACCTATCTAAGTTTGCAGAATGCCTTATACCTCTCTTAGACAATAATTTTGAAACTGCCAAAAAAAAAGCCATTAATTGTTTAGAAATCTATCCAAAATATTTTGAGGAATGTTGGTTAGATGAAATGAGAAAAAAATTAGGATTTAAAAAAAAAATAAAAGATGATCATATTTTGATAAACGATTTTTTTAAAATAATGCAAAAAAATAATATGGATTTTACGTTATCTTTTAGAAATCTTTCAAAAATTACTTCCTCCAAAATAAACAGTTTTTTTGAAAAAGAATTGAAAGCATCAAAAGAAACAAAAAATTGGTTTGAAAAATGGAATAAAAGGCTTGAGACTGAAAATTCATCAAGGTTAATTATTTCAAAAAAAATGTTAAAAATAAACCCAATTTATATTCCAAGAAATCACTTGGTAGAGTCCGTAATACATCAAGCTATGCAAGAAAATAATTTTTCAAAGATGAGGGAACTTTTAGAATTGGTTCGAGAACCATTCAAAGAAAAAAAATCAAAAAACTCCTACGGCCTGCCACCAAAACCAGATGAGGTAATTACAAATACTTTCTGTGGAACTTAAATAACTGAGAATCCAAATTTTTTGCTTTGATTTAAAATTTGGTCTTCTGCTTCAAGCCAAAGTGGAATAGCTTCATCTAAAATTTTATACCCTTTTTCAGTTAATTTCATTACTTTTTTTCTTGAGTCCTTTGATTTTATTTGTTTAATAAGTCCATCTTTAAGCAGAATATTTAAACCTCTTGTTAGAGTTGTTCTATCCATGGATAGTTCCTCTGAAAGTGAAATCAAAGTCTTATTTTCAGTTGTTGCTATAAATGATAGTATAGTGAATTGAGTTATTCTAATGCCTACCGATTTTAATTTTTTATCGTAAAACTGAGTAGTTAATCGTGAAGCTTTTCTCATTTTAAAGCATTTACAACTTGTTAGTTGTCTATATTTGAATGATTTAGTTCTTTCCATATATTTTTAAAAATTTTAGCTATAAATAATTCATAATTTAGCATTCATCATCTAATGCGAATCTAAATCTTTTTTAATATCCTCATGGTCTCCAATTACAATATGATTTTTACTTTTTGTTACAAATCTCTCAAGAAGTGGAATAAAGGCAAGAGGGATTAAACCGCCAATTACAATTCCTAAAATCATGCTTCTGATATGCGGATCGAGATAGCTAGCAATTACATCAGCAATTATATGAGATAATGCAGCTCCAAATATGCCAGCAACATAACCGTTAGAAATAATTTTTAGAAACCTATTTATACTAAAAGCTGAATAATATCCAACCAACATAATACTTACATGCACAAATCCAAATATAAGGCCTCTTAGGTTTGCAGTAGTTTCACTAAATAAATTTTCTAACAAATGTTCCATTAACTCTATTTTTAAATACCAAATTAATAAGAGTATTTAACTAGTTTTACTTTTTTAAGTAAATTAATTTATTACTAATAGTATTATTAATCTATTTATTAATAATATTACCCTCTGTCGGAACTTGTCCGAAGCCTATCATGAGATCTAAATATAGACAAAGCCCGTGGAAGCAAAGAAATAAAGGAGTTATAGTATATGGCGGAGAGAGAGGGATTCGAACCCTCGAAACAGTTTCCTGTTTACACGCTTTCCAAGCGTGCGCCTTCAGCCACTCGGCCACCTCTCCCATTAATTATCTGAAGTTTTGAGAACATTTATAAAAGCTGATTGAGGAATTTCTACTTTACCAAATTGCCTCATTCTTTTTTTTCCTTTTTTTTGCTTATCCAATAATTTATTTTTTCTTGTTACATCGCCCCCATACAACTTTGCTGTAACGTCTTTTCTGTAACTATTAATTGTTTCTCTAGCTATTATTTTACCGCCTATTGCAGCTTGAAGGGGTATTTTGAATTGTTGTCTAGGAATTAGTTTACATAATTTTTCACAATACACTTTTCCTCTAGAAACAGACTTTGATCTGTGACAAATAAAAGAAAGAGCATCAACTGATTCAGAATTTACGAGAATTTGAACTCTAACTAAGTCACTCTCAGTATATTCTTTAAACTCATAATCAAAACTTGCGTACCCACTGGTAATGGATTTAAGTCTGTCATAAAAATCAAATACTACTTCCGAAAGGGGTAATAGGTACTCTATCATTGCTCTTTTTCCAACGTAACTTAAGTTTTTCTGTATCCCCCTTCTTTCTGTACAAAGTTGTATCACTGATCCAAGATATTCATCTGGAAGTAAAATCGTTGCTTTAATAATCGGTTCAGATATTTTTTTTATTTTCATTATGTCAGGTAGTTCGGAAGGATTATGAATATCAAAGGTTTTTCCGTCCGTTAGTTCGATCTTATATACCACTGACGGAGACGTTGTAATTAAGTTCAAGTCAAACTCTCTACTCAGTCTCTCCTGAATTATTTCTAAGTGCAACAAACCCAAGAATCCGCATCTAAAACCAAGACCAAGTGCAGCAGATGTTTCTGGTTCAAATGAAAAACTTGCATCATTCAAACCAAGTTTTAAAAGACTATCTCTTAATAGATCGTAGTCGTCAGCATCAACAGGATACAGACCACAAAAGACGACTGGTCTACTAGGTTTAAATCCTGAAAGAGGTTGGTTCGTTGGTTTTAATGAGTCTGTAATTGTGTCTCCAACTTTACAATCGCTTACATGTTTAATGCCTGCTGTAATAAATCCTATTTCTCCTTCCTCTAAAACTTCTGTGTATTTTATTTTTGGAGTAAAAAATCCACATTTCTCCACAATATACGAAGCGTTGGTACCCATCATTTTAAGTTTCATGCCCTTTTTTAGTTGTCCAGCATGAATCCTTACTAGAATAATTACTCCTAGATAAGGATCATACCAACTGTCAATCAACATTGCTAAAAGCGTTGATTCTTTCACTGTTTTTGGACTAGGCAGCCTCTCAACTATTGCTTCCAGGAGTCCATCTATACCTTTTCCGGTTTTTGCAGAAACAAGAATAGCGTTTGATGCATCTAAACCTATTACGTCCTCTATTTGTTTTTTTATTCTCTCTGGTTCAGAAGAAGGTAGATCTATTTTATTCAAAACAGGAATTATTTCATGATTATTTTCAATAGCCTGGTAAACATTTGCTAAAGTCTGAGCTTCAACACCTTGAGAAGAATCAACAACTAAAAGCGAACCTTCACAAGATGCAAGCGATCTACTTACTTCATACGAAAAATCAACATGACCAGGTGTATCCATTAAGTTAAAATTATAAATATCATTATTTTTTGCTTTATAGTTTAAATAAACGGTTTGTGCTTTTATGGTAATTCCTCTCTCTCGCTCTATTTCCATAGAGTCCAAAACTTGTTCTTTCATTTCTCTCTCAGGCAACCCTCCACATCTTTGAATTATTCTATCAGCAAGCGTGGATTTTCCGTGATCTATGTGTGCAATTATTGAAAAATTTCTGATTCTTTCAATTAACATTATCTTAACTTTGCATTAAATTTTGTCTTGGCTTGAGAAATTATTTTAGAAGATAACTCGTTAATTTCATTTTCACTTAGAGTTTTTGAGTCCGATTGAATAATGACTTCTAAAGCAATTGCTCTTATGTTTTCACTTTCATAATTATCAAAAACTTTTACATCGGAGATGATTTCTTTATCAATGTTTTTAATGTAATTAACAAGATCAATTGAATTAAACTTTTTCTCTACTTCAAAAGAAAAGTCTCTGACTGAGAGTTGAAAATTAGATTCAAAAAAATTGTTTTTTGTTTGAATTCTTTTTTTTATATTTTCTAAAATTTCTGGAATATAAACCTCAAGAACAATAACCGTATTTTTAATCTTAAAACTTTTTGACACATTAGGATGAACCTCACCAAAACTGGCAATTTTTGATTCAGAAAAAAATACAGAACAACTTTTTCCTGGATGAAAAAAATTACTATTTTCGCTTTTAATTTTGATCTTATCTAAGGGAATTTTCAATAATCTAAGTAAACTCACTAAATCAGATTTTATATCGAAAACATCATAATTTCTGTTACCAGATGTCCAATTTTTCTCTATTGCTTTGCCCGACCTGATAATTGTTAGATGTTCTCTTTGCTCGCCTGGATTAATACCAGTAAAAACTGGACCTATTTCAAATATAGATATATTCTGGCGATCTTTATTGTTATTTTTGTTTATAATATTTAATAGTCCGCCTAATAGAGTTTGTCGTAAACATGACAGTTCTTCACTGATCGGATTTTGAATTTCAATATTATCTGTATCTCCCGTTATATTTTCCTCCCATTTTTTATTTGAAAAAGACCAAGAAATAATTTCCATAATATTTCGACTCACAAGAAGTTCTTTAATTTGTCTTTTTATTTTTTGTGTTTGAGAAGTAACACTCGCTTCATTATTTTTTTTTAAATCAAAAGCTTTGTTTGGTATCTTTTCGTAACCTAAAAGTCTACCAACCTCCTCAACCAAGTCCTCTTTAATTTTTAAATCTTGCCTCCAAGATGGCGGGATTATTAAAAATTTATCTTTTAAGTCTGTTATTTGACAACCTAATTTAACTAATTTTTCACAAATTGAATTTTCTTCTATTTTGTGACCTAATATCTTTTCGAAAAACTTTTTCTCGACGCTTATTTTAGTAAAAAACTTAGTTAGGTTGGAATCAGAAATGATTGAACCAACTTTTCCCCCACAAAGTTTCAGTATCATCTCCGTAGAAAGTTCAATTCCATCAAATGTAGATTCTGGGTCTATACCTCTTTCAAATCTATATCTTGCATCGCTTATGATATTTAATTTACGACCTGTTGATGCAATATTTTCTGGTATAAAATATGCTGACTCAATTAGTATATTTTTAGTATTTTCATCACAAGACGAATTCAATCCACCCATAACACCAGCTAAACTTATTATTTTTTTTTCATCGCAGATTACTATCATATCTTTATCCAAAGTGTATTCTTTTTCGTCTAATCCAATAAATTTTTCACCTCTTTTTGAATTTCTTATAGTAATATTTCCTTCAATTTTATCTAAGTCAAATACGTGTAATGGTCTGCAATAATCAACCGTCAAATAATTGGTTACATCCACCAATGCGGATATAACTTTTAATCCCGACCCTCCAAATCGCTTGATAATCTTTTCTGGAGACTGACAATTTTTTACGTTGATAATTTGTCGAACTGAAAACTGGGGACATGAATCAGATTTTAGTGTATTATTAATTTTTATCGAGCTTTCGAAATCACTTTCAATTTTTTTTATTTTTTTTTGTTTTAATTTCCCAAACCCAGAGGCACTCAGATCTCTTGCAATACCAAAAACACTTGCACAATCAACTCTATTAGGTGTTATAGCAATTTCAATTTCTATAGTTTCATCATCTATATATTTATTGAAGTCATCCCCAACTTTGGCATTTTCGTTTAATTCAATAATACCCTCTGATTCCTCTGATAAATTTAGTTCTTCCTCAGAACACAACATTCCTTGAGACTCAACACCTCTAATCTTACTTTTTTTGATTTTAAATTGATCCCCTTTATTAGGTTTAACTATACATCCAACACTTGCAAGAACTGTTTTCATATTCTTTTTTACATTTGAAGCACCGCAAACAATTTTTAAAATTTCCGTTCCATTATTTACGTCACAAATTTTCAATTTGTCTGCATTCGGATGGGAATTGATATCAACGACCTCTGAAACTATAAATTTATCAAGATCATTTTTTGGATTTTTTACTTCTTCTACCTCAAGACCTATAGAGGTCAATTTTAGGCATAATGAATCTATCGATGAATCAAACTCAAGGTATTCTTTTAACCATGCTAACGTGAATCTCACCTTACCTCCAACTCAAGTCGGTTTTCTCAAAAAAACTAAATCCATAATGTTCTAACCACTTCAAGTCACTATCAAAAAAATCTCTTAGATCAGGCATTCCATATTTTAGCATAGCAAGCCTTTCTATCCCCATCCCAAATGCAAAACCAGTGACATCTTGTTTAATTCCTGACATTCTAAAAACCTCAGGATGAACAAGACCACAACCTAAAATTTCCATCCACTTGTCACCTTCCCCGATAATGATTTTTCCAGACTCTTTCTTAAAATTAATATCAACCTCTGCCGATGGCTCAGTAAATGGAAAATATGAAGGTCTAAATCTTAGTTTAAGGTCATTTTTTTGAAAAAAAGTTTTACAAAAAGTTTCTACAAACCATTTTAAATTTGCAAATGTTATATCTCTGTCTACCACCAAACCTTCGACTTGATGAAACATAGGTGTATGTGTCATATCTGAGTCACATCGATAAGTTCTTCCGGGTGCAAAAATTTTCAATGGAAGTTCATTTTTTTTTAAAGAGCGAATTTGCACTGGCGATGTATGAGTTCTTAAGACGAGTTTTTCATTAGTTTTACTTTTAATGTAGAATGTATCATGCATTTGTCGTGCAGGGTGATTTTCTGGAATATTCAGTGCAGAAAAATTGTGAAAATCATCTTCAATATCTGGCCCCTCTTCATAAGTTAACCCCATGTCACCCAAAATATTTACGATTTCATTTGTTGTGTGACTGATTGGATGAACTTTTGCTTCTATAAAATTGAACTCACGAGCTGGTAATGATAAATCTATGAAATCATTCTCTAATTTTTTATTAATTTCAATATTTTCAATCTGGCTTTTCTTTCTAGAAAGGCTGGTAAAAAAAAGATTTTTAAAACCATTTAGCTTCTCTCCTACAGTTTTTTTATCTTCAATAGACAGGGTTGATAATGATTTTAGTGCATTAGTAAAAGTTCCATTTTTACCAAAATATTTTACTCTTATTTGTTCAAGCTTTTCGCTAGTACTGGATTCTTCAACCTCTTTCAAGGCTGATTGAATTATTTCATCGTAATTCATTCTAGAGTTGCTTTAGGCAGCTTTTACTTTTGCTACTATTTCTTTAAATGATTCTGGTTCGAGTGCAGCAATATCAGCTAGGACTTTTCTATTAAAATTCATATTAACTTTTTTCAAACCATTCATAAAGGTTGAGTATTTTATTCCATTTAATCTGCAACCTGCGTTTATTCTTTGAATCCACAGCCTTCTAAACTCTCTTTTTTTTACTTTTCTATCTCTATAAGCGTACTGCCCAGCTTTTTCAACAGCCTGGTTAGCAACTTTAAAAGTGTTTTTTCTTCTTCCGAAATAACCTTTTGCTCTTTTTAAAATTTTTTTGTGTCTAGATCTTGTTACACTTCCTGCTTTTACTCTTGACATTTAGATTACCTCAATTTTGTATTAATATATTTTTTAACAATTTTTGTATCTTGTTTTGACATCACAGTTGGACCTTTTGAAGACCTTTTCATAGTTTTTGTTCTTTTTGTTAGATTATGTCTTTTTCCGCTTGCAAACATCAACACTTTACCAGTTGCTGTTACTTTGAATCTTTTTTTTGTACCACTTTTTGTTTTTATCTTTGGCATAATAAAATTATTTATAGCGTTTTTTTTTGTCAAAGCAAGGTCGTTTTTTTAAAGCTATCTAGGCGCTACGACCATAATCATATGTTTGCCCTCTAGTGTTGGAACCTGCTCAATTTTTGCCATAGGTTCAATCTGACTTTCTAATTTTTTAAGAACATCCATGCCTCTTTGATGATATGCCATTTCTCTTCCTTTAAATCTTAATGTAATCTTGACTTTATCTCCTCCATTTAAAAAACGTTGAATAGACTTTAGTTTTACAACATAGTCATGGTCTTCAATTCCAGGTCTAAGTTTGACCTCTTTCACTTCAAAGGTTTTTTGTTTTTTTTTTGCTTCAGCCTGCTTTTTTTGTACTTGATACTTATATTTTCCATAATCTATGATTTTACAAACAGGGGGTGATGCATTTGGTGAAACTTCAACAAGATCCAGGCCTTGTTCAAATGCAAGCCTCACAGCTTCCTGGGTGTTGAAAACACCTAACATTTCGCCTTTTTCTGAGATAACTCTTACAGATTTAGATTTGATTCTATCGTTGATAGCTGGACCTTGCAGCTTTGGTGAGTGAAATCGACCTTTATTCATATTTAACTAATTGCATATTTTAAAAAAATTCCTTTCATTCTGCAATTTACACTATTCCTTCAAATATTCACACTTTAGTTAATTCTGCAAGAAATTTTTATTTTTTTTATAAAGTCCTCAAAACTTAGCACCTCCTGATTTCTTGTTCCTAAAGTTCTAAGAACAACTTGATTATTCTTAACTTCCATGTCTCCAATAATACCAATAAAGTTTATTTTTTGATTTGAGAGCTCTCTTATTTTGTAATTCAACTTTTCGTTCCTTATGTCTGTGATAAATTTTATGTCTAGTTTTCTTAATTCATTTGCTAACTCTTGTGCATAATTTTCACATTTTGAATTAATTGTTGCTATTGCAACTTGAATTGGACTTAACCATGCAGGAAGTCTCCCTGCATAATGTTCAATCAATATCCCAATAAACCTCTCAAATGAACCAAGTATTGCTCTATGTAACATTACTGGCCTAAATTTTTTTCCATCTTCACCTATGAAAGAAGCGTCCAGTCTTTCTGGTAATACAAAATCAACTTGAAGGGTTCCACACTGCCAATCTCTTCCTATTGCATCTCTCAAAACAAATTCAAGTTTTGGACCATAAAAAGCCCCTTCGCCTGGATTAATTTCATAACTGTACCCAGCCTTCTCCACTGCATTCATAAGAGATTTTTCTGCCCTATCCCAAACTTTGTCACTGCCTGCTCTCTTCAATGGACGATCAGAAAACTTTATTACTACATCTTCAAAGCCGAAATCTTCATACACTTCCATTAGTAGCTTACAAAAGTCTGATGTCTCTGAAATTATTTGCTCTTCAGTACAGAAAATATGTGCATCGTCTTGAACAAATGACCTTAATCTCATCAAACCGTGTAAAGCGCCTGAAGGTTCATTTCTATGGCAACTACCAAATTCAGACATTCTTAAAGGTAACTGTTTATAACTCTTAACACCTTGTCTGAATATTTGAACATGGCAAGGACAGTTCATTGGTTTGATTGCTAAAGTCTTATCCTCAGATTCAGAAGTAAACATTTGATCTCTAAATTTATCCCAATGTCCTGAATCTTTCCATAAAGAACTGTCAACAAGTTGGGGGGTATTCACTTCTTTATATCCTGCTTTTTCTAGTTTCTTTCTAATATAAACCATTATATTTTGATAAATTGCCCAACCTTTAGGGTGCCAAAAAACTGATCCTGCCGCCTGTTCTTGGAAATGAAATAAGCCCAATTCTTTGCCAAGCTTTCTGTGATCTCTTTTTTCAGCTTCTTCTATTTGATTCAAATAATTATTAAGATCTTTTTCATTTGTCCAAGCAGTACCATAAATTCTCTGAAGCATTTCGTTTTTAGAGTCTCCTTTCCAATAAGCCCCTGAAAGTTTTGTAAGTTTAAACGGTCCAACTAATTTTAAACTTGGGAGATGTGGTCCTCTGCATAAATCAAAGAAATTGGAATTTTTCTGTTTATAAATTTGGAAATTATCTTTTTGATCAGATTCGTCAATAATCTTTACTTTGTAAATTTCTTTATTTGATAAAAAGAGATCTTTTGCTTGCTTTTTGTTTTTGTATGATTTTTCAATCTGACTCCCTTGTTTTATGATATTTTTCATTTCTTTTTCAATTAGAGGAAAATCGTCAGTTGATATTGGCTTTTCAAATAAAATATCGTAATAAAATCCGTTTTCAATTGTCGGTCCAATTGCTAATTTTGACTCTGGATAGAGAATTTTGATCGCTCTAGCTAGAACTTGTGCTGTTAAAGTATGCCTCATAATCTCAAGACCTTCATCAGAATCATTTGTAATTATTTTTATTTCAGAGTCCTCGGTTATAGAATCACATAAATCTTTTTGTTTTCCATTTACAGAAATTGCTACAGCTTTTTTCAACAATGATTTCGAGACACTCTCTGCTATAATAAATCCATTAGTTTCTTTTTCAAAACTCTGAGTTCTTCCGTCAGGAAATAAAATTCTTGGCATAAATCTAATTTAATGTTGTTTTACGTAACTCTTCAATCACAGAATTAAATTTTTCTTTATTTTAAAAATAATTTTTTTATAAAACTTATCATCATCATTTGAATAAATAAAGGTTGATACATTTTTTCCAACTGGTTTACAAAGTTGTGGATTTGAAAATTTTGTAAACAACACGATAGTTTTTTTACCTCCCTTTGATATTAAGTGCATTGGACCTGTATCATTTCCAATAGATAATGAGGATTTTAATGACAATTTCCCAATATCAAAAAAATCGGTTTTATTACAACAATTTATTACATCTGGGTAAAAAGACTCAATAAAATTGCAAACTTTCAAATCATCTTCAGACCCTATAACCAAAACTTGAAAACCTGATTTTAACAGGAAATCAGTTATTTTTAAGAAAATTTCTGCAGGTATTCTTTTGTTTAACCTTTTTTTTGAGCCGCCGGGAACAATAATTACATATTTAGTTTTTGGAATTTTGAATTTTGATTTGAATAACCATTTTATATCGAATTTTGATAAATAATTCACTTTACTCATTTTAATCTGACTCTTTTGTCTGATTAATGTGTGCATTTTATCTCTGTCTTTGTTTAAGTGAGGAATTTTTGCATATTTTCCAATACCGTTTGTAATTGCATTTGTTTTTGAAAAAATTTTTAAATATGAAGATGATCTCTTGGAAGTCTGAAGGTCATATACAAAATCAAATTCTCTTGGATCAATTTCTTTTTTTATTTTTAAGAGATCTAAGAAATAGAAAAGACTTCTCTTAATTGTAAAAATTTTTTTAAACAAATTTGAATTACATAGAAGTTTATCGTAAGGTTCTTCAGTTAAGAGAATCATCTTACACTTATTGTGATGTTTAAATATTGAATAGATTGCGTTTAAGGAGAGGATGATGTCGCCTAACCCACCAAACTTAATTATTAAAATTTTTTTTTGTTGAGAGCAAATCTTCATATACTGTTAAAGTTTTTTTTAACATATCATTTAAACTAAATTTTTCTTTAACTCTTCTTCTCGCTGAAAGTCCGATCGCATCTTTTTGTTCTTGAGGAAGATGAAGAACTTCCAAGATTTTCTCAGCAAGCTTTACTGGATTTGACGGTTCGACCAACCAACCAGTCATGCTATTTTCAATAATCTCTCTTGACCCTCCATGATTTGAAGAAATAATTGGTTTTGTCATAGAAGATGCTTCTGCACTAATCCTCCCAAATGCCTCCGGTTCTACAGACGTAGACAAAACTATATCAGCAATGGAATAAACCGCAGGCATGTCATTAAGATTTCCACAAAAAATAATTTTGTTTTGGAGGTCATTTTTTTTTATTTTTTTTATCAAAATTTTTGAAAATTTATTTTTGCCATCTTCACTTCCGACAAATAAGATTACAAAGTTCAACTCTGGTTGTCTCTGTTTAATAAGTTTAGCAGCTTCTAGGGCAACCAAGTGACCTTTCCAAGAAGTAATTCTAGCAGGTAGTAAAATTACGTGAACATTTTCAGATAAAGTTAGTTTTGATAATAAATTCTCTTTTCTTTGCTCAGTCACAGAATTCAAGTCAAAGTAGTTTGTATCAATGCCCCTATTGATTTGAACAAGTTTTGATTTTGTCGATGGAAAAAAGAATCTAACATGATCATCGATAAATTTTGATATAGTTATTACTTTATCTCCTTCTGTCATAACGCTATTATATTTTTTTTTTGGAAAGAAATTAGTCCCTGAATATGTTCCATGATAAGTTGTAACAAGAGGAATCCTCAATTGCTTAATTATCTTGTTGAAACAAAACGCAGGCCAACGGCTTCTTATGTGAACAATATCAGGTTTAATTTCACTTAATATATCTTTTATCTTTGTTTTTAATATGAAGTAACTTAATACTCCTTTTTTTTTTACATTAAGTTCGTAATGCTCTACTCCTCTATATTTGTATTTTTCCGCCATCTCTCCACCTGAAGAAAGTAAAGAGGATTGAAATCCCGCTTTTATTAATTCCTTAGCAATGTCAAGTGTTCCTCTTTCAACTCCACCATTTATTTGGTCAAGAGAGGGAATTATTTGCAGAATCTTTGCCATTTATGTTATCTAAAATTTCTTTTAAACCTAATTTATAGCTTTCAAATTTAGGTGTCCAACCTAATATTTTTTTTATTTTTTTGTTTGATACTCTTTTATTGTCTCTATAAAAATCTTTTGTAATTTTGTTAATTTTAGGTGAATTAATATCTATAAATGTTAAATTTTTGATTTTCAACAATTTTGCAGCGTAAATTGTTACCTCCTCTGATGAGCAAGGATTATCATCTGTAATATTAAAAATTTCTCCAGGTGTTGGATTTTTCATACTTTTAATTATTGCAGAAGAAATATCCTCTACATAAATTCTAGAGAAAAATTGATTAGGTTTTTTAATAACAAGATTATTACCTTTTAATAGTTTTTCAACTGCAGATCTCTTCGGTCCATAAATTCCTGGTAATCTAAAAATATGAATTGGAATTTTATTTTCTTTAAATAATTTATAGTAAGAATCTTCTATTTTTTTTCTTATTTTTCCTCTTATAGTTTTGGGGTTTGGTTTTGTATACTCATCCACCCATTTTCCTGAATGGTCTCCATAAACGCTCGTTGAGGACAAATATCCTAACCATTTCAATTTGTTAAAGTATTTATTTTCTGTTTTTTTTAGTAAATCTAATACCAAGTCTTTTTTCTCAATAGGCGGTATAGAATTTAATAAATGTGTTACTCCAGACAAAAGGGAATTTCGGTTTTTCAAAAATTCTGTAAAAATCATCCTTTTTATTCTTAACCTTTTATCAAAAGGTTGAGATGATAATTCTGAATTATGTGTGCAAATAATTTCATCAAACCTTTCTAAACTTTTTAAAATGAATTTTGAACAATAACCTGCCCCAAAAAAAATTAGTTTCATTTTATATTGTTAGAATCTGATTCTTAATCCAATCGAATGTTGGATGATTCGTAAGTTCTTTGTGCCAAACCATTTTTGTCTTTCTTTTTTCAAGATCTAGTGGAAGTTCTGTTATAGTAAAATCATAATTTTTGGCCATTCTTTGAGCTGTTCTTGATGGAAGAGTTAAAATCAAATCTGTCCTTTTAATTATAACAGGCGCAAGGGTTATAAGATCTATTCTTACAGATATCTCTCTTTCAAAATTTAAAAGACTCAATTCTCTGTCTATAGGATGAGTGGGAGCGTCCATGGGAGCAACTCTGAGATGCTTTGTTGAAAGATATTGATCTATTGACAATTTTTTCTCCAGTGCCAAAGGATGAGACTTTCTTAAAATGCAAACATATTTTTCCGTAAATAGATCTGAGTAACCGAACCTACCACTTATTGATTCAAAACGGCCAACCGCAAAGTCAATTTCGTTATTATCCAGAAGCTTGAGGGCTTCATTACCTTGCTCTGATCTAATACACAAAGATGAAAAAGGAGAGTTTTTTTCGATAAAATTAACCAAATTTGGAAGTATGATTGGGGCAACATCATCAGACATAGAAATCCGATAAAGTTTTTTCGTTGTCTTTGGATCAAAGTTAATAGAGGATAAAGAAAGCTCTAAGTTATTCAACGCACTTTGAATTGGAAGAGAAAGGTCATTTGCCCTTTGAGTTGGTCTCATTCCTCTTGGCCCCCTTATAAAAAGATCATCTTTCACAAGATACCTTAATCTATTTAATGCGTTACTCATAGCGGGTTGAGTTATTCCCATTTTTTTACTAGCTTTAGTTACGTTTCGTTCTTCAAAAAGTGTTTTAAAAACTAAAAGTAAGTTTAGATCAAAATTTTTAATATTCATAATATGAATTTGCTAATTTATGTATATTTTTATAATAAATCATTTTAATCTTATAATATAGTATTATTATTATTTATGAGGTGTATTTGCTTTGCTTGCTCTTGTTGTATTTTCTCTAATTCAAGGTTTCACAGAATTTCTTCCTATTAGTTCTCAAGGTCACCTTATCATTTTTAATTCAATTTATTCTATTGAAAGTTATTCGGGAGTAACTATTCACGAAGCCACAATCATAGCGCATTTTGGTTCACTTTTTGCTATTATAACATTCTATCGAAAAGTTATTTTTGGTTTATTGTTTTCGATTAAAATGATTGATAGGCCTGACATTGACAAGAACTCTTTTATTCTAGTAAATCTAGTCATCTCAACAATTCCAATTATAATAGCTGGATACTTAATTTCTAAAATATTGGATTATGATGGAAATCAAATTTTGAATATCATTGCAATATCAAGTATTTTTTTTGGTATAGTTTTATTCTTAGCAGACAAATTTTGTCTGAGAATAAAAAATCAAAATTCGCTAGATTATTTGACATCATTTTTTATCGGTATTTTTCAATGTGCAGCGCTTATACCTGGAGTAAGTAGATCTGGTGCAATTTTAACAATAATGAGATTCTTTGGATTTCAAAGACAATTTTCAGTAGAATACTCAAATCTTTTAAGTATTCCAGTTATAATAGGTGCAATGATTTTTATGATTACAAATTTACCGTTTAATAGCACTTTTGATGTGTTGATAAATTTTCACATTTTGACAATCTTCTTTCTAAGTTTTTTCTTTTCAATAATTTTTATATATTTTTTTGTAATGTGGGTAAAAAGATTTTCATTATTTATTTTTGTTATATACAGAGTTAGTTTTGGTTTATGGATCTTATTAGCCTTAATTTAAATTATTACAAATAAGTTTCAGCTATTGTCTTCAATGAAGAGGGATTCTTAACAAATTTTTTTAAATTTTCGAATCCTTTTGCTGATATATTATCATACTCTAATAACCTTACTTGATCTCGCGTGAGTGGAGGTTTTGGCATTATTTCCATAAAAAAAGCTAAAATCCTTGCTAGAAAAAAAGGGATGGGCAAGTAAAGTCTTTTTCTTTTTTTTGCTTCGAGAATTATATCAAAAATTTCATCAAAAGAATGAATTGTTGGGCCTGAAAGGTCAAAAATTTTTTTCTTCAACAGGCAAGTTTTAATCATAAAAGAAACGAGATCTCCGACATAAACAGGTTGAAATTTTACTTTTTTTGTAAAATTCAATATAGGAATGAAACCTTTTTTTTTTATTTCGGGCGTACCAATAAGAGGAAGGAAAGGACTAAAATTAGACATGCTTGTGAAAAAATTTGTGAAACTGTCTCTCTTTCCAAAAACGACACTTGGTCTAATAATAACACAATCTTGAAATTTTTCTTTTATCGCTTCCTCACCAGAAAGTTTTGAATTCGAATAAAAAGATGTAATTGATTTTTCAATATTTAAAGCAGACAGATGAATGAAATTTCTAACACCATTTTTTTTTGCAGAAGCAGCTATCACTCTGGGTATGTTTATGTGAACATCAGAAAAAGTGTTTTTCTTTGTTTCAAAGAGAATTCCAATTAAGTTAAAAACTACATCAGCGTTTTGAACTAAATAGTCTACTTTACTTTCAGAAAATTTCTCTATTTTTTTTACACTTACTTGTCCTGGTTCGCAACCTAAGAAAAAGTCTAGTTTTTTACTATCACTTCTTGTGACTATATCAACTTGACACGAGTTCTTACATAAAAGATTTACCAGATGAGAACCAATAAAGCCCTTTCCACCAAAAACAACTACTTTTTTTCCACTTATTTTTTCATTCATTTTTTTTTTACTATTTATCTTATAACTTTGGTATTAATATCATAATTAAAAAATATCAAAAAATGAAAACTTTTAAATTTGGCGAATCAAAAATTTTCTTGCACCAGGACGACCTTCCAGCAAAAATAAAAACTCCAAACATTATAGCAATTGATACCGAAACAACAGGTTTAAGTTTAATAAGAGACAGGCTTTGTCTTATACAATTTGCTTTCTCTAAAGAAGAATGTCACTTGGTCCAATTTAGTAAAAAAGATTCAAAATTTGACAATGGACATTCAGAGGTTTTAAAAATATTAAATAATCACAAAATTCAGAAAATATTTCACTATGCAAGGTTCGACGTCGCAATTTTAAAAAAAACTTTTCAAACTAATATTGAGAATATATTTTGCACCAAATTAGCCTCAAAGCTTGTAAGAACTTACACAGACAAACACGGGCTAAAAGAATTATGTAAAGAACTTCTGGGTGTTGATTTAAATAAATCACAGCAGTCATCAGATTGGTCATCTGAAAAATTATCTGATAATCAAATAAGATATGCTTCATATGATGTAATTCACTTATTTGAATTAAAAGATAGACTTGAAACAATGCTGGAAAGAGAGAAAAGGTTAGATATTGCAAAATCACTATTTACTTTCCTTCCAACAAGAATAAACCTTGATCTATTAGATTTCGCAGATACTGATATTTTTTCGCACTAGAATTAAAGAAATGGAAATTAAAACAGGAAGACAGGTAATTGATATTGAAATTAAAGCTCTTAATTTGCTCAAAAGTTACATTTCTGAGGATTTTGTGAAAGTTGTAAATTTGCTTTTAAAAAATAAAGGAAAAATTGTTGTCTCGGGTATTGGAAAAAGTGGCCATATTGCTTCAAAAATTGCTTCAACGCTCTCTTCAGTCGGTTCACCTTCATTTTATATTCATCCATCTGAGGCAAATCACGGAGATCTAGGTATGTTAGAAAAGAAAGATGCAGTGATTTTAATTTCAAACTCAGGAGAAACCTCAGAGTTAATTAATTTGATTTTATACTGCAAGAAAATAAAAATACCAATAATTTCAATAACAAGTGAACTTAACAGTACTCTTTCAAGAGAGTCGACTTTAAATCTTCTAATACCCAAAAATATTGAGGCTTGTCCACTTGAATTGGCGCCAACCAGTTCTACAACATGTACTCTAGCTTTAGGCGATGCTCTTGCAGTAACCTTGTTAAAGAAAAAAAAGTTTACGAAAAGTGATTTCAGAGAATTACATCCAGGAGGAAAGTTGGGTCAAATGTTGTCTGAAGTGAAGGATGTAATGAAAATTAACCTTGATATACCATTGATTGTTGAAACCAAAAAAATGAGCTACGCCATCTTAGAAATGACATCGAAAGGAGAGGGTTGTGTAGGAGTTGTATCAAAAAAAAATGAACTGATAGGAATCATTACTGACGGAGACATCAGGAGAAATATGAATCCTAAATTGCTTGATAAAAATGTTAAAGAAATAATGACAAGAAAACCTAAAACCTTATCTCCTGACACACTCATATCAAAGGCATTGAAAATTATGAATGAAGAATCAATTACAAATATTTTTATTACTAAACAAAAAAAACCTATTGGTATTATTCATATGCATGACATGTTAAAAAATAGTTAAGTTTATGAATTATTCCGTTTTTATAAAAAGCTTAAAATATTTTCTTCTTCTTTTTTCAGTATCGATTTTAATTCTTGTTATTTATAATAACAATTCTATTGAAAAAGAAAAAGTCTATTCAGACTTTTCATACAATGAAAGTGATTTTCAATCAGCCAGGCAAGTTTTACGTAAACCTACTTTTATTGGTATAGATAAAAAGAATCAACCCTTTAAGGTAATGGCTAACACGGCGACGAGACTAAAGAAAGAGCCAAATATCTTCAACCTTGAAAAACCAACTGGAGAGATAAACACTGGAAAAGAGAAGTTTTTCTTAAGTGGTGATAAAGGGGTATTTTATAAAAACGTAGAACAACTTGAGGTTAAAGGTAATGTGAAATTTAATAACGGAGATGAAATGACTTTTACAACGTCTCAAATGTACTTTGATTTTAAAAGGGAAATCCTTTCAGGAAATAAAAGAGTTAATGGAAAAAAAAATAATTCAGTTATTGTTTCTGAGGGATTTAAAATTCTTAATAATGGGGATCAAATATTTTTTACAGGAAAAACGAAGTTAAAATTAATCAATGAAAAAAATTAGTAAAATTTATTATCTTGTGATCATTTTAATCTTCTTTAGCTTGAAGATTTCAGAGTCACAACAACTCACAAATTTTGATAATAGTGATGGGCCTATTGAAATTTTCGCAGATGATGGGATTGAATGGCACAAGAATAAAAGTAAATATGTTGCATTGGGTAATGCTAAAGCTTTGAGTGGGTCCTTATCTTTAGAATCTGATAAAATAGAAGCATTTTACAAAGAAAATGACTCATCTAATATGAATATAACAGAAGTAAGAGCAAAAAAAAATGTTGTTGTCCAAGACAAAAAAATGAAAATTACTGGTGGAGATTATGCTGAGTATAAAATTCTTAAAGATTATTTTTTTATAAATGGTAAGAATATAATTCTTACATCTGAGAAGAATATTTTAAAATCAAATAAAAAATTAGAATATTGGAGATCTAAAAATATTGCTATTGCAACAGGAAAGGCGGAAGCCCAAAAAAACAATGAATTTGTAGTATTAGCTGACAAGTTAGTTTGGTATCTTCAAGAAAAGAATCAAAAGACCACAGTTAAAAAACTTCTAGGATTTAATAATGTTTCAATTAAAACTAACAATGAAGTAGCATTTAGTGATAAAGCTATTTATAATAATGATACAGAGATTTGTAAATTATTTGGAAATGTAAAACTTCAAAGAGGAGAGAGTTTTTTGATAGGTGAATACGCTGAGGTGGATCTTAGAAGTGGTATAAGTAAGTTGTTACCCGCCCCTGGAACCAAATTAAATGAAAATAAAGTAAGAGCACTTATTGATAAAGGAGGGGTTAATCCAGATGAGTCAAATTGACATTCCATTCATTGCAGTAAATAACAAAGGGCTGGAAGTAAAAAATATTACAAAATCTTATGATAAAAAAAGAATTTTGGATAATGTTTCACTTGATCTCAATAGAGGCGAGTCTGTAGCTTTACTTGGTCCAAATGGAGCTGGAAAAACATCATTATTTTATATTACTATGGGACTCATTAAAGCTGATAGTGGATCCATAAATCTTGATAAAAAAGAAATTTCAGAATTCCCAATGTATAGACGTTCGAAATTAGGATTAGGTTATCTCCCTCAAGAATCATCAATATTTAGGGGAATGAATGTAGAAGAAAATATTCTTTCAATATTAGAGAAAACTGAGAAATCAATAGAAGCAAAACAAAAAAGACTTGAAGACTTGTTGGCAGAATTTGGAATTGAACATCTCAGATATGCACCATCTTTGTCTTTATCTGGAGGTGAAAGAAGAAGATTAGAAATTGCTAGATCATTAGCTTCAAACCCTAACTTTATTCTATTGGACGAACCGCTTGCTGGGATTGATCCAATAGCAATACAAGATGTAAAAAAATTAATTCAGAATCTGAAAAACAGAAACATTGGTGTTTTGATGACTGACCACAATGTAAAAAGCACTCTTGAAATTGTAGATAGGGCTTACATTATTTTTGAGGGTAAAGTCCTTTTTAAAGGTAGGCCTGATGAAATAATTAAAAATAAAAATGTAAGAACATTCTATCTGGGCAATGATTTTTGATTGACTCAAATAAAATATCTGTTTCGGGAAAGCAAACAAAAGTTGGTAAGTCTTTAACCCATTATGTCACAGACTCTTTAGTACAGACACTTAAAAAATATTTTGATAATTTTATAAGTGGAAACATTCTGTTTTCTAAGGACACATTTAACTTTAGATGTGAAATTAATATTCACATTGATAGTGCAATATTTATTCAAGGTAATGCTGAAAGCAATGACGCTTACGGTGCATTCAATGTTGCAAACGAAAAAATTAAAAAAAGACTAAGGAGATATCACAGAAAACTTACTGATCATAGGTTGAAGAATAGAAAACCACTAAAATATCTCAAAGCTAATCAATATATTATCGAAAATCCTGAACTAAAAAATATGAAAGATAGTCTTAATGTTCCAGTTATAGTTGCTGAATCAGAGGATATTATAAAAACAGTCTCTGTTAGTGAAGCAATAATGCTTATGAACTTAAAAGATCAAAATGCTATTTTTTTTAAAAATGTACAATCCAAAAGACTTAATATACTTTATAGAAGATCAGATGGAAATATAGGATGGGTGGATCCTAAAAAATGAAATTAGTGGAATTTATTGCTCTTGACTCGATCTTTGTTGATGTTGATGTTGATAGTAAAAAAAATCTTTTCAAACTTGTATCCAACGTCTTCGCAAAAGATGATCTCGAAGAGAGTTCAAAGATTATTGAAAAATTAAATGAAAGAGAGAGACTAGGTTCCACTGGCGTGGGTAACGGAATCGCAATTCCTCATTCAAAAATAAGTCTTATTAATAAAACAAAGGTATTATTTTTAAAATTAAAATCTGCTATTGATTTTTCTGCACAAGACAAAAAATATGTAGACTTAGTTTTTGTTATACTTGCGCCAAAAAATTGCCAAGCTGAACATTTACTTGTTTTGTCGTCAATCTCTAGTTTTGTAAAAAACAAAAGCTTTGTCCAAAAACTAAGAAAATTAAAAAACTCAAAAGAGATTTATAAGTTTTTTGGAAAACCTAATGAAGATTGATGTGTTCGAGACCTGACTGAAGAATTGCGGCTATAGCTGATTCTTTGCTATCGAAAGCTGCCAGAAGTGTTCCATCAGCACAGTAAACTGAAAAAACGTCAGTTGTAAAATTTTCCTCTTTGTGAATCTCTTTTTTTACAAATGCAAGAGAAGCGTTGCCATATTCAAGAAAGTCGAAGCTGGTTGGGTTGTTACATTTAGACATTTTTATTTTCACCTCCAAAACTGATTAACTTATCTTTAACTTTATTATTTTTATCTTTAATTTCAATCTTTTTTGATTCTTCATTACTAATTGGTTGAGACAAATCAATGAATAACAATCCATTGTCCATTGAAGCTTCTTCAACTTCTATGCCATCAGCCAAAATAAAATTTCTTTGAAACTGTCTAGTTGCAATTCCTCTATGTATATATATTTTATCAGAATCATTATCTTCTCTACTTCCCCTAATTTGAAGTTGATTACCTTCTAGACTTATGTCTAAGTCTTTTTTATTAAAACCAGCAACGGCTATTGTAATTCTTATACTGTTTGGAGATGTTTGTTCAATATTGTATGGCGGATATGAATCGCTTGATAGTTTTGAAATTCTGTCAATAGTTCTTTCAAATTGGTCGAACCCCAATAAAAAAGGGCTATTAAATACTGACATTCTACTCATAAATCCTCTATTCGAGCAACAAACACGAACCTTAAAAAGCATTCAGTTAATAATTACAATAAATTATTATATAAATCAATTTAATATTCTAAGATATTAAAATATAAATAATTTTTTGTGGAGCTGGACGGGATCGAACCGACGACCTTCTGAATGCCATCCAGACGCTCTCCCAACTGAGCTACAGCCCCAAAAATATTTTCATTTATAACTTTAAAAAGTAATAATTTACAAATGAATAACTAAGAATCTGTTTCTCTCTCAATTTCCACAATTTCGTCAACATTTGATTCCTCTGAATCAACTTCTTCAGCGCTTGTAGAATCGTCAACTTCAATGTCTGCGATTTCCATGTCTTTTGTCTCCTGATTATCTTCAGGTTTTAAAATCTTTGGCGGTCTTCCTCGCTTTGAAACATTTGTTAAAAGTGAGGTTACATCAGCTCCACAATTTGGACAAACAATTGGATATTTTTCAAAATCAAAAAAAAGAGTGTTACATTTTGCGCATTTTCTCTTAGCGCCTTTGTCAAATTTTTCCATAATCCACTTTCATTAATAAAGTAAATAAATTATATATCATAATTACAGATGAAAAAAACAATTACTCTGAAATCTTCGAAAAGTAAACCATTAAATGGAACTGTAACTGTTCCTTCAGATAAATCCATTTCCATAAGATCACTGATTATATCATCAACCTGCCTCGGCAACACTAGAGTTTTTAAGCTTTTAGAATCTGAAGATGTCATGAATACTTTAAAAGTCCTCAGAAATTTAGAAATTAAAATAATTAAAAAAAATGACTACTACGAAATTTTTGGACAAGGAGGAGTTTTCTCTGATCCTCAAAAAATTTTACATTTCGGAAACTCAGGAACGGGCGTAAGGTTGATGACTGGTTTGTTAAGCACTAGCGAAGTAAATGCGACATTAACAGGTGACAAATCATTATCATCAAGACCAATGAAAAGAATTATTGATCCTCTTCAAGAAATGAATATATCCATCACACACAATGATGGTTTACTTCCTATTAAAGTTTTCAATCATAACAATCATCACGTTCCTATAAACCATACTTTAAATGTTGGTTCTGCCCAGGTAAAGAGTTGTATCTTACTTGCGGCTTTGAATACAAAAGGAACGACCACAATTGTGGAAAAAATTCCGTCTAGAGATCATACTGAGATAATGCTAAAATTTATGGGAGCAAACTTAATTAAGGAAAAAAATGTAATTAAATTAACGTCACCAAATTTTCTAAAACCCAGAGAATTAAGAATTCCTGGAGATTTTAGTTCTGCAGCATTTGTTATAATCGCAGTTCTTCTCTCTAAAAAAAGCAAAGTAAAACTAAAAGATGTTGGTCTTAATTATTACAGAACTGGTCTTTTAGATGTTTTGAAGAAAATGAATGCCAATATATCCGTTA
The DNA here is from genome assembly GCA_902536655.1 of uncultured Alphaproteobacteria bacterium. Lineage (GTDB taxonomy): Bacteria > Pseudomonadota > Alphaproteobacteria > Methylaequorales > Methylaequoraceae > Methylaequor. Next base: position 3,927 of record CACAYF010000010.1, on the reverse strand, counting down.
AAAATAAGAGAAAATTCAATGGCGAAATTGTTGGTGACATTGAGGTCGAAAGTTCAAATTTAATAGCGACAGTCGTGAATAAGGGAATAGTTCCAAGACTTATTGATGAATATCCAATATTGTTTGTAGCAGCGTCTTATGCATTAGGGGTTTCTGAATTTTATGGTTTAAAAGAACTTAAAGTAAAAGAAAGTAATAGACTCACTTCAATGTCAAACGCGCTATCTAAAAATGGGGTGAGATTAGTGTTAGGTAATGATTCTATCAAAATTTATGGAAAAGAAAATCACGAAGGGGGCAATCAAGTTGAAACAGAAAATGACCATAGAGTAGCAATGTCAATGCTTATCTTTGGGTTTTTTTCAAATAAATCTATTGTTATTGATGAGATGAAAATGATAAAAACATCATTTCCTAGTTTCAAAGAACTGTTTCAAAAATTAGGTGCTAAAATTGAATATTTTCAAAAACTCTAAACCAGTGATTGCTATTGACGGAACAGCGGGTTCAGGCAAAGGTACACTAGCAAATAATTTATCAAAAAAACTTAATTTTGATCATTTAGATACCGGTCTTCTCTATAGAATTTATGCCTTTGAAAGTATTAAAAATGGTAAAAAGAAGCAACCCACTAAGATAAATTTTAATAAATGGTTCACAAACACTGAAAAATTGAAATGTTTAAGATCAGAAAAAATTTCAAGGCTTGCATCTCAAATTTCTCAATCAACTGAAGTTAGAAATACACTAGTAAACTATCAAAGAAATTTTGCCAACAATCCCCCCAAAGGAAAAGGTTCCATAATTGATGGAAGAGATATAGGAACTGTAATTATTCCCAATGCTGAAGTAAAGTTTTTTATAGATGCAGATTTAGAAATAAGGGCCTCTAGGAGAAATCGACAATTAAAACTTGGTTCATTAGAGTATGCGAATACTATTAAAAACATGCGAAAAAGAGATATCCAAGATTCTGAAAGAGATATTTCTCCCCTAAAGTCAGCAGTTGACAGTTTCAAGATTGATACATCAGAAATTGATGAAATACAAGTCCTTGAGATAGCGTTACAGTATATAAGAAAAAGAACTGATTTTATTTAACAATTGCATATCACTTGAAAATTTTGTAAATGTAATCAATAAATTATAGAGGAAATTAATTGGTAGAAAATTTTAGTGAATTATTAGAACAAAGCTTATCAGAATTCAAATATAAAGAAGGCCAAATTATTAAAGGCACAGTTCTTTCAATCGTTAATGATACAGTAGTCGTAGATGTGGGACTTAAAGCTGAAGGAAGAATACCTATAAAAGAGTTTCATTCACCTGGAGAAGAACACGGCGTTAAAGTAGGTGATGAATATGATGTATATTTAGAAAAACTTGAAAATAAAGAAGGTGAAGCTCTTCTGAGTCGAGAGAGAGCCAGGAAAGAAGAATCTTGGTCGAATCTAGAAAAACAACAAAATCAAAAAGAACAGGTGACGGGAGTAATTACTGGTAGAGTTAAAGGAGGGTTTGCAGTCGACATTAATGGAGCAGTAGCATTTCTTCCTGGAAGTCAAGTAGATCTAAAGCCAATCAAAGATATTTCTCCACTACTTAATAAACCACAACCAATGATAATTCTTAAAATGGATAAACTAAGAGGTAATATTGTTGTCTCTAGGAGAGTTTTGCTGGAGGAGTCTAGAAAAGCGGATAGAAGTAAACTTTTATCAGATATAAATGAAGGAGATAAATTAAAAGGCGTTGTTAAAAATATTACAGATTACGGTGTATTTGTTGATTTAGGAGGGATGGACGGATTAATTCATGTCACAGACATTTCTTGGGAAAGAGTAAATCACCCCTCTGAAATGTTTAAGATAGGTGAAGATATAGAGGTGATTGTTATAAAATACGACAAAGAAAATAATAGAATTAGTCTTGGGCTTAAACAATTAACAGAGGATCCTTGGAAAAACGTTGAGAAAATTTACAAGGTTGGTACTAAAATAAAGTCAAAAATATCAAGTATAGCAGATTATGGAGCATTTATTGAGCTAGAAAAAGGAGTTGAGGGTCTTATTCATACCTCTGAGATGAGTTGGGTAAATAAAAATATTAACCCGAATTCAATCCTCAAGACTGGCGAAGAAGTAGAAGTAACAATTCTAGAAATTGACAACTCTAAAAGAAGAATAAGTTTGGGACTAAAACAATGCACTGAAAACCCATGGAAGATCTTTGCCTCTACAAAAAAAGTAGGGGACATTGCTGAAGGTGATATAAAAAATATAACAGATTTTGGAATATTTGTTGGCTTGACAGAAGAGCTTGACGGATTGATTCATGCTTCAGATATATCTTGGGAAGATAACGGTTCAAAAACAATTGAAAATTTCAAGATAGGTGAAAAAGTTAAATTTAAAATTTTGGATATTGATGTGGAAAAAGAAAGAGTGTCTTTGGGCATTAAGCAGCTTACGAAAAGTTCCGTTAAAGAGGATAAATTTGTTAATAAAACAATGACATGTGTTGTTGAAAAAATCGATGAGGATAAAGTGATCGTTAGTTTTGAAAAAAATTTTAAGGGATTTGTTAAAAAATCTAATTTAGCAAAAGTTAAAACAGAACAAAATACATCTAGATTTGCAGTTGGTGAAAAAATTGATGCAAAAGTTTTAAAAAAGATTACTAAAGATGAAACATATGAATTATCAATTAAAGACTTAGAAATTCAGGAAGAAAAAAAAGCTCTTAAAGAATATGGTTCATCTTCTTCAGGAGCTAGCATAGGTGATATAATAGGTGCTGCATTGGAAGAAGATAAAAAGAAGTCTAAAGATGAAACCAAATGACTTTCTAGACCAATTTTATTCAAGAAGACAATCAACAATAAAACGCTTATTAATTATCACAGTCGTGATTTTGTTAATTGTTACAGCTTCACTTCAATTTCAACAAAAAGAAAATTTTATTGCTAAAATAACTGTTGAAGGAATCATTAAAGACAGGAACGACATAATTGAACAACTAAATAACTTAGATGATGATGAGAACGTCAAAGGACTTATAACTGTCATTAATAGTCCTGGAGGTACATATGTGGGAAGTAAAGAAATTCACGAATCAATTAAAAACTTAAGTAAAAAAATACCAACAGTTGCTTACATGAGAGAAATGGCTACTTCAGGAGGTTATCTTGTATCCCTAAGTTCTGACAGAATTTTTGGGAATGAGGCAACCATTACAGGGTCAATAGGTGTAATACTTCAAACAGCAAATATCAGCCAACTTCTTAATAAACTAGGTATAAATCCAGTAATTATTAAAAGCGGTGACTTAAAAGCAGTTCCTAACCCAGCTGAAGAGATCGATGAAGAAAAACTAGTTTACTTAAAAGATATTATACAAAATATGCAAACAGAATTTTTGAATTTGGTTAAAAAACATAGAGACATATCAAGTTCTACAATAGAGTTGGTCTCAGATGGAAGAATTGTAACAGGAAAACAAGCCAAAGATTTGAAGCTTATAGATGCAGTTGGAACCGAGAATGATGCACTATCGTGGTTACGGCAAGAGGCTGGTTTGAGTAATGACGTAAAGGTTAAAGATTTATCGATTCGGAGTGATATTGATAGATTATTTAATCTCAGTTTTTTAAAAAAAAAGATTAATTATTTAAATCAAAACTTTTATAATGGCTTTATAGCTATTTGGACACCAGAAATATGAAAAAATCAGATATTTTAAAGGAGCTTGAAAACAAATTCGAATATTTACCAAGAAGGGAGGTTGAAAGAACGCTAGAAAAAATTCTACAATTTTTTACATCAAACTTAGCTAAGGGAGCTAGAATTGAAATCAGAGATTTTGGCACTTTTTCAACAAAAACCCGTGAAAGTAGAATTGGACGGAACCCCTCATCAGGAGAAAAAA
>CACAYF010000009.1 GCA_902536655.1 uncultured Alphaproteobacteria bacterium | reverse complement strand
CTATGATCTTCAAGAAGAGCAGTAATTTCGTTAATTTTTCCTGATAATTTTTTTTTAATCATAAGTCTATTATCCAATGCAGATTGTGAAATATTTCCTTTTTCAGAAAGTTTAAGTGCTCTGTTATAATTTATATTAGCCTCTTCCAACTCTGCATTTACTTGATTTAGAATAGCCTTTTCTTCATTATCCAACAACTCGATTAATAGTTGATTCTTTTTTACAAACATACCTTCTTCGAATAATATTCTGTCAATTTTTTCAGATACCACGCTTGTTATTTTTACACTTTCATTAGCTAAAACCGAACCAGGAAGTTCTAAAATATCAGAAATCTGTTCTATTTTAGGCTCTTGAGCGCTTACAATAACTTGATTTTGAGCGGAAGCTTTATTAAACAGAATCACACTAAAAGCAAGTAGTTTAAATAAATGTAAGCTCATAACTTCCTGAGGTCATCAATAATGTTCTTATATTGATTAGAATTAAAAATTGTAGATCCAGAAACTAAAACGTCAGCTCCTGCATTTATTGCTTCTTTTGCTGTATCTAGATTTATTCCTCCATCAACTTCAAGTTCAACTTGTCTACTTCCTATCATTTTTTTAATTGTAGAAATTTTTTGTAATTGGTTGTGCATGAAGCTTTGTCCTCCAAAACCTGGTTCAACAGTCATAACTAATATTAAATCTACATGGTCTAGGTATTTTTCAAGTAATTTTGCAGATGTTTTTGGTTTAATAGAAATGCCCACTTTTTTATTTAATTTTTTGATTAAACAAATTGTATCCATTACGTCTTCATTTATTTCCTGATGAATAGTGATTATATCTGATCCAGCATTTGCAAATTCTGGTATATACTTTTTTACAGGATCAATCATTAAGTGAACGTCAAATTTTTTTTTTGTAAAGTGTCTGATTGATTTTATAACATCTGGTCCTATGGTAAGATTTGGTACAAAATGTCCATCCATAACATCAATGTGTATGTAATCACAATTTGTTTTGTCTAAATCAGATATTTCTTTACCAAGTTTTGAAAAATCAGCTGAAAGAATTGATGGTGCAATTTTCACCCTTTGATTCATGTTCAAATGTTCTCTAGATCTATTGAATACTTACCTAAAGTGGCGCTTGAATTTAAATTACTCCTTTTGTAAAGTGCATCTTGAGAAGTTTTGATATTTTCACTTTCTCCTTGCCATGATGTTAAGGCGGGTTGTTGTAGTGCTCTCCCGTAGGAAAAACTTAAATTCCAGGAAAAAGCTTCAGAGGACTTATTCATTTGATTTAAATGTTGTGTTGCCAATTCATTTGACTGTCCTCCAGATAAAAAAACTATACCTGGAACTTGGTCTGGAACATTTTCTTTTAAACATTTTATGGTTAGGTGAGCTACTTCTTCCACTGAAGCTTGTTCAGAGCATTTTTTCCCTGCAATAACCATATTTGGTTTAAGAAGTATGCCACTCAAGTCAACGCTGTGAAACTTGAGATAATTAAATAGACTTTTAAGTGTTTTCGAGGTGATATTATAACACGTATTGATATTGTGATTCCCATCCATTAATACTTCTGGTTCTACAATTGGAACTAAACCATGGTCTTGAACTATTTTTGCATATCTTGCTAAATTAAAACAATTTAAGTCTATAGCATAATCTGATGGAATAGAGTTTTTGTCATCGATATCAATTATTGCTCTCCATTTAGTAAAAACTGCCCCTAAATTTTTATATTCTTCAATTCTTTTAGCTAAACCATCAAGGCCCTCTGTAATTTTTTCATTAGAATTAAATTTCAAAGGTAAAGCACCAGTATCAACTTTTATTCCAACCAAAATTCCTAAATTTTTAAGAAATTCGCTGAATGGTATTCCTTCACTTGTAGATTGACGAATTGTTTCATCATATAAAATAACTCCACTGATGAACTTATTTAAATCAGGTGTTTTAAAAAGTAATTCTCTATATTTTCTTCTATTTTCAAACGAAGAATCAACATTTATACCATCAAACCTTTTTTTAATTGTGTTAGTGCTTTCGTCAGCAGCTAGAATTCCTTTTGGAGGTTTGGAAAGAGTAATAGCAATTTTTTCCAGATTTTTTTTCGTTCATAAATTCAATGGTTTAAACTTGTAAGTCCCGGCATTGAAGAACCTTGCACAAATTCTAAAAAGGCTCCTCCACCTGTTGAAACAAATGAAAAATCATTAAAACAATTAAGTTGATTAAGTATGGCTATAGTATCACCTCCGCCAGCTACAGAAAAGAAATTTTTATTTTTATTAGATCTGACTGCACCTAGAACGAAATCTGTGCCTTCATCAAATGGTTTTTGTTCAAAAAGTCCAAGAGGACCATTCCATAACAAAGTATTTGTTTTTAATACTTCGTTGTAAAAAAGCATTCTAGATTGGGGGCCAATATCAACGATCATCTCATTTTTATCAATTTTTTCGATAATTTTTACTTTGGGTGCTGTTTTAAATTTTTTGTCTATAACAATAGCATCAATAGGCAATAAAATTTTTTCTTTATATTCTTTCATTAAATCATCGCAAAACTGACTCATTCGTTTTTCATGTAAAGATATTCCAATATCAATGCCTTTAGAGTATAGAACTGTATTAGCCATCGCCCCACCAACTAATACTTTTGAAAATCTCCTCGCGTAAAACTCTATAAGTTTAAGTTTTGTTGAAATCTTGGAACCACCAAATACCGCTACTCCCTCATTTTCATTTTTAACTAGGAATAGATTTTTTAGGTTTAAGATCTCGTTTTCAAGAAGTTTTCCAGGAAAAGATGGAAGGAATTTAGGAACTCCTGAGATAGATGCATGAGCTCTATGACTGCAAGAAAAACATTCATTTATAAATATATCGGCAAAAGAGGATAATTTCTTTACGAACTTTTCTTCATTCTTTTCCTCTTCAGCGTAAAACCTAATATTTTCTAGCAAAATTAAATCATGATCTTTAAATTTTTCATTGATATCTTGCCTTTTAACATTTTTAATATTGTTTTTAAAAAAAAGAACTTTCTTTTCAGTAAGTAATTCAATTTCTTTTACTAAAATACTCAAAGAAAAATTTTCATTCCAGTCGCCTTTTGGTCTTCCAAGGTGTGTAACAATAATAATTTTGGCTTTTTGTTCTAGAAGACTTAAAATTGTAGGAACTATTTTAGATATTCTTGTTGAATCAGTTATTTTATCGTCATTTATTGGTACATTCAAATCAACTCTCATCATAACTGTTTTATTAAAAACAAAATTATAAGAGTCTGAAAATTTTTTCTTGAGGGTAATCATAGTTTAACTTTTTTCATAATTTTATTTACTACTTTTTCAGTTGTTAATCCAAAATAATCAAATAAGTCCTCTGCTTTACCAGATTCTCCAAATTTATCGATTCCAAAAATTAAGTCATTCTCTCTTGCAAATTTGTACCAACTTTGAGTGCTTGACGCTTCAATTATAACTCTTGTTTTGTTTCCAAGAACCTTTTCTTTATATTTTTTGTCTTGTTTATCAAATAATTCTAAACATGGAATAGAAACTAAATTTGACTTAATTTTTTTCTTAAGTAATGAATTTTGAATATCAGATCCCAATGAAACTTCAGAACCAGTTGCAATCAAAGTAATTTTATTATTTTTTTGTTGGTCTAAGATGTACCCACCTTTAATAGATAAATTTTTTTTAAATTTTTTCCTTAGCAATGGAAGTTTCTGCCTTGATAAAGCAAGGACTGTTGGAGTACTTTTAGAGTTAAGTGCTATTTCCCATGCCTCAAATGTCTCAATTGCATCACATGGCCTAAATACATTCAGATTGGGAATTGCTCTCAATGCTGGTAAGTGTTCAATAGGCTGATGTGTCGGACCATCTTCACCGAGACCTATTGAGTCATGTGTAAACACATATATAATTTGTTGTTTCATCATAGCTGAAAGACGAATTGAATTCTTACAGTAGTCTGAGAAAACTAAAAATGTTCCGCCATATGGAATAAACCCTCCATGAACTGCTAAACCATTCATTGCTCCGGACATCAAGTGTTCTCTTACACCATAGTGGATATAATTTGTATTTTTTCCATATAAATTTGATGAAGAAATCTTTGTGAGATTCGATCCCGTTAGATCAGCAGAACCACCAATAAGATTTTCAATCTTCTTATTGAAAAATTCTAATGTGTTTTGAGATGATTTTCTCGTTGCTTCATTTTTAATATTTTTTGATATATTTTCTAAAAATAAGAAAGCATCCTTGGATCTTTCAAATTTTCTTTTCTTCATTTGTTTAAGAAGATCTTTTCGAAGGCGTGAACTTTTTAATCGAATTTCCCAATTTTCTCTATTTTTTTTTCCTTTTGTCTTTAGACTTCTCCAATTACTTAGAATTTTATCTGGAACTACAAAACTTTTTTCTATTAAATTCAGATTTTCTTTTGTTAGTTTTGCTTCAATACTTCCAAGTGGCGCCCCATGAGAACTTTCTTTACCAGATTTATTTGGGGAACCATAACCAATAACCGTTTTACAGCAAATAAGAGTTGGTTTGGAAGATCTTGTTGCATGTTTAAAAGCATTGTTTATTTCGCTAAAATTGTGACCATCTATCTTCATCGTATTCCAATTACTAGCTCTGAATCTTTTTTCTTGATCGTCTGAACAAGTTATATCAGTGGAACCATCAATAGAAATTTTGTTGTCATCAAATAGAACTATCAATTTATTTAACTTTTTGTGTCCTGCAAATGAAATTGCTTCCTGTGAAATTCCCTCCATTAAGCAACCATCACCGACAATAACCCAAGTTTTATGATCAACTAATTTACCATATTTTTTATTTAAAATTTTTTCTGCTAGAGCCATGCCAACACCGTTAGCTAATCCTTGTCCAAGTGGACCAGTTGTTGTTTCAATGCATTTTAATAAACCGTACTCAGGATGACCAGCAGTTTTGCTTCCAAGTTGTCTAAAACTTTTTAATTGATTAAGACTACAATCCTTATAACCAACTAAATATGAGAGAGCATAAAGTAGCATTGATCCATGACCAGCGGATAATACAAATCTATCTCTGTTTAACCAGTCAGGGTTATGTGGATCAAATTTAAGATATTTTGAAAATAAAACCGTGGCCACATCTGACATTCCAAGGGGCATTCCGGGGTGACCAGAATTTGCTTTTTCTACAGCGTCTATAGAAAGACCTCTAATTACATTAGACATATATCGTAATTTTTCTTTTTCCAATTTATTCATTTTATTTTTTTATTATAAAACTTCCAAATGCTCTTGGCCCTCCAGAGGTTTCTATTTTTTTTTTTACACTAAAATCGTTTAAATTTATTAAAATAATATTGTCTTCAAACCAACACGCAACAACAATTAAATTTTGAGTGTAACTTATATCAATTCCCTCAGGGTATTCGCATACATCAACCAATGTTTTAACATTTTCTCTTTTGTCCATGTTAATTATTGAGATACTGTCGTCTCTTTGGTTTGTGATGTATAAATTGTTATTTTTTTTATCGTGAACTGCAGAATATGGCCACTTACCGACGTTTATATTCTTTAGCAAATTAAAACTCTTTTTTTCAATAATTGATACAGAACTTGATTGAACATTTGTGACAACAATATAGTCTAAATAATCTTCTGAATAAACTCCAAATGGTGAATTTTCCACATTTAAAGATTTTAAAACTTCAAAATTTTCTGTGTCAATTAATGAAACATTATTACTTTCCCTATTTGCAACATAAAGTTTTTGATTTTTTTTATCAAAATAAATGCCAGCTGGTGATTGTCCCACCTTAATTTCATGTTTTTTTTTCTTTGTCACAAAATCTATAACTGAAATTACATCATCATACCAATTAGACACGAATATATTATTTTTTGAACTATCAAATGAAATTCCCAGTGGACTGTTCCCAGCTTCAATAAAAAAATGTGACTCATCATATAGATCTAAAACTGAAATATTATTGCTATCAGGATTTGAAACAAAAATTTTTCTTGACCCTGAATCAATAAATATTGCAGCAGGTTTCTTCCCTAACTCAATCTCTTTAATTTTTTCTTGAATTGTTAAATCAATTACATCTAGCATATTACTTTCTTGATTTGTAATAAACGCCAGTTCTTTAGGGATCAGGGGGCTGAAACAAATAATAATTAATGAACAAAGAATAAATTTAATTTTTTTCAATAATTTTTTTGAGTCCATTAAGATTTTCAACAATGAAGATTTTTACTTTTTTCTTTGAATTTTCGTCATTCAGTTCTGATGGAGGATCATTGCCCATGAACCCTCTGTAAAAACCGCTCTTATAGATGACTTTAGTTTTGTTATCGCTTTCTTTTACAAAAATTTTTGCAGAGTAACTGTTTACAGGTAAAACTTTATTGTCAGTTTCGATTATTCTCCAATTAACCATCATTTTGCCTTCATCTATTTTTTCAAGTTTCTGTTTAATACTTTCACCCGATTTGAAAAAAATGGTTCTCTCTGCACCAACATCATTTGAGCTTGCACTTATTTTTTCTACACTCTTATTCCAATTAAAGTTGTTAAAATCACTGACAATTTTCCATACTTCATCTGAAGAAGCATTAATCTCTATTGATTCTGAAACTTTTTGCCTAGAAGGACCATGACCTTTAACAGGTGTTGAGAGCAAAAGAATAACAACAAGAATTGCTGTGTTTTTCAAATATGACATAATAAATCCTCTTAAATTATAAAATCTTAAACTTATTTTTATCTTCTAAAACTGATAATGCAACTAAGATTTCCGAATTTTCGTCATTTATTTCTGCTAGCACAGCATGAATTACTCCAGAAATCGTTTTTAATCTCTTTACTTTATATTGAGTTCTATTGAATTTCCTCTCTGAAACTTTCTGAACTATTTTATTTAGTATAAAATCCATAAAAAAATATGTTAACTTTTCTTAATTTATTAATAGTATAGTTGATAATTTACAATGAATAAATTATTAAACATAGCTTTAACAAATCCAAAAAAAACTTGTTCCATATTCGTTTTTATATCCCTAATTTCCTTAATACTTATCCCTAATCTTAAAATAAATACATCAACGGATTCACTTATAAACGAAAATTTAGATTTTAAAAAAAATCAAAAAAAACTCAAAGATTCTTTCAAAGTTCTTAACAATAATATTTTAATTAGAATTAAGGGTGAAAATTATGATGAAGTAAAATTTGCAAGTGAAAAGTTTGTGAAAAGATTGAATAGTTCGGATGGTATTTCTTTCATTTTTTCACCAAATTTAGATAAAAATCTGAAAAAAAATTTTTTTCTTTTTCTGAATGACTTTGAAAAAGATAATTTGATACAAAAAATATATGAATCTCAGCCTTTTATATCTCAAATAAATAATCATGAGAATAAGCTGGAAGGTCTAAATAATATTTTAGAATTATCATTAAAATCAGATTCAAAAGAAGATAAAGACAGTTTTGCCAATATATTTAAAATTTTTAATGAATCTCTTTCATTAAAAAAAAAAGTTGAGTGGACAAATATTTTATCCACTCAAAAAAATGAGTTTTTTATTCTTTTTGGGTTATCTGAAGAATTTCTTGAAAAAAATTCATTCAAAGTTATTTACGAATCGCTAATGAATTTTAAGTCCGACCAAAACCCTAACATACAAGTAGATTACACTGGGGGATTATTAATTGACTATGAAGAAGTTGCGTCAGTTTCTTCTGGTGCCTCATTTTCTGGTTTGCTAAGTTTTGTATTGGTAGCAATTTTACTTTGGATAGCATTTAAAGACTTGTATTTATTGTTTTCGATAGTTTTAACTATTATTTTGGGTTTAGTTATTACACTTGGTATTACAACATTAGTAATTGGTTCATTAAATCTAATCTCTGTCGCATTTGCTGTACTTTTTATAGGTCTTTCAGTTGATTACGGGATTCAAATTTGCTCAAGAATTAAAGAAAAAAAATTTTTAAAACACAAAACTATTAAAGAAAAAATAAAAATTATTGAGTCAATTGGGAATATATTACTTACAGCTTCAATTCCATCTATAATAGGTTTTTTGTCGTTCATCCCAACTGATTATGTTGGTTTGTCAGAACTAGGTATCATTTCAGCAATCGGTTTAGTAGTTGGACTAATCTTAAACACATTTTTTTTACCTTGTTTACTCGGACTTTTTTTTAAAAAAAAAAAAATTGGTTTTATACAGTTGAATTCGAATCTTTATGAAAATCTTCTAATTAACAATAAAAATAAAATATTAATAATTTTTTTTATTATTGTTTTTTATTCATCTTTCAACTTAAGTAAGATAACTTTTGATTCAGATGCTTTAAACTTAAAAGATCAAGAACTGCAATCTGTAAAACTCGCTAAAGAGTTAATTGAAAATAATCCTACGTCGGATTATATTTCCTCCGTAATTTTTACAGAAAAAGAATTAAAGAGTTTCACATATGATCATCCAATTTTTCAGAACGATATTGTGAGTGGCTATTTTTCTTATGAAAAAATCTTTGAAAAGTACGAGTCTGAAGATTTGGATTATCTAAAATTCTTACTATCTAGTAAAAAATTTGAGAAACCTTCAGACGGAGGAGACCAAAGAGAAAGATTTAGTTTACTTCTTGACAAATATATTCAAGGTGATTTTGGTCAAGTGTCTTTGAATGCAAAACAATTAAAAGATAATATTTTATTATTTCAAAATGATAATATTTCATCCCTCGAAATTGAAGAAATCTTTTTTGAGAAATTTGATGATCTCATATCAGGTGTTTTAAATCTTGGTTCTATTCCAGATAATTTGTCTAGTGAAATACCTGAAAATTTTAGTAACAGATATATATCTGATAATAATTTATATCGTGTAGAAATTTTTCCGAGCAGAGACTTATCAAAACCAGAGGATCTTAAAGAATTTGTAAGTACTATAGAGACTTTTTTTCCAAGTGCTACAGGCATGCCTGTAGTCCAATTTAATGCAGGTAAAATAGTTATTGATTCGTTTAAAAAAGCTCTAATAATTTCACTTTTTTTCTTAATCTTATTTTTATTTTTAATTTTTAGAAAGGTAAATTATGTTTTAGTTTGCGTAAGTTCTTTGGTTTGTGCATTTATTTTAACAATCTTTTTTATGATTGTTTTAAAATTAAACTTTAATTTTGCAAATATGATTGCGATACCCTTGCTTTTTAGTTTAGGTGTAAGTTACCCAATATATTTTATAAAGCGATTTGATGAACTAGGAGATTTTAAAAAATTATTTTCCTCTAACACGCCTTTGGCAATTTTATTTAGCGGCTTAACAACAATTTTTTCATTTAGCACATTATTTTTCTCTTCACATAATGGAACATCTTCTATGGGCCTACTGTTATTTATTTCATTATCAAATACTTTGATAACTAGTCTTATTTTACTCCCAATTTTTATTAAAATATTTAGAATTAAATAATTTCCCAGTTTCCGTCTTTATTTCTGCATGCAGAAGAATTTTCTTCAAATATTTCATTATTTTTTCTAATTACCTTTTTAAAATCTCTACAATCTCGATTTTTCATTTTATAATTATTTAGTGGGGTTACTTCACCAGTAATTTTCTGATTCTCATTACTTTGCCAGGATTCACTTACATTATCAGGTGTAAAGTTTAGAGAATTTTCAATCACGTTATTAAACTCTTCTTGTTCTTTTTTACTTAAAATTTCTATAATTTTACCACCTAAGATATATCCAGCTGCACCACCTAAAATAACGGAAATATCTTTTGTGGCTCCAGAACCGATTTTAGAACCAACATATCCTCCTACTGCTGCACCAATAATTTGACCGAATACCTTTTTATCACTTGTATTTTCACATGAAACAATCAAGAAGATTAATGAAAATATTAAAATTTTATATTTGTACATTCTGTATACTTAATAATTATCAAATTAACTACAACTTTTCCTTAATATCGAATCCTCTAAAACATTTGAATCTTGGAAACCTTAAACTCCAGTGTTCACCATCCTGACTTTTACTAATAGAATCTGCCTTGATTTCCACTATTTGACCAATTAATTTATGTTTGTCTTTCCAAAAATATTCTCTTTGTTCGTCCGAAAATCCAGAACCTATATTCAATCTAAAAAACTTATCATTGTCAACGCCTTCAGCTATGATTGCTCCTAATTTACCTGCATTTCTTCCAGTTCCTTCTTCAAAATCTTTTACTTCAAGAGATATTTCTATGACAGGCTTTAATTTTAACCAGGTTGTAGATCTTTTACATTCATAAAATGATTCTGGATCTTTTATCATTATACCTTCATAACCCTGGACTATAGATTCATTATTAAAATTTCTAAAAACAGACACGCCCTCAGAACAATCAAGATTTATAATTTTTTTTTCAATTAATTTAATTTTATCTGAATTCTTAATAAAACGATCATACCAATTTATTAAATCCAAAGTTCTTAATTTATAAGTTTTTTTGTAAATACCAACTTTAAATTTTTCAAATGGAAGAAAATCAAACAAAAAAAGTGTTGCGTCTTGATTTTGAATAACTTCTTTTCTATGGATTTGTTTCATTAGTTCTTGAAAATTCTTACTTACAACTTCTCCGTCAATTACAACTGCTTCATCTATGGGGTTAATTCTTATTTTTTCTCTTAATTCTTCTTCCAAGTTTCTAAAATTTGTTAATTCTTTTCCATTTCTACTGAACATATCGACTTTTCCGTTTGGATATAAAACAGTAATCACTCGCACACCATCTAACTTTACTTCAAGAAACTTTTCTCCAGTAAGTTTTTTTTGATGCAACTCTGAATCTTGTGCTAGTTGACATGCAAAAACTGGAATTATGTATTCAACAAAACCATTTTTTTTTGCCACATTGTTAATAGTTTTTTCTGACAGCCCACATCTCATATCTTTTTGTAAAATCCTTTTATAAAAAAAATTCCATTCATCTTTGTATGATTTTTTCATTTTTGCTAAAATTTCGTCTCTTGCTGCATGTCCAGTTAAATTTCTAGATACTAATTTGTCAGCTAATTGACTAAATTCTTCCCATTCTAAACCATCTCCACTCGATTCTGATTTGGGAACTTGTTTGACACCGAACGTTAAAAGTTTATTGTAAGCTAGGCTCATTCCATTGAAAAATACTTTATTTTCATTTTTCATTTCGTTAAGGATTATTTCTTCTTTTGTTAATCGAGAACTTGTGGACTCAAGTTTCTGGATGATTTTAAAACTTTCCATCTAATATATTTTGAATATTTATTTGATATTTACAATATTTACAATTATTACCACTAATTGGAACCTTATCATAATTTAAAGTTTGATATATTCTATCAAGAGTTGGTTCGATCCAAGTTTGGTCTAGTTCTCTCTCGAAAACCAACAATTGAAAATCAATTATTTCCGATGAGTTTGGAATATCCTCAGAAGCATTTAAATAAACAAGTATACCTGTTGAACCTACTTTTATCGAGTTTTTTTTTAAAAGAAATGAATATAATGAGAGTTGTTTCCAGTAACCTGGCCAAATATTTTCTGAGCTAATATTTTTTTTTCGTGATGTACTTTTTATAATAACTGGATAATTGTTTCCAGTTTCGTTACATAGCCAAATATCATCAAGATTAGCTTTGATTTTTAGGTTTGTTTTTTTATCAATATAGCTTATCCCTTTAAAGGGATGTGTCCAATTATCCAGTGAATCATTGTTAATAGGAACTAATTTTTTATTTATCATTTTTGTTTCTGGTATAATCTTTCCTAAAATTCGATATTTATTCAAATTATTTTTGAAATGACTTACAACAAAATTATTGATAACCAAAGGTGTGCCATGAGGTCTTCTTATTCCATGTTTTTGGTCTAAATAAAAACATCTATTACAATCGAAAAATAAATCAATTTTTGATCGATTTATTGAAAATGGTGTAAGATTATTTTTAATATATAATTTTTTTTTCCACACTTAATTTCACTTTTTTTATTGAAGAGTTTGAACATAGTTAATATAACAAAAAGTTTTTATTTATCTAAATACAAAAATTATAATTGCTTATTATAAAAAAATTAATTGGTTTAAAATTAAAATTGACAATTTTTTTTTTTTTGAAATTATCATTTTATGCACTTATTATTTCTTCTTTTGATTCCAAAGTTAATTTTTTCACTTGAGCTCAATTTAGTATGTACAAATAATAACGCCCTAACAAATGAAGTGGATGTAAAAGATATTTTTCTATTATTGAACACTGATAATAAAAAAATTGATTTAGGTGGTTTATCTTTTGAGGCTGAAAATATTTTAGTAACAAAATCCAATATTTCATGGTTTTCAAAAAACATCGAGCTCTATCCAGAGTCAAATGGATCTGTCTCAGGAATTCTCGGAAGATATTCAGGTGATTTAGTACTTAATTTTAAACGTGAGGACAGTCACAAAACTAATTCATTAATTTTCAATTGTAGAAAATTTGCTTTTAAAGATAGAAAATTTTAATTTGCAAATATCTTTTCTCTCTCTATGAATTTAGTTAATAATCTTATAAGTAAAGTTTGTTGAAATTGATCATAATTTTGATCTAACTTTGGAAACATTCTTTTTACATTTTCAAATTGTATTAAATTATTGTCAGGTCTTATTTTTGAAATTTTTTTTAAATACCGATCCGGCATCCTAAATTTGCCTAGAGTAACCGAGTGAATTTTTTTTTTGTCAATTAATTCAAAAACATTATTAAAGAATTCTTCATAACCTCCTTTATATTCGGAGTAAATTATTGGATCGAATCTTAAGCCAATTGACCAACCTAAATTTTGCAGTTTGATTATTGCTTTTAGTCTTTTTGAGAGACTTGGTGTTTTATCTTCAAATTTTTTTACCACATTTTCAGGGTTAAGACTAAAAGCAGGTATCACATTAGCCAATGGTTTAATTTTTTCAAAGACTTTGATATTTATACTTTTGGAACGTATTTCTAATACCCCTTTTTTTATTCCTTCAAAATATTTTATGAATTCTTTAAGAAAGTTTGTAACATGTTCAAGTGCCAAACTGTCGGAGTCGTAACCTGAAAAAAAACATGAATATTCTTTATTATTTTCAGCTATTTTTTTTATATTAGAATAGAAATCTTCGTAATTTACAAATAATACATAATTTGCCGAGTTAAACATTCCCTGAAGAAAACAGTATTTGCAATCATAAGGACAATTAAGAAGATGAGAAAAATAATAATTATTTTTAAATCCAATAGTAAATTTTTCAGGTGCTTTGAGTATAAAGTTTTTTTTTTTATATGCTAGTATTAGCGAAGGTGATTCTTTTTGAATCCTAAAATTTTGGTTATTAGAATTAAAAACTTCAGAGTAGGAATTACAATATATAATATTTTTATATTTAATTCTTTTGATAATATCATAGGTATTGGGATGCGATTTTGCAGCATTTTCAATGTATATTGTATTGATTTTCATACTTTTAGAAATTCTTTAAGTTTTTTTATATTGTATGCTGCATTTTCACTAAAATTAATCATATCATCATGAAACGAACTATGCTTCGTGAAATATAAATTTAGAAGTGCTTTCATTTGTTCGCGTTCCGTAAATGTAAATTTTATTTTTGTAAGTAAATTATTGAATTCATTTTCAATAATTTCGTTACTGGTTGGATAAAATTCTTTTTTTAAATTTAACATAAATGAGCATAGTTCATTTATTAACTTTTTGTGATTTAAAATAATATTATATACAACTTCTTTATTTTTAAAATCGATTGATTCAAATTCATTGTCAGAGATGATCTTGACAATTTGCAAAAGTTCTTTTGAAGAGTATTTACATGCTGATTGATAAAAACCAAATGATTCCATGTCATAAACTTTTGAGCTATAACTTTTCTTTTGTATTCCTACAGATAAACACTCTTGATTCTGCATTTTAAATTTATTTATAAAAGGAAAAAAATTCTTTTTGGTTTCATTGTCAGTAATCTTATTTATTGTACAAATATCTCCAACCTTTAAATATTTGTGTCCTGCTAATCCAATATTTATCCATATATTATTATTTTTTTGATTATAACAGTAATATGTTTGAGTAACTGCGATAGCAGCATTAACTTTACCGATACCTGAAATGATTAAGCTGATGTTCTGATTTGCGTAAATAAAAGCTTGTTTTAAATCTTTGATTTTTTTTAGCTTGAATAGATCAATTAGAGGTCTTGCTTCTGAGTTTGTCGCAACTACAAAATGAATCATTTATTTTTTTATGAATTTTAGAGTCATGCGATCACTTTCTCCTATGGCTTCGTAAATAGATTTATTTTTATCACCGTCTGCATACCTTGGAGGTAAGGTCCATACACCTTTATTGTAATTTTTGAGATCTTTAGCGTTAGAATTAATTTCAGTTTTTTCTAATAACTTAAATCCTTGTTTTTCAATATGTCTTATCAAAAATGATTCTTTTACATAACCCTTTTTAAAATTATATGTTGCAGATTCATCAGCTCTATGTTGAACAACTCCAAGTATTCCATTTTTTTTTAGAGATCTATGCACTGATTTATATAAATTTTCTGATTTTTTTTGATCTAAAAAGTTATGTGTATTTCTAAATGTCAAAATTAAATCAAAAGAATTTTCATTACTTTCAATTTTGAAATCTTTATCGATAAAAATTTTTTTAATTTCTCCAAATTTATTTTTATTTTTTTGAAAATATTCAAAGAATTCACTTTGGATTTTTGTGATGATCTCAATCGCGTAACTTGGTTCTTTATAAACTGCAACATGGAAGTTATTTGTATCATTCATGTAGGTACTAATTATCTCCGTATACCAACCTCTTCCTGGAATTATTTCCAAAACTTTTTTTGATCTATCCAATTCAAAGAAATTTAGAGTTTCATAAGGGTTTCGATATACGTCTCTTTTTTTGTTTTCTTCTTTTCTGTGAGGATTTTCAACGGCCTCTCTAATCAAGTCGGTGTTTGACTCAGCTTTGTTAAAAAATAACAATGTTGTGAAAATTAAAGAATATAGTAAAGCCTTCATAATTTACGTTACACTATCTATCATATCATCTATAGAAAATTGTTTATGTATTGCATCAGTAATTAAACCTAAATCTTTTTCATTTTTAATATCCCAACCGCAAGGAGCTTTTTTTGTTAACCCAGATCTACATGAATATGAAAATACCTTAAAATCTTTTACTGCATCATGCGGAGAGTACTTTTTTTCAGAATCATTATCGTATGGATCTTTTTTAAAAATACCTTTTTCATTTGGCTTAACATTCATTATTATACTGTAAGTATAATGATTTAAAAGAAGAAAAGGATCTTTCGACTTTACTTCGCCTAAAAACTCAATGAATGCTACTGATGTTGCCTCTATATCGTCCGGGGTGAGTTCATCGTAATATTTTGAAAAAAAAGATATAAATTTTCTTGCACTAATAAATAAAGCCACGTCTCTTACTATATAGTCATAAACAGTTTGAGAAATAATAATTTTAAATAACCAATTTGGACAAAATCTTTCTTTACCCATTTTTAGCCTTTCTTCAAAAAATTCTCAGCATAGGATTTTTTTATCAATGACCTTTTATTTGGTATTTGTATTTCATAATCATATTTATTTTTTTTTGCAAAGTTGACAGCTGATTCTAAATCATCAAAAAATAACTCAATTTGTTTTTCAGGATTCGAAGATCCATTCCAGCAAAACTTACTACTTATAAACGATTCATTAATGTCATTGTTTGCGAGACACCATTTGCGTGAATTATTATATCCCGACTGCATGGAAGACTTTGTGGGTTTAAATATCAAAAATTTATTTTTTTTCATAGTTTTTAAATCCTCGCTCTAAATCTTTAATCAAATCATCTGCTGATTCTAAACCAATATGAATTCTAAACCAATATACAGACTTTTTATAGTTTTTCAAAGAGGGCTTTATTTCATTTAGTGGCAAAATCAAACTTTCATATCCTCCCCAGCTAAATCCAATTTTAAAAAAATTTAAATGATCAATGAACGATTCAATTTGATTTGTTTTTGTAATTGAAAAAGTAATAAGTCCATTGCTAAGATTAAAGTATTTTTTCCAAAGTTTGTGGTGAATATTTTTTTTATCGGGTAAGAAATAAATTTCTTTAATAAGCTTTTTTGTCTCTAAATACTCAAAAACTTTTAAGGAATTTTCTTGATGTTTTTCTAGTCTCGTGCTCAGAGTTCTCATCCCTTTTATTGCGTTGAAACATGACTCTGCAGAAACAAAATCTCCAACTCTAACGGCTGTTTGCTTAATTTTTTTGAAATGCTCATTGCCGCATGCTATGGCTCCACAAAAATTATCAGAATGACCTGAAAAATATTTTGTACAAGATTCAATAGCCACATCTACACCCCATTCTAAAGGATTGAGACCTATGAAAGTAGCCCAAGTATTATCCATAACAGTTATAATTTTATTTTTTTTTGCAATCTTTACAATTTCCTCGATATCTTCCACTTCATAATTAAGCGACCCAGGCGATTCGATGTAAATTAATTTTGTTTTGTTGTTAATTAGTTTATTTAATAAAGAAGAGTTATTATTTTTGTAGAAATAAGTTTTTACTCCAAATCGTTTTAACTCATTAATACAGAAATTATAAACCGGTTCATAACAATTTTCAGTAATTAAGACTTCATCTCCTTTTGATAAAAATGATAATAAACTTATCGTTATTGCTGACAATCCAGAACTTGTAACAACTGCACCCTGACTTTTGTATAATTTGCTAATTAATTCTTCAAATCTTTTTACTGAATAGTTTCCAAGTCTTCCATAGTAAGGTTTCTTGAATTTATTTTTTTTAGCGTCTAAAAAGCTTTTATAGTCGTTAAAAATTATTGTCGAGGTTTTATATATAGGATCGCTTAAAGATCCATGATGTAAAGAAGGATCACTCCCTAGTTTAATTAACTCAGAATTTATTTTATTTTTCCCCATTCTGTCCACGATCCATCATAAAGTTTTACTTCTTTAATACCTAATAATGTAAGAACAAATATAATATTGCAAGCCGTAACTCCAGATCCGCAATAGCATACTATGATATTTTTTTTTTTTATTTTCTTTTGATTGAAGATTAAATGCTTTAATTCATCAAAATTCTTAATTAGCATATTTTTTGTAATTACCTCAAACGGAATATTAATGCTATTCCTAATTCTACCTTTTTTTAAATTAGGTCTCGGTTCTTTTTCAATTCCTAAAAACCTATTCTGAGGTCTTGCGTCAATTACTTTTGTATTACAATCATTTTTAGCGATAATCTTTTCTAATTCTTTTTTATTCACTATTCTCTTTGATTCAAATGAATTACATATAAAATTAGACTTTTCTGCTTTTTTTATTTTATTTGTTACTGGAAGATTATTTTTAGTCCACTCTGAAAAACCACCATTAAGTATTCTTATCTTTTTAAATCCAAAAACTTTTAAAATAAACCAAACTCTCCCTGAACAAAAAAAGCCTATCTGATCATATATTATAATTTCGTGATTAATATTAATTCCATTTGTTACAATAAAATTTTGGATTTGTTCACTTGATGGAAACATATGGGGTAAATCAATTGAATTATCCGATAACTTCTCAATATCGAAATAGATTGCATTCTCAATATGAGTGTTTTTATACTCTAATCTTCCTCTATTAGGTTTATTTAAATACCATCTACAATCAATAATTCTTATATTAGAAGAGTTTTTTAAAGTAAAAAGCTCCTCACAATTTATCACAAATTTTGAAGTTAAATTTATCAAAGCCATTCTGGAATTGGAAGTTCTTTGTCTTTAAGAAATTTTTTATTAAAAATTTTACTTTCGTATTTTGTCCCATAATCACACAAGATGGTTACAATTATTTTGTTGGGACCAATTAATTTTCCTAACTTCACAGCT
This sequence comes from uncultured Alphaproteobacteria bacterium, assembly GCA_902536655.1. Taxonomy (GTDB): domain Bacteria; phylum Pseudomonadota; class Alphaproteobacteria; order Methylaequorales; family Methylaequoraceae; genus Methylaequor. Next base: position 51,572 of record CACAYF010000009.1, on the reverse strand, counting down.
CCCATAATATTTACTCCTGATGATCCTCCTAAAATTAGCCCTTCTTTTCTCACCATCTCATATACTATATTTAAAGCTTCTTTATCTGTTATTTGAAATGATTCGTCAATAACAGTATTTTCTAAATTTCTAGTTATTCTTCCTTGTCCAATTCCTTCAGTTATAGAAGAACCAGTCGATTTGAGTTTCCCATTTTTATAAAAATTGTGCATAGCTGAACCCATAGGATCTGCTAAACCAATAACAATATTTTTATTTTGTTCTTTTAAAAAATCAGAAACACCAGAAATAGTTCCTCCTGTGCCTATTGAACATATAAAAGCATCTACCTTTTGGGAAAGTTGTTTATATATTTCAGGCCCGGTTGTCAAATAGTGTGATTTTTTATTAGATAAATTATCAAATTGATTAGCCCATAGAACACCATGCTCATTTACAATGGATTTTGCTAAGGTTTCTGAGTAACGAATGTAATTTCCAGGATTTTTATATGGGAGTGCATCAACAAGTTTTAATTCTGCGCCACACAATTTTAACATTTTTTTTTTTTCATTACTTTGGGTTCTAGGCATAACTATGATTGAATTCAATCCAATTGAATTTCCAACTAAACATAGACCTATTCCAGTGTTTCCTGCAGTTCCTTCGACAATTGTGCCTCCTTTTTCGATTTGTTTTTTTTTAATTGCGTCTTTTATTATTTGCAATGCAGGCCTGTCTTTCACTGATCCACCTGGATTTAGAAATTCACATTTACCATATATTTCGCAACCAGAAATTTCTGATGCGACTTTAAGTTTTATTATTGGAGTATTTCCAATACATTCTGAAAAATTTCTTTTAAAATTAAATTTCATTTTTTAACTGATCTTAAACTTTTTTTTGTTAAATCATATACAAAAAGTTAACAATGGTTTAGTTTAAGAATTTCACAAAATAATGCTAAATATTTTTATTAAAACTTTCATTTTTATTTTTTTTATCTTTTCTCCAATATATTCTTTTGAAATAAAGTGGGTTGTTGACGGATTAGATGAGCCAGAATCAGCTGTTTTTGATAAAAAAAATAGTGCTATATATATTTCAAACATTAACGGTGATCCATTAAAATTAGATAAAAATGGATATATCAGTAAAATCAGTGTTGATGGTCAGATTTTAGAAAAGAAATGGATAACAGGTTTAGATGGACCAAAAGGTATGGCAATCTTTAATGACCATTTATTTGTTGCAGATATAAATAAAATATGGAAGATCAATACTTTAAGTAAAAAAAAACAATTCTTCTCAGTTAATGGTGCAGGTTTTTTAAATGATTTAGCTGTAGACAAAAAAGGTCGTATTTATGCATCTGACATGTTTAAAAATAGAATCTATCAATTAAAAAATAAAAATATTACGATCTGGAAACAAAGCAAACTTTTAGATTCACCTAATGGATTGTTAATTGAGGGAAATTATTTAATAATTGCTTGTTGGGGCAAAATTAAGAGTGGTTTTGATACAGAAATAAAAGGAAAATTAATAAAAGTTAACTTAAAAACAAGAGAGATTCAAAAATTTTTCAGTACTCGTCCAATTGGAAATTTGGACGGCATCGTCTTTAATAAAGATAATGGTTATTTATCAACTGATTGGATTAGCGGAAGGCTTTTTTCAATCAATAAAAAAGGCATAGTTACCAACTCCTTTAAAGTTAATAAAGGTGCTGCCGATCTTGAGATATTAATGCACAAAAATCTAATTTTAATTCCAATGATGAAAAATAATAATCTCATAGCATTTCAGTACGATTAAGTGCCAAAAACATCAATTAGAACAAAAAACCTATCAAAGACATATGATAATCAAACTGTGGTTAGTAATGTTTCAATAAATCTACCATATGGAGGAATTTTTGGAGTTTTAGGAAAAAATGGGGCAGGAAAAACAACTTTTCTAGCAATGTTAATGGGACTTATAACTCCCTCAGAAGGAGAAATTTTCATTTTTGATAAATCCCTGAAGTTACACAAATATGAAATATTAAAAAATATAAATTTTCAGAGTCCATATATTGATCTTCCTAAAAAGATTACAGTCATGCAAAACTTAATTTTTTATGCGAGACTTTATGATGTAATAGATAAAAAAAAAAAAATTCTAAAACTATCAGAAGATTTATTTATAACAGATTTACTTGACAATATTTATGGAACATTATCTTCCGGTCAAAAAACAAGGGTAAATTTATGTAAAGCTTTATTAAATGACCCAAAATTACTTCTGTTAGACGAACCAACAGCATCATTAGATGTATCAACGTCAGAATTTATTAGAAAATATATAAAAAATTTTCAGAAAAAAAATAATTCAACAATCCTTATCACATCTCATAATTTAGAAGAAATTGAAAAACTGTGTTCACATATTATTTTATTAGATAAAGGGAAGATAAAATTTGATGGTAAAAAAAATGAGTTATTTAAACAAAATAAATCTTCTTCACTTAAAGATATTTTTCTGAAAGATGATAAATAGAATTTTAGCTTTATTAATTAGATATAAGAACATATCTTTTGGATCTTTTCCCAGGTTGTTGAGCATTTTTTATTGGCCAACAGTTCAGATTCTTTTTTGGGGATACTTTACTAATTTTTTTATGTCTAATGGAAGCTTTGGAATTTGGAGTGCCTTAAACATAATTCTTTCCGCAGTAGTTTTGTGGGATGTTTTATTTAGAGGACAACTTGGTTTAACCATGTCTTTTTTTGAGGAATTGTGGTCAAGAAATTTACCAAATTTATTTATAACACCATTAAAGGATATTGAGATGGTTTATGGACTTATAGTTACAAGCCTCGTAAGAACTTTGATTGGAATTACCCCCGCTGTATTTTTCGCAAACTATTTTTTCAACTTTCATCTGTTTGAGTTAGGTTTGTATTTAATATTTCTTTTTTTAAATCTAATAATTTTCGGATGGTCAATAGGTTTTATTGTCTCTGGCTTAGTGTTGAGGTATGGTCAAGCCTTTGAAGAATTAGCTTGGGCAATTATTTTTATCATTCTTCCGTTTTCATGTGTATATTATCCATTAGATTCCTTGCCTAATATAATACAAGATATTTCTCTGTTTTTACCAACAGTACATATTTTTGAGACTATGAGATTGATTTTGATCGAAAATAAAATTGTTCTACATAATGTTTTTATAATTATTTTTCTCAACATATTTTATTTAATGTTAAGTATCTTATTTTTTTTAAAAATGATTTTTATTGCAAGAAAAAGAGGACTTCTTTTTAATCAGGGAGAATAATCGTCGATTTTATATCTTATTGCGTCTTTAGTTGAATGTTGATAAATAAAAATACAAGATTCCCTAATTAAATTTAAGTAATTCTTACTCCCCAAAAATAAACAAATTCTCAGAAAGTTCATTCTATTAAATTTAGTTTTTTTTTTTTCTCTTCTATACCATTTTTCTGATCTTCCTAGTGACTTCTTACAAGCGATTTTTAATATTGAGTCTTCTAACTCATTTTTTTTTATAAAGTAATACAATGCAGCATTATAGTCGTGTATCAGTTGAGTTTTTTTCCCAATCATAATCCTGTTTTCGTCATTTTTTGGTCCATATGATGTTATATTATCAATAAAACAAAAATTCCCAAAACGAGCCAAATTTAAAACTAAAGAAAAATCCTCTATAAAAAGTTTTTTATTACACCCACCGGATTTTTGAATTGTTTTATTACAATACAAATTAGGAGTTGTACCTGAAAAACTTGAAGTAATTGTAGCTGTAAGGGGATTTTCTAAAAATCTAAAGTTTTCGATTGTATTTTTTTCAAACGAAATATCATTGTAACTTTGCAATAATTTGTAGGAGCTAAAAGCTGCTACAGATTTTTTTTTTAAAATTGTTTTTAATAAAATTTCACAACAATATGGAGCCATAATATCGTCGCCACCAACTAATTTAATATAATCACCAGTAGCCCTACTAATTCCGTATTGAGTTGCAATGGCTGGTCCTCTGTTTTTCTGACTCAAAATTGTTGTATTTTTCCAATTTTGAGTTTTTTTTTTTAAATATTCTAGCGATCCATCTGTAGATCCATCATCAATAAAAATATATTCTTTTTCAAAACCTCCTACTTGTTTTTTAATAGAGGAAAGTACAATTTTTAAATATTTTTTTTTATTAAATATTGGGCATACAAAACTTATTTTTGTCATTTTAGAATAGTTTTTCTTTCCATGTTTTCGGTGTTTTTGAATTTATAATTTCAAGGTCAAGATGGTATCTAAACTTCCTAACACCTTTTTCTTTTATAAAATCAATCATCTTTCTTAAGCCATGATCTAATGTTGTTTTTGTTTTGTAATTAAGTAGTTTGCGTGCCTTATCAGCACTGCAGGTTGCTTCTAAAACCTCTTGAGGTCTTCCTTTTATATATTTTGGGTTCAGATTAAATTTGAGTTGATTGGCAATTTTGTTGGCCAAAGTATTTATTGTTATAAATTCTTCATCCGGCCCTATATTAATTATTTGACTCTTCACAGATTTATTAGTGGCCATTTCTTTAAGACAAAATAGATCATCATCAATGTATGAGAAACATCTTTTTTGTTCTCCGTCTCCATATATATAAGGTTGTCTATTCTGTAACATTAAATTAATCATAATTGAAGCTACATTCCGGTATGGGTCGTCGTATTTTTGTCTTGGTCCAATAATATTGTGTGGTACCGCAATAACGTATTCAACTCCGTGAACTTCACATAAATTTTTTAGGATATTTTCTGCCGCTACCTTTGCTATGCCATATGGATCTTGGGGAGTAGGGATGAATTCTTCTCTAAACGGTATTTCATTGGTTCCATATCGAGCCATAGATGAGCAAAAAATGATTCTTTTTACTTTATTTTCAATTGCTGCACTAAATAATGATACTGATCCAGTAACAATATTTTGCGTAATTAGATGAGGTGAGAAAACAGATAAACCCTCATAAGCTGTCGCTGCAGTATGATATACTAAGTCACAACCTTTAGTAATTTTTAGCATTGAATTTCGAAAGCAACAATCGTATTGATAAAATTCAGCTTCAGGCGGAACATTATCCAATTCACCGCCAATTAAACTGTCACACCCAACAACATGGTGACCATCTTTGATAAATTCGTCGGCTAAATGACTTCCAAGAAATCCAGCAATACCACTAATAAATATCTTCATAAAATTGGCTCCGGCGACAGGACTCGAACCTGTGACCCAGCGATTAACAGTCGCTTGCTCTACCAACTGAGCTACGCCGGAATTATGGATATAATAGTTAAATTTTTTTAATTGTAAAACATTTATAAAAACTTGGAGGTGCGGACCGGATTCGAACCGGTGTACACGGCTTTGCAGGCCGGTGCGTAGCCTCTCCGCCACCGCACCTCAATAAATTCTTAAATATTGTAATAAATATTAATACTTATATATTAAAGCTTTACATATTAATAGCCTAATATAATGAATATTAACTTTTTTGATAAAGCCCGCGCCAATATGGTTAACAACCAACTTCTTCCTAATGGTGTTAAAAATTTGGACCTTATTGCATCATTTGATAACACTAAGAAAGAATTATTTGTTCCAGAGTCCGAGCAGGAAGTAGTATATAGTGATTCAGATATTTTAATTTCACCAAATAGATACTTAGTAAGGTCATTTGTATTGGCGAAAATGTTTGAACATTGTAGTTTTTCAAAAGATGATTCAGTCTTAGTTATTGGTTGTTTAACAGGTTATTCCGTGGCAATAATTTCAAATTTGGTAAGTTATGTATTTGGTGTTGAAAATTGTAAAAAATTAGTGCAGCAAGCTAACACTGTTTTATCAAGTATGGGATGTTTAAATACTTCGGTTTTCTTTAAATCAAATCTAGTGTCAGGTAACAATAAAAACTCCCCTTATGATAAGATTTTTATAGAAGGAGCTGTAAAATCAATTCCAAAAGTTTTAGTAAAGCAATTAAAAGATAACGGTGAAATCTATACGGTTCTTAAAGAAGATGATTATATTGGTGAATTTGTAAGAGGTCAAAAAATCGACTCATTTATTTCATTTACCAAACTATTTAATACACATTTATATGAATTGTCAGATTTCATAATCCAGAAAAATGATAATGATAAAATCCTTTAAAAAATTTTGTTTAGTTTTTTTGATTTTTTTTCCTCAATTCGCTCTATCTAATCAAATAGTTAATAACGATCTAAAACAGTCACTTGAAAAACTATATGAGTTAAATCCTAAACTTAAGTATTACAGAAATATTTTGAAGTCGAAAGATGAATTGATGCCGCAAGCATATTCTGAATTTAGACCAGAAATAAAGGGTTATTACAGAAAAGGTAAGGTACATACTAACTCTCACGGATTCAATATTACATCTGATGGAATAAGAACCGAAACTAATAAAGGTATAAATATAACGCAGGATATTTTTGATGGAGGAAGCAGTTTAAGTAATATTCAGGTTGCTAAGAATACCATCTTTTCAGAAAGATATATTCTTAGAGATAAAGAGCAAGAGATATTTATGGATGCGATAAAAACTTATTCAGAAATGGCAACTGAGCAGTCGAATTTTCAATTAAAAAAAAAGAATTTAGAAGTTCTAAAAAATAGATTTGAATTAACAAAGGAACAGTTTGATATAGGTGAGGTTACTCTCACTGATGTTTCAATAGCTGATGCGAGACTATCTTTGGCAAAATCTGATTTAATAGAATCTGAAAATAATTTAGAATCCTTGACTGCTAACTTTTTATATTTATTTGGAATTAAGCCAATTTCCCCAAAAATTAATTTAGTGGTTCTTGAATTTAAAAAAAATATTGACAATTTTAAATCTTTAGGACTAAAAAAAAATCCTAAAATTAATGATTTGGTTCATCAAATTAAATCACTTGAGTATCAGGTTAAGACTTTAAAGAGAAAAAAACTCCCAAGTGTAAAATTAGAAGCAGACGCATACATAAATGAAGGTTACTTTCGAACTGATAGTAAAAGAGAAGTTCTATCAGCTTATGCTGTTATTGACATACCTTTATACCAATCTGGTGCAGCCTCTTCTAAAATCAGAGAAATTAAAAGTCAACTATTTGCCTTGAATGAATTATTGCGACAAACAAAAGAAGAAATTGAATTTAACATTACATCATCTGTATCCTCCTACGATCATTCCTATTCAAAAATTAAAGCATATGAAAAACAAATCAAGTCAAACAAGATCTATTTGGAGGGATTGAGACAAGAAATGCAACTTGGTGAAAGAACAATGCTTGATTTGCTAGACGGAGAGCAAGAATTGTTAAAATCACAACTTGATCTTGTAAAGTCTTATCGGGATCTATTTAATTCTTACTACGAAACTATTTTCTTTATGGGCGGGCTTAACCCGAAAGATTTAGGATTAGATGTAAATTATTATGACGAAACAACAAATTTTGACGACGTCAAATTTAAGTGGTTGGATATAATTGAATAATAATGTTAGATAAAAGATTTAATTTTTCAGAAATTGAAGCAAAGTGTTTAGATTATTGGTCTAAATACAAAATATTCTCTTTTAACCACGAGGAAAACAAAATACCATTTTGTGTTATGATGCCCCCACCTAATGTAACTGGTAGTTTGCACATGGGACATGCCTTAACTTTTACTCTTCAGGACATCTTAATTAGGTTTCATAAAAAGCTAAATAAAAATGTACTGTGGCAACCTGGAACTGATCATGCAGGAATTGCAACTGAAATAGTAGTTGAAAAAATGCTTCAAAAAAAAAATAAATTGTCCAAAGCTAAACTGGGACGAAAAAAATTTATCGAAAGAATTTGGGATTGGAAAGAAGAATCCGGAGACAAAATAATTGATCAAATGAAAAGATTGGGTACATCAGTGGATTGGAATATTTCCCGATTTACAATGGATAAGGGACTTAGTGATTCAGTTAAAGAGGTTTTTATAGATCTTTATAATAAAGGTCTGATTTATAAAGATAAAAGATTGGTTAATTGGGATCCAAAACTTGGAACTGCCCTTTCGGATTTAGAAGTGAACCAAATTGAAAAAGTTGGCAAAATGTGGTTCATAAAGTACCAGCTGGAAAACAGTAAAGAAAATATAGTTATTGGAACAACCAGACCCGAAACAATCTTTGGTGACTCCGGTATAGCTATTCATCCAAAAAATAGTAAACTTAATCATCTTATTGGAAAAAAAGCACTTATTCCTATTCTCAATAAAAGTATACCAATTTTTGGAGACGAATATGCAGATCCAGAAAAAGGATCTGGTGCAGTAAAGATTACTCCGGCTCATGATTTTAATGATTTTGAAATAGGAAAAAAACACGATTTAGAGTTTGTAAGTATTCTGGATAAACAAGCAAATTTAAACAAAAACACTCCAAATGAATTTCAAGGATTAAATAGATTTGTTGCGAGGAGAAAATTGATCAGTGAACTTGAAAAAGATAATAAAATTTTAAAAATCGTTGATAATAAAATGGTTTTTCCTGTTGGCGATAGAAGCTATGAAATTATAGAACCAATGCTAACTTTTCAATGGTTTTTAGATACTCAGAAAATAAGTATTAAAGTAAAAAAAGCAATCAAAGAAAAAAAAATTGTATTTCATCCAGGATCTTGGATGAATACTTTTAAGTATTGGATAGAAAATATTGAGCCATGGTGCATTTCTCGACAGATTTGGTGGGGACATAGAATACCAATTTGGTATTCCAAGAATGGACTTAAGATTGCTGCAAAATCAGAAGAGGAAGCTATTAATATTTTAAAAATAGAAGATGAAACTGACGAAATTTTATATCAAGATGAAGATGTACTGGATACTTGGTTTTCCTCTGCGTTATGGCCTTTTTCGACTTTAGGATGGCCAAATACAAATAAATTATTAGAGAATTTCTATCCTTCTAATGTTTTAGTTACTGGATTTGATATTATTTTTTTTTGGGTAGCAAGGATGATAATGATGGGTCTCGAGTTTATGAATGAAGTTCCGTTTAAGAATATTTATATTCATCCCTTAGTAAAAGATGAAAAGGGTCAAAAAATGTCAAAATCAAAAGGAAATGTTATTGATCCAGTTGATTTGATTGAAAAATATGGTTCTGATGCTTTAAGATTTACTCTAACAAATTTATCAACTCAGGGTAGAGATATTAAACTTTCTGACAAATTGGTTGAAAATAGCAGAAATTTCATAACAAAAATTTGGAATGTAGCTAGGTTCAGTCAATTTAATAACTTTAAGTATGACAAAGATTTTGACCCTCAACTCTGTGAATTATCAGTAAACAATTGGATTTTATCTAGATTTTTTGAAACCCAAAATAAGGTAATTAAAAATTTAGAGAATTTTAAATTTAATCTTATTATTTCTGAATTATATCAATTTATATGGAGTGATTTTTGTGATTTTTATATTGAACTTTCAAAAAACTATTTAAAAGAAGATAAAAATAAAAAGGAAATATCAAATGTTTTTAATTTTATTTTTTCAAGATCATTAAACTTGATCAATCCAGTAATACCATTTATCACAGAAAAAATAGGCAAAGAGTTAGGGTTTATTGAAGATTCCTTTTATAATGTAAAACTAAACATAGATTTAAACTTTAAATTCAAGTCTGAAGAAATTGACGACTTTAAAAAATTTATCGAGTTAATAAAAAAAATAAGATTTGAAATTGGAAATAACAAATCCAATTTTAATCTCTTTATTCTTTCTGAAGAAAAGATTAATTGGATAGACGAAAACCTTTTTTTATTAACTTCAATATTTAAATTTGAGTCAATAGAATATAAAAAACAGATTATTAATGAAATTAAAAACTTTAAAACTCTAGTAATTTTCGGTGTAAAAATAATTATTGTACCCTATGAAGGTTCGAATTTTAGTGATCAAAATTCATTGAGTAAAAAAATCTTATTTTATGAGAATGAAATTAATTTCTTTAAAAAAAAATTAAATAATAGTGAATTTATTAGTAAAGCACCATCAAAAATAATCAACCAACACAAACAAAAACTTGAGGAAGCCAAAAGAAATCTCAAACTTTTGACTCAGAAGTGATGTTTAAAATAAAATTTGACAATCTTGTTTTAAAGTCTAATAAACATAAAATTATCAATAACAATATTGTTTTTCTTTTCTATGGAATAGGTTGTTGCTCTGATGATTTTAAATTTTTATTTAACACATTGGGGCCAAAATTTAATTTGTATATAGTTGAGCTTCCTGGACACAATGGTATTAAATATTCTGAAAATGATTTATATTCATTTTCAAAAAAGATTTATCTTTTCCTTAAAAAAAAAAACATAACAAAAATTTCATTTTTTGCTCATTCTCTAGGTGGTGTAATCCCAATAATTTTGGTGAGAACCTTCATTAAGAAAAAAATCCTTATCAGTAATTTTATCAATTACGAGGGAAACTTAACTAAGCATGATACTGAGACTTTAACTAAAAAAACTGTTTCTTATAATAAAAATGAATTTATAAATAGTAAATTTGAAATTTTAGTAAATAAAGTTGAATCTTCAGGAAATCATTTTTTAAAATATTGGTCTCGATCATTAAAAAAAACCTCACCATCTGTCTTTTATGATTTATCAGATGAATGCGTTCAATTAAGTGAATCAAATAAGCTATTAAATTATTTTAAAACCTTCTTTAAAAAAAAAGTTTATATTCATGGAGAAAATTCACAATTTAAGGTATCAAAATATACTTTTGGCTCTGTCAGATATAAAATCAAAAATTCTGGACATTTCTCTTTTTTTGAGAGCAAGTCAGATTTTAGTAGAATATTTAGAAAATTGCTATTACAAAAATATTAATGAATAAAATAAAAAAAGAAAGCCTGCCCAGTCGACATGTCTCTTTGGGTCCTAAAAGTTCACCTCACAGATCATATTACTATGCTATGGGTATGACTGAGAAAGAAATATACCAACCATTTGTTGGTATCGCTACATGTTGGAATGAATCTGCACCATGTAATATTTCGCTTTCTCGTCAAGCTCAATCAGCGAAGAAGGGTGTTAAAGATAATGTAGGAACACCTAGAGAGTTTACAACCATCACTGTTACTGATGGAATTGCGATGGGGCATGAGGGAATGAAATCGTCATTGGTATCAAGAGAAATTATTGCTGATTCTATTGAGGTCTCAATGAGAGGACATTGTTATGATGGGTTGGTTGGAATTGCAGGGTGTGATAAATCATTACCTGGTATAATGATGGCTATGCTAAGGTTAAATGTTCCTGCTGTATTTTTATATGGTGGTTCAATACTTCCTGGTAAACACAAGAATAAAGAAGTCACAGTGCAAGATGTTTTTGAAGCAGTTGGTGAATTTGATTCAAACAAAATTACAGAGGATGAGCTTTGTGATTTAGAAAAAGTTGCCTGTCCATCAGCGGGTTCTTGCGGCGGTCAATTTACTGCTAACACAATGGCCTGTGTAGCTGAGGCTATTGGCCTAGCATTGCCAGGTTCCTCTTCAACTCCAGCTCCTTATGAGTCTCGAGATAGATTTGCATATGACTCTGGAATTAAGGTTATGGATTTAATTAATATGCAACTTAAACCTAGGGATATTGTAAATAAAAAATCACTTATCAACGCTGCAAGAATCGTTGCGTGCTCTGGAGGTTCAACAAATGCAGCATTACATTTACCGGCTTTAGCCAATGAAATAGGAATTGACTTTGATATAATGGATGTCGCAAAAATTTTTAAAGAGACTCCATACATAGCTGATTTAAAACCTGGTGGTAAATATCTAGCAAAAGATCTTCATGATATTGGTGGTGTTCCAATTCTAATGAAAGCTTTATTGGATGGAGGTTTTCTTGATGGTTCTTGCCTCACTGTTACTGGCAAAACTTTAAAAGAAAATCTAAGTTCTGTAAAAGTAGATTTCGATTCTCAAAAAATTATATTTCCTCCTAAAAATCCTATATCTAAGACTGGGGGTGTTGTAGGTTTGCAAGGAAATTTAGCTCCTGACGGAGCAATCGTTAAAGTTGCAGGTTTAAAATCTCAAAAATTTGTTGGAAAAGCTAGATGTTTTGATTGTGAAGAAAGCGCTTTTGATGCAGTAAGTAATAAGCAATATGAAGCTGGAGATGTAATAGTTATTAGATATGAAGGACCAAAAGGGGGTCCAGGAATGAGAGAAATGCTTGCTACAACTGCTGCAATATACGGACAAGGTATGGGAGAAAAAGTTGCTTTAATTACGGATGGGAGATTTTCTGGTGCCACACGAGGTTTGTGCGTAGGTCATATAAGTCCTGAAGCAATGGTTTTAGGTCCAATTGCTCTTATAGAGAATGGAGATAAAATATTAATTGATGCTAAAGAGGGAATAATAAAATTAAATGTCGATGAAAAGACATTGAAAGCAAGAAAAAGTAAAATTCTTAAAAGAGACAATAATTTTGGGTCTGGGGCACTTTGGAAATTTTCTCAAACAGTCGGTTCTGCAAGATTTGGTGCGGTAACCCACCCTGGTGCAAAAAAAGAAACAAAAAATTATTCAGATATCTAAATTGATCCAGATTGGAATATGATCCGAGGGTTTATTCATACCTCTGTATCTTGAACCAAAATTGATATTTTTGACAAATTTTAAGTACTTGGGTGAAATCAGAAAATGGTCAATTAATAAACCATCATTTCTCTCCCAACAAGCTCTTTGATAATCCCAATATGAGAATGTTGTACCAGGCTTTTTGAAAATTCTTACAATGTTCGTAAGACCTGAAGAAAGTATTTCCCTAAAAATCTTCCGAGACTCGATACACCCAAGAGCATCATTTTTCCAATCATTAAAATTTAATACATCACTTTTATTTTCTAAAACATTAAAATCTCCTGCAATTAGAAGATTGTCTAAATTATTAATCAAATGTGTTGAGACTTTTTTAATTTCTGATAACCAAGAGATTTTAAAATTGAATTTTTTCTTGTCCTCAATCGGATTTCCGTTTGGTGTATAAACATTTAAGATGTTTAAGTCAAATTCATTTACGTATACAAAATTTGTTCGTGATTCGCTTGATAAAATTTCGTTTTTCAGTTCAATTGATTTGAAATTTAACCCTTTTCTTATTAAGGTTGCAACACCGTACTTTCCTTTCTGTCCATTTACAATTAACTTGTAATTTAATGATGTGTAGAAATCTGGAAATTCTTCATTTGTACACTTTATTTCTTGCAGCAAAATTATATCTGGTTTTATTTCATTTATAAATTCTTTAAGAATGTCAATTCTAATTCTAACTGAATTTATATTCCAAGAGGCAATTATAGCCATTTAAAGCGAAAAAGAAGTTCCACAACCACATGTTGAACTGGCATTAGGATTTGTAACCTTAAAATACGAACCTATCAAGTCATTAACAAAATCTAATTTGGATCCTTTAAGAAAATTTAAGGATGTTGGGTCGATTAATATCTTTACATCGTTGAATTCAAAAACTTTGTCTTCATCATTAATTTTTTTATCAAAATTAAATTTATAAGAAAATCCCTGACATCCTCCTCCATCAACAGAAATTCTAAAATACTCGTGCTTTTCCTTTAGAGAAATCTCCTTAATTCTATTTGTAGCATTTTTAGATACATCAAACATTATAGTCTTTTTTTTTTTTTAATTATAATATAGATATATAGATTATGGTGCAATATTCAAATTTTTCAATTGATTATAAATTATCTAAAGGAAGGATTTTTAACGAAAAGGATGATCCTAATAGAACTTGTTTTATGAGGGATAGAGACAGGATTATACATTCGTCTGCATTTAGAAGGTTAAAATATAAAACACAAGTATTTGTTCATCATGAGGAGGATTATTTTAGAACAAGATTATCTCATAGTTTGGAAGTATCGCAATTATCAAGATCTATCTCAAAAATTTTTAATATTAACGATGATCTCACTGAATCAATATCATTGAGTCATGATTTAGGACATACACCTTTTGGTCATGCTGGTGAGGAAGTTTTAAATAAAAAGATGAAAGGAAAGGGCGGCTTTAATCATAATTATCAAGCTTTGAAAATTTTAACAGTTTTAGAAAAAAAATATTTAGATTTTGATGGATTAAATCTAACATTTGAAACTTTAGATGGTATTTTGAAACATAATGGTCCTATTTCCTCAGTACTTCCAAGTTACATACAAAGTTTTATTGATTTTTTCGAGGGAGAAACGAAATCTCAAGGATCTTTTGAAGCTCAAGTTGCTGCTATATGTGACGATATTGCATATAATAATAATGATATTGATGATGGTTTGTATGCAGGATTATTTGAAATAGATGAATTAAATGAATTAGAAATAATAAAAGACGCTTTAAAAAAAATTAATCTTAAAAAAAATAAAGAGTTTAGAAGAATTAAATATGAATTAATAAGAAAACTAATAAATATTATGATTGATGATTTAATTAGTAATACAAAACAAAACATCCAAAATCTCAAAATTAAAAACTGCTATGAAATTTTAGAGCTTGACCAACCTTTGGTAATTTTTGGTGATGAAATGAAAAATAAAGAAAAAAATTTAAAAGTTTTTTTAAAAAATAAAATGTATAATCATCCCAAAGTAAAAACTATGAACTTTAAAGCAAAAAAAATAGTGTCTGACCTTTTTGATCTATATATTGATGAGCCATATCTATTACCAGACAGTTGGAGAAACTTTAAAAATGAGAATGAAAAATACATAAATGTTTCTGACTATATATCAGGAATGACAGACAATTATGCTATGAACATTCACAAAAAATATTTTGATCTGTATAGTCATTAATGTTGTATCATGATTTATTAAAAAAAGAATTATTTGATTATATTAATTCAGAATATTCAAAAAAAAATATTAAAGAGGTTCCAAAGCAATCATCTTTTAATATCGAAATTCCAAGTAATAAAAAATTTGGTGATGTTTCTACAAATATTGCAATGGTATTTGCTAAAAAAATTGGACTCCCACCAAGAGATCTTGCATTAAAAATATCTAAATACATGGACAAAGAAAACTTTATTGAAAAGGTAGAGGTTGTAGGACCTGGATTTTTAAATATATTTTTTAAAAAATCATTTTGGCAAGATCAATTAAAATTCTATTTTAAAAGTATTAATTCTTTAAATTATAATATTAAAAAGAAAAATATCTGCTTAGAATTTGTTTCAGCTAATCCCACAGGATTGATGCATATTGGACATGCTAGAGGGGCGGTTTTTGGTGATACTATTGCATCCATTTTAGAGGAGGTTGGTCACAAAGTTACTAGAGAATACTATATAAATGACGCCGGTGAACAAATAAAAAAACTAAAGAAAACAATAAATTTTCACTCTAAAAGTCGCAATAATAAAAACATTAAAACTGACGACGAACTATACCCTGGTGAATACTTAAAGGAAATTTCAGAAAAAATCTTTAGTGAAAAGTTATCCGAACCAATGTTTGAAAATAAAATAATTAAATTTATTATGAATGATATCAAGGAGGATCTTTTGAAAATTAAAATCGTACATGATTCTTTTGTTTCAGAGAAAGAATGTTCCTCAAAAAAAAATGTTGATGAGATACTTAAAAAACTCGATCAAAAAAAATTAACTTATTATGGTTATCAAGAAAAACCTAAGTCATCAAATAATGAAACTTGGGAAAAGAAAAAGCTTCTATTATTTAAATCACAAGAATTCGGTGATGAAACAGATAGAGCACTGATTAAATCAAATGGAGAACTCACTTATTTTATGACGGATATAATTTATCACCAAAAGAAAATTGATAAAAGATATGACATTTTATTAAATATTTGGGGCTCTGATCATTCAGGTTATGTAAAAAGACTTCAAAGTGCCTTAGAACAATTGAATAAAAAAACAGATTATACCTTTGAAATTAAATTAACATCATTAGTCAATTTATTAAATGGTAAACAAGTTCTTAAAATGTCTAAAAGAGAAGGTAACTATGTTACCTTAAGAGAAGTTGTAGAAAAAGTGGGTTCAGATGTGTTGAGGTATATGATGATCTCAAGGAGTGTTGATAAAAAAATAGACTTTGATTTTGAAATTTTTAAATCTAAATCGAAAGATAATCCAGTATTTTATATTCAATATGCCTATGCGAGGTGTATGTCACTTATTTCAATTTATGAAAAAACATTTAATACTTCTTTGAAGAACATTGATCTTATGCAAGTAAATTTGTCTAATCTAAATCTAAATGAAGAAATAATTATGATAATAAAAGTTTGTAATTTTTTTAATGTAATAATAAAAGCTGCTAAATTTTATGAACCCCACAGAATTGCTAACTACTTATTCGATATTGCAAAAGATTTTCACGCATATTGGGGTCTCGGAAAAGTGGATTCGTCAAAAAAGGTTATTATTGATAAAGATTGTAACATTTCCTTATCTAGAATTGTACTTATCCTTTCAATTAGTATGATTATTAGAAAGGGTATGAATATTTTAAAAATTGAATGTCCAGAGAATATGTAGAATGAATAAAAGTAGATTTAAGATATTCAGCATAATATTATCATATGTTTTTTTTATTTTTGTCATTGTAATTTCTTTTAATGCAGTAGTACCCGAAAAAGATCTTCGAGTATTAGAACAACAAGAAATTTTAGTTAAAAAAATTGATAACAATTTCTCAAGAGATAAAAACTCTGTTTACGAAATATTAGAAAAAGATAATGATGAATCTGAAAAAATTGTGAAATCTGAAGAAAAAAAATCAAGCGCAAAAATAGAAAAAGATGAAATTAAAAAAGATAATTTCAGAATTCAATTTGCGTCATTCAGAGAAAAACAAAGAAGTTTACAAATTTCTACTAAATTAAAAGAAAAAATGTCAAATATGTCTTTTGGGATAAATCTGATTGTAAAAGAAGTTAAAATTAAGGAAAATCAAATTTTTTATAGAGTAATATCTGAAAGAAAATATCCGCTCGGAAAAGCAAATAGTGAATGTGAAAAATTAAAAAAAAATAAGATTCAATGCATAATTATTAAAAGTTAATATGAAACAAGTAGATGCTATAATTTTATCTTGTTTTGGTTATGAACTAACATCAAATGAAAAAAACTTTTTCAAAGATATTTATCCTTTTGGTTTCGTTCTTTTTAAAAGAAATTTTAAAAACAAAAAACAAATTAGATTACTTATTAAAAATATAAAAAAAGCAACTTTAAATCCTGATTTACTAATTTTCATTGATCAAGAAGGGGGTAGGGTTCAAAGACTTAACAATAACGAATTTACAAAATTTCCACCTCAAATGACTTTTGGCAATATATATAAAAAAGATAAGAAAAAGGCTTTAGAATTAGCTTATAAATCTGCATATTTGATGGGCGAAGAGCTTAATGAAATTTCTATAGATGTAAATTTTTCTCCAGTGTGTGATCTTTTTTTTGATCATGCACACAAAATAATAGGGGATAGATCTTTTGGATCAGATCCTGAATTAGTACTAAATTTATCAAACTCATTTTGCAAAGGCATTAAAGACTCTGGAATTATTCCAGTACCAAAGCATTTTCCCGGTCATGGAAGGTCAAAGTTTGATACACATTTGAGAGCATCAGTTGTAAATAAAAGTTATAAAGACTTAATAAAAACAGACTTGGTACCATTTAAGCTCCTCGACAAGTCTCTAATGGTTATGTTAGCTCATATAAAATATCCTTCGATTGATTCAAAAGTTGCAACTTATTCTCATGAAATTATAGAGAATATTTTAAGAAAAAAATTCAATTTCAAAGGACTTGTTATTTCAGATGACATTTCTATGAAAGCTCTAAAGGGAGACCTTCAGACCAAAGTAACTAATTGTTACAAAGGTGGATGCGATATTGTAATGTACTGTAAGGGAAATTTAAATGAAATGAAGTTAATATATCCATTGGTAAATATTTTAGACAAAAAAAAAATGAATTTATTTTTGAGTAAGAGAAAAAAAATAACACTAAAAAGAAAAAATAATAACAAATTTAAGTCTGACCTGATAGAATACGAGATAATAAGTAATGCACCTAAATCTTAACATAAGCGGATATGAAGGGCCTTTAGATTTATTACTTGACTTATCAAAAAAACAAAAAGTCGATATAAAAAAAATTTCAATTTTAGAATTGGCTAATCAATACTTGAATTTTGTAGAAGAAAATATTGAGAATTTAAAATTGACCGCCGACTATTTAGTTATGGCTTCGTTGTTGGCTTACTTGAAATCCAAGTTACTTATTCCAGAAGAAAAAGAAGAGGTTCAGGAAATTCAAGAGGATTTAACACAAAGAATCATTCATTACAATGCTATAAAAAAATTATCTAACGAAATATTTAAGCTTCCAAAAGAAGGAAACGATTTCTTTAATATTTCAATTAAGAATGAATTTATTATAAGTAATAAAGTAGTACCCAAAATTTCTCTTCAAGACTTAATTTTAAAATATTCTGACATTTTTAACAAAAAGAAATCGATTAAACTTATAGCAGAAGAAAATGATCTATATAGCCTTGAGGATGGTGAAAGGTGGCTCAAAAGTATTTTAAAATTAAAAGAAAAGAATTGGCTAAATCTTTTTAGACTCCTACCAGTAGAAATAAATAGTTCAAAAATGAAGAAATCAGCAATACTATCTCTACTACTAGCATCCCTTGACAATGTTAATCAAGGTATAATATTAATTAATCAAAAGGATCATTTTGAAGAAATCATGGTTAAATTGAAATAATGAATAATAAGATTGCAAAAAACTTCATTGAATCTTTAATTTTTTCTGCAGATGAGCCCTTAACGAAGGAAAGTATGAAAAAAATGCTTTCTTACTATGGTGAATTTAATTTAGATCACCTTCTTAACGAGCTAAAACACGACTACAAAGATAGAGGTGTTGAGTTAGTTGAACTCGACAAAAGATTTTTTTTTAAAACATCTGATACCCTTAATGAATTTATGAGAATTGAGACAAAAAAAACAAGAAATTTGTCTGCTGCAGCAATGGAAACCTTAGCTATAATTTCTTATCATCAACCAGTTACAAGAGCTGAAATAGAAAAAATAAGAGGAAAACCAGTTTTTAGAGGGACATTAGATACTTTATTAGAGTTAAAATGGATAAAACCTTCCGGGAGGAGAGAAACGCCTGGGCGACCTGTAACATGGGTAACCGATTTTGAATTCTTAAGACACTTTGGTTTGAAATCTATTAAAGATTTGCCAAAAATTGATGAATTAGAATCAGTAATCTTGTAGTATATTTTTAAAAAAGGGAGAGTTTATGTTTGGACTAGGTCATTGGGAAATTATTCTAATACTTGTTATAGTTTTAATATTCTTTGGAGCAGGTAAGTTACCAAAAGTTGCAGGAGAGATTGCTAAAGGAATTAAGTCATTCAGGCAAGGTTTAAAAGATGATAAGAAAGAAAAATAAAATGATTGTATGCTTAACGTAGGTTTAATTGAATTTTTAATTATTTTTTTCTTTTTTATTCTACTCGTTAAGCCTGAAGATATTCCAACTATATTTAAAAATCTTGGTTTATTTTACAGAAAATTAAGCAGATATTTTTATAATATTAAGTATGAGATAGATGAAATCAATAGTGAATTTTCAGAAGAAAACGTAAAAAAAAAAAGAATAAAAAATGAAGTATCTGGATCATCTAAAAGAACTAAGAAATAGACTACTTACAAGTTTTTTATTTCTAATCATTAGCTTTATATTTTTTTTTTATAATGCTTCTTTTTTAGGTGAAATTCTATCTAAACCTTTATTCAAGTTACTAGTTGACGTTGATGACAAAAGAATGATTTTTACAGGATTACCTGAAGTTTTTGTATCTAACTTGAAAATATCGTTATTTGCATCCTTTATTCTTTCAATACCTTTTTTGATTGTTCAAATGGTACTTTTTTTATCGCCAGCAATGTATAAGAGAGAAAAAAAAATTTTTATGCCGATTTTTTTTTTGATTCCAATCTTATTTTTCTTCGGGATAACTTTTGCATACTTTGTTTTGATACCTTTTATTTGGTCTTTTTTTATATCTTTTGAAAATTTTTTTTCCTCAGGTCTTAATTTAGAACTCGAATCTAGGTATTCAGAATATATGAAATTAACAATGTTTTTATTATTTGCATCTGGAATGTCGTTTGAATTTCCAATTCTTTTAATAATTTTAACGAAATTTGGTATAGTGGATGTCAAATTTCTGAGAAAAAATAGAAAATACTTTTTCTTAGGAATTTTAATTTTTTCAGCATTATTCACCCCTCCTGATATTATTTCACAGTTAGGCATTGCTATTCCCCTTATAATCTTTTATGAAGTTTCAATAGCTTTTATTTTTTTTTTTATGAGAAAGTAAAATTTTGCACGATATAAAGTTTATTAAAAAAAACCCTTTAGTTTTTGATGATTCCTTAAAAAAAAGAAATCTGCCACCTTGCAGCTCTAAAATAGTTAAAATTCATAATGAATACCTAGAACATCTGAACTTAAAACAAAAATTATTAGAAGAAAAAAACTCATTATCCAAATCCTTTGCAAATAAAAAGGACAATGTTGACAACATAAAAAAACTAGTTCATGAATTAAAAACAAAAATTGATAATTTAAACGATTTAGCAACATTAAAATTAAAAGAGTTGAATGAATTAATGTTGTTTCTACCCAATATTCTCTCAAAAAATGTTCCTAATGGAGAGTCTGAAAAAGATAACAAAATTATAAAGGAACACGGCGAAATTAAAAACTTTAACTTTAAACCGAAGAATCATTTAGAGTTAGCTGAGAACCTTGGTCTATTAGATTATAAAAAAGCGATAAAGATTTCAGGAAGTCGCTTTTCAATCTTAAAAAGTGATTTGGCTAAGCTTCATAGAGGGCTAATTAATTTTTTACTTGATAACAATTCATTAGAATTTGGTTTCGAGGAATATGTTGTTCCAGAACTTGTAAAAAGTGAAGCTCTTGAGGGAACAGGTCAACTTCCTAAATTCGAAGAAGATTTATTTAAAACAAATTTTAATAATCTCTATCTAATTCCTACTTCGGAAGTCCCCTTAACAAACCTTAACCGAGACTCAATTATTAATAAAAAAGATATGCCTTTAAAATATACAACATTTACAAATTGCTTCAGAGCAGAAGCCGGAGCATCAGGTTCAGACACTAAGGGATTAATGAGAGAACATCAGTTTGGTAAGGTAGAGTTAGTAACAATTTCTGAGCCCGATAAATCAGAAGCAGAATTAAATAACATGATAAGTTGTGTTGAAAATATATTAAAAAAATTATCTATACCTTACAGAATCGTCGAGCTCTGTTCTGGTGACATAGGCTTTTCATCCTCTTACACACTTGATATTGAAATCTGGATGCCGGGTCAAAATAAATACAGAGAAGTATCAAGTTGTTCGAATTGTACAGATTTTCAATCAAGAAGAATGAAAATGCGTATTAAAAATTATGAAAATGGAGAAATTTATTATCCACACACCCTCAATGGTTCATCTTTAGCAATTGGAAGACTATTAATATCTATTCTTGAAAATTATCAGAATGAGGATGGAACAATAAAAATTCCACCAATTTTGAAAGACTATACAAATGGTTTAAGTATTATTTCAAATGGTAAAAAAATCTGAAATTAAAAAAAAAATTAATTTAATTTTAGAACTTCAAAACTACGGAATTGAAAAGCCTGATATCCTTAAGGTTATGGAGGAAGTTGATAGACAGATATTTGTAGAGGAAAGTCTGCGAAAAAAAGCTTATGATAATATAGCTCTTCCTATAGATTGTGGACAAACCATATCACAACCTTTAGTTGTTGCGTTGATGACTCAATTTTTAGACTTAAAAAAAAACATGAGAGTACTGGAGATTGGCACTGGTAGTGGTTACCAAACTTTTATTCTCTCGAAATTAGCAAGATTTGTTTATACTATAGAAAGACACAAATTTTTATACATAAATGCGTATAATCTTTTTAAAAAACTTATGGTTACAAATATTTTTTGCAAACATGATGATGGTGGGCTTGGATGGAAAGATCAAGCACCATTTGACAGAATAATAGTTACTGCCAGTGCTCCTGAAATTCCGCGTAAGTTAGTTGAGCAATT
Organism: uncultured Alphaproteobacteria bacterium; assembly: GCA_902536655.1. Taxonomy (GTDB): domain Bacteria; phylum Pseudomonadota; class Alphaproteobacteria; order Methylaequorales; family Methylaequoraceae; genus Methylaequor. The sequence goes on along the minus strand of CACAYF010000009.1, from coordinate 29,316 downwards.
ATCAATCAATGGAAAAATGATCGTCCCTATCGGAGACCAGCATAATGATCAAGTTCTTAAGAAAATTTCAAAAAATAGTGAAACACTCTCAATTACTGATTTAGGTTCAGTGAGATTTGTACCACTATTAGAAGGAAAGGAGAATAAATGAAGAGTTTATATGTATTTTTCATTTTTTTTGTAATTAGCTGCGAGAGTTACCTATATGATGACTACAAAATCATTGATTATAAACAAAGAATTAATAGAAATGATACTCTCAAGAATAATATATACAAAGTTAGGAAAGGTGATAACCTTTTTTCAATATCGCGGAGGTTCAATACTTCAATTCAAGAGCTTATTAAAGTTAATAAAATACAAGAACCATATAAAATCTTTCCTAATCAGTCTATTTTCATTCCTCTTAATCAAAAGCATAAAGTTATTAAAGGCGAAACACTTTATTCCATATCAAGGTATTATGAGACAACAGTATTTACCCTTGCAAAATATAACAATATTAAAAATGTAAACACTATAAAAGTTGGCAAAGAATTAATAATTCCAAAAAAAAGAGAAAAGATAAAAAAAAATAAAAAGAAAAAATGGGACAGTAATTTTAAAACAAAACAAATAGACAAAAATAAAAATGAGACTCTCAGAGATACACAAAGTTCAAAATTTATCTGGCCAGTTAAAGGTAAGCTTCTTTCAAAATATGGTAAATCAAAGGAGGGCTTTTATAATGATGGGATAAACATTGACTCAAAAAAAGGAACAAAAGTGATATCTTCGAAAGCTGGAAAGGTAATTTACTGTGGTAATGAAATCCCAGGTTATGGTAATTTAATTTTGATTAAACATTCAAAAAATTGGATAACTGCATATGCACACCTTAGCGAAGTTTTTACTGAAAAGGGTAAAAAAGTTATTAGAGGTGAGACGATTGGTTCAGTTGGTAATACAGGCAATGTGAGATCACCACAACTCCATTTTGAAATTCGTAAAGGTAAGGAATCTGTTAATCCACTAAAATTACTTTAATTAAAATTAATCTGTTATTTTATATTATTCACAAATTGTTGAGCAGTTCTTCCAGAAAAATTTCCTTTTTGAATTGACCAATTTAAAGCCTTTTTTTCTAAGTCCTTTGAAAATCTTATAGAATTCTTTTTTAAATAATATTTTATCATATTAATATACTGCTCTTGATTAGAATCATAAAACCCCACCCAACATCCAAAACGATCAGATAAGGATATTAAATTTTGGCTGGTTTCTTTATTTTCAATGTCATTATTTGAACTGTCTGAACTTCGATGTGAAAGATGTCTTAAATTTGAAGTTATATAATACCTAACGTTTTCTATATGACTCATAAGACTTCCTTCAACGAGAGTTTTAAATAAACTGAAGTTGTCATCATTATCTTTAAACGAAATATCATCAATAAAAATGATAAATTTATGTTTATATTTACTTAACTGGAATACTATTTCTGTTAGATTTTCTATATTAATGTTTAACACCTCAACCATTTTTAAATCTTTTTTAAGTTCTTTGTTGTAATAATCTACTACACATTTTACTAGAGAAGATTTACCCATTCCTTTTGCTCCCCAAAGTAGAATATTATTTGAAGATTTTTCTTCCAAAAAATTTTTCGTATTTTTAAGAACAATTTCTTTTTGGTGATTAATTTCTAAAAGATCTTCTAGCTTTACATTTAGATTAACTTTAATAGGCTCCAACTTATTACTCATTGGAATAAAAATAAAAAAATTATTTTCTTTAAGTTGTTTGTTACTTGTGATGACACTCATAAATTCTTTTATATATTTATTCAAATTCTTATTTTATACTTGTATTTATAAAGATTTTCTATATTGATTTCATTGTATTTAATGTAAACAATTATTTAAAGGAATATCATGATTAATTATGCTTATGCCCAAGCTGCTGCCCAACAGCCATCAATGCTAGCATCATTCATACCATTAATTTTAATTTTCTTAATTTTTTATTTTCTTCTAATTAGACCACAACAAAAAAAGCAAAAAGAGCACAAAGTTCTTTTAGACTCAATACAAAGAGGTGATGAAATTTTGTCGAGTGGAGGAATTTTAGGAAAAGTTATCAAAGTTGATAATGATAAACTTACAGTTGAAATAGCAAAAGGCGTTAATGTTATCATAATTCGATCAACTGTTGCAGATGTAATAAAAAAGTAAAAATAAAATGCTAAAAATTAATAAATGGAATGTTTTCTTTGTTTTGGCAGTTTGCGTAACAGCAATCTATTACATTATTCCAAATATTTACGGAAAAAGTGAAGTAACAGCACTCCCTAAGTTTCTATCACAAAAGCAAGTTAATCTAGGACTTGACCTTCAGGGTGGATCACACCTTTTACTTGAAGTTGATACGACATCAGTTTTAAAAGAAAAGTCTGAAGATTTAGTTGATGATATAAGAAAGTCTTTGAGAAAATCAAAAATTAAATACTCTAATCTAGGTTCTAAAATAACAGGTGCAGTTGTAACGATTAGTGATCCAGAAAAAATAACAGCAGCAAAAAATAATATTAGAGAAAATATTGAAAAGGGCATCACAATTGAAGAGTCTAAGAATAAATTAAACTTATTTTTTTCAGATCAATATATTATTGAAACTAGGGCTAATACAGTCGAACAGTCAATAGAAGTTGTAAGGAAAAGAGTGGATGAATCAGGAACAAAAGAGCCCTCTATTCAAAGACAAGGGGAAGAAAGAATAGTTGTTCAGCTTCCAGGAATCAAGAATCCAGAAAGAGTGAAGGCTTTAATTGGAAGAACTGCAAAATTGAATTTTCATATGCTAGATCCAACTACTGTAGAACTTGCTGAACAAAGAGGAAAACTTCCTCCTGGAACCTTTAAGGCTTTGAATTCTGACCCAACAGCTTACGAAAAACAGTTTGTCGTTAAAAAAAGAGTTTTGCTTACTGGGGAGAGACTCAAAAATGCTGCAGCTACTGTTGATGCTCAAACAGGAAGATATGTTGTTGCATTTGAATTTGATAAAAAGGGCGCAAAGAAATTCGCCAAAATTACGACTGATAATACTTATCAAAGATTAGCAATTCTTCTTGATAATAAAGTAATAAGTGCTCCTCAGATAAGAGAACCTATTACTGGTGGCCAAGGAAATATAAGTGGTAACTTTTCTCCTGAAACTGCTAATGATTTAGCAGTCCTCCTTAGAGCCGGCTCTCTACCAGCTCCAATCAAAGTTCTTGAAGAAAGAACAGTAGGCCCGAGCCTTGGAATTGATTCAATTGAGGCGGGAAAAAAAGCATTAGCAATTGGTTTTATTTTAGTAATAGTATTCATGATTATAAGATATAAAGCATTCGGAATCGTTGCGGATTTTGCTATAATTTTCAATATTATATTATTGATTTCAATGTTGAGCGCCATTGAAGCAACCTTAACAATGCCTGGGATTGCTGGGATAGTTTTAACAGTAGGAATGGCAGTAGATGCTAACGTCCTGGTGTTTGAAAGAATTAAAGAAGAAATAAGGTCTGGAAGATCAATTTTGAACTCTATTGATTTAGGTTATAAGTTTGCAATAAAAACGATTTTGGATGCAAACTTTACAACCCTTATTGCAGCGCTTTTACTATATAATTATGGTTCTGGTCCCATTAAGGGTTTTGCGGTTACGTTAAGCATAGGAATATTAACTTCAATGTTTACAGCTTTAATTTTAACTAAACTTATAGTAACCTTTTGGGTTCTCAGGTTAAAACCGAATAAATTATACATTTAGAGATTATGAATTTTAATATTAATTTTTTTAAATATAGATTTATTGCTTTTGCACTATCCGCGTTCTTAATCGGATTATCAGCTTTTTTATTTCTAACCAAAAATTTGAATTTAGGGATTGACTTTAAGGGAGGAATTATGATTGAAGCAAAATTTTCAGATGTTCCTGATCTCGCATTATTAAGGGATAAAATCGACAACTTGCAAATTGGAAATTCCGAAATACAAGAATTTGGTGATTCAAATACAATCCTATTCAGATTAGAAAAAATTGATGATGGTAATATAACCCAAGAGGAAATTATTCAAAAGTTAAAAAATGAGTTAGATGAGGACACTGATTACAGAAGGGTAGAATTCGTTGGACCCAAAGTTGGCAAAGAGCTAAAATCAATTGCAATTAAAGCTGTGTTATTTTCTCTTATTGCAATGTTCATTTATATTTGGTTCAGGTTTTCCGGATGGCAATTTGGTCTTGGTGCTCTAGTTGCTCTGTTTCATGATGTTCTTTCAACTATGGGTTTTTTTTCTTTAACACAAATAGAGTTCAATCTGGCTTCGATTGCTGCTATTTTAACTATTGCAGGTTATTCAATAAACGATACAGTTGTTGTGTTTGACAGAATAAGGGAAAATTTAGTTAAAACCGACAGGGAATTAAAAGAGTTGTTGAACGTATCTATCAATCAAACTTTGTCAAGAACGTTAATGACTTCAATCACTACTCTTCTTGCTTTATTAGCATTATTTATATTTGGAGGAGAGGTAGTTAAAGGTTTTGTTTCTGCAATGATGTGGGGAGTTTTAATTGGTACATACTCATCTATATTTATTGCTTCTCCATTAATATTATTTTTTGGTTTTAAAAAAGTTGAAGAAAAATCATAAATGAAATTTTAATGATGACTTTGAAACAGAAACAATTATTTGACCCTCTACATCGCTTTCTTTAATAGGTCCAACTTGTTTTTGTGAAATACTAGATTGATGTTGTCCCTCAAACCAAAAGTGGTTTGATGAGTCAATTTTAACCAACTTTTTTATTAATTTACCATAAATTTGATGTTTTAAGACGAAAAATTTATTTATTTTTTTTTCTTTAAAAGATTTTGCTAATACAAAGGATTTGTTTTCTATAGAGGGCGACATGCTATCTCCTTCAATTTTATAGATAAAAAATTTTAAGAACATTATTTGCTTAAATCTGGATATACCAACTCTTGTTCAGGTGGATATGGACTGATAGCCTTAAATGTTTTAATGTTTTTTGTTGCCCAAAAAATTTCAGCAAATCTATTTACTTTCTCCAATAGGTCAAGCGTTGCTGCTTTGTCGATGTTTTGTTTGGCTTTTGAAGCTGCTAACATTATTGAATGCGATAATGTATGAAGTTCAGGAAATTTTTCAAGTTGAGGTTCCTTAATGTAATCGCCCCATATCACTCTTATTTCGTCCTTAACTTTATGCCCATGTTCTTCTTTTTGAGCTATAAGTCTTGAAATTTGTGCGTGGTCTTTAGGAGTTAAAGAATCTTTTTTTTCAACTTCTTCGATCAAATCAACAAGTCTTATCATTGTCAAGACTGCGATTTGAGATATTATTGGATCATAAATCTTGCAAGGAATGTCGCAATGTGCTGACACTTTCTTAAAAGGTTTAATTTTATCTATAACGTTGATTATTTCATATATCATTTTTGGTCCTTAATATGTTTAGTTTATCCAAATTAATATTATTTAACTATAATAGATATAATATATTATTTTTTTTTTAAAAAGTGCAATCTGAAATGAACAAAAAGAAAAAAGATTTTTTCTATACAAGATATCTTCAAAAACAGATTTATTTTAGGAAAAATGCTGTTGTCAATGCTTTATTTAATCTAGAAAAATATCTTTTTGAAAATTTTGAATTTAAAGAAGATATTCCAACTTCTTACATTAAACAAAAATGGATTTATGATTGCATAAATGAAAATGATTATTCGAATGAAATATCAAGCCAATTCAAAGTTTTTTCTGAAAGAAGACTAAAAAAAAGAATCCTTAATTTAATTGATTCATTTAGTCAAATACCAAACATATCCGAATCAAAAATGTTTTTACGAGCATTTCAAAAATTCAACGATCAGTTTAATAATTTACTTACATCAGAAAGTAATAATAATTTTAAAACAAATGTTTATTTCCAAATTAATTTTTTAATTTATTTAAAAAAGTTAAAATCAGAGGAAATCTTTGAAAGCAATAAAATGTTTGAAGATAACTTAGTAGATATTTTTGAAACTATTTTTTTGGAAATATTTATAAAAAATAAAAATTATAAAATTTCTAAAATTTTTTATTTATACAAAGTTTTAGTTAGATTAATAATAAAAAAATGAAATATATCATTTATAATATAGTTTGCATTTTATTGATAAATTGTCTTTTGTTCCTAGCAATTAATTACCATCAAATATTTGCTTATATTCTTATAAGTTTTTTATTTATTTTACTAAGTTCTTTATTCAAAAGAATTTTTAATTCCCAAATTCAAAGTAAAGCAAAGAATGATAATTTTGAACATAAGAGTGCAATAGAAACAGCAGAAGATCACCCTATAATTAAATCGGCTAGAAAAAGATTAGGAAAATAATTATTTGTTTAAGAATTCATTAAGACATTTAGCCGTGTCATTGTCATTTTTTGATAATAAATTTTCAACAGTTCCTTCAAATAAGACATGACCCCCCTTATCACCACCTTCAGGGCCAAGGTCGATAATCCAATCTGACGTTTTAATCACGTCTAAATTATGTTCTATTACAAGTACAGTATTTCCCTCATCAACAAATTTATGAAGAATTTCCAGTAGTTTTCTTACATCGTGTGTATGCAAACCAGTTGTAGGTTCATCAAGAATATACATTGTTTTGCCAGTTGATCTTTTTGAAAGTTCTTTTGCTAATTTTATTCTTTGGGCTTCTCCTCCAGATAACGTTGTGGCGGATTGTCCTATTTTTATATACTCCAAACCAACTTTTTTTAGTGTTTCGAGTTTTTTAGAAATTGAGGGAATAGCTTTAAAAAACTCTAATCCTTCCTCTACGGTCATATTTAATACATCGGATATATTTTTATTTTTAAATTTCACTTCTAGCGTTTCTCTATTAAATCTTCTTCCTTTGCAAAGATCACAGGTAACAAAGACATCTGCAAGAAAATGCATTTCTATCCTTAACATTCCGTCTCCTTGGCAATTCTCACATCTACCTCCTTTAACATTAAAAGAAAATCTACCAGGTTTATATCCTCTTGCTCTTGACTCTGGAAGATTTGAATACCATTCTCTTATAAAATTAAAGCATGCGGTATATGTTGCAGGGTTGGATCTTGGTGTTCTTCCAATTGGACTTTGATCTATTTGAATTATTTTATCAAGATTTTCATGTCCTTTAATTTCTTTATGATTGAGGGGTTGTTCACTTGAGTTATTGATTTTTTTTGACAAAGACTTAAAAAGAGTTTCTATAATCAATGTTGATTTTCCTCCACCTGATACTCCAGTTATACTGATAAACTTTTTAAGAGGAAACCTAACATTTATATTTTTAAGGTTGTTTCCATTAGCACCATTTATTTCAATATATTTACCACCGCTTGACTTTTTATTTTTATTAATTGGAATCATTAATTTTTTTGATAAGTATGCTCCTGTTAGACTTTTACTATTTTTAATTATTTCGATAGGTTTACCTTCAGCTATTATATTTCCACCATTTACTCCAGCCCCAACTCCTACATCAATAACATAATCACTTTCAAGAATAGTCTCTTCATCGTGTTCAACAACAATTAGTGAATTTCCAAGATCTCGAAGACTTTTTAATGTGTTAATAAGTTTTTTATTATCTCTTTGGTGAAGACCAATTGAAGGTTCGTCCAATACATATAGAACACCTGTTAACCCTGATCCAATTTGTGAAGCTAATCTAATCCTCTGACTTTCGCCACCTGATAATGTGTTAGAACTTCTTGACAGCTGAAGATAACCTAAACCAACGTTATTAAGAAAGGATAATCTGTCAATTATTTCTTTGATAATTTTGTCTGAAATTTTTTTTTTATAATCAGACAAGGATTTTTCTAAATCGATAAACCATTGTAAAAGCTTTTCGATTGATAAATTTGTGATTTCACTTATATTTTTGTTATTTATTTTAACTGCTAGCGCTTCTCTCTTTAATCTTGTTCCACCGCATACTTCACAACAGAATTTGCTAAGATATTTATTAAGTTCTTCCCTTTGCCACATATCTGACCTTTTCAACTTATTTTCTAAAAATCCAACTACTCCATCGAATTCTCTGCTATAACTCCAACCAGTATAATTGTTAAAAATATTAATCATTTTATTGTCGCCAAAAATTACTTTTTTTTTCTTCTCTTCAGAGAGCTTTTCCCATTTTTGATTCGGGTTTATCGAACAATGCTTTGCAACTTCTTTTGTCAATTCTTGATAAAATTGATTATTTTTATTCCATGGAAGAATTACACCTTCACTTAGAGATAATGATGAGTCTCCGATAATGAGCTCAGGGTTAAATTTTTCCTTGTAACCAAGACCATCACAGGACTTACAAGCGCCATTTGGACTATTAAAAGAAAAAAGTCTTGGTTCTATCTCTTCAATCGTGAAACCTGTAATTGGGCATGCAAATTTTGACGAAAAAATATAATTTTTTTTCTTCTCTACATCATAAAAATAAATAACTCCATCAGATAAATTTATCGTAGCTTCAATTGATTGTGCTATTCTAGTTTCATATTTTTTGTCAACTTCTATTCTATCAACTATGACATCAATCGAATGATTCCTCTTTTTATCGAGTTGAGGAAGGTTTGAGGATTCACAAACTTCTCCGTCAATCCTAAACCTCATAAATCCTTTTTTAATTAATTCACTTATCTCTTTTTTAAACTCTCCTTTTCTGTTATTTACAACTGGTGAAATTAAATAAAATCTTTTTTTTTTTTCGAATTTATAAAATTCATCTACTATTTCTTGAACACTCATTGATTTAATCTCTTTTCCAGTTTCAGGAGAGTATGGAGTTCCAATTCTTGCAAATAAAACTCTAAAATAATCATATATTTCCGTAACGGTACCAACTGTTGATCTAGGGTTTCTCGATGTTGTTTTTTGGTCAATTGATATTGATGGAGATAACCCTTCTATTGAATCAACATCAGGTTTCTCCATCATATTTAAAAATTGTCTTGCGTAAGATGATAAACTCTCAACATAACGCCTTTGACCTTCTGCGTAGATCGTATCAAATGCCAACGAAGATTTTCCTGAACCCGAAAGACCACTTATAACAACAAACTTATTTTTGGGAATATTTACATTTATGTTTCTAAGATTGTGTTGTCTGGCTCCGACTATTTTAATAAAGTTTTGAGTGTGCTTTGATTTCATTTTCTTAAAAACTTTTAAAAGATTTATATTTTATTTAAAGTAATTATGATATTATAATTTTTTTTATTATAACAATGGCCGGATCAGTTAATAAAGTTATATTACTAGGAAGATTAGGAGGAGATCCTGAAATCAGAGTATCTCAGGATGGAACAAAGATAGCAAGGTTTTCGATCGCCACAAGTGAATCATGGAAAGACAAGACAACAAACGAAAAAAAAGAGAAAACCGATTGGCACAAGATTGTGATTTTTTCACCTGGACTATCTGAGATTGTCGAAAAGTTTCTTAAAAAGGGTTCTTTAGTATACTTAGAAGGTCAAATTAGATCCAGAAAATTTAATGACCAAGCCGGAATTGAGAAGACAACAACTGAAATAATACTTCAAGGTTATAATTGTCAGTTGACAATGCTAGATAATAAATCCGACGATTTTCAAAAATTGAACTCTCCTAACATTGAAAACTCTTCTGTTGAAAAAAAATTAAATGAATCTCCACAAGATTTTGATATTGAGGATGAAGTACCTTTTTAAAACAAAAAATTTATGATTGACGACAGTAAGCCAGAAAATATAGAAAACGGAAGTATTTTTATAGAAAGAGAAATGGAAAACTCTTTCTTAGACTATGCAATGAGTGTCATTGTTTCTCGAGCTTTGCCAGATGTATGCGATGGATTAAAACCGGTTCACAGAAGAATTATTTATGCAATGAATGAAGCTGGGTATACTGCAGGTAAACCCTCCAGGAAATCTGCAAGAATTGTTGGTGATGTAATGGGTAAATACCATCCTCATGGTGATTCTGCTATATATGATGCAATGGTTCGATTAGCTCAGGATTTCAGTATGAGGGTTCCGCTAATTGATGGTCAAGGAAACTTTGGTTCAATGGATGGCGATTCAGCAGCTGCTATGAGATATACAGAAGCTAAACTATCTCCAATAGCATCATTTCTTGTGAATGACATCGACAACGAGACGGTTAATTTTAAAGAAAATTATGATGGAACAGCTTTTGAACCAGAACTACTCCCTGCTGAGTTTCCAAACTTATTAATAAATGGTTCAGAGGGAATTGCTGTTGGTATGGCAACTAAAATTCCTCCACATTGTCCAAATGAAATTATTGATGCTTGTTGTAAAATTATTTTAGAACCTAACGTGTCAGATGACGATTTACTTAACTTGGTGAAAGGACCAGATTTTCCAACTGGAGGAATAATTGTTGGGAAAACTGGTATTAAAGATGCTTACTCAAAAGGTAAAGGTTCAATAATAATAAGAGCTAAAACATCTGTAGAAAATTCAAAAAAAGGGAGAGAATCTATAATTATTTCAGAGATTCCTTATTCAATAAAGAAGTCTCAATTAATTGAAAACATTGCAAAAGTAGCAAAAGAAAAGATTATAGATGGAATTTCAGAACTGAGAGATGAATCCAATAGAGAAGGGGTAAGAGTTGTAATTGATTTAAAAAGAGATGTTCAAGCTGATGTAGTGATGAACCAATTATACAAATTTACGTCATTACAGACTTCATTTGGAATAAATATGTTGGCATTAAACAATGGGGTTCCAGAATTATTAAATTTAAGAAGATATTTAGAACTTTTCACAAATTTTAGAAAAGATGTTGTTTATAAAAGAACCAAATATCATCTAAAAAAAACAAGAGAAAAGGCCCACATCCTTTTAGGACTTTCTGTAGCTCTTGAAAATATTGACCTAATAATTGAACTTATTAAATCTTCAAAAGACTCAAGTGATGCAAAAAACAAATTGACTTCTCAAAGTTGGAAAATCCCATCTGACAATTTTATAAAAGATTTTATTAAATCAGATGATGAAAGTTTGATTAAAACTGGTAATTTTAAGATCACTGATACCCAAGCCAAAGCAATTTTAGAGATTAAGTTGAGCAGACTGACAGGGTTGGAGAGGTCAAAATTAATTAACGATTTGAAGGAATGTGTAAATTTAATAAATAATTTTTTAAAAATTTTATCTTCGAAAGATAAACTTAACGAAGTAATCATTGAAGAGTTACATCAAATAAAAGAAAAAATAGGATCTTTACGACAAACTGAGATATCAGAGAATGAAGAAATAATTGATGACGAATCACTTATTAAGTCAGAGGACGTTGTGGTAACCTTGACGCATACTGGATATATAAAAAGGGTTCCACTAAATTCTTACAGAGCACAAAAGCGAGGTGGAAAAGGCAGAGCTGGAATGACAACAAAACAAGAAGACTTTGTCAGCGAGGTTTTTGCAGTAAATACCCTTGCTCCACTACTATTTTTTTCATCAAGAGGAATTGTGTATAAACTAAAAACATACAAATTACCGATTGGAAGCCCGACTTCCAAAGGAAAAGCTTTGGTAAATTTACTCCCTTTAAGGAGTGGAGAAAAAATAACAGCAATAATGCCATATGATGTTTCGGAAAATAATATAATTTTTGCTACTTCTTCAGGAAACATTAGGAGAAATAAACTTACTGATTTTCACAATATCAATTCAAATGGAAAAATTGCTATGAAACTAAATGAAAACGATAAGTTAGTAAATGTATTAACGTGCTCAGAAGATTCAAATATCTTTTTATCAACTAAATTAGGAAAATGTATTCGATTTTCATGCAGGGATCTAAGGATTTTCTCTGGCAGATCATCAATTGGTGTTCGAGGTATAAAACTTTCAAAAGGTGATACAGTTATTTCTTTAGCAATTCTTAATGGTATTGATTTTGATGTCACGGAAAGAGACGAATATTTAAGAATAAGTGCTTTAATGAGAAAAAATGAGAAGATAGAAAATAAAAATTTAGAAAATGCAAAGTTTGAAAGTTTGAAAGAAAACGAGGAATTCATCCTAAGTGTTACAGATAAAGGTTTCGGTAAAAGAAGTTCTGCATTTGAATATAGAAAAACAAAAAGAGGTGGGCTTGGTATTGCTAATATGCAGCTTAGCGACAGAAATGGAAGTCAAGTAGTCGCATCTTTCCCAATTAATAACAGTGATCAGCTTGTGCTCGTTACTGACAAAGGAAAATTAATTAGATGTCCTGTAAATGACGTTAGAATTGGAGGAAGACAAACTCAGGGTGTAACACTTTTTAATGTATCCGATGAAGAAAAAGTTGTTTCAGTTGCTAAATTAGAGGAAAATGACTGACAATCTAATCACGGGAATTTATCCTGGAACGTTTGATCCTGTAACTTTTGGACACCTTGATATCATTCACCGAGCATCTCATATAGTTAATAATTTGATTATAGGTGTAGCTGAAAATAAGCATAAAAACCCTTTTTTTAACTTGGAAGAGAGAATAAATATGATTAAAGAATCGTTAAAAGGTATTGATACTAAAACTTGTAATGTAGATGTTGTAGGTTTCGATAATTTGTTGGTAGAGCATGCTAAAAAATGTAAAGCAAAAGTCATAATCAGAGGTTTAAGAGCAGTGGCAGATTTTGAATATGAGTTCCAGATGGCAGGTATGAACTCTAAGTTAGGCCCTGAAATAGAAACTATTTTTTTGATGGCATCTGAAAACCTTCAATTAACTTCCGCAAGGTTTGTGAAAGAAATTGCATTTTATGACGGTGAGATTAAGAATTTCGTTCCAGAGAACGTTCTCAAAATGTTTGAAATAAAAAGAAAGGAAAAATAATGTTTAAATTTTTAAGATATTTTATACAAACTTGCATTTTTTTTATTTTTACTAATTCTATGGCAACAGAGAGTCCAGTACTCCACATGGTTTTAGAGAAGGGGATAGTAAAGATTAAAACTTTCCCAGAAAAAGCTCCCAATACAGTTAAAAGGATTATAGAGCTATCGGAAAATGGTTTTTACGATGGTTTGACTTTTCATAGAGTTATAACAGGTTTTATGGCTCAAGGTGGGGATCCAAAAGGCGATGGAACTGGCGGCAGCGGTAAAAACATAAAAGCTGAATTTAATGATATTAAACATGAAAGAGGAATTGTATCAATGGCAAGAGCAAATGATCCAGATTCAGCTGACAGTCAATTTTTTATTTGTTATGACAGTCATCCATTTTTGGACGGCAAATACACAGTCTGGGGTAAAGTTACTGAAGGAATGAACTTAATTGATAGAATCCCAGAGGGAAAAGGACAAAATGGACAAGTTTTAAGAAATCCAACCAAGATAATTACAATAAGATTAAAATAAAATAAATTTTTGTTGTGAAAATCATATAATTTTACTATATCCTAACTAACAATGCGCCCGTAGCTCAGTTGGTAGAGCACTCCCCTTTTAAGGGAGTTGTCATGAGTTCGAGCCTCATCGGGCGTACCATAAATCATGGGTGCAGAATGTGGGCTAGAATAAAAAATTACTTTTTTACTGGTATACTAGTAACAGCACCTGTAGTTATTACCTTTTGGATTGTAATCTCACTTGTAAACTTATTTGATAGACTTATCACCCCAGTCATACCCTACTACTTAAATCCTAATTTTTATTTACCAAGAGATGTCCCAGGATTAGGTCTCATAGTACTAATTTTATTCATGGTTGTAATTGGTTCTCTAACAGCAAATTTTTTTGGTTCGTGGCTCCTTAAAAAAACTGATTTAATAATACAAAGAATTCCGTTAATAAAAGTTTTTTATAAAACAATTAAACAAATATTGGAAACAATACTCAAAACAAACTCAGATGCTTTTAGAGAGGCAGTTCTAGTTGAATATCCAAGAAAAGGAGTATGGGTAATAGGTTTTACAACGGGCGAAGTGGAAGGTGAGATTAAAACAAAATTAAAAAAAAAGCTCACCAATGTTTTTATCCCAACAACTCCTAATCCAACATCTGGTTTCCTTTTAATGGTTCCTAATACTGAATTAAAAAAATTAAACGTAAGTGTCGATGATGCAATCAAAACAATAGTATCAGCAGGCATAATCAAATTAGAATCTAAACAGAATAAAAATTCTTAAAATTTTTTTCCTGATAAAAAACTTTCTGTAAGAACTCAATTTTATCTATGTTTTCTTTATAATTATTTATTAAATATTCTGAATTTTCTTTAACAGAATTAAGTAGAGTGTGATCTTCATGAGGTCTAAAAAACTTCCATGATGGCAGGCCAGTTTGGTTTGTCCCAAAAAAATCACCAGCCCCTCTTAAATAAAGATCCTTTTCTGCGATTTCAAAACCATCGCTGTTTTTTTTCAGAATTAAAAGTCTTTGTTTTGATAACTCTGATAAATTTTGATTATAAATTAAAACGCAATTTGATTGAAGATTACCTCTAGTTACTCTACCCCTAAGTTGATGAATTTGTGCAAGTCCAAATCTTTCAACATTTTCGATTATCATTAATGTTGCATTAGGAATATTTATTCCAACCTCAATAACAGTTGTAGATACAAGAATCATAATTTTTTGATTTTTAAAGTCCTGCATTACTTTCTCAGCGTCTTCTTTATTCACTTTACCGTGAATAAAACCAACTTTGTTTTTAAATCTTTTCTTAAGATATTCATATCTTGTGATTAATGTTTGCTCTTCAGAATCTAATGTTCCTATTGTGGGTAAAATCCAAAATATTTGTTCATTCTTAATAAGTTTTCTTTCAATACCCTCTATTAGTGTTTCAATCTGATTTTTTTTTATTAAAGATGTAATTACGTCTTTTCTTCCATGGGGTTTAGACTTAATATTCGAAATGGATATTTCACCATACATAACAAAAGAGAGACTTCTAGGAATTGGTGTTGCAGACATTATTAAAGTATGACATCCAGCTGATTTTTCTAAAAGATTAATTCTTTGTCTTACACCAAACTTGTGTTGTTCATCTATGACTATAAGACCTAATTTATAGAACTTAATAGAGGAATTGTAAACGCTATGTGTTCCTATTAAAATATCGATATTTTTCTTTGCTAAACGAGCGTAAATATCTTTTTTATTTTTGGTTTTACCAGTAAGTATTTCAGTTTTAATATTTAAAGGAGAAAGTAGTTTATTGAAATAATCAAAATGCTGATTGGCTAATATTTCTGTCGGAGCCATTAAGACTACTTGAAATCCGCTTTTAATCACATCGGCAACAATTAAAAGTGCAACTATTGTCTTCCCAGAACCAACATCACCCTGTATTAGTCTATACATTTGTTTTTTTAATGATAAGTCATACTTTATGTCCTGCAGGGTTGTTAATTGATCTTTTGTAAGTTTGAAGGAAAGTTTTCTTTGAATTTTATTTGACAATTCATAATTTAAAATTGGAGGAATATTATTTTTTAAATTAATTTGTTTTTTAAGTTCATAAAAAATTATATAACTGGCAAGAAGCTCGTCATATGCGAGTCTTTGACGATTTTTTTCAAGTAATTTCAATT
This sequence comes from uncultured Alphaproteobacteria bacterium, assembly GCA_902536655.1. Lineage (GTDB taxonomy): Bacteria > Pseudomonadota > Alphaproteobacteria > Methylaequorales > Methylaequoraceae > Methylaequor. The sequence continues at coordinate 13,668 of CACAYF010000009.1, read as the reverse complement.
CACAAAGAGCACTGGGGTTGTGAAGGTTCAAAAGAGAATCTTTAAAAGAGTTCCAATTTTTTTTTCTAAACTTTTTTAGAATCCATTCTTCAGGAAAATTAAAAGATTCAAATGTATCTAAATTTTTTTTAACAAACTTTCTGAAAATCTTTTTATTAATTTTTTTTCTTGATAAATCGTATTGTGGTTCAAATTTATCAAAATAAAAAAAATCTTTTTCATTTAAAACTCCTGTTGGATGGATAATTTGAAGCCTATTCTTTACATATATTAATTTACCTGAGATTCTGTATATTTGTTGAAGTTTAATATAATTTTTGATTTGAAATTCATTCATATTAAAAAAAAGTAGTTCAATTATTTGTTTTTTTTTATTTTCGCACAGAATCTTAATTGGAGCGTTTTTACTGTACTTTTTTTCATATTTAATAATTAACATGTCACATGAGATAATTTTTTCGAAATGAATTGGTTTAATTTCTTCAACTAAAATATTTTCATTAATACTGAATGGCATATGAGTAAAAAGATCAATAATTCTTTTTCCGAAATTGCTGATGATGTTTTTTATTGTTAAGTTACTTTTTAAAAAATCGAAATTATTAAAAATATTTTTATTTTTCAAATTGTTCATTTAAAATGCTCCAAAACGTTTTTATTATGAATACATCTTCTAAAAAAAAAATTCTACATAGAGCTAAGTATAGAGGAATTAAAGAATTAGATATTATATTTGAAAAATTCGTCAACACGTATAAATATAAATTAAATGACCAAGAATTCAAAGAACTTGAAGAAATTTTATATCTGCCAGATAATCTTCTCTTGGATATTATTTTAAAGAAGGAAAAAGTACCTGCCAACTATGACAATTCTGTAATGAAAAAAATTTTTAAAATTTGTATCGACAAATCAAGTGCATAAAATTTCTAATAAATTTACACTAGATAAATCTTCATTAGAGTTTTTTCTAGCTGCTCAGTCTACCGATTACAACAAAATTGCATATTTTTCCAGTTTTGAGTATGATTTTGATGATATCAAAAATAAATTATTTCAAATCAATCCTAAATTGAATGTAATTGAATTTCCAAGTTTTGATTGTTTATTTTTTTCAAATCTTTCACCAACAAATAAAAATAAGTCTGATCGAATAAATTGTCTTCATAATTTAGTTTTCTCGGATTTATCAAATAATATAATTATAAGTTCTCTGAAAGCCATAGCAACTAATACAATTAACATTGAAACCGTAAAGAAATTTCAATTAGTAATAAGGAACAGGGGTTCTTTAACTTACGATAAAATTCTTAATTTTTTAGTTGAAGGTGGGTATGAAAGGGTCGATTTTGTGCATAATAAAGGAGAATTTGCAGTTAGAGGAGAAATTATGGATATTTTCTCTCCAATTCATCAACAACCTCTTAGAATTTTATTTGACTTTGAAAAAATAGATAAACTTAATTTGTTTTCTACGGAAGACCAACTTTCAATAAGTACTGTTAATGATTATTATTTATCCTTATCTTCTGAGTTTCAATTCAATTCAGAAAATATAGAATGTTTTAGAAGCTTTTTTAGACAACTTAAACTTAAGGATAAAGACGATTATTATAAATCACTTTCACAGAAAATAGTTTTACCAGGTTCAGAACAGTTTTTTCCAATCTTAAATAATAATTTTAATTCTTTTTTAGAATATTTAGATGGTTATAAAATCCTTTTGGACGCAAATTTTGAAAAGGATTTCAAACAAGTAACATCGGATTCATTTGACAATATTGATGAATATAAAGATTTAAAAAAAATCAATTGTAATTATTTTTATAACTTAAAAGAACTAAATTCTAAAATTGAAAATAGATTCCATACTCTTTCATTCAATCAGTTAAATTCAAAAGAAGAAGGAATTAATTATTTTTCATCAAGATATAATTTTAATAAAAATAAAATACTGAATCAAAAAAAGTTAGTAACTTTAATAAAAAAAAGAGAAATTATAATTTTCTGTTATTCCTCAAATGTAAATAAAAAAAAAATTCAAGGTTTTTTAAATTCACAAAATATAAAATATATAGACAATTTTAAACAAGATTTTTTCGATTTAACTAGAATAAACTTTAACTTCTTAGTTCTTAAATTTGCAATAAATAATAGTTTTGTTTTAAATTTTAATAATACTCATTCACTATATTTTATTGCCGACGAAGAAATTTATGGCAAAACTTCGAAAAAATATATTTCTAAATCAATCAAAGAAGAAAATTTGATAGATGATTATTCAAATCTTAAAATTGGAGATTATATAGTCCATAATGACCACGGTATTGGAAAATTTAATGGACTTATATCAAGAACGTTTAATAACGTTGTTCAAGAGTTTTTAGAGTTGCTATATCATGGAAATGACAAATTATTAATTCCAGTAGAAAACCTAGATCAGATTTCAAAATATGGTCAAAGTGAAATTAAGGTGAGCTTAGATAAGTTAGGTATACAGAGTTGGCAGCAAAGAAGGGCTATTGTAAAGAATCGAATAAAAGACATTGCAAAGAATTTATTAAAAACTGCAGCTAAAAGAAAATTAGAAAAAGGTGATGTTCTTATTCCTAAATCTTTTGAGTATGAGAAATTCTCATCAGAATTTGAATTTACGGAAACATCAGATCAGTTAAAATCAATACAGCAAATTGAAAATGATTTGTCCTCAGGTACGCCAATGGATCGTTTAATCTGCGGAGATGTAGGTTTTGGCAAAACAGAAATTGCAATGAGAGCTTCATTTATTTCTGTTTCAGCTGGATTCCAGGTTGCATTGATATGCCCTAAGTTACTTTTAGTGAATCAACACATAAAAAATTTTAAAAAAAGATTTAAAAATTTTGATTATGTCATAAAAAAAATTTCAAGAATAGAATCAGATACTGAAAAAAAAAATCTTAAAGAAGAAATTGAAAATGGTCATATTGATATTCTAATTGGAACTCATGCAATATTATCAAGCGAACTTGTATTTAAAAAGTTAGGTTTAATAATCATTGATGAGGAGCAGAGTTTTGGTGTTGAACAAAAAGAAATACTAAAAAAATTTAAACCAAATTGTCATATCTTGACTTTAACTGCAACTCCAATTCCAAGAACATTACAATCGTCTATATTTCAATTAAAAAATATTTCATTAATTAAAACTCCACCCCTTAGTAGATTGAATATAAAAACCTATCTTATGTTGAAGGAAAAAAAACAATTAAAAAAAATCATTCAAAAAGAAATTAATCGTGATGGACAGATTTTTTATGTTGCACCGAGAATTTCTGATTTAAATAACATCCAAAAAAATCTAAATAATCTCCTTCCTAATGAAAAAATAGAAGTAATTCATGGCAGATTGTCCAATAAAAATATTGAAGAATCCTATAATAAATTCTTTTTAAAAAAGTCAAAAATATTGGTCTCAACAGCTATGATCGAATCTGGATTAGATATTTCTAATGTAAATACAATAATAATTGAAAAACCACAATTATTTGGTCTTTCTCAGTTATATCAGTTAAGAGGACGAGTAGGCAGATCAAGTAGACAAGCATATGCATATTTGCTTCTTGATGATTTTAAAAATATTAGCGATAATTCGATTCAAAAACTTAAAATAATCTCAAAAATTCAAAATCTTGGTGCAGGCTTGTCTATTGCTTCTAGTGACCTTGATCTTAGAGGAGGAGGGAATATTGTTGGATCAGAACAGTCAGGTCATATTAAAGAAGTAGGTATTGAACTATATTATAAAATGCTCAAAGAAACTATTGACGAACTTAAAAATATTAAAACAACTGATAGAGATTGGTCCCCAGTCATAAAACTTGGATTCGCAATAAGTATTCCAAAAAATTATATTAAAGATTTGGATATGAGATTAAGGTTCTATAGAAAAATATCGAATATAGTTAATATTGACGAATTAAAAGATATGTTATCCAACTTGAATGATAGGTTCGGAAACATTCCTAAATCTCTCAAAAATTTATTTCATATTATTGAGATTAAAATAAAAGCCAAAAAGATGAATATAAAAAAAATCGAGAATACCAATAAAGGTTTTGTACTAGAATTCAAAGATGATAATATGATGAATGTTGAAAAACTTATAAAATTAGTTGAAAAAAATGCTAAAATTTTAAAATTGATGCCAGGTTCAAAGTTATTTTTTAAGAATGTTAAAATTAATGATGAAGAGAAAGTCATGAGTTTAAAAAATTTTTTACAAATACTCTCTAAACAAATATGAATACTTCTAAGAAACAGATTAATTTCAATTTGAACGATTTTCTTCCTTTTATTGACGGTTTGGATATTGCAATAAACTTTTCTTTAGTTATTTTTTTATCTTCTTTTCTTTTAGAGTCATTGGATACAAGAATAGGTGTTGTTATCTTATGTTTTGTTACTTCATTATCTTTTATAACCAGAATATTTGACTTAAAAATTTCAAAGTTATTAGAAAAATTAAAAATCATAAAAATAAATGTATTTTTAATTTTATTATTTCTCTACTTTATACCTGTTATCCTTCAAAAGGAATTTCCAATTTTTTTATCAATTGGAATTTTCGTAATTTTTCGGGTTTTCACAGGTGTTATAATTTCATTAAGTTATAGAAATGTTTTAATAAACGAACAAAAATTTGTTACTAATATTTTGCAGTTAAAATATTGGATATTGATATTTCTTGGTATTGCAGGCGGTTCACTATTTTATAATTTAATGAACGAAATTTATTCAAATGATTTTATTAATAACGGTGGTTGGAAAATTCTTTATTTAGTAGTTATATCCTTACTTTTAGTAATATTTGTATTTTCCAAATTTTATTTAAAAAAGAATCTAATAATAATGCTTAATTCCAATAATATAAAAAATAATTCTTTTGTTTCGAATTATTTAAACAGTTTTATTTTATTTATACCTATTTTATGTTTTTTACTTTTTACTTTTTCTAAGTGGCTGCCAAAATTCAGTAATCCAGATAATTTGTATTTTTTGAGTTATGGATTCTTATATTTATTTTTAACTAACCTAATTTTGTTTTTTATAACACCGCTTGCTAATATTGTAGGTAGAAGAAAATCTGTAATATTTTTCAATTTATCACTTCTAATAATTGCTTCAATTTGTTCATTTGTAAATCATTCATCAAGTTATAGTATCGATTTTCTAAAATTTTTTTTATCTTTGGTGTCAAGTTTCACAATTTGTTGCTTTATCCTTCAACAGCAAATAAATAGAACAACAGAAAATTCATGCATTTCAAGCTTAAACCTTTCTTTTCTTACTGCAGCTATATTTGCTTCACCATTTGTTTTTTTTTCAGTCAATTTTTCAATAAATTATTCTGTTATTTACATATTTTTATCAATAGTTTACTTTATAAATTATATAAGAATAGTTTTTAATAAAGATGGATAAAATTTCAGCTTCACACATTTTGATCATGCATAAAGATTCCAAAGATTCTAGATCAAGTTTATCTAAAGATGAAGCTATGAAACTTATTAATGAAATACACAATGACCTGACTAATAATAAATCCTCTTTCAAAGATCTTGCTAGTAAGCACTCTGAATGCTCATCATCTGCATATGGAGGAAGTTTAGGAGAGTTTGGTAAAGGAATGATGGTTAAGCCTTTTGAAGAAAGTGCCTTTTCTTTAAAAGTTGGTGAGATTTGTGAACCAATAGAAACTGAGTTTGGTTTTCATATTATTAAAAGAGACAAATAAATTCTGTGCGGTAATCAGAGAATTTATTCTTTTAAATCTTCTGACCAAGCAGCGGCTAATAGCTGTCTGATTCTCACAATGTTTTCATTATCTTGAGTTTTTATATTTATATCCTTTTTTTTTTTTTTTACGCTTGCGTTCAGCCACAACATTTCAATTGATTCAATTAAATTTTTTTTTTCAATTGAGGATAAATTGTTGAAATTTTTAATAGACTCTTTCAAATTACTTACTTCGTTGTCATGCACCATATTCAGTTGCCATTTCGAATAAAAATCTTGTTTCTTTTTGATAAACTTCTTTGTTAATAAATCCTTTTACATAAAGTTCTCTAACATTTTCCATTTCATTTTTTATTGCTATCAATTTTTCTTCTGTATTTTTCATAATTTGATAATAATATAGTATTATATTTAGTAAACATTATAAAATGAAAAATAGACTTTCAAAATCTATTCAAAGATTAAAAAAAGAGAAAAAAATTTTCGATAAAGAAAAATCTGATTCAAAAGTTTTGAGTGCTTATAATGTAAAAATATTTAGAAACTTGTCTAAGAAATATGACTTATCATTAACATTAAATAACGAAAAATTTAATAAAGAAAATGATAAGGAACAAAATTTGAGTTTGGGCGCACAGATGACTCTAGAAAGAATAAAAAAAGGTGAGAATTTTAAGTTATAAAATTCTCTTTTTTGTTTTTTTTGGATTTACCGAGTTGCGATCAAACGAGTTCGCACTTATTCATTCAAAAAATTTTTCTAATTTGTTAGTAAAGATAGCCGTTGATGATAATACAAAGCAAAAAGGTCTTATGAATATAGAACAGTTAAAAACTCATAATGGGATGCTTTTTATTTACGATGCACCGCAAATAGTCCAGTTCTGGATGTACAATACTTTCATACCACTAGATATAATATTTATTGACGATAGAAACATTATCAGTTCAATAAAAGAGGGTGTTCCGATGAAAAGAAATTTAATTTCATCTGAAATTAAGATTTCTGCTGTATTAGAAATACCGAGAGGTTGTGCAAAAAAATTAAAAGTCAAGAAAGGTCAAATTGTTTCTTGGATAAAAAAAAAAACGGCTGAAATTAAAAATATTAGATATTTTCATTGTTTAAATTTAAAAGAAAAATAGAATAAAATGGGGAAATTGTTTTGGGAAAATTTATTGAAAAATATAAATTAGAAAATCCTAGTTTTAGCTTTGAGTTAAATGAACTAATTCAAAAAATTAAGTCTGAGAATAATCAAGAAACTGAAGATTTGTTTTCTACAATTAATTCACTTAGAGAAAAATTAGATCAATCCATTTTTGAAAAAAATACTGCAGTACAAAAAGCAATTTCATTAAAAAATGATGAAATAAACCAGTTAAAATCTTCTGTAAAAGAACTTAGAAATCAAATGGAGAAGCTAAGATTTGAAAAAAGAGAAGCAATTCAAATTCAAATTCAGGCCTCGGCTAATGAAATAAAACAACTTAAGTTGTCTTGCTCCGCATTAAGAGAAGAGCTTGAAAATTTAAAGTTCGAAAAACAAGAAGCTGTACAAAATGCGATAAAGAAATCTTCACTTGAAATTAACGAATTAAAAGATGCAACATCTGCTCTTAGAGACGAATTAGTTGAATTAAAGTTTTCAAAAAAAGAAGCAGTTCAAAAAGCGGTTTTAAATTCCAGTGATGAAATTAAACAACTTAAAAATTCAACACAGTCACTTAGGGATGAATTAGAAAAAGTAATAAAAAATTATGAAAAAAAAATCCAAAAATAACAATTAGTTAAAATATGAAAAATGGTAATGAAAACATAGTCCAAACCTTGGAGAAGCTAAGAAGAACTGAACTTTTACTTCAGATTTCACGAAAAATTGCTGGACTTAAATCTCTTGAGGAGATTTTATGGACACTAATAGAATTCGTTACTAATGAGTTAGATGCAGATAGAGGAACATTATTTTTAAATGATAACGAAACAAATGAACTTTACTCAAGAGTCGCCCAAGGAGATTTGACTCGCGAAATAAGAATTTTAAATAATGTTGGAATAGCTGGCGCAATTTTTCAGAACAAATCTGGAGAGGTGATTCATGATGTTTATGCGGACTCTCGTTTTAACAAAGAAGTTGACCAGGAAACTGGTTATAAGACAAAAAATATGATTTGTTGTCCAGTTAAAACTGTTGATGGACTTACAATAGGTGTTATTCAAGTTTTAAATAAAAGAAAGGGAAGATTTACAAAAGATAATCTTTTCTTTGCAGAGTCAGTTGCTACCCAAGCCGCTGTATCAATTCAAAATGCGCAAAATACTGAACATTTTGAAAAAAAAAGAGCTAAAGAAATGGAGTTTATTAGTATTGTTTCTGATGTTACAGCTGAAATCGATTTAGGAGCTTTGCTGCAAAGAGTGATGGAGGAGGCAACACGAATGCTCAATGCTGACAGGGCTACTTTATTTTTAAATGATGAAAAAACGAATGAATTATTTTCAAGGGTAGCTATGGGGGAAGGCATTGGTGAAATAAGACTTCCTAACACTGCGGGAATTGCAGGATCAGTTTTTACTTCTGGTAAATCAATGAATATTCCTTACGCCTATGCTGATTTAAGATTTAATCCTTCATTTGATAAACAGACAGGGTATTTTACTCGTTCCATTTTATGTGTACCTGTTGTAAATAAAGAAGGGAAGGTAATTGGTTGTACACAAGTTTTAAATAAGAGTGGTGGCAAATTTACAGATGAAGATGAATCTAGGTTAAAGGCATTTACTCAACAAGTTGCAATTGCTCTTGAAAATGCCAAGCTTTTTGAAGATGTATCTAAATCTAGAAAGTATAATGAAAGTATGCTTTCTAGTATGTCTAACGGAGTTATAACAATTAACAGTGAAGAAGAAATTGTTACTTGTAACAAATCTGGATTAAAAATACTCCGAACTAAAGATTCAGACATAATAAAAAAACAATCCAAAGATTTTTTTTCCGGAAATAAAAAATGGATATATGAGAAAATTAAGAGTGTTGGTGAATCAAAAGAACCAGAAATTATTGTTGACGCTGAAATAGAGGTTTTCGACAATGAAACAGAAAAAGAGGAAAAAATATCAGTAAATTTGACAATACTCCCACTGATAAATGAAGATAGTGATGGAAGAACAGATCAATCGGATAATTTTCTTGGCACTTTATTAATGTTTGAAGATATTTCTTCAGAAAAAAGAATGAAATCAACAATGTCTAGATATATGGACCCTGGAATAGCAGATCAATTATTAGAGGATGGATCTGACATCATGGGTGGGCTTGAAACAACCGCCACTTTGTTGTTTTCTGATTTAAGAAGTTTTACTACCATAACAGAGTCGTTGGGTGCTCAGGGTACTGTAAAATTATTGAATGAATATTTTGAAATAATGGTTGAATGCATATCAGAGCAGGGAGGTATGTTAGACAAATTTATTGGAGATGCAATAATGGCCGCATTTGGTCTTCCTATATCACATGAGGACGATGAAGATAGGGGTGTTAAAGCGGGTATCAACATGATCAAAAGATTATGGGAGTGGAACGAGCAAAGAGAAAAAGACGGAAAGCCACCTGTTGATATGGGATTAGGATTAAATACGGACAAAATTGTGGCAGGAAATATTGGATCACAAAAAAGAATGGATTACACGATGATTGGTGACGGTGTGAATTTAGCAGCACGTTTAGAAAGTGCATGCAAACAATATAGTGCAAGAATTTTAATTAGTGACTATACATTCAAAAAACTAAAAGGAACCTATCGCATTAGGTATATAGATGATGTAGTCGTTAAAGGAAAAAACGAACCTATTGGTGTGCACGAAGTTTTAGATTATCACAATGATAAAACTTTTCCGAATTTAATGGATGTGGTCAATCATTTTAATGAAGGTAGGAAACACTATAAAGGTGGAAGTTTTGAACAAGCTATTTCATCTTTTAATGAATGTCTAAAAGCAAATTCTCAAGATAACTTATCAAAAACATACATTGAGAGATGCAATTTATTGATTAAGGAAAAACCGACAGATTGGAATGGAGTTTGGGTAATGAAAAGCAAATGAGGAATTTTCCATTAGACAAAGGTTTGCCAAGTTTAGATTATATAGTTAAAAATTGGCCTAGAACAAAATGTATTTTAAAAAAATATATTTTGTCAAATCATAAACAACCAGATTTATACTCGATAGCAATAATATGTTTAAAAGAGTTGAAAGTTTTTAAGTTAAAAGACTACAAATCGATTATCAGAAAATTATCAAAGTTGTGTTTAAGAAATATTTGTTTCAATACATATCATGATTCTCATCACTTTAAGTCAGTTTTGGCAATTTCATGTATATTAGGAAAACAAATAAATTTAAAATATAAAGACAGGCTTTTATTGGTCATAATAGCCCTTACTCACGATATGAATCATCAGGGTAGGAGAATACTTATGAGCAAGCCTTACTATCAGGAATTAAAGAGTTATGAAGGATTGGAAAAAATTTTATTCAAGAAAATCTTTATTTTTAAAGAATTGAAGAGGATTAAGAGAATATTTGAGAGCACCTTTTTCCCTGTTAAACCAGAAAATGTAGAAGATGATCTTGAAAAAATAATTTTAGATGCTGATATTTTGTCATCCTTAATGTTTGGGCCTCAAGTTGGAGTGAAACTCGCTAGCAGATTGAAACAAGAAATTAGGTATAATGATGATTCGGAATTACTTTTTTCAAATTTTCTTAAACTTTTAGGGGGAAAATGTTTATATCTAGATTATTCAAAAAAATCATGTTAATAATAAACTATTATGAAATGTTGTCGTTAAAAGTTATTCACAGTTATGAAATTGTGGATAAGTAGTAATATGGGAAAATTTGTTACAGCGTGTTTTATTTTATTGGTTGGTGTTGCACCATTTGCATTCGCGCAAGAAGAAAAAGATGAGGTTATACCTTATAACCTAAAAGCAGCACTTAAGTCTGTTTTGAATAATCATAAAACTATATTAGCAACAAAAAGTGATATTGAGGCTGCTAAGTTAAGACTAAAACAATCCAGGGGTGGTTATTTTCCTTCGTTAGACGTTACAGCCAATTACGGACATGAAAATATTATAAAATATGGACCAGGCAACAACACGCAATTGATGGCAAGGGATGCAACAGCAAAAATAACTCAAACGATTACAGATTTTGGTTTGACTAAATCAACAGTTGAAACATCAAGATTATCATTAAAACAAACACGAGCAACTGAGGCACAAATTAAAAATGACATTTTATTAAGAGCAATTTCAGCATACTTGAGAATTATTCAATCAAGGGAAAGTGTTCGGTACGCAAGACAATCTGTTGCAAACATTAAAAAACAAACTGAATTGGAAGATGCAGCAGTAACTGCAGGAGGTGGACTTACTTCGGATGTTCTCCAAGCAAAAACTCAATTAGCTGGTGCTCAGGCACGTTTAATTCAGTTTGAAGGCGTATTAGCCACTTCTAAACATGAATTTGAATATGTTTTTAATTCATTTCCAGATAATTTAAATTCTTTGATCCTCCTTAAATCTGTTTTTGATAAATTACCTAAATCTTTAGAGGAGGCTGAAGAAATAACTATGAAAAATAATCCCTCGCTGATTGCAGCAAGAATCACAGAGGATATTGGTAAAGAGGCAATAAACACAGCTAAATCTTCTCTTTTTCCAACTGTTAAAGGGATTGTGAGTCATTCAGAAAAACAAGATTTTGGTGGTGTAGTAGGATTCAAAAGAGAAACCTCTGCAAAGTTAGATTTTGCATATCCATTAAATCTAAGTCTTTCGGAATATGCTGGTAAAGATGCAGCGGTTGAGTCTTATTTAGCAACATCTACTAGAATAAGAGATCAAGAGGATATGATTAAACAGATGCTTAGGACTACATGGGACGGTTTAAAAACAGCTCAACAAAATTTTCAGTTTCTTACTAATCAGGCAAGAATCTCTGGTGAATTTTTAGAGCTTGCAAGACAAGAAAGACAAGCAGGAAATCGAACTCTACTTGACGTTTTAGGGGGTGAGACCGCTCTAATTAATGCTCAAGCTGATGCAATCGCAGCACAAATTGAAGTTCTCATAAATAGCTACACTTTAATGAGTTTAATGGGGGGACTTTCAATTGAATCAATTGAATTTGTTGAATAAATAAGGTCTTTTTAACTTTTAAAATAGTAGTATTTCGCCTATAATTAAAACTGGATATGAGAGGAAATAGTCAACAAATAAATTTCAACGACAATGTTGTTTTAACTAAGATCTACGCTGGCAGCACCATTGACATTGATGGATTACCAAGCTGGCTACCAAAGGCCAATTTTTCGAAAACGCAAACAGACCTTCTAATTACTTCACCAGCTGGCGATGAAATATTATTAGTAGATTTTTTTACAAATTTTGAACTTCCCTCACTCAAAACTGAAAATGGTTTATTACTCAAAGGCACTTTAATTGATACTTTATCTGGATCATTTACAACTGGACAGTATGCACAGGCCAATAATGCAAACGCACTTTCTATTGGAGAAGTTTCCAGTGTTACAGGAGAGGCTAAAGCAACTCGTTTGGACGGAACAACTGTAAATCTTGCAACTGGAGATCCAGTTTTTCAGGGAGATACTGTAGAAACTACTGGGGCAGGAGCAATTGGATTAGTATTTCTTGATAAAACAACTCTCTCATTATCGGAGGGTGGAAAAATGGTTTTAGATGAACTTGTATATGACCCAGCAACGGGAACTGGAAGTATGGCCGTTGACATGGTTGAGGGAGCTTTCAGTTTTGTTAGTGGCGAGATTGCTAAAACTGGGCCAGATGCAATGAAAGTTTCGACACCTGTCGCAACTATTGGGATAAGAGGAACTACGGTTGCAGGTAAAGCTGCAGTTGAAGGCAATGAAAACTCCTTTACACTTCTACAAGACGCCGATGGAGGTGTAGGACAAATCTCTGTGAGCAATGCTGGGGGAACTCAAGTTCTAGCACAGATTGGTGCAACTACGAGTATATCGAGTTTTACAGCCCCACCTCCACCACCAATTATTTTAAGTGCAGCACAAATTCAAGCCAATTATGGTACAGCTTTAAACGTTTTACCACCAACGCCTGTGGTTGCTCCAACACCACAACCACCTCCACCGCCTCAAGAACAACAGCAGGAGCAAGTTCAAGAAGAGGAGTCTCAAGAGGAAGAAGGAGAAGTAGAAGAGGAGGCTGTTGAAGAGGAATTGCAAGAGGAGGGAGAAGGTCCTCCAGAAGGAGAGGAAGGAGAAGGTCTTCCAGAGGGTGAAGAAGGAGAAGGTCCACCAGAAGGAGAAGGTCCACCAGAAGGAGAAGAGGGCCCGCCGATTGGACCTGATGGAGAACCACTAGCAGAAGAAGGACCTCCCGAAGGAGATGGCCCGCCGATTGGACCTGATGGAGAGCCATTAGCAGAAGGAGAAGGTGGCCCACCTATTGGACCAGACGGTGAACCCTTACCACCCGGAGAAGGCGGTCCACCCATTGGACCTGATGGAGAACCATTAGCTGACGGTCCACCCATTGGACCTGATGGAGAACCGTTGCCCCCTGGAGATTTCGGTCCTGGTGGTCCACCTATTGGACCTGATGGAGAACCACTAGCTGATGGCCCCCCGATTGGACCTGATGGAGAACCTTTACCGCCTGGAGATTTCGGTCCTGGTGGTCCTACACCTGAACAAGATGCAGCAGCAAGAGAGGCTTTTGAAACTGCATTGGCCGCTGGTTTATCTCCCGAAGAAGCAATGGCAGAAGCTGCGGCAGCTGCTGGAATTCCACCACCACCAGGTGGTTTCGGAGGAGATC
>CACAYF010000008.1 GCA_902536655.1 uncultured Alphaproteobacteria bacterium | reverse complement strand
CAATGACTTACAAAATTGATTAATTTTTAATCAATTTGTTAAGAGTAGCAGAATTGTTAAGATTAATTACAATACTCAAAGATTATAAACAGATTTATCCACAGTAATAGTGGATAGTAATTTTATAACATTTTTTTATAATGAGAGTTAAAGGTTTGAGAGTAATAGATGAAACTGAAACTTAAATATGACTTTAAGACAGGCTTAGAAGCCGTTAAAAAAGCTTCAAAAACGTTTCCTAATGGTTCTGGAATATATAAGTTTATGGATAGTAATAAAAAAGTCTTATATGTGGGTAAAGCTAAAAATTTAAAAAAAAGAATCTCTAGTTATGTTAATGATAAAAGTCAAACCAATAGGATTAAGTTATTAATTAATCTGACAACAAATATAGATTTTATTAAAACAATTACGGAAGTAGATTCTTTTATTTTAGAAAATAATCTAATTAAACAATACAAACCTAGATTCAACGTAAGGTTAATTGATGATAAAAGTTATCCTTATATTTGCATTACTTCTTCTTCAGAATGGCCGAGGATAAAAAAATATAGAGGAAAACAAAATAAACATGAAATGTATTTTGGTCCTTATTCAAGTGTTAGTTCAGTTGACAATGTAATAAGACAAATTGAAGGGGCATTTTTATTAAGAAGTTGCACAGACAATATCTTCAAATCAAGAAAACGTCCGTGTATTTTATATCAAATTAAAAGATGCAGTGCTCCGTGCGTAGGTTATGTTTCAAAAGTTGAATATAAAGATTTAGTTGACAATGCAATCTCTTTTCTGAATGGAAACAACTCTGAAGTGAAATCAAGATTAATTACTCAAATGAAATCTGCGAGTGAATCACAAAATTACGAGAAAGCTGCTAAATTAAGGGATAGAATAAGTGCTTTGTCAAAAATTTCAAACCAAACATATTCAGATCTAAATAACAAAGAAAATTTTGACGTTATTTTTCTTAAAAAGAAAGAAAACTTAATTTCCATTCATATCTTTTTTTTTAGATCGGGGAAAAATCTAGGAAATAAGGATTTTTTATTTGAAGATAATTTGTGTGATGAAACTGAAAAGATCTTTTCTCAATTCTTATATTTTTTTTATACTTCAAACGCCCCACCAAAAGAAATTTTATTAAACACAAAGCCACAGGATATAAACATTTTGAAATCTCTATTGGAAAACAAAGTTTCAATGAAAATTCCTTTAAAAGGGAAAAAAAGAATGATTATGAAGATGGTAGAAGAAAACGTTGATGCCTCTTTTGAAAAAAGAAAAAAAGAAAAGTTTAAGGCAAATGCGCTTCTAAATTCAATAAAATTAAAATTTACTTTAAAAAATATTCCAAAAAGAATAGAGATTTATGATAATAGTCATTTAAGCGGGGCTAATCCTACTGGCGCTATGGTAGTTTTCGAAAATGGAGCCTTTGTAAAAAATTCATACAGGAAATTTAACATTGTGTGTGAAAATAATATTACAAACGATGATTATTTTATGATGGATCAAGTAATGAATCGAAGATTTAAAAACTTCGACGGATGGAAAAAAAAACTCCCTCAACTTATTCTCATTGACGGAGGACTTGGTCAATTAAACATAGTAAAAAAAATACTTGCTGAGAAAAAAATATCAAATATAGATATTTTAGGAATTGCAAAGGGAAAAAATAGAAATGCAGGTGATGAAAAAATACTTAAATTTGACAAAGAATTTAAATTAAATAAGAACGATGAAGTTCTCTTTTTCTTTCAAAGACTTAGAGATGAAGCTCATAGGTTCGCAGTTCAATCGACAAAAGCCAAACATCATAAATCATTCAAAAATTCTTTATTTGATGAAATAACTGGTATTGGAAAAAAAACAAAAAATTTATTATTATCTTATTTTGGAACTATTGATAATATAAAAACTGCTGGAGAAGAAGATTTAAAGAAAGTTCCTGGTATTGGAATAAAAACTGCAGCAAGGATTTATAAAGAATTTAACAAAAATGTTTAAAAAAGAAAATATCCCAAACATTCTTACTCTATTAAGAATTTTAATAATTCCAATAATCATAATTTTTTTAGAAATTGATACTAAATTTTACAGTTGGTTGGCTCTTGTATTATATATTATAGCTTGTTTATCTGATTTTTTAGACGGTTATTTGGCAAGAAAATTCGAACTTGAATCTAGTTTTGGAAGATTTCTTGACCCTGTAGCAGACAAAATTCTAGTAGTATCAGTTATATTCATACTCATATCAAACGGAATCATAAAGGGCATATTTGTATACCCGGCTCTAATAATAGTTATAAGAGAAATTTTAGTCTCAGGTTTAAGAGATTTCTTCGCACATTCTACGGAAACACTGCTTGTTACAAATTTATCAAAATGGAAAACCCTAATTCAGATGTCTTCCCTGGGTTTTTTAATAGTATCAAATGATTTTGAAACAAATTATATTTTATTTATTGGATATTTTGGTTTAACAGTTGCGTCAATAATGACTATCCATACTGGTTATATTTATTTTAAAAAGAATCTTAGATTATTCAAATGAATAAGGTATTCGGCATTGTTGGATGGAGCGGCAGTGGAAAAACGGACTTAACTACAAGAATTATATCCTATTATTCACAAAAAAAAATAATTGTTTCATCAATAAAGCATACTCATCACGACTTTGAAATAGATAAAGAGGGAAAAGATAGCCAAAAACATGTTCAATCTGGTGCCAATGAAGTTATTTTATATAACGAAAAAAAATGGGCATTGATCAGCAAACTTCAACAAAAATCTACAAGTATTGATAAAATTCTTGAGAAATTTGAAAAAAAAGACCAACTGATCCTTATTGAAGGATTAAAAAATAGCAAATTTCCAAAATTAGAGGTTATAAGGTCTTCAATAAAAAAACCATATATTTACAAAAATGATACAAACATAAAAGCAATTGTTATAGATCAAGAAATGTCAGATATTAAACTTTCTAAACTTCCAATATTTAAATTTTCTGAGACTGAAAATATTGGAAATTTTATATTAGAATATTTCAAAAGATGAGTGATCCACATAAAAATCTTCTTTCATTTAAAAGTGCCAAGAAAGCAATGTTATGTTCTTTAAATCATATAAATAAAACTGAAATTAAAAACTTAAAGGATTGTGAAGATAGAATCTTAGCTAAAGATATTTTTTCGGAAATAAATGTTCCTGAATTTGACAATTCAGCCGTCGATGGCTTCGGTTTTATAAATTCAAATGAAATTGAAAGAGAATTAGAAATCATAGGAGAATCAAGACCTGGTAAACCTTTCTTGAAAAAAATAAAGAAAAATCAAGCAATCAAGATTTATACTGGTGCTTACATTTTGAGAGATATAACCAGAGTAAATACTGTATGCATGGAAGAAGATTGTTATACAGATGGCAAAAAAGTAAGGATTACTAAAAAGTTTAAAACTGGAAATAACATAAGAATTAAAGGAGAAGACGTTAAAAAAAAACAAAGAATCTTTTTATCTGGAAGAAAAATCAGGTCAATTGATCTTGCCCAACTGTCTTCCATAGGTGTTAAAAAAATAAAAGTATTCAAAAAAATTCGTGTTGGTATTTTTTCATCTGGAGATGAATTATGTGAGTTTCCAAAAAAAAAATCTAGATATGAAATATATGATGCAAATAAACTGGTTTTAGTTTCTCTATTCAAGAAAATAGGTTGCGAAGTGAATGATCTTGGTATAATCAAAGATAATTATTCTGAAACAAAAAAATTAATCTTAAACAAAATTAATTCCCTAGATGTAATAATTACAAGTGGGGGCATTTCAAAGAGTAAGACGGATAAGATTGGAAAGTTTTTTGAAAATAACGCGCAAATTAAATTTTGGAGATTATCAATTAAACCTGGCAGACCGTTTGCATTCGGAAAAATAAAAAATACTGCTTTCATTTGTCTTCCAGGGAATCCAGTTGCAGCAATCATTACTTTTTTCATGCTGGTAATTGACTATATCAAAGTGTTATCAGGTTTAAAAGAAAAGCAAACAATTGAGAGAATTCTTCCATGTGATTTTGAAATGAAAAAAAGAAAAGGGCGAACTGAATGGTTAAGGGGTATGATTATTAAAAAAAAAAATTTATATTATTTAACTAAATTTTCTTCAACAGGATCAGGGATTATTTCTTCAATAAGTCAAAGTCATGGAATAATAGAGTTAGATGAAAAAAAAGAATATATTAAAAAAGGCACATTACTTAAATTTTATAGATACGAGGATATGTTAAATTGAAAATCTTATATTTTGCCAAACTAAAACAATTAATTGGAAAAAGCGAAGAAACTTTCTGTATTGAGCGAAAGAAAAAAATTTCACAAGTCATTAATGAATTGAAGAAGCGGAATGATGTTTACAATTTTGCTTTTAAAGAAATCAATTCACTTCAATATGCTGTAAATTGCGAGTACGTTGATTTAGATACTTTTGTAACAGATAGTGACGAACTAGCAATCTTTCCTCCGGTATCAGGTGGATGATGCAAATCATATTTCAAAAAAACAAATTTATCGAAAGTGATTATATAAACAAATTTTCATTAGATAATAAAAATTCTGGAGCAATATTCTCATTTATTGGAAAAGTAAGACCTAAAAATCAAAACAACAATATATTAAGTGTAGACATTGAGCTTTACGAAAAAATGGCTTTGGTTCAAATAAAAAAAATAATAAATAAATTGAAAAAAAAACATTTGATAGATGATTATTTAGTTATTCATCGATATGGTAAAGTTAAACCAGGAGAAAATATTGTTCTCATAGTTGTAGCATCAAAACACAGAAAAGAGAGTTTTAGATTTGGAGAAGGATTAATGGATTGGCTCAAAGTAAAAGCTACTTTTTGGAAAAAAGAAAATTTTGCAGATGG
Organism: uncultured Alphaproteobacteria bacterium; assembly: GCA_902536655.1. Taxonomy (GTDB): domain Bacteria; phylum Pseudomonadota; class Alphaproteobacteria; order Methylaequorales; family Methylaequoraceae; genus Methylaequor. The sequence continues at coordinate 68,778 of CACAYF010000008.1, read as the reverse complement.
TTCTGAATGGGTAAACCAAAAAAAAACTGATAGAGAATTAATTGATTTTAATCTCTAACAATCTTGTTGAACTCATTTAAAAGCAATTTAGTAATTTCTCCTACCTTAAATTTAAAATTGTCAATTGAGATAACAGGTGTGATCTCCACAGCTGTACCAGTTAAAAATACTTCTTCACAAGTTTTTAAGAAATCATAATTGAAATGGCCTTCATTTATTTCTATTCCTAGTTTATTTGCAAGATCAATTACTGTCTTTCTAGTTATTCCATTAAGAAAACAATCTGGTAAAGGTGTATATAGTTTATTGTTTTTAACAAAAAAAATGTTTGCCCCTGTTGCCTCAGCTATAAAACCACGATAATCAAGCATTAGAGCATCGTCAAATCCATTTTTTTCAGCTTCGTGTTTGCTTAATGAACAAATCATATATAGACCCGCGGCTTTACTATTTGTTGGAGCAGAGTCTGGAGATGGTCTTACCCACTTAGATTTAGTGAGCCTAATTCCTTCTAAAATTTTGTCCGGTGAAAAGTAGGACGGCCATGGCCAAGAAGCGATGGCTATATTTGTTGTTGCATCAATAGCTGAAATTGCCATTTTTTCACTTCCTCGCCATACAACTGGTCTTATATAGCCGTTTTTCACTTTTTGCTTGATTGTTAACTGTCTAATAATTTCATTAATTTTTGTTTTTTTAAAAGGAATATTCAGGTCTAGAATTCTCGCAGATTCATAGAGCCTTTCTGTGTGTTCCTCTAACTTAAAGATTTTTCCATCATAAATTCTTATTCCTTCAAAAACGCAGCTTGCATAGTGTAACCCATGATTTAAAACATGTGTTTTGCAATCTTTCCATTTTTTATAAACACCATTAATCCATATATAACCTGTTCTTTTATCAAAAGGGATCATTTGCATAATTTAATCATTAAAGTTAAGATTTATTAATATAACATTGTAATTAAAATTATAAATAGCTTGATATTTATTATATGAAGAATTTGCCCCATTTATTGTGTATTGATGATGATAATAAAATAAGAGAATTGCTAGATATCTATCTATCAAGTAATAATTTCAGAATTAGTGTTGCTAAAGATTCATTTCAAGCAGAAAAATTAACGAATTTCTTTTTATTTGATCTCGTAATTCTAGATATAATGATGCCAAAAAAAGATGGAATACAATTTCTTAATCATTTCAGAACGTTTGATTTTAACACACCTGTATTAATGTTAACAGCAGATAATCAAATCGAAAAAAAAAAAGCATCTTATTCTCACGGATGTGATGATTACTTAGTTAAACCATTTGAACCTTCAGAATTACTATTAAGAATAAAAAAGCTTTTGAATCCAAGGTTTAATAAAAACATTTCATCTAAAAGGGTTTATTTTGGTGATTTTGAATTCGATTTAAGGTTAAAAGCTCTCTTTAAAAATAAAATTAGTATTAGCCTTACATCAACAGAAATTCTTATTATTGAATATTTAACTCAAAATTTAAACAAGGAAGTGTCAAGAGAGGAAATATCTAATTTATTAGGGGATGGTATAAATCTAAGATCAGTTGATGTAACCATTACCAGATTGAGAAAAAAACTACTTTCTGATCAAGAAAATTCCTTTCTCAGAACCATTAGAGGTAAAGGTTACATGCTTATAAGTGAATATGATTAAAAAGTTTATTAAAGATTTGCTTCCTAGGCGACTGCTTCCACGACTACTATTAATATTTTTAGTACCTCTAATAATAATCCAATGCTCTGTAATCTTTTTCTTCTATGATAGGCATTGGGAAAAAATTATAAACAGATTTTCAAACATTGCAGGAAACAAAATAAACCTTCTTTCGGATTTTTACATGAAAAATTCATTAGAGGATACTAAGAATATCGCGCAAACACTAAATATCAAAGTATCATTAAGTAAAAGTACCGATGAGGACGTAAAAACTAAATCAAGATTGGAAAATAAAATCTTTCAAACTATAAAAAATAGAGTTGACGAAAATATAAAAATAGACTTTCAAGAAAATTTTGTTTCTTTTTTTTTACCAGTTAATAATCATTACCTTAAAATTGATTTCCCAAAAAAATATTTACTTAGTGAGACACCAACAATATATATTCTCTGGATAATATTTACTTCATTAGTTTTATCATTAATTGCATTTTTATTTTTGAGAATACAAATCAGAGCAATATTCAGATTAGCGCAATCAGCTGAAAATTTTGGAAGAGGAAATAAAATAAAAAATTTTAAGCCTGAAGGTGCCATGGAAATCAGAGCAGCTGGAAATGCTTTTATTAAGATGCAAAAAAGAATAAATAATTACATAGAGCAAAAAACTAGTTTTCTTGCTGGTATTTCTCATGATTTAGGAACAATAATAACTAGAATTAAACTGAGATTAGAATTACTTGATAATAAAAAGGATACGCTTCAGATTAAAAAAGATGTTGAAACGATGCAATTGTTTCTTAAGGAGTATCTAGAATATTCTAAGAAAAATAGCAGTAGTAAATTTGAAACAGTAAACATTCTTAAATTAATTAGTGAGGTTGTTCAATCCTCAAAAAAAAAAAATAAAGAAATCAAAATCAATTGTTCTAAAAATTTGCGAATCAATACAGATAAAAATAGTCTATTTAGAATTATCTTTAATTTATTCGAAAATGCGTCAAGGTATGGATCAATAATATATGTAAATGTTAACCGAAAAAATCAGAATGTTGTTATTAATATTGAGGATAATGGTCCAGGAATTGATGCAAAATTTATAAAACAAATTTTTAAACCATTTTATAAAATAGACAATTCCAGAAATCTTAATAAAAGTGGATCAGGGTTAGGGTTGAGTATTGCAAAAGATTTAGCCAAGAATATTAATTCAAAAATTACTTGTAGTAATTCTAAAAATTTGAATGGTTGTTTATTTTCAATAGAACTGCCGTATAAAAAATAATATTATTCTAATTTTTTGGAAATTATTTTCGACTTTTTCTCAGCGGACATAATTGCTTTTTCAAACAACTTAAACAGATTATCTCTCTGTGATAAAACTTTCAAACCCTCCTCTGTTGTGCCACCTTTACTCGCAACTGTTTGTATTGAGTCGCTAAATTTGTAATTTTTTTTATTTATATCCTCTAGAACACCTTTCAGCAAAAGCTTTATTGCAGATAATGACTCACTTTCAGGAAATCCGTTTTTTTTAATAATTTTATTTAAACAACTTAAAATATAAAATAGATACGCTGGTCCACCGCCAAACATAGCTGTAAAAAAATCAATTTTTTCCTCTTTCTCTACCCAAATAATATCTCCAAATTCTCCAAAATCCTTTGAAATTTTATTTTTGATTTTTCTATTTAATTTATCCGCATAAACTGCAGTCGAGCTATTATTAGAAGATATAAATATATTTGGCATAATTCTTAACACTGAGCTTTTAGATGTAATCCATTTTGAAATAGTTTTAGTTTGAAGACCTGCAACGAAAGAAAGAATTACATGGTTTTTATTACAGTAATTTTTTATTTCACTAACAACTTTTTTTGAATCCTTTGGTTTGACACAAATCATTATGTAATTGACTTTATTCCAATTGACTTGGCTTTGATCACTAAAACATTCTACATTGGAAAATTTTTTCTTAATATTTTTACGAACCTTAATATTTTTTTCTAATACTGAAATCTTTCTTTTCTTCTTAATAAAACCCTCTAAGATAATTTTTCCTAAATTTCCGCAACCAATGAGAAGTGACGTCATGCCTCTCCGACTGTGTCCAATAATGCAATATCTAAGGCATGAATAGGGTCTTGTTTTTTATAAAAGAAAACAAAGAAAACTGGGAAGAATCTATCACATTCATTAATTACAATATTTATAATATTTTTTATTTGTTCAACTGAAATAAAGTCTTGCCCTTTTATTGAAATCTTGTAACTAAAGAAGATGGAATTATGTTCTGTGCAATAATTAAAAAAACCTACATTTGCTTTCTTATTTACATCTGAAATTAATGAATAAATTGATTTATTAATTCTATTTTTTTTTGACATTTCAAAATAAGTACTAACTTCAATTATTTTTTGCTTACTGTCCCATTTAAAATTAATATCATAATTTTTCCAAACGCCTTTTGAAAAAATAACGATTTCATCGCTGGAGTCTCTAACTTTCTCAATTCCATCATTCAAAACATATTCTTCTATGAAATCAATAGGATTATTATTGCTAAAATTTTTTTTTTGATTGTCAAAACTCACGACTTAATAATAGAATATATTCAAGCATTTAACAACTACAATTAGTATCAAAATTTTAATTTTACACAATATGTTGATTTTATGATAAAAGATACAATAATTTTATTTTTAATAATTTTATATATTATAATTTTCTTCACGTGGATTGTCTTTTTTTATAATACACTTAAAAAAAACCAGCATCTAAAACATAAAATCTATTTATTTAACATTTCATCTTTTATTATTTTCACATATTTAATAAGTTTTTTAATATTAGAGGTCTTAAATTAATGTTTCTAATCACCGGAGGTGCAGGATTTATTGGATCGAATATTGTTAATTACCTTGTCGATAAAGGTGAAGAAGTAGTATCAGTCGATTGGCACAATAAAATTAATAATAAATACTTTCATAACCTTAATTTTAAAATTATTGACCCGTTGAGTATACATTCATTCTTAAAAACCAATAAAAAAAGGATTTCAGTTGTAATTCATCTTGGAGCAATAACCTCAACAACAGAAAGAAATTTAAATCTGATAATTGATAATAATATTAGATTATCATTAATGCTTTATAAGTGGTGTATAAAGCAGGAGAAAAGACTTATATATGCATCATCCGCTGCTACATATGGAAATGGTGAAAATGGTTTCAATGACATTTCAGATGATGAATATTTATCTCAACTTACCCCTTTAAATTTATATGGATGGTCAAAACATATAATTGATAGATTTATTTGGAATGATTCAAAAAAAAAAAATAGACTTCCTCAGTGCGTAGGTCTTAAGTTTTTTAATGTTTACGGTCCAAACGAATTCCATAAAAAAGATATGAAAAGTATTATTCTTAAGATTTTCGAAAAAATTCGAAATGATAAAGTTATAAAACTTTTTAAATCTCACAATCCAGAATTTAAGGATGGTGAACAAGTAAGAGACTTTATTTATGTAAAAGATGTGATTAATGTTATCAATTGGTTTCTAGGTAAACCAAAAATTAATGGTTTATTTAATGTTGGAAGTGCGATACCACAAAGTTTCAATTATCTTGCAAAATGCGTTTACAGAAATTGCAATATGAGTGAAAAAATTGAATATATAGATACTCCAAAAAAAATTAGAAAACAATATCAGTATTTCACTAAAGCATCTTTACAAAAACTTAGAAAAGTTGGTTATGATAAGAATTTTTTTAGTCTTAGAGACGGCATCAACGATTATATACAAAATTATTTAATAAAATTCTAGTATGTATATTCATGAATTAAATCCAATAGCATTTTCATTATTTAACTTTAAGATCTATTGGTATTCTTTATCATATTTATTTGGATTTGTATTTAGCTACTATTATGTCAAATTTGTTCTAAACAAAGATTTTGTAAATATGGATTTTAAAATTTTCGAAGATTTCATTGGATGGGCAGTTCTAGGAGTTATTTTTGGAGGAAGAATAGGTTATGTGATTTTTTACAATTTAAATTTTTATTTAGAAAACCCTATTGAAATTCTTAAAATTTGGCAAGGAGGAATGTCATTTCATGGAGGTTTGCTTGGAGTAATCTTGTCAATTTTCTTTTTCTCAAAATCAAAAAAAATTAATTTTCTTGATCTTTTAAATTTAGTTTCTTCATGTGCACCGATTGGACTTTTTTTGGGAAGACTAGCAAATTTTGTCAATAGAGAACTTATAGGACGACCAACTAATTCTGATTGGGGTGTGATTTTTTTTGAAAATGATGTCCTAAGACACCCTAGTCAGATTTATGAAGCCATTTTTGAAGGTTTAATAATTTTTTTTGTGATTTTTTATATTATTAAAAAGAAATATTACAGATTTTTAAACATTTCTTCACTGTTTCTTATAATGTATGGTATTTTTCGCTTTACAATAGAATTTTACAGAGAACCTGACAGTCATCTTGGATTTATTTTTATGAATATCTCAATGGGGCAATTGCTTTGTTTACCAATGATTCTTATTGGATCAATATTTCTTAGAAAAAAAAATGTTAGATATTAGAGATTTTTTGAAAATTAACCATATATCTTTAAGCAGATTTATTAATTATTGTTTGTATAAAAAAGACAAGGGATTTTATCAAAAAAATTCAATTGGAACGCACTTCATAACTTCACCAGAAGTAAGCCAATTATTTGGTGAATGTATAGCAATTTTTTTTTTAATAATTTTAAAAAAATATAAGATACATACATTTTTTGAATTAGGACCAGGAAATGGTACTTTAATGAAAGATCTAATTTTAAGTTTCAAAAAATTCATAAAGGATTCAATGTCATTTTATTTGTATGAGAAATCTATTTTTTTAAGAAAGCTTCAAACTAATAATTTAAGTAATTTATACTCAAAATCTTACAAGATTAATTTTTTAAAAAAACTTCAATTCAACAAGGAGCCAATTTTTTTTTTTTGTAATGAATTTTTTGATGCTCTTCCAATAAATCAATTTGAAAAAGTAAATAACTCGTGGTTTGAAAAAAGGGTTACTTATTCAAATAAATTCGAAATAATAAATATTAAGTCTAAAGAAAAATTTAATAAAAATTATAAAAACGGAGATATTATTGAAATATCTCCCTTATCAAAACTTTATCTCATTAAAATATTAAAACATATAAAGCAGTATGGTGGTGGTTTTTTAATTTTTGACTATGGTCCATTTTCAAAAAGTAATATTAACACTCTACAAGCACTTCATAATTCTAAAAAGTGCGGGATCCTTGACTTTCCCTTCCAATCAGACATCACATATCATGTAAATTTTAAAGATTTCACAAATATTGCAAAAAAATTAGGATTAATTAGTTATGGGCCTATTACGCAAAAAGATTTTCTTTTTTTTCATGGAATAAATGAAAGAGTTTTAGATATAATTTCAAAAACATCTTCAAAAGAGAAGATTGAAAGTCTTAACAAACAATTTGAAAGACTAACATCCCCAAGTGGGATGGGAGGATTAATAAAATGTATTTATATAAGCAGGGAAAAAATTGATTCTGCAGTTTTTAAATTATAAATGAATGAAATTAGATTATATAAAAATTATATTTTCTGTTTTTTTTCTAGAAATAGAGAAGACAAAGTTTCATCTTTAAATTGCGCTTTTAACAGAGGAGACAGTGAAGCAAGAGTAAAAAAGAATAGAAATTTTACTGCTAATTATTTGAATAAAAACAAAATAATATTAACTAATCAAGTTCACTCAAATATAGTTTCATATGTCGATAAAAATTTCTCTAAAGATATAAGTTCTGATGCAATGATTACAAATAGAAAGGATATACTTCTTGGAATATTAACTGCTGATTGCGCTCCAATAATTGTTTTAGGAAAAAAATATTTTGGGATTATACATGTTGGCTGGAAAGGTTTAATGGATGGAATTATAGAAAATACAATTATGAAATTTAATTCATTAGGAGAAAGAGAAAATCATTTAAATGTCTTTGTGGGTCCTCATTTGTCAATGGATTCATTTGAAGTTAAGAGGGATTTTGTTGATAATATAAAAAAAAAAATAAAAAATTATGATAATTTTATAGAAAGTAAAAGGCAAAAAAACTTCTTTAATTTTTCTGGTTTAATTGAATCCAAGTTAATTAATCTAAAAATAATGAATTATGATATATCAAAAGAAAATACATTCTCCAATCCTAAAAAATTCTTTAGTCATAGATATTGTTATATAAATAAAATAAAATATTGTGGTAGGCAAATTAGTCTAGTTGGTATAAAAAATAATTGAATGTTTATTTTAGAGATAAAAATATGAAAATTGTTTCTGGTAACAGTAATATTCCATTGGCGCAAGAAATTTCAAATTACCTTAAAGTGCCATTATTAAAAGCTACAATAAAAAAATTTCCTGACAAAGAAATTTTTGTCGAAATACAAGAAAATGTTAGGGGGGAAGATGTTTTTGTTATTCAATCAACATCATTTCCTGCAAATGATCATTTGATGGAGCTTTTAGTGACAATTGATGCTTTAAAGAGAGGATCTGCTAAAAGAATTGCAGCTATTATGCCTTACTATGGTTATGCAAGACAAGATAGAAAATCAGGTCCAAGGACACCTATTTCTGCAAAACTAATTGCCAATCTAATTAGTACTGCTGGAGCTGACAGAGCACTAATGGTAGATTTACATGCTGGACAAATTCAGGGTTTTTTTGATATCCCTACAGATAACTTATTCGCAGCACCTGTTTTTATTGAAGATATCAAAAAAAAATTTGATAATAATGAAACAATAATTATTTCTCCTGATGTCGGAGGAGTAGTTAGAGCCAGAGCAATTGCCAAAAGGCTAGATTGTGATTTAGCCATAATTGATAAAAGAAGAGAAAAAGCAAGTGTGTCAGAAGTTATGAATATTATTGGACACGTAAAAAATAAAAATTGTATACTAATCGATGACATATGTGACACAGCCGGTACTCTTGCGAATGCAGCTAAAGCACTAAAAAGTGAGCATGCAAAATCTGTTTATGCTTATATTACGCATGGTGTTTTATCTAACCCTGCAATTGAAAGAATTGAAAAATCTCCAATTGATAAAATGATAATTACTGATAGCATTGTTGCAAGAGATGATGTAAAAAAGTGTAATAAAATACTACAATTATCTATCGCACATCTAATTGGTGAAGCTATAGGAAGAATTACTGATAATAGATCTGTTTCAAGCTTATTTGCTTAAAAATGGGGGGAATTTATGAACGAAGTTTTAGTAAAAATTCATGCAGAAAAAAGATTAAAAACTGGTACAGGAAACTCCAGAGAATTTAGATCCAACAAATTGATTCCAGGTATTATTTACGGTGAAAAAAAAGAACCTATTCCGATTTCTTTAAACGAGAAAGAGCTTAAATTACAATTAAACGATACAGGTTTTTTTTCAAAACAATGTGAAATTAATCTTGATAACGAAAACTTTAAAGTCCTTCCTAAGGATGTTCAATTACATCCAGTCAAAGAAAATATTTTGCACATAGATTTTCTAAGAGTCGGAGAAAACACAACCGTGACATTATTTGTTCCAGTAAAATTCATAAATGAAAATGAATGTGAAGGTCTCAGGCAAGGAGGTGTTTTAAATGTAGTGAGACACGAAGTTGAGCTAAAAACTCCTGTCTCAAAAATACCAGAATTTTTAGAAGCTAATCTTAGTGGCTTAGAAATTGGTGATAGTATTCATATCAGCTCAATAAGTCTTGATGGAAGTGTAAAACCAATCATTCAGGATAGAGATTTTACGATTGCAACTTTAGCGCCACCTACAGTTATGAGAGTTGAAGAACCTGCAAAAGAAGCAGAGGATGATAAAGAAGCAACTGACAAGGATTCCGATTCAACTGTGCCCCCTATAGACAAAGGTGAAGAACCAAAAGCTGCTGAAGGTAAAAACGAAGAAAATAAAAATTAATAATTTAATATATTGATTTAATGATTCTAATTGTTGGATTAGGAAACCCTGGAGAAAAATTTCTATTTACTAGACACAACATTGGTTTTGAGATAATTGACTCTTTTCATCTGCATTTTAAATTCCACGCTTACAAGTCAAAATTCGATGGTCTTTATTCAAAAAAAAGTTTATTTGGAAAAGAAATTATAATTTTTAAACCTCAAACTTTTATGAATCTTTCTGGGAACCCAGTAAAGAAATTAAGAAACTATTTTAAAATTGAGAATACCCTAGATATAATTCTTATCCATGATGACATTGATATGGAATTCTTAAAACTTAGAGTTAAAGTCAACGGAGGGCATGGTGGTCATAATGGAGTTAGAGACGCAATAAAATTCAATGGTAAAAATTTTTATAGAGTTAAATTGGGCATAAGTAACAAGCAACTAAAAGAAAAAAAAGTGAAACCTGAAAATTTTGTATTAAATAAATTCGATAAGTCTGAAAGAGAAGTGATTGAGGAGTTCAAAAAATTAGCAAATAAATATTTTGAATATTTAATTTTGAAAGAGTTTTCACTCTTTAAAACAAGGATTTCAGCGGGTTAATATGGGGTTTAATTGCGGAATTCTTGGTCTACCAAATGTTGGCAAATCGACACTTTTCAACGCGTTAACCTCGACACAGCAAGCAGAATCAAAAAACTATCCTTTTTGTACTATTGAACCAAATGTTGGGAAAGTAGCAGTTAATGATTCAAGACTTGAAGAAATTGCTAATATATCAGAGTCCTCTTCAGTAATATCTAATCAATTAGAGTTTGTTGATATTGCCGGACTAGTCAAAGGAGCAAGTAAAGGAGAGGGACTTGGTAACAAGTTTTTATCAAATCTTGCAGAAGTTGACGCAATAGTTCACGTTGTTAGATGTTTTGAAGATTCAGATATAACTCATGTCGATAAAAGTCTTTCTCCACTAAACGACATTGAAATTATAGAGACAGAGTTGATACTTTCTGATTACTCTAAAATTGAAAATATAACAGAGAATATAAAAAAGAAAAATAAAGGAAAAAAAATTGACCCAGAATTAATCGAAACTTTGAAGAAAGCCATAGAAATACTTGATAAAGGAATATTCTTGAGCGAATCAGATTTTGATAACAATCAATTTAAGATTTTGTCTGGTTATAATTTACTAACTCTAAAACCTATCATTTATGTAAGTAATGTTGATGAACAATCTGTTTGTTCAGGAAACAAAATGTCAAACTTAGTAGATAACTACGCTGAAAAAAAAAAAACAAAAAATTTAAAAATTTCAGCTAAAATTGAATCAGAGATTGCGATTATTGAAAATAAAAATGAAAAAAAAGAATTCTTAGAATCTATTGGTCTTAAAGATAATTCCTTATCAATTTTAATTAGAGAAGGATATGCATTATTAGACCTCATAACTTTTTTTACTTCAGGTCCAAAAGAAACTAGAGCTTGGACAATCTCAAATGGAACTCTCGCTCCTGATGCTGGTGCTAAAATTCACACTGATTTTAAAAAAGGTTTCATCAGAGCTGAGGTGATTAGTTATAATGATTTTTTGAGTTTTAAAGGTGAATTAAATTGTAAAGAGAACGGCAAACTCCGTCTTGAAGGAAAGGAATACATGGTTTTGGACGGAGATATAATTACATTTAGATTCAATGTTTGATCTTATAATCTTTAAAGAGTTTCAGAACTTTATGCATTTCTTTACTTGATAAAATCTTAGTATTTTTCAAAAAGCTACAGAAGTAATATTGTTTAGATAATTTTTCAAGTGAAACTGCGAGGTCCAATGCATTATTTAAATTATTAGCAATCGTTAATTGACCATGATTTGATATCAGACAACCATTTCTTTCTTTCAGAACTTTAAGTACATTTTTTGCTAATTTTCTTGTTCCAAAAGTTGCATATTCAGCACATTTTATGTCATTTCCTCCAAACTCAGCCACCATGTAATGAAATGAAGGTATTTTTTTTCTGCTACATGATAAAATCGATGCCCACATTGAATGACAATGAACAATAGCAGAAATTTCTGGTCGATTTCTATAAATATATAGATGCATCAAAATTTCACTAGAGGGTTTTTTATTATTTTTTACATTTCCATTAATATCAACTTCGGAAATTAAAGTTTCCTTTAGGGTCGCTGTTTCGATTCCAGAGGGAGTGATAAAAATGGTATCTTTTCTTCTAACGCTAACATTTCCTTCTGACCCGAGGTTTAGTCCTAAATCCAAAGTATTTTTTGAAGTATATACTATATCATTTTTTAGATTTTTCATTTTTGCAAATTCTTCATAATTTCAGACTTTATTGGTTCTATTAATCCATTTTCCGTAATCAATTTTGTAATATATTTGGCAGGCGTTACGTCAAAGGCAGGATTAAAATTTTTAGAATTTTTAAAATATATTTCTCCAGTTGAAATTTTTTTTTGTTTTTTAAAAGTTAAATGAGAGAGTTCTTTAGCACTTCTGATCTCAATCGGTATTTTACTAGAGTCATTAATCTCAAAGTCTATAGTTGACCTAGGAACAGCCACATAAAACGGTATATTGTTATCAAAGGCCGATAGAGCTTTTAAGTATGTACCTATTTTATTACAAACATCTCCTCTTGAAGTAGTTCTGTCGCTTCCAACAATACACATATCAACCTCTTTTTTTTGCATCAAATATCCACCGGCATTATCAACAATAATGGTGTATGGTATTTTTTCATGTTTTAGTTCCCAAGCCGTTAAGAGTGCTCCTTGATTCCTTGGTCTAGTTTCGTCAACCCATATATGAACTGGCAACCCATTCCTATTTGCTAAAAAAATAGGAGAAAGTGCAGTGCCCCAATCAATAGTTGCCAGCCATCCCGCGTTGCAGTGCGTAAGAATATTGATTGGTTTTTTTTTCTTTTTATAGATTTTTTCAATTATTTTGTATCCATTTAAACCAATTTTAAAACAATTAATTATGTCGTCTTGCCTTATTTGTTTTGCGAGTTCTAAAGCTAATTCAGCTCTATCTTCAATTCTTTTATCTTTGATTTTTTTTAAAATATAACTAAGTGCCCATCTTAAATTTATTGCTGTGGGTCTTGTCTCTAGCAAAGCATTAATTGATTTGTCAATATTTTTAGAAGATGCATCTTTCCTTAAGGCTAAAGCTAGTCCAAACGAAGCTGTCACACCGATAAGAGGGGCTCCTCTTACCTCCATTTGTGTTATGGCTCTACAAAAATCATTTAATGTTTTTAATTCTTTAATTATTAATTCAAACGGTAATTTTGTCTGATCGATTATTTTGATTTTGTTATTTTCAATCCAGAGAGTTGAATAATTTTTATTTTTAATTTTCATTTATTTCAAAATATTTTTTAATTTTTTTTTTGTAGATTTTTTAACTTTTTCAATATTTGTTATGATAGAGTTTTTTGCTAGGTTTTTTATTTTGTCATTACAAATTAATTTGTGATCTTTAGCTATATAAGAAATAAGCTTTTTAGCTTTTTCTGAATTATCATTCAAGGTTTTTAATATTTGATCGACAGTTACATTTTCATGATCCGGATGCCAACAATCAAAATCTGTGACCATTCCAACACTAGCGTAACAAATGCCTGCTTCTAAGGATAGTTTAGCCTCAGGCATATTAGTCATTCCAATTACATCACACCCCCAGGATCTGAAAAGTTCGGACTCTGATAATGTTGAAAATTGTGGGCCCTCTATACATACATATGTTCCTTGATTATGAAATTTAATTCTTAGCTTTTTTAGCGAGTCAGTAAGTTTACTTTTAATATTTTTACATATTGGTTGAGCCATCGGTAAATGAACAACTAGGTCATCCTCAAAGAACGTTTTGCTTCTAAGGTAAGTCTTGTCAATAAATTGATCAATAAGAACAAAATCTCCAGGAATATAATCATTCCTTAAACTTCCTACTGCTGATAAAGATATTATATTTTCTGAACCAAGTTTCTTAAGTGCTTCAATATTTGCTCTATAATTTATTTTTGATGGGGATATGGTGTGAAACTTTCCATGACGAGGAAGAAAAGCCACGTTACATTTCCCAATTCTACCTGTGCATATTTCGGAAGATGGCTGACCAAAATTTGTACTGACTTTGACCCATTTGACGTTGCTGATTTCAGGAACCTTATATAATCCACTTCCACCAATAAAAGCAATATCAATCTTTGCCATTAGTTAGTCCAGGTTTTTCCAAACTTTCCTTTTGACTCCTAATAACATTATCGTAATTAAAACTAAAAAGAAAAGAGTTTTTACTCCTAAACTTTTTCTTCTTTCTAATTCCGGTTCAGCTGTCCATGCCAAAAAAGAAGTAATGTCTCTAGCTATCTGAACATTTGAAGCAGTTGTACCATCATCAAATTCAACTATATCATCCTCAATTTGAGGTGGCATCGCTATCTGATTACCTGGATAGTATTCATTGTAATACATTCCTTCACCTGCCTCAAAATTTTCAGGAAAGTCCTTATAACCATTGAGTAAACTATAAATGTAATCTGCACCTCCTGCTCTTGCTTTTACAATTAATGACAGATCTGGCGGATATGCTCCGTTATTTGCCAAACGTGCAACTTTATCGTTTTCGTACGGTCCAACGAATTTGTCACTCATCTTTGCATCTCTTGTAAACATTTCACCTTCATCATTTGGACCGTCAATAATTTCATATTCCCCGGCAATTACTTTGATTTCATCGTTTGAATAACCTATTCCCGCTAAGTCTCTGTATGAAAGATGTCTTAAGCCATGGCAAGCAGAACAAACTTCAGAGTATACTTTGAACCCCCTTTGTAAAGAAGCTTTATCAAATCTTCCAAAGATACCATTGAATGGCCAATTTTGTTCGATAAGTTCAATCTTTGAAGTTGCCGCTTTAATCGTGAGACTATTTGGTAGAGTGAATAAAAAGAAAAAGCAAAGAAAAAAATTAAGTGGTCTACTTAACATAGCTTTCTGAAGTAGAGGGTTCTTTGTTGTCAAATTTGTCTGAAATAACTGCTGCTGAAATACTAGAAGGGAGTTCAGTAGTTTTCTCAAATTTTGATAGAAGTGGCATTATAACTAAGAAAAATCCAAAATAGTAAAGTGTTGCTATCCTCGAGATTAGTACGTAAATTCCTTCAGCAGGCATCGCTCCAACCCACCCAAGCACAATACAATCAATAAAAAATAGCCAATAGAATTGTTTGTAGAATGGTCTAAAATTAGCACTTCTGATCTTATGTTTGTCAAGCCAAGGCAGAAAAAATAGAACCATTACAGCGGCAAACATTAACAAGACACCTAATAATTTATCTGGTACGGCACGTAATATTGCATAAAAAGGTAAGAAATACCATTCCGGGACTATATGAGCAGGCGTTTGTAGTGGGTTAGCTGGTATATAGTTGTCTGGATGACCAAGAAAGTTTGGAGCAAAAAACACTAAAAATGCAAAAACAATAAGATAAACACCAAGACCCAGATAGTCTTTAACTGTATAATATGGATGAAACGGAATTGTATCTCCCTCCGATTTAACATCGATGCCTGTTGGATTATTAGAGCCAAACTGATGAAGAGCTACCAAATGTAAAGCCACTACTCCGACAATTGCAAACGGTAAAAGATAATGTAAAACAAAAAATCTGGTAAGAGTTGGATTGTCTACTGAAAAGCCACCCCATAAGAATGTTACAATATAATCTCCAATAATGGGAAAGGCAGAAAACAAGTTAGTAATTACTGTTGCACCCCAAAAGCTCATTTGTCCCCAGGGTAAAACATACCCCATGAAAGCAGTTGCCATCATTAACAAAAGTATAACCACACCTAGCATCCACAATATTTCTCTTGGATACTTATATGAACCATAATAAAGGCCTCTAAACATATGAATATATACTATAATGAAGAACATTGACGCACCATTCATATGTATGTATCTTAGTAACCATCCATTGTTGACATCTCTCATAATCCTCTCAACGCTATCGAAAGCAATTTCTGTATTGGCAGTATATTGCATTGCCAAAAGAATTCCGGTAATAATCATTATGACAAGTGTGATGCCAGCTAAAGAGCCGAAATTCCAAAAATAATTTAAATTCTTTGGGGTCGGATAATCTCTAAGATTATGATTGATGAAGGTAAATACTGGTAGCCTCTTATCTATCCAGCCAGAGATTCCTTTACTATTGTCAATTTCTTTTTCTTTCATATTTTATCCTATTTTAATAATATCTTCAGAAACAAAGTCGTATGGAGGGACTTCAAGATTCAACGGAGCTGGGCCTTTTCTAATTCTGCCTGATGTATCGTAATGAGATCCATGACAAGGACAGAACCATCCTCCGAATTCACCTTTATTATCGCCAACTTTCTGTCCTAAGGGTACACAGCCCAAATGTGTACAAACCCCAACAACAACTAACCATTTTGGGTTCTTAACCCTTGATTCATCACTAGCCATGTGTTTTAGATCATTAACTGAAGTATTGTTAGCCGTCCTTATTTCTTCAGATGTTCTGTGTCTGATAAATATTGGTTTTCCTCGCCACATAACTGTTAAGCTTTGTCCTTCCTCAATGGGTGCAAGATCTACTTCCGTTGTGGATAAAGCTAACACATCTTTAGCAGGATTCATTGTATCGATTAAAGAAAAAGCTGTGACGGCACCTCCCGCGATGGCTAGTCCGGCTGTGGTTATAAATAAGAAATCCCGTTTTTCTTCATCTACGGATCCTGATAATTCATTATCTTTTAAATCTTTTTCTGTCATTTCTTCCTAATCATACTAAGTTTAATTATAATATAAAAAATTTTTAGCGCAAAACAATGAAAAATATAGATAAAAATAAAAAGATCGCTAAAGAATGGTTTGAACATCTTCAAAATAAAATTTGCACGGAGCTTGAGCTAATAGAAAACAAAAATAAGAAGTCAAAAAATCTTTTCTCAAAAAAACATTGGACTAGAGACAGAACTGGCTCAAACAAGCTTGGAGGCGGCGAAATGCGGTTATTAAGAGGAAAGGTTTTTGAGAAAGCAGGGGTAAATGTTTCGACAGTATTCGGTCAGTTATCAAAAAAACTAAAAGGAAAAATTCCTGGAACAGAAAAAAATTCTGGATTTTGGGCATCAGGCATTTCATTGGTTATTCATCCATTCTCACCAAAAATTCCAGCTATACACATGAATACTAGATATATTGTTACTCAAAAATCATGGTTTGGAGGCGGAATTGATATTACACCAAGTGACAAAAGTTCAGAAGAATCGATAAAAATTGCTAATTTTTTTCACAAAGAGCTTGAAAAAACTTGTAATAAATACAGGAAAGGCTCTTACGCCAAATACAAAAAATGGTGCGATGATTATTTTTTTTTGCCGCACAGAAACGAATCAAGAGGGTTGGGGGGAATTTTCTTTGACTATTTAAATTCTGATGATTGGAATTCGGATATGAATTTTGTATGTGATGTCGGAAAAACATTTATTAGCACATACAAAAAGATTGTCCAAAGAACTATTGAATTACCTTGGAATAATAATGATAAATTATTACAATATCATCGAAGATCAAGATATGTAGAATTCAATTTGTTATACGACAGAGGCACAAAGTTTGGATTAGAAACAGACGGAAATATAGAGGCTATTTTTATGTCTCTTCCTCCTATGGCATCATGGTAAAAATTTTTTAACAAAATTTATGCATTCATTTTTTGAACAATTAAAATTTTTCTTTACCCAAAAAACTTCTAACTTTGAAATGATCCCTCCAATTGTTTTCCCAGGCTTAAAACCCATTTTTAAAAGATCCTCTCCCGTCAATGGTATTTTCTTTGTTTTGTAATTAATTATTTTACTTAAACATCTGTTGAGATCATCTTGCGAAATTTTATTTTTAATATGGTCAATAATGAGTTGATCAATTATAAAAATTTTGTTGAATTTCAATAAATTCATATTTACTTCTGTGACTGAATAATTTTTAAAATTAATTCTACTTTTTAATCTTTTTTTGAAATGCGATGTCGAACTTCTTAAAAAGAAGTTCGGAATGACTCGTTTGTTTCTTATTAAAAATTTTAATCTTCTTTCAAAACTTTTTTTATTAATTAATGATTCAAAAGCACAGAGTTTAGAGAAGTTCGTAAAATTAAGCTTTGACTCAAAAGTAAATTCAAGTAACTTATGCAATGACAAAATTGTTTTTTTTTTTTTTAAATTATTATTTAACAGTATTTTTTCTGTCTCTTTCATCCTTCTTTCATAGGACAAAGATTTAAGATTTTTAAAATATTTTTCACATAAATTACTTATTTTGTAATCTACTGAATTTGAAATTTCTAATGAAAATCGAAAAAACCTTAATATTCTTAGGTAATCTTCTTTAATTCTTTTGTTAGGGTCACCAATAAATCTTATATTTCCTTTTATCAAGTCATTTATTCCATTATGTGGATCGACAAGGTGACCATTCGTATCACAATAGATTGAATTAAAGGTGAAATCTCTTCTTTGAGAATCCTCTATAAGATTATCTGTAAATTTGATTTTTGCCCACCTTCCGTCTGTTTCAATGTCTTTTCTCATAACAGTGACATCAAATTTAAATTTTTTATACAAAACTACAATAGAACCGAACTTTTCACCAATTTTAAGAAACCTAATTTTAGCTTTTTCAAGACAGTATAATAATTTTTCTAGATCCAAATTTACAACAAGATCAGGATGATTAATTATTGATTTTTTTAAAATTAAATCTCTAACATTGCCACCGACAATGTAAATTTTACCATCGAATTTTTTTAGAGACTTTTCAATCTTTCTTATAAAAATAATTGGAATACCAAGGTTTTTGCAAACAACATCAAAATTATTAATTTTTTTCATCAAAGAATCCTGGAATAACCTTTACTCCATCAAATTTTGGTGGATAGTACAATTTTTCTACCGAATTATCCTCTAATAAAATTAAAGCTAATGTTAAAACAGTCATTACAATTACTAAAATTGATAAAATTAAAATCATTGTTTTTTTTTTAAATTTTGAAGAAAAAAAAAATAGAAATGAAATCAATAAAAGAACAAATAGAAAAATTAAAGCTTTAATCATTTGAAAAAAAATATTATGCTATGTCACTTTAATAAAATGAGTAAATTTGACAATATATATAACATGAAAAAATTTAAAAATCTTCTTATAACACTCCTCATTTATTTTTTATGTTACCCTAATATAGCAAATGCCAAACTTCTATCATTTCAAAGCGAATATGATATTTCACTAGCAGAAATTGATTCCCCTCGAGTTCCAGGTAAAACATATGTCGATAAAGCATCAGGTTATTTATTAATTGATTGGATAAATAATTGTGACCAGTCATGGGTGACTACACAGAGGATGATGACAAGATTTATAAATTCGTATGGAGTTGGAACTGTTAGCGAAATTAATTACT
The DNA here is from genome assembly GCA_902536655.1 of uncultured Alphaproteobacteria bacterium. Taxonomy (GTDB): domain Bacteria; phylum Pseudomonadota; class Alphaproteobacteria; order Methylaequorales; family Methylaequoraceae; genus Methylaequor. The sequence goes on along the minus strand of CACAYF010000008.1, from coordinate 49,552 downwards.
CATTAAACGAAATGAGCGATGGCAACAAAATGGAATTTGTTTTAGAGGTAAAGGAAGACGCAGAAGTTGTTGAGAGACACTACGGTAAGGCTGAAAGAAAGGAAAATCTAAATATTAAGTTTGAGCAAACTGATAAAGAATATAATTTTTCAAAAGATGTTATTTTTCCTCATAAATTTTTAGAAGATGTTTTAGACAACCTTGAATCAGGAAAAAAGTTAATAGTACGAAATGTTTATGAAGGAACAATTCCAGACAAATATTTTAATATTTCAGTATTCTTTACTGATGAAGTTGTTTCTGTAGATAAAAAAAAATTAGACAAGGGTATTAAAAATAAGTTTAGAAAAGTAAGGATGGCATATTATCAAGATAAAGTGCAAACTCCAATTTTTGAGCAAACGATTCACCTAAATAACCAAGGAATAGCCAGTTTTTTTAGGTACGATTATCCTGATTATTCTTTAGAGCTAAATTTGAAAAAAGTAAGTTTGAATCCACTTGATTGTAAAAATAGATAAGTGAGTTCTAAAATTTAGAACTCACTATCTATCTATGGGGAGTCAATTTATTTGGATTTATTAAAGTCAGGATAAGAAACAGTGCCTAATTCACTCATATCAAGACCATATTCCTCATCTTCTTTCGATGCTCTTATTCCAATAACAGTTTTTATCACAAACCAGACAATAAAACTGAGAATCACGGTGAATAATCCATAAGAAACTACACCGATAGCTTGGACACCTAGAGACGCATCTGGATTTGTCCAGGCAACAACTAATGTGCCCCAAATTCCAGCGAAAAGGTGGGCAGGAATCGCGCCAACAACATCATCAATTTTCAACATATCAAGCAACTTCATACCGTACATGCAAATTATACCGCCAATTGCACCAATAATCACGGCTTGACCCATTGAAGGAGTAAGCGGTTCAGCGGTAATTGCTACTAAACCAGCGATAGCACCATTTAAGGTTGCTGCAATATTAGTGTGACTGTTTGTTGCTTTACTTACAATCATACATGCTAAAACTCCGCCAGCAGCTGCAAGATTTGTATTAACAAAAATGTCTGCAACAGCTGTTGCATCAGCTCCAGATCCCAGAGCTAATTGAGACCCTCCGTTAAAGCCAAACCAACCGAGCCACAGGATGAATACACCGAGTGTTGTCATTGGAAGAGAACAACCTGGTATTACGTTGACCTTGCCATCAGCTGAATATTTTCCATCTCTTGAACCCAATAAGATCGCACCAGCTAGTGCGGCCCATCCACCTACTGAATGAACTAAAGTTGATCCTGCAAAGTCAGAGAAACCCATTTCGCTTAACCAACCTCCACCCCATTGCCAAGAGCCAGCAATTGGATAAATAAACGCTGTTAATATAGCTATGAAAAGAAAAAATGGCCAAATAAGAATTCTTTCTGCTAAAGCACCAGAAACTATTGATGCTGTAGTTGCAACAAAGACCATCTGGAAATACCAGTCAGAGGCAGCAGCATAACCAGTTTCTAAATCAACGTCTGAGCTTCTATCAAACAATGAAAAAGATCCCATGTATCCACCATCAACACCGTCGTACATCAAATTATAGCCAACTAAAAAGTACATTAAGCCAGCAATTGAAAATAAGCCTATGTTTTTGAGACAGATAACGGCAGTGTTTTTACTTCTAACTTGACCGGCCTCTAGCATACAAAAGCCAGCAGCCATAAACATTACTAAAAATCCGCAAACTAAAAAAAGGAACGTATTTAAAATATACGCTACTTCAGATGAAACAGCAGGGGCGGCTTCTACTGCATCTTGTGCATTGACATTTACTGAGAGTAGTAAAAATAATGCAAAGAATGAAAAGTTTAATATTTTGTTTAGGTTAAACCTGACATTCCTGTTAAAAATATAAAAAATCATATTTTCTCCCTATTAAGATATTATTATTGTTAATGTTGAAAGTATGCAGAAACTGTGCCAAAATTATAAAGATAATTGTAAGTTATTGTTTTAATTGGATAATTTTTTTATGATTGCTATTTTGGATTTTAATTGTGACTAATATTTATGCACTACTAAGTTAATGTTTATTTTTTAATCAATTATGCAAGAGCGTTACCTAGGAGATATTCACGATTATTTTAAATTTCTTTTCTTAAAATTTTTAAGTACTCAACTTAATATGAAAGTAGGATTGAATTGGTATCTTGTAAATCCAGCAGAAATTGGACCCTCTGAATTAAAAAAAAAGGACGGTGAAAAGCGAAATTTTCTATATGACGAGGAATTAAATTTATATGACAAAGTTTTAATACAGGAATTCAAAAAGTTCCAAAAAAAACAATTTAGAAATTTAGAACTTTTTACTTACGAAACGCATTTAAAACAATATATAAATTTTTTTAATGAACCTATTAAATTTAACAACAGAAAGAAGTGGCTTGAACAGTCATTACATCATCATCGAGATGAACAAATAATTTTTTTAGACCCAGACAATGGATTCGTAATAAATAAAACCGGAAAAAAATCAATGAAGTATGTTTTAGCTGAGGACTGCAAAACTTATCTTCAAAATAATAAAATCATAATATTTTGTCAATTTCAGTCCTTTAGGAAGAAAACTTTTGATCACTTAAAATATATTTTTAAAAATCTAAATGACTGTAATGTTGAAACATCCCTTCCAGTAATTAGAAATAGAACAGGACCAAATACCTTTTTTATTAGTATCAAACCAAAGCAAGTTAAAATTAATTTAGATAAAATTTTAGAGAAATACTCACTTCAATACAACAAAGTTGAATTAATTAATGTGGTTTGATTGCTTTCTAAAAATAAAAATCCAAGTAATTATTGCAGGAATTCCAACCATTATTTCCCTTAATCTTCTTCCAATAGCAACTGAAAAAGAAACTATACTAGAATATCCTACTAACTCTCCAACAATAACAAAAGCAAGCTCTTGAACACCGATAGCTGAAGGTATAAAAAAAGCAGCTGATCTAATAATAGCTGTAACCGATTCTATTATTAGAACATCAGAAACTTTAGCATCAACACCTATGATCCAAAAAAAAATATAAATTTCAAAAGCACCAGCAATCCACCCAATTAATCTCAATACAACAGCACTAAACAAGCGCCATTTTCTATGACTTAATTTGTTAAGAGAGATATCTAATCGCATAAGATTGTAAATATTTTTTTTATTTAAAAATTCAAATTTTTTCGTACTTAGAAGAAATTTAGAAATTACTCTTTTTCTAATTAGAAAGATAAAAAACAAAGTACCTAAAGAAATTAAAGAAAATGCCAAAATTAGATATTGAAATTGATTGAGAATTAAATTTGATTTGATAGAAAAAACAACAAAAATTAACGCTGCTAGACCAATTATAAATAATGAAAAAGTCGCAATAAATAAATCCATTAAAACCGTTGATGAAGCTTCACTAAATTTCTGTCCACTTCTTCTTGCAAGATAAAATCTGACAAATTCGCCAGTAATATTACCTGAAGGAATAAATTTTCCAGAAGTTTGTGAGATCCATGTTATTATAAATGCAGTTTTCGTTGGTAATTTGTTTCTCACCATTAATATTAACCATGCCAAACTGTCAAAATAAAGTGTGGGTATGTGCGCTATTACAAGATAAAAAATTTTGTATTTTGCATTCAGTATTAATCTTATTGATTCAGGTCCAGCAAAGAATTTGTATACCCAATGAAATATAAAGATTCCAAAAATTAGAAAAATTAAAAATTTAATCTTTGACATTTATTTAAAAATTTTTGATTCTGTTATTTTTTTACAAACATATTCTGGTTTATCGCCATCAACTCGAGGATGCCAAGAAAATAAACTGAACCTTCTATAGAAGAGGGTACCAGAGTGAGCTGGCTTAGAATAATCGTAATCTTTTAAAGGTCTAAATGATTCGACATTGATATTTATGTAATTAAGATTTTTTTTTTCGGATTTATATATTTTCAAACAATTTTTCTTAAATTCCTTTTCTTCTTCTGTAAGGTTTAAAATTGTTAAATCATCGTTTTTTTTTATAAATGTATTACAATTTATTGTGTTGTTGAAATAATTATATTCTGGAAACTCAAAAACTTTGCAATACCTTTTCAACTTTGAACAAATAAAATTTGAAACATCATGATCTTGATGACCTCCTTCATATGCTGGACAGAATAACGTATCTATTTTTTGTGAAATTATAATTTTACGAATCTTGTCGTAGGTCCTAAAAATTTTATCTTTTAATGTTCTTGTTGAGATATTTTGAAAATAAATAGTTTTAACACCTAGTTTTTTCACACTTAATTTCATTTCTTTTTTTCTAATATTTATCATATTTTTGACTTTTTTTTTATTCCAAAACCATGAAGAGCTTGAGGAAATAACTCCATTTGTGACAAAAAATAAGAAGATATTTTTTTTGTTGCTTATATATCTTTTTATTATACAACAACTTCCGACAATCTCATCATCTGGGTGAGGTATTATAAATAAAATGTTTTTCATTTAAGAATCAAATTCCACTCCTCGATAAAAAATTTCTGAAATATTTTGTTCCAGGACATTGGTTTGAATTCATTTAAAATCTTATTTCTCATATAATTGATTTTTTTTTTGTCATTTAAAAGTTTTTTAATCTCTGAAGCCCAAACTGCTGGATCATATTTCGGAATTATAATTCCATCTTCTCCACTTTTAGATATTCTCTTTCCACCTCCTGTTGGATAAACTACCGGTATGGCACCACATGATTTTGCTTCTAAAACTACTTGTGGACCAATCTCATATTTAGATGGAAATACAAATAAATCGCATAGATTATACAAGTTAGAAATTTCATTCTGATCAACATAACCAATCAACTTAATTTTACTACCTCCAATTTTCTGGCATTTATCACCATGTATGTTTTGACCAGCTAAAATAGAAACTATCTTCATTTGTTTCTTTAAAATTTTGTGAGTTTTTGAAAGTAGAAAAACACCTTTTAATTCATGGATTCTGCCACTAAATAAAATAATTTTATCTTCCTTCGTTATTTCGTATTTTTTAAAAAAATAATTTTTATCAATTTTTTTTCTTTTAAAAATATTTTTGTCAATACCCCTAGATAACTTTGTTATTTTATTCAAAACATCTGACTGAAACTTATATTTTTTAAAAGGGATGTCGTCATTTATCATTCCTTTATCACATTGCATAAGATAATTATTCATTCTCAACTTTTGTTTTTCAGGAATTCTATGATGCAGTTTCATTTTGTCTATTAATAAATAGTAAACAAATCTGGGAAATTTTTTAAAAATTTTTTTAATGTAATATCCTGAATACGAAGGTGTATCAGTATGTAAAGAAGTTGTCAGTGGGATTTTCCAAAATCTTGAAGCATATAATCCTGTTTTTGCCATTGTAAATAGTTGATCTGTAGTATGAATTAAGTCAAAATCTTTTAAAATCACAAATAGTCTGGGATTAATTGGAAATAAATCGGTTGCATCAGCGTCTACTCCAAAAGGTTTAAGAACTTTTGATGATATTATCGGCTTTAATGTATAGAAAGTAACGTTCTCTCCTATCTTTTTTTTTTTAAAGCTGTCACCTAGAAAGAAAAGCGAAAAATGAAATTTTTTATAGGAATTTTTTATTGAGTAGCTTACTCTTTCCCAGAATTTCACATGTCCACCTGCGTGACTTGTTAGCTCCAAATCAACCAAAATAGCAATATTTTTCATTGTAAAGTTTTAGAAATTATTAAAAAAGTAAACATAAAGGGATATTATTGTAACAGAAATCAAATTAATAAAAAAACCATTTGAAGCCATAAATGAGATTTTAAACTTATTACTTGAGTAAACTATTGCATTTGGTGGAGTTGCTATTGGCATCATAAAAGCACAACTGGCAGCAAGTACAAATGGTAATGTTAAATTGATCACATCCATATTATTATTTAAGGCAAATATACTTAAGATTGGTAATAGAAGGAACGTTGTTGCAGTATTACTTGTAAATTCTGTCAAAAAAGAAGTGATTATGGCAATTATAAATATTAGGGTTAATAATTTAAATGAGTTAAAAAAGTAAAAAATTTTAGAAAATTCATTTGCAAGTCCTGTCGAAGTTATTAGAGAAGCCATGGAAAGTCCACCGCCAAAAAGAATGAGAACGTTCCAAGGGATATTTTTATACCAATCAGATGAAAGAATGAAATTTGATTTTTTTATTGGTATTATAAAAAAAAGAAAAGATCCAAATATTGCTATTACTGCGTCATTTAAATAAATTCCAAAAGCTTCATTTAGTGTATTTTTAAGAATCCATAAACTTAAAGTCAGCGTTAATATAAAAACTGTTACTTTTTCTTTAAAAGAAAAATTTCCCAATTCTTGAAATTTCTTACTAATAAACTTTCTATCAACATTTTTATTTTCAAACTTTAGTCCTAGATATCCAAAAAGTAAGAAAAGTAAAATTAATACCAAAGGAAAACCAAATGTGAACCACTGGACAAAATCAATTTCAATATTATGGTTTTCTTTTAGAAAACCAATCATAACTGCATTAGGTATTGTTCCAATTGGAGTAGCCATACCTCCAATAGAGGAAGCATACGCTATTGAGAGTATTAGAAATTTCGAGAATTCATTATCATCCGAAGTATTAAAATTATTATCAAGTATGTTCTTCACTATTGGTAGCATTAATAAACATGTTGCTGTATTCGATAACCACATACTAAAGAATGCTGAGGACAAAATTATAATAAAAATTATTCTCATTCGTGTCTTTCCAAATTCTAAAAGTGTTTTTAAAGCTATTCTTCTATGTAACTGACTCTTTTCAAAACCTTGAGCCAAAATAAATCCTCCTAAAAGAAGGAAAACAACTGAACTTGCATATTGACTCAGGATATCTGTAAATTTAATTTCTAAAAAAAAGGGTGAGAATAATATTGGAAGCAATGCAGTAATAGAAATAGGTATAATTTCAGTTAGCCAACAAAAAATCATTAAAATCAACATTCTTATCACCAACTTTTCATCACTTGTAAAGCCGTCATTGAGATTTAAAATGTCTAGTGATATTGATAAAAGAATACCAAAAAACAATATACTGATTTTAAAATAATTTGATTTAATCATCACGTATCATTCTTTCTTCAATATCAATCCACTCCTTTTCAAGAGTATTAAGTTCAAACTGCGCTTTTTTTAATTCATTTACCAGATAATTATAATTACTTTCTTGTTTTAATGAAAAATTAGTTTTTTCTAACTCGCTTGTTAAATCAGTTATCTGATCTTCTTTATTTTGAATTTTTTTAAGAATCTTATTAATAAGTTTTTCAGAACTGATTGGTTTCTCTTTTTTGTCTTTTTTTATACTTTCATCAACAGTCTTAACATTACATATTTCCGGCTTGTTTGAAAACTTTATAATTCCAGAACCATCGAAAAAGAAAAATCTATGACAAGTTTTTTCTAAAAAATCAATGTCATGAGAACTTATTAATGATGAACCCTTGTGCATATTTAAAAAGTCAATAAGCAAGTCAATCGTTTCGATATCAAGATCATTGGTTGGTTCGTCTAAAATTAAAATTTCATTGGGTTTAGCCAATATTTTAGCTAAGAGAAGACGATTCCTCTCTCCACCAGACAAACTAATTAAATTTCTGTCTACGTCCTTTGGTTCAAAAAGAAAATTCTTCAAATATCCACAAATATGCATCTTCTTATTCCCAACATCGATGTAATCACCTCCGCTTGGAATCAAATTCTTTTTTATCGTTTTGTTATCCTCAAATTGCTCACCAGTTTGATCAAAGAAACTAAAGTTTAATTTCTTTCTGATTTTTATATTTCCTGAGTCAGGTTGCATTTTGTGTGAGGCTAAATTTAAAAAAGTAGATTTTCCAATTCCATTACGTCCAATAATTCCTATTTTTTCGCCTCGCATTAACTTAAAACTGAAATCATTTAAAATATTTATGAAACCATTTTTTTTTTTAAAACTTTTATTTACATTTACAAAATTGATCAAAACATTCGGTCCGTCTTCTAATTCAGTTGCGTCATTGGATATTTTAATCTTCGAAATTGATTTCATAAATTCTTTTTTTTCTTCATCATAAGAACTTTTCATACTGTAAATATTATCTTTTCTTTTAATGTTCCTTTTTCTTCTAGCTTTTACTCCTCGATTTAACCAAGCAATTTCATCATCTAAATATTTTTTACGATTTTTTAATTCACGTTTTTCCTGCTCAATTAAAGAATCTTTCCATATATCAAAATTAAAAAAACCCTTTGAGGATGTCTTTATTTTTCCCCTATCCATCCAAAAGACTTTATTGGTCACATTTTTTAAAAAGTCTCTGTTATGGCTTATTACTAGAAATGAACCTCTAAATTCATTGTTCAAAAAATTTTCTAGCCATTTAATTGACTCAATGTCTAAATGATTTGTTGGCTCATCAAGCAAGAGCAAATCGGGGTTTAGAAGTAGCAGTTTAGAGAGTGCTAATTTTCTTTTTTCTCCTCCCGACAACTCGTCTATAATTTTGAATTTATCTATTTTTATTTCATTTGTGACCTTTTCAACCCTGGATTCTGTAATTTTATTATCTTCTAAATTTTGAGATTTTAGGAATTCTAAAACACTTAGTGGACTTGTTTGGTAATTTTTTTGGTTTAATGTCCCAACACTGATTGAGGGACCTAACCAAAAATCTCCACTATCTAACGATCTTGTTCCGTTTATTATCCTAAGAAGAGTTGACTTGCCAACACCATTTTTACCAACAAGCGCTATCTTGTCATTTTCGTGAACCGATATGGAAATGTCTCTTAATAATTTTAGTTTTCCAATTGAAAAGCATGCATTATTCAAAGAGAAGAAAACTTCCTTATTCATTTCTTTATTGGCTGGGGTGGTAGGATTCGAACCTACGAATGCCGCTACCAAAAAGCGGTGCCTTACCACTTGGCCACACCCCATTAGGTTTTTTAAACATAATCATTTTTAATATTTTATACAAGTTTTATCCTTAATATTATTTTTCAATTTCGTACTTTTTATCCAGCAATCCTTAAATCTTTTGGTAGTAAGATATTCAGCTTCTTCCAAGTCTTCAATACAATCAAATAATGCAAAACACGTTGCACCAGAACCTGTCATTCTACTTAAGACACTTCCTTTAATCTTTGATAAATATGATAAAATTTCTCCAATTATTTTAAATTGTTTTATTGCATAATTTTCCAGGTGATTAGATCTATCTTTAAAAAATTCTAGTTTAATTAAATTTGATAAAATTGTTGTATCCTTTTTATAAGAGATATCTTTAAAATTAATATTGTTAAAGATTTCTTTTGTTGATACTTCAATGTTTGGATTGACTAAAAGAACAAAATATTCTTTCACTTTTTTAGTAAATTTTATATTTTCTCCAATTCCAGTGACTAACGCTGTTTTACCGTTATAACAGAATGGAACATCAGCTCCCAAAGATAATAACAATTCATTAAAACCATCCACTTCTTCAAGTTTAAAAATTTCTTTTACACATGTAATAAAGGTAGCCGCATTTGAAGATCCGCCCGCCATTCCAGAAGCAATTGGTAAATTTTTTTTTAAAACTACTTCAACATTAAAGTTTCGCTCAAATAAATCTTCCAGTTTTTTAAGTGTTCTGTGAATTAAATTTTCTTTATTAATTAAAGAACTTGAAAATGGACCATCAAGCTTAATTCTAAAATCATTGGATTTACTAACACAAACCATATCTCCAAAATCACAAAAAGTCATTAGACTTTGAATATCATGATATCCATCATTTCTTTTATTTTTGACTTCAAGGAATAAATTTATCTTTGCCGGTGATAATTTTGTTATCTTAATAGTCAACTTTTAGAGTCCATTTTTAATCTTAGAATTAATTACATTTTTCTTCTTAAATTGAGGATCTAAAATCAATACTCTTTTCCATTGTGACTTTGCTTCACTCTGTCTTCCTGCCTTCCAGTAGGCGTCTCCCAAATGATCATTTAGAGTTGCATCATCAGGAAGAATTGAAACTGCTTTTTCTAAAAAAAATATCGACTCGTCGGTTTGATCTGATAAGAAGAATGCCCACCCTAACGAATCTATTATATACGCATCATCAGGTTCAATTTCGACAGCTTTCTTAAGCAATGAAAGAGCTTTTTCTACGTTTTTATTTCTATCTAACCAACTGTAAGCAAGATAATTTAGTATATAAGGATCATCAGGATTAAGTCTCATTGCTTCTTTTAAATCCTTTTCAGCTTTATTCCAGTCATTCATTCTTTCATAAGAAATACCTCTAGAATAAAAAATATTCCAATTTGCTGATAATGATTTATTATTTATGATTTCAGAATAAATCTTAACAGCTTTTTCATATTGTTCCAATTTTCGGTACTTATTGGCTAATAAAATTTTCATTTCAACTTTATCAGGATATATTTGGGTGAATTTTTTTAAATCTAATATAAATTCTTCATCCTTATTTAGATCTTCAAATAAAGAGAGTTTCATTCTCAAAAACTTATAATAATAGAGATTGTCGGTATTAAGCTTCTTTGCATAATTTATACCGAGATTCTTATAACCAAGTTTTTCATAGTTTCCTAAAAGTAAGAGTTTCATTGCATTAAAATCGGGTCTCAACTTTAATGAGATTTTTCCAAAAAAGGTCGAGTATTTATAAAGATCTTTTGAAAAAAACCAACTAGAAATGTTATACAAAACTTCTGCCATTCCATCTTGTTTGTTTTCTACAGGATTCAGAAGTTTTTGATTATTTAATAAGTAATTCAAGTCAAAATTTTTAATATTAAGATCGTAAGAATTAATCTGATTTAAGATATTTTTTGCAGATTTTTTTTCCTCTTGAATTGCATTCAATAGAAGCAACTCTTTAATTCTGTAAGAAACGAATTTCTCATCTTCTATCTTGTTAAAAAAATTTTGAGCTTCTTTGTTTTCTCCTTTTAATTTTAAGATTAGTGCAGAATGGAGACAAATCAGTGGAACACAATTGTTCTCATTTGATATTTCAATATTTTCCTTATCATAATTTTTCCAAATTAGTATTGAATTTATGAAATTTGAATCAAGGTATTTATAATCCACCTTTTTGAGATATTGATCTGAATCTTGACCATTTACAAAACTAAGAAAAAATTTAAAAAGATTGGCTGAAAAATTATCTCTGTCTTTTTCCAATAAAATAGAACTTATTTCCTCAGCTTTTGTCCATTCATCAAAAATTACTGATTCAAAAAAAACCTCTTCTAGACTAGCATCTTCTATTTTCTTTAAATCAATTTGCTTTAAAAGGATTTTAAGATTTTCTAAATCTCTGTTATCTTTTGCATAATCCCAGGATAGATAGCTTCCGTATTTACTAGATTTAAAATCATTTGTGTAGCCTTTAAACGTTATTGATAAAAAAATAATAAAAGTTAAAATTAATTTACATATTAGTATAATTAGGCCCTCCTCCTCCCTCAGGAGTAATCCAATTAATATTTTGTAATGGATCCTTGATATCACAGGTTTTACAATGAATGCAGTTTTGAGAATTAATATTCAATTTTGGTGAACCTTTATAATAAAGTATTTCGTAAACTCCAGCAGGACAATATCTTTGTTCTGGTGAGTCATATAGTAAAAGGTTATTTGAAATTGCAAGTTTTTCATCATTTAATTTTAAATGACACGGTTGGTTTTCTTCGTGATAAGTTGAAGTAAAAGATACATTTGTTAATCTATCAAAAGTAATTTTTCCATCTGGCTTGGGATATTTGATTATTTTGGCTTCATCTTTCTTTTTCAATGCAAGGTGATCCTCTTCCGCATGTTTTAAGGTCCAAGGAGCTTTTCCTCTGAAAATTATTTGATCTATTCCAGAGAGCATCATACCAATCTTCAAACCGTATTTAAAGGATGGTCTTACATTCCTCGCATTTTTAAGCTCTTGACCTGCCCATGAATTCATAAATGATTTATTTAAATTTGATATCTCATCATTACGACTGTCTGATATCAATTCTTTAAAAACCAAACCTGATGCTATCATACCTGATTTCATTGCAGTATGTGTTCCTTTAATTTTTGGCGTATTGAGTGTTCCAGCATCACAACCTAAAATAGCTCCTCCTGGAAAAGATAGTTTAGGTAATGATTGAAACCCTCCCTCATTTAATGCTCTTGCACCATAGGATATTCTTCTACCACCTTCAAAGATGTTTTTGATTTTAGGATGCAGCTTAAATCTCTGAAATTCCTCGTATGGAGACAAATGAGGATTTTTATAATCTAACCCAATAACAAAACCGAATGAAACTAAATTTTTATCTAAATGGTATAAAAATGATCCGCCATATGTTTCATTATCCAAAGGCCAGCCAATAGAGTGAAATACTTCTCCAGGATTAGAGGTTTCGGGTTTAACCTCCCATAATTCCTTCAATCCTATTCCGTATGTCTGGTGTTGAGAATTTTGTCTTAGATTAAATTGATTTATAAGTCTTTTGCCTAAATGTCCTCTGCATCCTTCTGCAAATAAAGTATATTTAGAATGAATTTCAATTCCGGGTTCAAAATTGGGGCCTTTTTCACCATTTTTGTCTATCCCTAAGTCACCAGTTATAATTCCATTTAGCTTGTCATTTTCCATTAGTAATTCTGATGCGCTGAAGCCTGGATAAATCTCTACACCTAAATCTTCAGCCTTTTTTGCCAGCCACTTACAGAAAGTTCCAAGGGATATTATAAAGTTTCCTTTGTTATGCATTACTGATGGAGTAAAAATTCCAGGGATTTCATAAGAGTTTGTTTCAGTAAGAAAATTGAGAGATTCCTTTTTTACTGGAACTTTAACAGGACAATCTTCGTCAGTTTTCCAGTCTTCAATCAATTCGTTAAGTGCTCTAGGTTCAAGTATCGCTCCAGACAAAATATGTGCTCCGACTTCAGAGCCTTTTTCAACGACACAAACTGATAAATCTTTACCGTTTTTTTTACATAATTTTTTAAAATTGATTGCTGCTGACAAACCAGAGGGTCCTGCACCTACGATAACAAGATCGTAATTCATTTTTTCTCTCGTAATATTCATTTATTTTTTTCCACTATAAATTTATATTATAATAATAGTAATCTTATATATATATTAATGAATATTAAAAACATAAAGTCTTTTATTGAATTTTATAAATTTTTAGGAATCACAGATTGTATTTCTAATGTACAAAGAAGCAAAATGAAGATAATGGTTGATTCTGATGAAAACAATAAAAAAACGAGAGAAATAAAAACAAATGAAAAAAATATAATAACAAAGTCAGAAGCCATAAATAATTTAAAATCTCAAATACTTAATCTTGATTGCAATCTAAAAGATGTAGCAACAAACCTTGTTCTTTATGACGGAAATTATGATGCGGACGTAATGTTCATAGGGGAAGCTCCCGGAGCTAATGAGGATATTTATGGAAAACCATTTGTAGGAGAGGCAGGTAAATTATTGGATAAAATGCTTTCGTTCATAAATTTATCAAGAAATAAAATTTATATTACTAATATGGTTTTTTGGCGTCCACCTGGAAATCGCACCCCAAATGAAAAAGAGATATCCATTTGTCTACCGTATACTAAAAAACACATAAAAATTATAAATCCTAAACTGTTAGTTTTTGTTGGGAGCATTGCTGCAAAAAGTTTATTAAAGTCAAAAGAAGGAATAACAAAAATACGTGGTAAAAAACACATTTATGAAGACAAAGAAAATGACATAAAAATTGAAGCTAGAGCTATTTTTCATCCAGCATATTTAATGAGAAATCCAATTGAGAAAAAAACTACTTGGGATGATTTATTGGAAATTGACGAATTTATTAACTCTAACAAAATATTACAAAATGAATAATGAAAAGCAACAATTCAAAAGTTTAAATATATCTGTACTAATTATTTCTGATACAAGAACAGAATCTTCTGATAAATCAGGAAAAGTTCTTGAAGATAGAATAAAAAGCTGCGGTCATTCTTTAGTAAGTAAATTCTTTGTCAAAGACGATCCGACTTTAATTAAAGAAAAAATACTTAAAATTCTTAACGAAAAATGTACACATGTGATTATTTCATCAGGTGGTACAGGGTTAACTGGAAGAGATTCGACGCCAGAAGTTTTAAAGGAAATTATAACCAAAGAGATACCTGGATTCGGTGAAATATTTAGAAACATTAGTTTTAAAAAAATAGGCACCTCTTCTCTTCAATCTCGTGCAATTGCTGGATTGATTAATAAAACCTTTATCTTTGCTTTACCTGGATCACCTAGTGCGTGTAAAGACGCCTGGGATGAAATCATAAAATTTCAGTTGGATTCGACTACGAAGCCTTGTAACTTAGTCGAACTGATGCCAAGATTAGATGAATAAAAAAGTTATTTTATTCAATTTGTTTTTAAAAACGATTTTTAGTAGCTTTTTTAAAAGAATTAATTTCTGCCTCACTGTGCATACAACATGATGTTATTGGATACTGCTCCACAATCTCTTTAGTTAGCCTTTCATCTTCGGAACTTGGTTGGACATACATGATGCAATCTATCATGTGGACAACCCCATTATCACCAATAAGATTTTCTTTGACAACAACCATATCTTTGACAAATAGGTTGCGACTTTTATACATCTGAAGTGGTTTGTTACTAACTGTTATTTGAGTTGTTACTTTTTCATCAATGTCAAGACTTGTTTTATGTCCTGTCATGATGTGATCCATAAGAATGTTTTTACTGAAGAATTCGTCATTTAAGATTTCATTTTTGAGCATCTCCGGTGCTTCCTTAAAAGCCTTATTACTAGGAGCGAAAATTGTCCAGTTCCAAGGAAGTTTTTTTTCTAAAACTCTATCCAGACCTGTTTTTTCTAGATATAAATTAAATGTTGTCAGATCTTTATTGTTAGAAATGACATCTAATACACTTTTAGCCGAAGTAATCTTTGAAAAAAAAAGTAGGTTACAAATAATCAGGTATATACTTTTTCTAATCATATTTTACGTCAACTAAACTTACGAGATAATTATTTTTTTATATATTCTAAAATTATTAATTAATCATTTAATTTTAATTTAATTGTACTAAAATATCAACAAGTCATAATTTTGTTTTTGTTAGTCAAATTGTTACTAGATGATATTAAAAATCAAGTGATCGGAATCGATGAGGTAGGGCGTGGTGCTTTTTGTGGTCCAGTTGTATCATGTTCGATTCTTTTAAAAAAAAAAATATTAAATAATAACTTGGTTTCTCAAATATCAGATTCAAAAAAACTGAACATAAAAAAAAGAATTGTATTATCAAAGTTTATCAAAGAACATTCTTCTTATTCTATTGGCATAGCTAATAATATTGAAATAGACCAAATGAATATTCTGCGAGCTACAAATCTTTCAATGATAAGAGCTTATGAAAAATTTAAAGGAACTGATAATTCAATCAAGGTTGATGGATTAAAAACTTTTTCATTAAATGAAAAAACAACTTTTATAAAGAATGGTGATCAAAAATCCATTAGCATTGCAGCTGCCTCAATAATAGCAAAAACTTGGAGAGACAGATTAATGACTCTATATTCAAAAGTATATCCAATGTACGGATGGGACAGAAATAAGGGGTATGGAACACATGAACATAGAAATGCAATAAAAAAATTTGGAATTACTAAAATTCATCGAATAAGTTTTTTAAGTAACTTGAGACGATTTTGAAAGAGGAAGAGATATATTAACCTCCAGACCACCTAAATGCTCAGATTTTTTTAACTCAACATTACCCTTCATGTAAGTTTCAATAATATCTTTAACAATATTTAACCCAAGTCCAGTTCCAGGTTTTTGTTCGTCTAGCCTAAAGCCTCTAGCAAATACCTTATTCATTTGCTCAAGTGATAATCCAGGTCCATCGTCAGATACAACAAACAATAATTTATCATCTTTTTCAATTTTAATTTCTACTTTTATTTTTTTCTTTCCATATTTGCATGCATTCTCAATTATATTCCCAACGACCTCTTCAAGGTCATCTAAACTTCCAAAAACAAATGCTTCTTTTATTTTAAGTGTTAAAAAAATAGTAATATCAGGGTAAAGTTTTTTGAAAATAAATATCATTTTATTTACTAGATCAATCATATTGATTTTTTCCCTTGAAGATTTTCCGACTGATTCAAGATGTGCTTTTTTTAAATATCTATCAATATGACGTTTCATAAGTGAAATTTGGTTATGCAGAGTTGTACTTTCATTCTTAATTTCATTAGATATGACTGCTAAAGGTGTTTTGAGAACATGAGCCAAATTTCCTACATGAGTTTTGGCTCTATCAATAATTTTTGCGTTATGAGCAAGCAATTCATTAATTTCACTTGCTAAAGGTTGAACTTCAAGTGGATAAGATTCTTGTAGTCTACTTTCATCACCGTTTCTAACCTTAAATAATGAAGCCTTGATTTTATTTAGTGGTAAAAGACCAAACTTCACCTGAAGAAAAACAGCAAACATCAGTCCCGTTCCAAGAGCAAATAATATAACTAACAAAGTATTGTCAAACTTTTTAATATTTGATTGATATTCTTCTGTGTCTCCAGAAACAATAAAAGTGATTGGAGCGTCGATACCTGGAAAAGAAATGTTTCTTTCAATAATATGTAATTTTTTTGTTTCTATGTAATTTTGTTTTTTAAAATCTGTTCCAATATTATTAATAAATTGAGACCTTCCGCCTATCAATCTTTTGTCTAATGTAAAGACTTGATCCCACATTGACCTCGATCTTACGATGGTTTCAGTCTCTTTGTTTACCTGCCAGTACCATCCTGAATATGGTTGAAAAAATCTTGGATCCCCAATTGTACTAACTACTGTTATACTATCTGAAGAGTCAACTCTACTTGCCCCAATGAGTGTCTCTAGAAGCAGATTAAGTCTATCATCAAATGCTTTGAAATTTGTTTTTTCATTCAAATCAGATAAAAGAAGTCCCGCTGAAACCAATGTAAAAATGATCCAGATCGTTGCACTAAAGAAGAGTCTGACTGCTAGTGAATTCATTTATTCTCTCTCAATTGACAACCTATAACCGTATCCTCTTTCAGTTTTAATTAAATTTAGTCCCATTTTCTTTCTTAACCTTCCAATAAACACTTCTATTGTATTAGAATCTCTATCAAAGTCTTGATCATATATGTGCTCAACAAGCTCAGTTCTAGTTATAACTTTATCTTGATGATGAAGAAAATATTCTATTATTTTGTACTCGTGAGAAGTAAGTTTTAGTTTGGTTCCATTTAAAAAAACTTTATTTGATTTAGTATCAATTTTTAGAGGTCCACATTCAATATCTGAGGAAGCATGACCGGCAGATCTTCTTATAAGAGCTCTTAGCCTTGCTAAGAGTTCCTCCATCTGGAAAGGTTTTGCAACGTAATCATCTGCGCCAGCATCAAATCCTGAAACTTTGTCACTCCACTGATCCCTTGCAGTAAGGATGAGAACAGGGAAGTTTTTTTTATCTTTTCTCCATTTTTCAAGTACTGTGATCCCATCAATCTTGGGGAGACCTAAGTCAAGAATAATAGCATCATATGGTTCAGTGTCTCCTAAAAAATGACCTTCCTCACCATCAATCGCAGTGTCGACTGAATAACCACTATCTTCCAAAGAAGCTTTAATCTGATTGTTCAGGTCTGGATCATCTTCAATTAACAATATTCTCAAACTAATCTCCAGAAATCACAGATAGAACTGTAGAGGTTCCAGCATCAACTCTTATCTGCTTAACTTTATTATTAACATCAATAATCATTATATCATAAACCCAGCCAAACAAACCTTTTTCATTATCTTTTAAGTTTATTGATACAACTCTTCCTTCAAAATTCCTATTTATTTTCTGTAAAATTTGATCTAGTGTTAAAATTTCACCCTCATTGACAGCTTTAATTGCCTTTTCGTGATCATTTGCTAAATTGTTTTCAATCTCTTGTGCAAGAATTTTAAGAGACAAAAAAATTAGGAAAAAAGCAATTAAAAATTTGATCTTCATTTCACCTTTTCTTTAATCTTCAGCATAAGTTTAGAGACTGGTTTGTTGTTTAACTCTTTCATTGTTAACCAATAAAAGTTTTCCAGTCTAAACTTACTTTTTAAGTTTAACTTAACCACCAATACTTTCAATTGGAAATGACTAAATTTGTGGATTACTTTTCCAACAAATTTGTATGAAACTTTTAATTTTTTAATTTTAAGCCAATGATTCACAGTTTTATCTAAAAAATCATTCTCAATGAAATTTTTATCTATGTCTTTTGAATCGCTTAATGGAAAGCAAAAAAGGTTTTTTAGAAGTTTTTTTGAACTTCTATCAACTAAAAAATAGTTTCTGTAATTTATTATGAAAGCAACAACAATTTTATTCTTAGTCTTTTTCTTTTCTGTTAGAGCGAACTTAAAACCTTTCGATAAACAAAAATCTTCGACAGGGCATATTTTACATTTTGGATTTCTTATCTTGCACACTGAATTTGCTAAGTCCATCAGAGATTGACAATAATTACCATTTTTTCTTTTTGGTGTTAAATAAGAAGATATAAATCTTATTTTTTTATCATATGAATTTTCATTGTTGTTTAATTTAAAAACTCGTGTGAGAATTCTCTTAATATTTCCATCAACAACCGAACACCTTTCATCATTTAAAATTGCAGATATTGCACTGCTTGTGTAATCTCCAATTCCTGGAATTTCTAAAAGTGATTGGTAATTTACAGTAACTTTTTTTTTTGTTTTTAGTAATTCTTTTGCTTTATAAAGATTTTCAGCTCTTTTGTAATAACCCATGCCTTGCCATAAAAATAAAATTTCTTCTAACTTTGCATTATAAAAAGACTGTAATGTAGGCCATTTTAATATGAATCTATTATAGTAAGGAATAACCACAGAAACTCTTGTTTGCTGAAGCATGATTTCTGAAATCCATACTCTATAAAAATTTTGATTTTCCTTTCTCCGCCATGGAAGATCCCTCTTATTACTTGAATACCAATCAAGTATTTTTTTTTCCCATCTACTCTTAAAAATTTTATCTATATGATATTCTTTTTTCATGAATTATAAAAATTATATTAAAAATCCAGTTAAAATTTCAACCCTTTTACCTAAAGTTTTTAAGCCTTTGACAAAAAAAAATGATGGGATTTTGTTAGAAATTAAGCTTAACTGGGAGAAAATCCTTGAGCCAAGATTAAGCTCTTGTTGTTTTGCCTCCTCATTAAAAAAAATAAATAATACAAAAATTCTTATAATCACTACTGACGAAAGAAATCTTCTTGAGTTATCTTACTCTTCCAATGCAATAAAAATGCAAATCAATGAGTTTTTTAAAGCAACAGTTATAAATGAAATTAAGTTTAAAAAATCCTTACAAAATTAAAGATTTATGTTAAAAATATTTAATAATGAAAATACCTTCTTACATAATATTTTTTTTCATTTTTGCTTTTTTAATATCTTTCAATGATCTACATTCTAGAATTGTTGATACAATTGAGGCACTTGAAAATCAATCTATGGGCGACGAATCTGCCCCAATAAAAATGACAGAATTTGCTTCACTTACATGTGGACATTGTGCAAAGTTTCATAATGAAGTATTCCCTAGAATTAAAGAAAATTATATAGATAGCGGTAAGATTTTTTTTACTTATCAAGATTTTCCTTTGGATAAATTTGCGTTAAAAGCTTCAGTAATCGCTAGATGTTCTGGTAAAGAGAAATATTTTAGTTTTTTAAAGGTTTTATATAAAAAACAAAAAGATTGGACCAGATCGCAAGATCCTTTTAAATCTTTATTAAAGATTGCAAAATTAGGAGGACTGAAAAATGATGAAATTAAAGTATGTGTCAGTAACAAATCAATTGAAGACGGTATCTTAAAGAAAAGACTAAATTCAACCAAGAAATTCGATATCAAGGCAACTCCAACAATCTATATAAATGGTAAAAAATATAATGGGGATCTAACATTTGAAGCACTTAAACTAAAACTTGACTCATTAATTAATTAGCAAATTGTTTACAGTAAATAAATTAAAAATTTCAGGTTTTAAATCATTTGCACATTCAACAGAACTTTTAATTAAGGATGGAGTAACAGGTGTCATAGGTCCAAATGGGTGCGGAAAATCCAACGTATTTGAAGCAATCCGATGGGTCATGGGGGAATCTTCCTCAAAAAGTTTAAGATCCGGTTCGATGGATGAAGTTATTTTTAACGGTACTCAGCAAGTCCCAGCTAAAAATTTTGCGGAAGTTTCTATTGAGTTAGATAATTTCGATGGAGAACTTCCAGGAAATATTTCAAATGAAAAAAAGGTTATTATTACAAGAACATTAGAAAGAGGAGTTGGGTCTTTTTATAAAATAAATAATAAAGAAGTCAGAGCTAAAGATGTAAATATCTTATTTTATGATTCAGGAAGTGGTCCACGTTCTAGCTCAATTATAGGTCAAGGGAATATTGATCAAATTATTAATTCGAAACCTATAGACAGGAAAGTAATATTGGAAGATGCAGCAGGCACATCTGGTTTGCAATCCAGAAGACATGAGTCTGAATTAAAACTTCAAGCTACGGAAGTAAATTTAGAGAAGATTGATCTTAATCTTAATAATCTTATCGACCAAAAAAAAGATCTTTCTAGACAATCAAGACAAGCTGAAAAATATGAACAAATCTCCGAGAATATTAAATTTTACCAATCAATTATAGTGTACACAGAATGGAAGAATAATATTAATAAGATAGATCAAACACAATCTTTGAAAGATAGAATCTCAGAAGAAATTCAGAAGTGTATAAATGAACTAGCAAAATTTCAAAATGAGCTAAGTTTAAAGAAAAAAACTAAAATACAACTTGACCAAAAAAAAGAAAGTCTCAACACAAGAAACTTTCAAATAAGGAGTCAAATTGATAAGTATAACAATGAACTAAACGGAATAAATAATAAAAAAGCAGAAATAACCAGATTTTTAAGAACCATTAAAAATGATAAGGAATTAGAAAAAACCAGAGTTTTAGGATTAGAAAAAAACAAGAGAAATCTTAAACAAAAAATTTCAGAACCATCAAAAATTAATGAAAAGAAGAAAGAAATTGTCAAACTTATTAATCAGGAAACAGAACTTAAAAATAAAATCAAACAACTTGAAACAACCTTTGTAAACGAAATTCAACTTAGTCTCGGAGAGGAATTCAAGTTTGATAATTTAAAGGAAAATAAAGAAAACCTTAAAAAGAAAATTAATCTTACCCAGATTTTAATTATTGATTTAAAAAAAAACCTAATCAATCATGAAAAGGACCTTCGGGCTGAAGATCAACAAATTAAAAAAATAAAAAATAAGATTCAAGGTATCCAAGATCTTATTAACAAAAGAAAAAAAATTATTAATGAAACGAATCAAAACACTCAAAAAGTTAATGAAAATATAAAAAAGTTGTTAACCGAAATCGACATTTCCTCAACAAAACTTACCCAAATTGAAACTGAACTTAAAACACTCAATCTCCTCACTAGTAGTAAGGGCTTGACAGATGATTCCATAGTAAATCTTTTAAAAATAAAAAAAGGATATGAAGATGCAGTTTTCGCTGCTCTTACAAATGAATTGGATGCAACTTTAAAAACATCAAAAAAAAGATGGATTAAAACTTCATTTAAGAATATCGATCCTATAGAGAACAATTTGTCAAACCTTGTTCAAAGCCCTGAAGAATTAAATTTAATACTCTCTCAAATTAGTTTTGTAGAGGACTCAAAAGAGGCTTTTGAAAAACAAAAAAATCTTAAAGTTGGTCAAAGTATAGTAGATAAAAAAGGGTCGATATGGAGATGGGACGGTTTTATTTCTGAAGACAATCATCAAAATAAAAAGTTGATTGATGCACAGCTAAAAATTAAAGAACGTATAAGTGAACAGAATAAATTTTGTGTCAATCTCAATTCACTAAGAGTCAAAAAAGAGTTGCAGATAAAGGTTCAAAATAAATTGAATGAAACATTAAAAAACGAAAATAAGAATATTGAAAAAAATTATAAAGAGTATGATCTTGCTCAATCAGAATTATCGACGTTCATTCAAAAAAAATCGCTATTAGAATTCAATATTAGAGAGATAAAGAAGAAAATTGATTCACACACTAAAGAAGAGAAATTGTCATCCAAAGAATTAGAAAAAATTAAATCTATGGAGGTTTCTTATCCAAAGTTTGATAACAATAAAAATGAAAAAGAAGAAGTTCAAAAATCCATACAAAAACTTGATTTTCAACTTGAAAAGAAAAGAGAGGAGATTAATTTGATAAAAGAATCCATAATGAAAGAAGAACTTAATGCAAATTTTCACAAAAATGACCTTCAGAAAACTGATGTTAGGATTACTGAATGTGCAAAACAAATTGAGATACTTGAGAAGAGAGAGATTGATTATATAAGTGAAAAAAAAAAGTTGGAAAACTTACCATTTGATTTAAATAATAAAATCAATCACTATCAAGGATTATTCAATGAAATTCAAAAAGAGATTACACAAAATATCAGTAACGAAAATGAGATTAAGAGTTTTATTTTCAATATAGAAAAAAAGATAGAGCAGTTCAATAAAGAACGTGAAAATAAAGTTAACGAATTAACAAAGATAAATATTAACTTAGAAAACTTTAAAATAAAGGAGAAAGAGCTTCGAAGAACAATATTTCAAAGATCAAAAATTCAACCAGAGGAATTAGAAAATAATCTCAAAGAAAAGCAAATTGAAATTACCAACTATGAAGATATAAAACCCAAGCTTGATAGACTTATTAGTCAAAGGGAGCTAATGGGACCTGTGAATCTAAGAGCAAAAATGGAAGAAAAAATAATCTCACATTCAATAGAAGAACTTGAAATGGAAAAACAAGATTTAGTTCAGGCTATTGATAAATTAAGGTTGGCTATTAACAAAATAAATAATGAAGGAAAAAATAGACTTTTAAAAGCATATGAAGAGGTTAACAAAAATTTTTCTAATCTTTTTAAAAAATTATTTAATGGTGGAGAGGCTAAACTTGAACTTGTCAAATCTGAGGACCCACTCCAAACTGGTATCGAGATTTACGTCAGACCACCTGGAAAAAAACTGTCATCTATTAGCTTATTATCTGGAGGAGAAAAAGCACTCACAGCTATATCTTTAATTTTCTCTATCTTCTTAATCAATCCTTCACCAATTTGTATTTTAGATGAAGTTGATGCAGCATTAGATGAAAATAATGTTGAAAAATTTTGTAATATACTTCTAGAATTAAAAAAGAATACAAAAACGAAATTTCTAATTATAACCCACCACAAAATTACTATGACTTCAATTGACAGGGTTTATGGTGTAACAATGACACAAAAAGGAATTTCTGATATTGTTTCTGTAGATTTTGAAAAAACAAATTTGAAAGAAGCAGTTTAATGAAGAATGATTTATCTGACAGACTAGAGCAAAAATTAAAAAAAATAAAAAAAACTAATAATCATTACAAGAATAATGGATATAGTATCGGTTTAAAAATTTCTTTGGATCTAATATCTTCAATCATTGTTGGGGTTCTTATTGGACTTGGACTCGATAAAATTTTTTTAACAAAACCTATATTTTTCATCATTTTTTTGGTATTAGGTATCATCACAGGGTTTTATAGTTTATTCAAAACCATGAAAAAACTTAATTAAATAAAGGAGATACTTTGGCAAGCCCACTAGCCCAGTTTGAAATAAAAAAATTAATAGAAATGGAAGCCTTTGGTTTTGATCTGTCATTCACCAATTCCTCACTTGCAATGACTATGACTGTATTTTCAATAGTATTGTTCATGTATATTGGATTAAGAAATTTAGAAATTATACCATCAAAGAAACAATCAATAGTAGAAAGTAGCTATGAGTTTATATCAGGAATGATTGGAGACAACATTGGCAATGAAGGCATGAATTATTTTTCTTTTATCTTTACTCTTTTTCTTTTTATTTTAGTTGGAAATCTTCTTGGAATGTTACCCTATAGTTTTACATGGACAAGCCACATCATTGTAACTTTTGCTATAGCTTTTTTTATTTTTATTGGTGTAACCTTTATAGCAATCTATAAACATGGTATTGTAAAGTTTTTGAAATTTTTTGCTCCAATTGGTGTTCCAAAACCCATGCTTATTTTACTTATTCCAATTGAAATCATATCTTACTTATCACGACCAATAAGTCTTTCTGTAAGACTATTTGCAAATATGATGGCCGGTCATACACTTTTAAAAGTAATAGGTGGGTTTGTTTTTGTTTTAGGTGCAAATAGCTTTATAATTGGTGGTATACTTCCTCTTGCTTTTCTGATTGCTTTAACGGGCTTAGAAATTGTAATTGCATTTCTTCAAGCTTATGTATTTGCAATATTAACTTGTTTATATATTAATGATGCAATACATTTACATTAACTTTTAACTTATATTAAGGAGTAAATTATGGATATGGAATCTGCAAAACTTTTAGGTGCTGGAATAGCAGTTTTAGGCGTTATTGGATCAGGAATTGGAATTGGATCAATATTCGCAGCTTTTATCTCAGCAGTAGGAAGGAATCCTGAGGCCAGAGAACATGTATTTACAATGACAATGTTAGGGTTTGCTTTAGTTGAAGCACTTGCATTATTTGCACTAATTATCGCACTTCTCTTACTTTTCGTTTTTTAAAGTATGCTTCGGTACACATTTCCCTTTTATCTTTTATTAACAGATACAATTCTAGCTTCTCAAGAAAAAGGAGGAATGCCGCAGCTAAATCCAGATTCATTTTCATCGCAAATTTTCTGGTTAATCTTATTGTTCGCTGTGCTATTTCTGATTAATCATTTTTTCTTTCTTCCAAAAATAAAGAAAATTAGAAATAAAAGAGAAGAAACAATCCAAAGTTATCTAGATGAGGCTAAAAAGCTAAACGATTCTTTTAATTCTCTTGTAGAAAAAATGAATAAAGAATTTAATGAAGCTAAAATTGAACAAAATACTCTGATTAAAAAAGCATTTGAAGAAAATAAAAAAATTTTTGATAAAAAGATTTTAGAAATTAATAATGATTTCGAAGAAAAAAAAAATAAACTTAACTCTGACATCGAAAAAAATAAAGAATTGATCTCTAACGAATTACCTAAATTGTGTGTTAATTTATCTGATAATTTATATGAAAAAATTATGGGAGAGAAAAACAAAGGGAGTGTTAGTGATTTCAAAAAAATAATTAGAGATGATAAACAATGAGTATTGAAGTTTTAGACGATTCAACACTTTGGGTGTCACTTTCTTTTGTCATTTTCGTATTTATTACCTTTAAACCAATTTTAACTCAACTTTCTGATAGTCTTGATAGGAAAATTAATGATTTACAAAATCATATAGACGAATCCAAACAACTAAAAAATGAAGCTGAAAAATTATATAAAGACCAGCTTGAAAAACAAAAAGATAATCATAATTTGATAAGAAGAATTAAAGAGGATACGAGTAAAGAGATTAAAAAAATAAAATCTCAGATAGAACAGGATATTGAACAGAGTATGCTTAGAAGAATAAATAATTATAACCTTATATCATCACAAATGGAAAATAATCTTAAAAATGAAATGAAAAAACATATTATGGAAAAAGTCATTAAATATACAGAAATCAGAATTAAAAAAAATTTATCTAATAAACAAAATATTCAATTCGTTGAAAATTCAATTGTAAATATTCCAAAAAAACTTATTTGAACCAAAATGGCTGTATATACCAAACTTTCTGAGGCCAACATAAATAAAATTTTAGAGGATTATCAACTAGGCGAATTAATCAAATTTGCAGGAATAAAAGAAGGTATTGAAAATACAAATTACCTTTTGGAAACTATAAATAATAACTTTATTATCACAATTTTTGAGAAGCGTGTAGATACAAAATATATACCTTTTTATTTTGAGGTAATGACCAACTCACATTCTAAAGGCATAGATTGTCCTGTTCCAATAAAAGATAAAAATGGTGAACTTGTTAAGAAAATAAAAAATAAAAAAATGGCTGTTTTTGGTTTCTTAGAGGGGAATTCTAAGAAAAAATGGAATAAAAGTGATTGTTTTATGGTTGGACAAAAATTAGCTCAATTTCATTTAGCAAATATCAATAATAAATTAAAAGCAAAAAATAATTTTAGCTTAAATTTTTGGAACAAAATATATTCGAATTGTTTTAATAAATTTAATAACGTCATACCAAATTCATTAGAGACAATTAGTGATGAAATTAATTTTATATCATCAAACTGGCCAAAGAATCTACCTAAAGGGGTTATCCATGCGGATCTGTTTCCTGACAATGTTTTTTTTAAAAAAAAAAAAATTTCTGGTTTTTTAGATTTCTATTTTTCTTGTGTCGATTTTTTATCATACGACCTTGCAATTACGGTAAATGCATGGTGTTTTCATAATTATAAATTTAAGGATGATTTCTTCATGAGTTTAATTTCTGGATACCAATCAGTAAGAAAGTTAGAGACTGCTGAAGTAAATAATATTAATATTCTATTAAGAGGTGCAAGTCTAAGATTTCTGTTCACTAGAGTTTACGATTACTTGATTGGTCATGAAGGTAAATTTCTTAAAAAAAAAGATCCATCAGAGTTTTTTAACATTCTAAAATTTCATACTAAAGTTGACTTAGCAAAACAATATTTTGATTAATACAGATTATATAATATATACGGATGGAGCATGTTCTGGCAATCCTGGTGCTGGAGGTTGGGCAGCAATAATTTTTAACAAAAGTAGTGGTCAGAAATCTCAGAGAGTTGGTGGAGAAATAGTAACAACAAACAATCGAATGGAGTTAAGGGCTATAATTGAAGCGTTAGAATCACTTCCAAAAGCCAGTAACATAGTAATATTTACTGATAGTAAATATGTTATTAATGGTATTGAATTGTGGATAGTAAAATGGAAAACAAATAACTGGTTAGGTTCGAATAGAAAAAAGGTTAAAAATAAGGATCTTTGGCAAAGATTAGATATCCTCACGAACCAATTTCAAATTAAATGGAATTGGGTAAAAGGTCATAATGGTGATAAATATAACGAAGAGGTAGACAGACTTGCTCGAGATCAAATTAATTTAAATTGTTAAATAGATTTTATTACGTTTTCAGCTTTACTGACCTCGAGTCCTGGTCCATTATCATTAAAAATTTTAATTATTTTTCCATTGTCAATTATCATTGCAAATCTTGATAATCTCAGTCCTAAGCCAACAACAGATAAATCGGTTTCAAGTCCACTTTTATTTCTAAATTCACCATTGCCGTCTGATATAAATTTTAATTCTGAAATATTTAAGGAATTACTCCAAGATTTCATTATGAAAGGATCATTTGTGGACACAACATAAATATCTTCTATACCTCGCGAAAAAAAGTCACTGGCTAACTTTTTATAACCAGGAAGATGTTCGTCACTACAAGTTGGAGTAAAAGCACCAGGAACTCCTACTAATAAAACTTTTTTATCTTTCAAAATTGTATGTGCTTTTAAAGCTGTTGGTCCCGACTCAGTTATTTGATAGAAAGTAACTTCAGGAAAATTCTCTTGTTCTTTTATTGTCATTTAACTCCAACTTCCATTAATTTACTTATTACAATATCTTTTGAAAGAATCTCTGGCAATAAAATTCCTTCTTTATTATTAGGTCCATAGACTATATTAACTGGTATACCATATCTGTTATATTTTTTAATAAAATCAAAAATATCTTTATCTTTATTAGTCCAATCTGCTCTCACCACTGCAACTTGGTTTTCAGAGAGAAAATCAACTACTTTTTTGGTATCTAAAGTAGTTATCTTATTAAATTGACATGTCACACACCAATCTGCAGTAACATCAATTAAAACAAATCTATTTTCATTCAAATAATTTTCTAAAGAATTCTTATCATAATTTTCCCATACCAATTTCTTTTTTCTAAAATCCATAATTTCAGAGAACACAAGGATATTTGTTGTAATAAACAATAAAGATGTCAGCATGGTAAATTTATTTCTGTTTTTGTAACAAGAAAAAAATAGAATAATTGAAGTAAAAAATAATATTACCAAATAATTGACTTTAAAAAGATTAGAAATCCACACAAAGGATAAGAGCATTAATAATCCTAGAAGATATTTAAAATTATTCATCCATATGCCAGGCCTGGGAAAAAACTTAATTATCTTTGGAAAAACAATAAAACATAAATATGGAAATGAAAAGCCAAGGGCAATACCTAAAAATATTGTTATTATATTTTGGTTTGATGACCCCATTGAAAATCCAACTGCTGTTCCAAGAAAAGGGGCACTACAGGGCGTTGCTAATAAAGTAGCAAATACTCCTGAAAAATAGTAACCACCTTTACTTTTGGTGTCTAAAAAATTATTAATTTTATATGAGATATTTTGTGGCAAAATAATTTCAAAAAAACCAAGTAAATTTAAACTAAAAATTAACATTAAAATTAATATAAAAACTAAAAAGAAGTCATTTTGAAATTGGAAACCCCATCCAACTGTATTACCAAATGTTTTGAAAAAAATAACTGTCATGGCTAAAAATAAAAAAGAACTAATTATTCCAGCTACAATTAATGAGCAATTAAATCTGATTTTATTATTTTCTTCCTTTAGAAAACTTAAAAACGAATATAGTTTTAAAGAAAGAATTGGCAGAACACAGGGCATTAAGTTTAATATTAAACCTCCAAGGAAGGCCAAAATTAAATAATAAATTATTTGTGTATTCTTATTTTCAAATTTATTGAGATCAAATGAAATTTCTTGATAAATTTTACCATCAGAAATTGAATAAAATATTGGTTTAGTCAAAGAATTAATATTATCATCAAATACAACTTCAAAAAACGAATTTAGCTTTTTAACCTTAAGATTTGTATCTTCTGAGTGAGCAAATAATTGAATATTTTCAAATTCATCATTATTTGTAAAGTTAATCTTAACTTTTTCACTAGAAACAATTTTGTGATCAATACTGAAATAATTTTGTTTTCTTTTTGGAACAGTTTCATAACTTTTCAAAAAAGAGTCAGAAATAACTTCATTCAGAAAATTGAGTTTTAATTTCTTAGTTTCTGAGATTGGGATGCAAATATCGTTACAAACAAGATAATTTAAATTAATATTTTCGTGAATTTTGTCTATCTTATCCTTTTGAATCTCCACTGGAAATATTACTTGTTTGTCATAACCAATTGTTGATACATCATGGTCTAAAAATTTTTCAGGGAAAGGAAATAAGACTTTTAGTTTGTTTGCAAAAGATGCATCTTCCCAATTAATTGTTAAAGGAGCACCAGCATCACCTGGATTTTTCCAATATGTTTTCCATCCTTTTTGAAGATCAATTTTTATACCAAAATAATATTTATCTTCAACAAAAAATATCCCATTAGATGGTATTAAACTTACAGAAGCTGGATTGTTTTTTGAATCAAATTCATCTGCAATGGCTATGTTTGTGTATAATAAAATTATGACTTTAAAAAAATTAATAAACATTATTTTTACAAATTGAATAAAATATAATATCTGTAATAATTTATATATGAAATATCAATATTTAAAGGGAAATATTATTTGTGCTTTACCACAATTAAACGATATTTTTTTTTCAAAAAGTATAATTTATCTTACTCATCACAATAAAGACGGAGCGGTAGGGATTGTACTAAATTACAAAGTCATGACTATTAAAGGTGCCCAACTTTTTAAAAAATTAAACATTGAGAATGTTTCAAATAATTTAGAAACGGATTTTCTTTTTCATATAGGTGGTCCACTAAATCAAAATAACGGTTTTATACTGCATTCAAAAGACTATAATAGCAAAAATACAATGAATGTTTCTAAACAAGTTAAATTAACCTGCTCAACTGAGATTATCTCAGACATTGCACAAAACAAAGGACCCAAACAATTTTTTATCTCCCTGGGTTACTCTGGATGGGGACCAGGACAACTTGAGGACGAAATTAAGCAAAATAGCTGGATAAATATAGATGAGGAGTTAGATCTTCTTTTTGAAATTGACCCGGAAAAAAAATGGAAAGATGCGCTTAAAAAAACTGGGATTGATTTTTCAAAACTTTCTAACTATTTCGGCAACGCATAGATCCCAGTTCTAGTTGATAATTAATTTCTTTAATTGATCTATATCATTTTCAATAATTTTAAATTTTTCTTTTTTTCTTAAAATTTTTTCTAATTTAACCGGATAATCAACTTTTTTTTTTACTGATTCTTTTACAGTTTTTATAAATTTACAGTAATGAGCAGTGGCCAAATAAATTCTTTTTTCTTTATTATTTAGCTCTTTGTCTCCAACTGAGATTCCTACAGCTGTGTGTGGGTCGATAATCAGTTTATATTTATTGTAAATTTGAGAAATTGTTTTTTTTGTATCAGAATCTGATAATTTTCCATAACCGAAAATTTTCCTCATCTTTTTCAAATGAGTTTTTGCAATTGAAAACTCCTTTTTATTTTCTAACTTATAAAATAATTTTTTAATCATGTTGCCATTTTCATAGCAATCAAATAACAGTCTTTCAAAATTACTTGAAACCTGTATGTCCATACTTGGGCTTAAAGAGGTTAACGTTTTCTTTATCTCCATTATTCCAGTTTTAAAAAAGCGGGTAAGAATATCATTTTTATTTGAACTGATTATAATCTTCTTGATAGGTAAGCCCATTTTCTTACTAATATATCCAGCATAAGCATTTCCGAAATTTCCTGTAGGAACAACAAAACTAAGGGGCTCAAATTTATTAGTTACTCTAAAATAACTCCAAAAGTAATAAACAATTTGACCCATTATTCTTACCCAATTTATTGAATTTACGGCAGCTAAATTAATTTTCTTATTTTCGTTGTTAAATTTAAAGTAATTTTTAACCATTCTTTGACAATCATCAAAATTACCTTTGACTGCAACATTGAAAACGTTTTTTTTTTTTACTGTAGTCATTTGCTTTCTCTGAATTTCACTTACTTTATTATAAGGAAACAAAATAAAAATTTTTACATTATCAGATTTTGCACATCCATGAATTGCTGCTGAGCCAGTGTCTCCTGATGTTGCACCAAGAATTGTAAGTTTAATTTTTTTTTTTTTTAGTACATATTCATATATGTTGCCCAACAATTGTAATGCAAAATCTTTGAATGCATAAGTTGGACCGTTAAAAAGGTTTGCAATATATTTGTATTGATCAAGCTTATCAAATGATATTATTTCTTTCCCAAATGATTTATTATATGAATTTATACAAATCTTTTTATATTCATTCTCTGATATTTCATCTAAAACGAAATCTTTCGTTAGCTCAAATACCAGATTTGGATAATCAAGTTCTCTTAAAAAATCTAATTCTTTTTCTGAGTAAAATTTAAGACTATTTGGGACATATAAACCACCATCTTTGGCCAGTCCGTTCAAAAGCACATCACCAAACTTTAAGTTTATATCACTACCTCTAGTTGATGAATAAATCATGTCTATTTAATTTTTTTTATATTCGCAAAAAAGAACACGCCTATAAGACCACATGCAATCATAAACCAAGTGAGTGCGTATTGTAAATGATTGTTTCGTAAATATATTCGTGTTTGATTACCTAAAGGGAATCCGTTAGGTCCATTGTTAACAGCTTCTAGATAATATTGATTTTCAAAGTTCATTTTTAGGTATTCGCTCATTAATTCTGGTTCAACAAAGAACCAAGTGTTTGTATCAGTATCGTTGTCAGGCTGAAAATATCCTTTTCTTCCTGATGTTCTGATAACAGCTTCAAAAGTTTGTGGATTTTTTGAAATATTGAGCAATCTTTTTTGCTTTTCTTTTATTTTGAGAGGAACCCAACCAGTATCATATATTATGAATTTTCCTGACGTTGTTTCTAATGGAACTAAAATATGAAAACCATTGTTACCTCTTTTACTTAAAGCTGGCATATACATTTCGAATTCGTTCAATAGTTGACCATCAACAAAAACTTTTCTAAATTCGTTTTTTTCAGGTTGATTTAAATTTACAAAACTAATAGGGTCAGACTCAAAGCTGTTGATTCTTTGCGATATTAAATCGGTTTTCCAGTTAAGTCTTTTAATCTGCCATCCAGAAAGACCTAGTAGTATTGATAAGGCAACAATGAAAGCAAATAAAGGAAATGGTCGTGGTTTGAAAGAGTAACTATTTGAATTAAAGTTGAATTCCATTCTTGTTTATGCGGCAGCCCACCAATAAACAAATGTGAATAGAAACAACCAGACAACATCTACAAAATGCCAATACCAAGCAGCGAATTCGAAACCTAAATGTTTTTTAGGCGTAAAATGACCTTTTAAAGCTCTGAAATAACATACTAATAAAAAGATTGTACCGACTATAACATGAAAACCGTGAAATCCCGTAGCCATGTAAAATGTTGACGGATAAATACCGTCCTCAATTCCAAAAGTGGCTACTTTGTATTCGTAAGCTTGAAATCCAGTAAAAATAATGCCTAAAATAATAGTCAACAATAAAAAAAGCAAAAAGTTTTTTCTATCGTTGGACCTTAGTGCATGATGTGCCCAAGTTATAGTTCCACCAGAGGCTAACAAGATAAACGTGTTTAACAATGGTACGCCAAAAGGCGAAATTAATTCTATATCTTCAGGAGGAAATGCACCACCTATCGTATCTTGTCGACCTATGAGCTCAGGGCTTTCAGAGCCAGGATAAAACGCAACATCAAAAAACGCCCAAAACCAAGCGGCGAAAAACATGACCTCTGACATTATGAAAAGTATCATGCCGTATCTAAGTCCAATTTGGACAACAGTGTTGTGATATCCACCACCTTCGGACTCGGAAACGACATCTCTCCACCAGAAGATACTCGATAAAACAACTGCTATAGATCCTATGGTAAATACCAAAGTTTTACCATCGTGCATAAGAAATATAAATCCTATCGCCATTATTAAAGCTGAAAATGAGGTGACAAGTGGCCAAGGACTAGGGTCTACTAGATGGTAGGGATGTTTCTGATTATTATCACTCATTTTTTCTTACATACATTGTATATGAGAGGGTTATTTCCTGCAAATCTTTGATAAATTTATCATCTTTAATTGAAGCGTCAACAAAAAAAGATACGGGCATACTGACCTCTTCATTAGCAGATAAAACTTGTTCTTCAAAGCAAAAACACTCAATTTTATTAAAATATTGTCCAGCCTGTAGAGGGCTAACATTGAAAACTGACATGGTTGTAATGGGTTTATCAGAATTATTTTTTGCCTTGAAAAAAGCTAGACTGTTTTCGCCAATCTGAACTTCAATTTTTTTAACCTCTGGTTTAAAAGAAATAACAGAATTTCTATCAATAGTAGAGTCGAACCTAACATCGATTTTTTCTTTAATTTTATAACTGTCGTTCTCAGACGAGATCTGAGGAGTCCCTCCGTACCCTGTAACTTTACAAAAAATTTTATAGAGCGGAACTGCTGCGTAACTCATTGCCAACATTCCAAGGGAAAATGCCAATAGATAAAAAGCTTGTTTAACTTTTTTATTTTGATTTCTTGCTATCATATTAAAATTTAAAGACCGTTATAAAATAAAATATGGTGGCTAACAAAAACAAAGCCAGTCCTAACGCTATATTTTTTTTATTTTTTTTCATTAAAATAGTGAATCAACAACAAGCGAAGAAAACATCAAATATAAATATAAAATAGAAAATTTGAATAGTTTTGGTGCAAAACCAGAGTGTTTCGAATCATTACTCCTAAGTAATCTGAAAGATAAATAGCAAAAATAAATGTTTAAGATCAGAGCAGAGCTAAGATAAAATAGCCCTGAATAACTTAATATGTATGGCAAAAGTGAAACTAAAAACAAAACAATAGCATAAATCATGATCTGATTTTTAGTTACTCTTTTTCCCTTAACAACTGGAAGCATCGGAACTTTAGCTTTAGAATATTCTATATCTTTATACAGTGCTAGTGCCCAAAAATGTGGCGGAGTCCAAAAGAATATAATACAAAATAACAAGACAGGAAAGAATCCAATATCATTGGCTGAGCAAACCCAACCAATTACTGGAGGGAAAGCTCCTGCTGCACCTCCGATTACAATATTTTGAGAGGTTCTTCTTTTAAGCCACATAGTGTAGACAAATATGTAAAAAAAAATTGAAAAAGCTAATAAGAAGGCAGCTTTGTAGTTTACAGCGAGACCTAAAACCATTGTCGAAATAACTGACAACACAACTCCAAAACCCAGTGCGTCTAGAGGTTCAACTTTTCCAATTGGAATTGGTCTTTTTTTGGTTCTCTCCATCAAAGAGTCGATATCTCTGTCATACCACATATTTATAGCACCAGATGCACCTGCTCCTATTGAAATGCAGAGAATTGAAATGAAAAAAAAGAAAGGATGTATGCTTTGTGGAGAAAGTATTACGCCACAAATTGATGTGAATACAGCAAGTGTCATTACTCTAGGTTTTAGCAATGAAAGAAAATCACCAACTGAACTATCATTTGAATCCAGTAATTGAGTATTATATTTCAGCGATTTCGACTGCAACACATTCTCCTCTTTGTTGACAGAAACTTACTTTACTTTCGGCAAATCGTCAAATGAATGGAACGGTGGAGGAGAACTCAATTGCCATTCAAAAGTAGTTGCTCCCTTACCCCATGGATTTTTCTGAGCTTTTCGCGATCTCATGAATGCTTCTAAAATTACAAAAACAAAGAAAAAAGCAGCAAAAACCGATATGTAAGCACCAATGCTTGATACATAGTTCCAACCAGCGAAGGCATCAGGATAGTCGGGTATTCTTCGTGGCATGCCAGCTAAACCTGAAAAGTGCATAGGAAAAAATGTGATGTTTACACCTATAAAAGTTAACCAAAAATGGATCTTACCAAGTACTTCACTGTATTCAATACCTGACATTTTGCTAAACCAATAATAAAAGCCTGCATAAATTGAGAAAAGAGCACCCATGGACATCACATAATGGAAGTGTGCAACTACATAGTAAGTATCGTGAAGTGCAACATCAATCCCTGTATTCGCAAGAACAACACCTGTTACTCCACCAAGTGTAAATAAAAATATCATCGCAATTGCAAATAACATTGGAGTTTTAAATTCAATTGATCCACCCCACATAGTCGCAATCCAGCTGAAAATTTTAATACCAGTAGGAACAGCTATGACCATTGTTGCAGCAAGAAAATAAGCTCTAGTATCTACGTCCAAACCTGTTGTATACATGTGGTGTGCCCAAACAACAAAACCGACAACTCCGATGGCGGCCATCGCATAAGCCATACCAAGGTAGCCAAAGATAGGTTTCTTTGAAAAAGTTGAAACAACATGACTGATTATTCCAAATCCAGGAAGGATTAAAATGTAAACTTCTGGATGACCAAAGAACCAAAACAAATGCTGAAAAAGAATAGGGTCTCCTCCCATTTCAGCGTTAAAGAATGCTGTTCCAAAATTTCTATCAGTAAGCATCATAGTAATTGCTCCTGCTAATACTGGGAGTGAAAGCAATAATAGAAAAGCTGTTATCAAAATCGACCAAGCAAAAAGCGGCATTTTATGCATTGTCATTCCGGGTGCACGCATATTAAATATAGTTGTTATAAAGTTTATTGCGCCTAAAATTGAAGAGGCTCCAGCTAGATGCATTGATAATATTGCCATATCGACGGCTGGTCCTCCATGTCCGCTTGTAGACAGAGGAGCGTAAAGCGTCCAACCTGGACCTGCTCCGTCGCCCACAAAGGCTGAGCCTATGAGTAAAATAATAGATGGTGGAAGAAGCCAAAAACTTAAATTGTTCATCCTTGGAAAGGCCATGTCAGGTGCTCCAATCAATAGAGGGACAAAATAATTTCCAAAACCACCCACCATTGCTGGCATAATCATAAAGAATATCATAAGAAGACCATGCGCAGTAATCCACACATTATATCTTTGATAATCGTCTCCGAGTATTTGCATACCAGGTTCAGCTAATTCCATTCTTATTAAAAGAGAAAAAATACCACCAATAAGACCAGCAATAATAGCGAATACAAGATAAAGAACACCGATATCTTTATGATTGGTTGAAAAGAAATATCTTTTAAAAAAAGATGGGGCATGACTAGACATAATTTAGACCTTTCTTATTTTTTTGCATAATTATTATTGTTATCGCTTGCGAATTCTTCTTTAGCTGTCTCAACCCATGAAGCAAATTCATCTTCTGTGACTGCTTTGATAGATATTGGCATAAACCCATGCCCTACACCGCATAATTCAGAGCATTGACCATAATACATACCTGGCTCTTTAATGTTAAAGTAAGTTTCATTTAATCTGCCTGGAATCGCATCCATCTTAACACCTAATGAGGGAACAGCCCAAGAATGTATGACTCCTGAGGGGTCGCTTGTAATCTGCATTTTAATGTTTTTATTGACTGGAACCACAAGTTGGTAGTCAGTTGTTAATAATCTGGGTTGCCCTTCTTCAAGCTCATCATCTTCAACGATGACTGAATCAAATGTAATTCCGTCGTGGTCTGGATATTCATATCCCCACCACCATGTGTAGCCTGTTGCTTTGATAGTCATATCGATGTCGGTGAAATCATTTTGATTATACAAGAGTCTAAAGGATGGAATAGCTATAACAACAAGGAGAAGTACAGGAATGAGTGTCCATGCTATTTCTAAAGTTGCATTGTGTGTTGTTGTTGAGGGTTTTTTATTATTTTTTGCGCTAAACCTTACACAAACATATGCTAGAAGCAGAAATACAAATACTGTAATTGCTGTTATTATCCAGAATACAAAATCGTGGAAATCGATTAATTGTTGCATTAAAGGTGAACCTGCTTCTTGAAAACTTAACTGCCATTCGGTTGGTTGACCTTTTGCAAAAATCTGGTTAGCTGTAAAAAGAGTTGTTAAAAAAGTAAAAAATTTCATATTACCACACATAAATCAATAATAACTTAATATAATGATCATTTATAAAAAAACAAATAATTATTCATTAAAAATTAATAAAAATTCTTTACATATATTAAACATTAGTATTTTTTTTGAATCATTAATATATTTACAATTAATCTTATAAATAGAGGTAAAATGAAAACTATAAAAAAAGACTGGAATGAAGAAAAAATAAAATCATCAGTCAATGAATTATTGGATAATTTCGACGAAGGAGAATTGTTTGTTGAAGAAGTTTACTCCGAAAACATTTTTTTTGATGATAATAAAATTAAAAACGCAAGTTATGACCAGGATAAAGGGTTCGGTCTAAGAACAGTAAACAATGATTCTGTAAATTTCGCACATAATACAGAATTGTCAGACGAAGCTTTTTCAAAAGCAATAAAGTCAGTAAAAGAACAACAAAAATTAAACCCCAATCCACCTAAATTCAAAAATTTAAACAGTAATTTATCTCTTTACACAAATGAGAACCCTATTGATAAAGTGACTTTAACTCAAAAAATTAATTTTCTTAATAAAGTTAATACATTCGCAAGAGAAATTGACGAACGAGTCAAAGAAGTTTCAGTAAGTTTGAACGGTAATCACCAAAATATAGAAGTTATTACAAAAAATGGAGATATTTTCTATGACTCTAGACCTTTAGTAAGAATGAATATTAACATTACAATTCAAAAAAAAAATAAAGTAGAAACAGGCTCTTTTGGAATGGGTGGCAGATATTTATACGATGAACTTTTAAATGAAAGTAATTGGAAAAACGGAGTAAAAAAAGCCTACGAACAAGCAATAGTAAAATTATCAGCAAAAGAAACACCAGCTGGTGAACAAATTGTAATACTTGGACCTGGCTGGCCAGGTATTCTTTTACATGAAGCAATTGGTCACGGGCTTGAAGGAGACTTTAATAGAAAAAAAACCTCTGCTTTTTTTGATCTTGTTGGGAGCAAGATTGCTTCTGATCAAGTTTCAGTGGTGGATGATGGTACAATTAACAAAAGAAGAGGGTCTCTAACTATTGATGATGAAGGCACACCCTCTCAAAACACAATGTTAATTGAAAATGGTATATTAAAAGGTTTTATGCATGATCGATTAAATGCAGGATTAATGAATCAAAGTCCAACTGGAAACGGAAGACGTCAAAGTTATTCTCACTTACCAATGCCAAGGATGACAAATACCTATATGTTAAATGGTAAATATGAACATGATGAACTTATAAAGTCTACAAAAAAAGGAATTTACGCATCTCAATTTAGCGGTGGACAAGTTGATATCACGTCTGGAAAATTTGTTTTCAGTGCATCAGAGGCTTATGAAATAATCGACGGTAAAATTTGTAGCCCATTAAAAGGAGCTACTTTAATAGGTAATGGTCCTGAAATACTTAAAGAAGTTACAATGGTCGCCAACAATTTAAAATTAGATGACGGTATTGGAACCTGCGGCAAGGAGGGTCAAAGTGTTCCTGTTGGAGTAGGTCAACCAAGCTTAAAAGTTAGGAATTTAACAGTCGGAGGAACAATCTAGTTCTTTGATTTATCAAATAATTCTTCCTCATATGAAATGAATGATTGAATCATACCTTCCCAAAGCTTTCTCACTAATGCTCTTGGTATTCCTCTTTTAGACGCTTCAGCATCCAAA
The DNA here is from genome assembly GCA_902536655.1 of uncultured Alphaproteobacteria bacterium. Lineage (GTDB taxonomy): Bacteria > Pseudomonadota > Alphaproteobacteria > Methylaequorales > Methylaequoraceae > Methylaequor. Next base: position 10,590 of record CACAYF010000008.1, on the reverse strand, counting down.
CTTTCTAGTATTTTTGAAATTCTTTCTTGATCAATTATTTGATTTCTATTTTTAAATTTTACAATCTCAGTTACAAGATCTTTTCTTTCAGAAATTAGGTTGAGGATTTTAAGGTCTATCTCGTCTATTTTCGTTCTTATACTTCTTATTTTATCAGATTTATTCATAAATTACTTAAAATAATTATTTGTATATAACATATCAATATTATTAGACCATTGATTTAAATATAATTTTTTCCATTTTAAAGCAGGCGACTCGCCAGATTTTATAATCTCAATTAATGGCTCCAAAAAAGATTCCTCAGTTTTGCCAGCATTTTCAATGTTTCTTTTTTTAAGTCCGATTGACGACAAATCAATAATTTTTTTTGAAAAATTTTTCAAATTTTCTTTGTCAGGCGTATAAGAATTAAAACCATTAATTCTTACTTCTTTGTAGAAGTTTTTAACCTGATCAAAGCTCCAAGATTTAATCATATTAGATACTTGATCAAGTATCTCTTCATCATATAGAATTCCTGTCCAAAATGCAGGAAGTGCACAAACTCGAGACCACGGTCCTCCGTCTGCACCTCTAAGTTCTATAAATGATTTCAGTCTAACTTCTGGAAAAACAGTAGTTAAATGGGTTTCCCAGTCTTTCATTTCTGGTTCAATTAATTTATCTAATTTAATTTTTTTTTCTAAAAATTGTTTAAAATTTTTTCCTGAAAAATCAATATACTTGTTGTTTCTAACTATAAAATACATTGGAACATCAAGCAGATAGTCAACATATCTCTCAAATGAAAAATCATCCTCATAAATAAAAGGCAGAAGCCCACACCTATCATTATCTGTTTTAGTCCATATATGAGATCTGTAACTTAGAAATTCTGTAAGTTTTCCTTCAACAAACGGAGAGTTTGCATATAAAGCAATTATTACAGGCTGAATAGATTGAGCTACTCTAAACTTTTTTTTCATATCAGACTCAGATGCAAAGTCAAAATTGGCCTGAATGGTGGTTGTCCTTTTCATCATATCTAAACCCATTTCTCCAACTAGTGGCATATATTTACTCATTATTTCGTATCTTTTTTTTGGCATTAATTTTAGGTCAGATAATTTCCATTTCGGAAGCACTCCAATTCCCATAAACTCAATTTCATAATTTCTACAAACAGCATTAAGCTCATCTTGATGTAAATTTACTTCTTTGCATGTTTCAAATAAATTTTTAACTGGTGCTCCAGATAGTTCTATTTGTCCACCTGGTTCCAAGGTGATTGAGGTCGCATCTTTTTTCAGACCGATAATTTTTTTGTCTTCAATTATTTTTTCCCAATTGTATTTTGAACATAATTCACTGAATATTTTCTGAATATCGTCGAATGTAATTGGTCTAAGATCTTTTTTTTTAAAACCAAATTTTTCATGTTCGGTTCCAATCCTCCAATCTTCTTTAACCTTGCACCCACATGACAGTTTGGCGATCAAATTTTCTTTACTTAAAACGTCTGTCACTCTAGCAAAGCCCTTACACATGATAAAGAATATATTGCAGCAGTGTCAGCTTTTAAAATGTTTTTTCCTAGACTTATTTTGTAAGTTTTTTTATTATTGAAATGTTCCCTATCTGCAAAAGACCAACCACCTACTGGGCCAATAAAAATTGCAAATTTTTTGTATTCTTTAATAATTTTTTTTGCACTTAATATTTTATTCCCCCCTGTTTCATCACACAAAAATATAATCCTTTCGTTATCCCAGTCTTCAAGAAGCTTGGGTAAGGATACAGGATGAGATATTTCAGGTAAAGATAATGAATCACTTTGCTCAACTGCTTCAATTGATATTTTTTTAAATCTGTTGATGTTTATATGGATTCTAGAGGAGAACTCGCTAAACATTGGTATGATTTTCTTTACTCCAATTTCAGAAATTTTTTCAACAAGATTATTTATATTTTTAATTTTTATCAAAGCAAAACAAAGCCAAATGTCAGGTAAAATAATTTTTTTCCTTAATAAATTTACAGGTATTATCGACTTTTCAACATTTAAATCAAGCTTACACTCCCATTCATAATTAGAATTAAATGCAATAATAGAATCTCCAGTTTTCCTTCTCATAACATTTTTAAGATAATGCATTTGTTTTGAATCAAGTAAAATTTTATGATCTTTAACAATTTTTTTTTCAAAGTATATTCTAATTTTGGGCATAACTTTATATGAAGATTTGAGCATAATGTTTAAAAAAATTACAAAAAAAAGCAAGAATTTATTAATTCTCGGACGATATAATAATCCAGTAGGAGCCTTTCTACTTATGTGGCCTTGTTATTGGGGAACTTTATCGAATTCTAATCTTAACGCTAGTTTGCTCCAGTGCCTAATTCTTTTCACCTTAGGTTCTTTTATAATGAGAGGAGCTGGTTGTTGTATTAATGACATTTTTGATAAAGATTTTGATAGAAAAATTAAGAGGACAAAAAAAAGACCACTTGCATCAGGTTCATTGAATATCCTTGAATCAATAATATTTACATTATTTCAGCTGCTTTTAGGTTTGATTATTCTGTTACAATTTGAAACAAATGTAATAATTTTAAGTTTGATGATTATGCCTTTAGTTATAACCTACCCTCTTTTCAAAAGATTTACCTATTTTCCTCAAATAATTTTAGGATTAGCCTTTAATTGGGGTGTTTTAGTAGGATATCAGAGTCAAACGGAAAATTTTAATTTTTCAATATTATATTTATATTTTGCTGGGGTTTTTCTTACAATAGCATACGACACAGTTTATGGTTTTCAAGATATAAAAGGAGACAAAAAAATAGGTCTAAAGTCTTTAGCAATCCTCTTTGAAAAAAAAAGAAAATCTTTATGCTCAATATACGTACTAAGTTCAATCTTTTTTTCGATATTTTTTTTTGAAACTTACGCTAATACTTTTTTAAGTGTATTCTCAAGTTTAATTGTATTTTCGTTGCTTATAAAACAGTTTTTAAATTTTGAAAATGGAATAGAAATTAATAAGATATTCAAATCAAATGTTAAAACTGGTGGGATAATTACTTTTCTTATAATTGTTCAAAACTATTTGTGAGGTAAAATTATATATCTAACGTTACAATGATCAACATTTTCCCATGAAATTTTTTCCCAATATTTTTTTGCGTCTTCATAAGATTGAAAAGGACCGTACCTCTCTTTTTTAGAATCGTCTACAAATTCATTGAAAGATGTATTTTTATAAAGCCCGCCGACAACAAAGTAACTCATAAAAAAAATACTATTCTCATATTGTATTTATAGCAAATTAAAATATAAATTAAGATTCTATGGATAAGAACTTTATAAAAACGATTCTCAACAGACTAAGTAAGATGGGATGCCATGAAGCTGATGTATTTTTATCAAAATCAAAAACATCAAGTTGTTCTTCTAGACTTGGAAAAATTGAAAAAAAAGAAGAATCATCCACAAATGAAATTGGGATTAGAGCGATTATTAATAAAAAGCAGTCTATTGTGTCAACAACCAATCTTGAAAAACAGAATGTTTACAATCTAACTGAAAAAGTTGTTGAAATGGCAAAAGTTGTACCAGAAAACCAGTATTGTGGTTTAGCTGAATCAGACAACATTAAACAAGTAAGTAAGCAAGAGGTTCAAAAGTTAGAAATTTGTGACACTTTTGAACCAACAATGAGTCTAATTGAAAAAGAAGTTATTAAACTTGAAGAAAGTGCTTTAGATAATAAAGAAATTACAAATTCTGAAGGAGCTGAAATAGCTTATTCAAAAAATTCAATCTGTCTTCTTGGGTCAAATGGACTTGAAATTGAGATGGAAAAAACTCATAGTGATTTTATAATTGCAGTCCTTGCAGGTTCAAAGGATTCAATGGAAAGAGAATATGATTATAAATCTAAAGTGTTTTACAATGAATTAGGTGATTTTGAAAAAATTGGAAAAGAAGTTTCACAAAATGCAATAAAAAAATTAAATTCTAGAAAATTAAAAACTTGCAAGTCAGATGTAATATTTGACTCCAAAGTTTCTTCGAGTCTTCTTAGAAATTTGTTTACTGCTAGTAACGCCCAGTCAATTGTGAAAGGAATTAGCTTCCTGAAAGATAAAATAAACAACAAAGTCTTTAATGATCGAATTTCTATAATTGATGATCCATTAATGCCAAAGAAATTAAGATCAAAAATTTTAGATTGTGAAGGCATTCAATCAAAAAAGAAATTTTTAATTGAAAAGGGATATCTGAAATTTTTCTTCAATTCTCTTGCATCTGCGAAGCAAATAAAACATGAGCCATCAGGTCACGCTACTAGATCTGCTTCCTCAATACCTTCTGTTTCCTATTCTAATCTATATATGAAAAATGGAGAGGTATCGAAGCTTGATATGATAAAATCTCTAAAAAAAGGTCTTCTCATAACAGAACTTATGGGGAGTTCTATAAATTATTCTAATGGTGACTACAGTAGAGGAGCATCAGGTTTTTGGATTGAGAATGGTGAAATTTGTTATCCTGTTTCAGAAATAACTATTGCAGGTAACCTTGTAGACATATTTATGTCTTTAATTCCAGCAAATGACCTGGAATTTAATTTTGGAATAAACGCACCTTCATGCCTAGTAGAAAACTTAACTCTTGGTGGAAAATAATTGTCTGAAAAAATTTTACCCTCCTTTCTTGAGGATGTCTCAAAAAAGGTAATTTTAGAAGCGGGCAAAATTGCAATGTCACTTAAAAATAATATTACGGTTAAGTACAAATCAGAAAATCAGCCAGTTACTAACGTTGATATAAAAATTGATAATTTTTTGAAATCTACTTTTAAAAAAACTACACCTGATTATGGTTGGATATCTGAAGAGTCCGTTGACGATGGCTCAAGGTTAAGCTCTGATTATTTTTGGTGTGTAGATCCAATTGATGGAACAAGATCTTATATCAATAAAAAACCAGAATATACAATCTCTGTTGCTCTTATAAAAAAAAATGAACCTGTTTTGGGCTTAGTTTTAAACCCTGAAACAAAAGAACTTTTTTCAGCAGTTAAAAATAAAGGTGCGTTTTGCAATGAAAAAAAAATTAAAGTAAATCAAAATATAGATCTTTATTCTTCAAAATATGGAATAAGTAGTTCTGAAATGAAGAAATTAAAGAAATATGAATGTTTTAATCAAAAGAATACAATTAAAATGGGTTCTATAGCATATAAAATTGCTTTAGTTGCCAAAGGTACAATGGATGTAGCGATAAGTTTTACTAAAAAAAATGATTGGGATATTGCTGCTGCTGATTTGATTTTGAAAGAAGCAGGTGGGTATCTAAAAAATATTTCTGGAAATAAAATGATCTATAACAGCAGTCAAATGCAGGTAGATTCAGTATTAGCTTGTAATAATATATTAATTGAAAAATTGTGTACTGAATTAAATGAATGAAAAAAATAAAAACACAATTAAATTACTGAAACGTCTTTTTGCAAATTATGTAAAAAAACACCACTCTAAATTAATTATCTCTATTTTTTGTATGATCGTTGTTGCAGGCGCTACTGCATTAAATGCATGGATGATGCAACCAGTTCTTGATGAAATATTTATTAATAAAAATAAAACATTGATTGTTCTTATTCCAATTGCTGTGATAACTATTGCAATTTTTAAAGGTATAGCTTCCTATATCCAATCAATTTTCATGAGTTTTATTGGATATAGATTAGTCGCAGATGTACAAAATCAAATGTTTAGGGCAGCCATAAGATGTGATTTGTCCTTTCATAATGAAATTAATTCCGGAACAATGGTATCTAGGTTCATTGCAGATGTAGGTGCTCTGTCGAGAGGAGTTCACAATGTCATAATAAATATAATCAAAGATTCATTTACATTTGTTTTTTTAATCGGCGTTATGTTCTACCATGACACAAAGCTCGCTTTTTTAGCTCTTTTTGTTTTTCCTGTAGCTATCTATCCTATTAGAAGAATAGGTAAAAGATTGAGAAAAATTTCTAAAAGCACTCAAGTTGGATTTGGAATGCTTACATCAAAATTATCAGAATCGTTTTCCGCAATAAAAACAATAAAGGCCTTTGGTTCCGAAAACTTTGAATCAAAAAGAATCGATAAAGAAATAATAAATATTTTTAACCTTACATATAAATCAACAAAGGTTAATTCAATAGCAAGGCCTTTGATGGAAATTATCAGTGGATGTGCTATTGGAGCAATAATATTTATTGGGGGAAGCCAAGTTATTCAGGGACAAACTACCCCAGGTACTTTCTTTTCATTTCTGACAGCTCTACTTATGGCGTATCAACCCGTCAAATCGTTGGCAAGTTTAAATGCAACTCTCCAAATAGCAATGGCGTCAGCTGAAAGAGTTTTTGAGATTTTGGATAAGAAGCCATTAATGAAAGAAACAAAACATCCAAAAGATAACATGATAGATTTAAAGGAAAAGAATAATATCAATATATCAAAAATTTATTTTAAATATCCTAATTCAACAAAACTTATTTTAAAAAACATTAATTTAGAAATCTATAATGGTGAAAGAGTCGCGTTAGTCGGATATTCTGGCGCAGGTAAAACAACTCTCCTAAATCTTCTACCAAGATTTTTTGATCCATATATAGGTAAAATTGAAATTGGTGGAATTGATGTTAAAAATTTAAGTTTTAATTTTATCAGAAACTATTTCTCCTTAGTAAGTCAAGATATTGTTTTATTTGACGAAACGATAAAGTATAATATATGTTATGGTCCAAATAAATATTCAAAAGCAGACCTTCAAAACGCTTGTAAAAAATCTCACTGTATAGAATTTATTAAAAAATTTCCTAAAGGATTTAATGAAATAATTGGTGAAAACGGTTCTAAGCTCTCTGGGGGACAGAAACAACGGGTTGCAATTGCGCGTGCTTTTATTCGAAACTCTCCATTTCTTCTTTTAGATGAAGCGACTTCTTCATTGGATTCAAGGTCAGAGAAAAAAATTCATGATTCTTTGGATAAACTAATTTCAAATAAAACAGCTTTAATTATAGCACATAGATTATCAACAGTGATTGATGCCGACAGAATAGTTATAATAAATAATGGTGAAGTTGTTGATATTGGGAAGCATTCCACTTTAATAAAAAGCTCTAAAATTTACAGACATCTTCATGAGTTACAATTCAAAACGAAAAATGAAAAGAATTTTTAAACATAAATATTTTCAGTTATTTTTAGGCTGGATCATATCATTATATTTAAAGCTTTGTTTCCAAACCTCTATTTGGTTAACAAAGAACTCAGATGTTGTGGAAAAGTATATAAAAAAAAATAAGAGCTTTATAGTCTGCTTTTGGCATAATAGATTACTTATGGCAGTTTTTTGCTGGAAATGGTCTAAAGAATTAAGAATGCTTATTTCTGGACATGCCGACGGAAAAATAATTTCCAACGCCGTATCTTATTTTGGAATTCAGACAATTACCGGGTCCTCGAGGAAAAATAATTTGTCTTCCTTAAAAGAGATATTAAAACAAATTAATAATGATAGTATAATAGGGATCACTCCCGATGGTCCAAGAGGTCCTAACGGAGAAGTAAAAAAAGGTCTTATATCACTTTTAAAAAAAACAAACGTTCCAGTTGTACCATTAAGTTATTCAGCTAAATTTAAATTTACACTAAAAACATGGGATAAATTTATTTTTGTAACACCGTTCAATAAATTTGTAGCAGTTTGGGGAAATCCATTTCAATTTGATAAAAATAAAACACTTGCTGAAAATAAATTAATTTTAGAAAAAGAAATAAAACGAGTAACGATGTTATCAGACAATCTCTCGAATTAATTATGTTGTTATTAATTTATAGATATTTATCAAATTTATTTTTTATTCCTATCTTATTCTTTTTTTTTCTTCGTTTTTTAGTTTCGAAAGAAACTATTTCGAGTGTTCTTGAAAAATTTTCAATTTCAAGAAAAAAAAGACCTAAGGGAGATTTAATCTGGATTAATGGTGTTAGTGTTGGTGAATCAAAGACTGGAATCGCAGTTGCGAGAGAAATAAAAAAAATAAAACCCGAATCGTCAATTTTATTTAGCACATCAACTCTTAGTGCATACAATTTATTATCTAAGTCAAAAAACAATTTTGTAGTTATTTTTTCCCCGATAGACATAAATTTTTTAATAAAAAGATTCTTAAAATATTGGAATCCAAGTTCAGTAATTTTTATTGAGTCTGAAATTTGGCCAAATATATTTAATATTTTAAAAGAGAAATCTATCAAACTCTCTATTTTAAATGCTCGAATATCAAATAAATCTTTCATTAATTGGAAAAGAATAAATTCTTTTTCTAAATCTGTTTTTCCATTAATCGATCAGTGTTACACACAAAATAATGACTCATTAAAAAGGTTTAAAGAACTTGGCACAAAAAATGTTAAAAGAATACAAAACTTAAAATATATTTCTCAAGGCTTAGAAGTTGATAATGTTGCTTATAAAAAAATTTTTGAACAACTCAAATCAAAAAGAGTTGTAACTTTATTTAGTTCACATGCTGAAGAAGAAAAAATGTTTGCAGATATTTTCAGAGTTTTATCAAAAGATATTAGTAATTTGTTTTTTATTATTATTCCTAGACATACTAACAGAATAAAAAAAATTATAGATCAATTTAATAAAGATAAGTTTTTATTTCTTTTAAGAAATGAAAGTAATTTCAAAATTTCTAATGAAGAGATTTTATTAGTTGATACATTTGGTGAATTAGGAATTTTTTTTAAATTATCAGAAATTGCAATTGTCGGTGGTTCATTCAGCAACCATGGCGGACATAACCCAATAGAAACAAAAGATTTTAATTGTTCATTGATCTTTGGTCCCCACATGGAAAACTTTGAGGATATAAAAGCCGACATTGTTAAATATAAAGCGGGGTTTGAAGTTGAAAATTCATCTCAGCTTATTCGGATGATTTCAAGACTTTTAAAAGACAAAAAATTAAATAGAGAAACTAATAGAAAGTTTAAAACTCTTTGTAAAAGTCAGTTTTACAAGTCAAAGTCTATTCTAAGAAGTGTTATAAAATGATGCAAAAAATTTGGAAATCTAAAAATTTTTTAAGCTTATTACTCTTTCCTTTTTCAATATTATACTATTTATGTTTTATTATTTACAAAATAAGTAACAAAGAAAAGAAATGTAACATTCCAGTTTTATGTGTTGGAAATATTACACTTGGTGGAGCTGGAAAAACTCCAACTGTAATAGAAATGAGACAAATTCTAACAAAAAATTTTAAAAAAATATTTGTTTTAACAAGAGGTTATAAAGGAACAGCAAAAGGTCCTTTGATAGTCTCAAAGGATCATTCATTTCACGAAGTTGGAGAGGAAAGTCTTTTACATTCACACTTTGGCTTGACCTGTGTCTCCAAAAAAAAATTTTCTGGAGCCAAGTTTTGTGAGGCTCAGGGTGGTGAGTTAATAATAATGGACGACGGTTTGCAGAGTATAGATATAAAAAAGAATTGTAAAGTTTTAGTTATTGATAGTGATTATGGTTTTGGTAATAAAAACATTTTTCCGTCTGGTCCTTTAAGAGAAACAATAAGTAGTGGTATTAAAAATTGCGATCTAATTCTAATTATTGGCAACAATAGTAATATTTTAAAAAAAAATATGATTCCAAAACAAAAAGTTTTTATGGCAAAAAAAGAAATAAGTATCGAATCATGCAAAAATAAAAACTTATTTGTATTTTCAGCACTTGGTAACAATACAAATTTTCACAATTCACTTTTACATTCCGGTTTTACAATCAAAAGAACAAAAAGTTTCTCCGATCACTACATTTTCAAAAAAAATGATATTTTGAGCATACTAAATGTAGCAAAAAAAGAAAATCTGACAGTTGTCTGTACAAAAAAAGACTATATAAAAGTACCTGAAGAATTTAAGAATAAAATAACACCTGTAAATCTAAATTTGAAAATTGAAAAGAAAAACAAATTTGAACAGAGAGTTTTGGAATGCCTTCGTGCTAATTAAGTTCATATTTTAAAAGGACCTCTGGGTCAACAGATGTATTATTCAAATAAACACCCCAATGAAGATGAGGACCTGTTGCTCTACCTGTCATACCAATAGTTCCAATTTTTTGTCCTTGCAACACTTTTTCTCCGTCTACAACAAAAACCTCCTTCAAGTGAGCAAAAATTGAAATTAGTCCTAAGCCATGATCCATTATCACAGTATTTCCAGTGAAGAACATATCCTCTTCCACTAATTTGATAATTCCTGAAGAAGGGGCAATTACACTTGTACCCTCCTTTGCAGCAATATCTATTCCAGCATGAGGTCTTCTTGGTTTGGAATTAAGGATTCGTTGACTTCCATAAAATCCTGACATTCTTCCTTTTGAAGGTAATATAAATTTTTCATTAAAAAGTCTTGTTTTGTAACCAATTAATTTTGCCTTTTTTATTTTGTTCTGATCAGATATTATTTTGTTTAAATCCTCTTTCGACGGTTCAACCTTTTTCCTGGGAAGACCTGTAATAT
>CACAYF010000007.1 GCA_902536655.1 uncultured Alphaproteobacteria bacterium | reverse complement strand
AAAAAAAATTTGGTTCAGCCGGAAAAAAAGTAATAATTGAGGAATATTTGTCAGGTTTTGAGGTAAGTTATTTCGCTTTCTTTGATAAAAATGGTTTTGCTAAACTAGGTTACGCGCTAGATCACAAAAGAGCTTTTAACAATGATGAAGGGCCTAATACCGGGGGAATGGGCTGCTTTAGTCCAACGAGAAAAATTACAAAAAAAATCCAAAATCAAATCGAAAAAAAAATTTTAATTCCAACATCATTAGGACTTAAAAAAGATAAATTGGTATACAGAGGCATACTTTTTTTTGGTCTAATGATAACCTCACAGGGGCCTTTCGTTATTGAATATAATGTAAGATTCGGAGATCCAGAGTGTCAAACTTTATTAAGAAACTTACAAACTGATATTTTAAAAATTATTGATTATAACTTGAAAGATAGGCTTTCTGATTTGACCATAAGAAATAAAAAACAATCTGTTGTCTGCGTTGTAGTTGCTTCCAAAGGATATCCTGGCAACTATAAAAAGAATAAAGTTATTAATAATCTGTCAAAGGCACAATCTATTAAAGGAGTTGAGATATTCCATGCTGGAACTGCATTAAAAAATGAAAAAGTAATTTCTTCAGGTGGAAGAGTGCTAGCTGTCACTGCACAAGGTAATTCAATCGCACATGCAAGGAAAATTGCTTATAAAGCTGTAGAAGCTATTGGTTGGAAGGAAGGTTTTTTTAGAAATGATATTGGTCAAAAAAATGTATGATTATCTTTTTTTCTCTAAAGCATTAATTATTAAATCTGAACACTCTTTTTCTTTAAATCCTCCAAAAAATTCATAATTATTATTACTGGAAAAATAATTTTTTATTTTTCTCTTATGAATTTTTACATTATCTGAAAAAGCACCAAAATAAATTTTTTTTATGCCAACACTTATAATTAACGATTCACACATCAAACATGGTTCTAACGTTGTATAAATTGAGAAATTTAAAAGTTTTGTTGTTTTTAATTTCTTACATGCTTTTCGTATTGCAACTATTTCAGCATGCGAAGTTGGGTCATGATTCTGTACCATGGAATTTGAAGCACAACTAATTATTTCATTTTTATCGTTTACTAAAACGCAACCAACAGGTATTTCATTTTGTTTAAACGATTTTTTTGCTAAATCTAAAGCAAGTTTCATAAAATATTCATTCATATTATATTCTACTCTTTTCGACCAATACTTTTTCACCTTGACGAACATTAACTAGTTTTTTTAAATCAAAACTAGTATTAGCCCAAACATTACATTTGGATGCAAGTCTAATTTCATCTCCGAGAGATATTGGTGTCTTCCCAAAACCGATTGCAATAACTTTTCCAGTGGGCCAATAAACTATTTCTCCTAACTGAATAACTTCTTTAGCATTTTCTTCAATTTCAACACTTACAGAAGTATCAAAATATATTTCATTTCCCCATGTATGAATATCAGAAGAAATAGGGAGTGAGTTCCAAATTTGAGATGCGGTTAAAGAGTTATTTAAATCAGCAATAATCTCGTAATTATTTATAAAAATTTTACAACATCTTCGCATATGTTTAATATACTAACATTAAGTTTAATTTTTAAAAGATTAATGAATAAGCCTGTAATTGGAATAACGTTGGATGAGGAAGAAGAGCAAACCTATTCAAAATATCCATGGTACGCGGCTAGGAAAAATTATTCTGAATCTATCGAAATTGCAGGTGGCATATCTATTTTTTTACCAAATAATGTAAAAGCGATTAATCAATATTTAAACTTTATAGATGGACTTCTTGTAACTGGGGGAGATTTTGATATTGATCCACAAATGTATGGTCAGGAGAGAAAACCGACATTGAGAATTAAAAATGGAAGAACGAATTTTGAATTTAAGATAACTAAAAAAGCCATCCAAAAAAAAATTCCGGTGCTCGGAATTTGCGGCGGACAACAATTAATAAATGTTGTTCTAGGAGGAACTCTTCTTCAACATATCCCTGATGTAATAGACTCTGATATAAAACATGAGCAACCAAATCCCAGAAATGAACCTAGTCACTTTGTTCATATAAAAAAAAATACAATACTTTTCAATTTTGTAAAATGCTCGAAAATGTTTGTAAATTCAGCACACCACCAAGCCGTTGATAAGTTGGGGAAAAACCTTATTGTCTCTGCGGTTTCAGAAGATGGTGTTATTGAAGCAATAGAAAGTACAAGATCCAATTATTGTCTGGGCGTCCAGTGGCATCCAGAATTTCTTATTGACAACAAGGACATTAATGTCATTAAGTCATTAATAACATCAGCCAAGAAAAAAATTGACAAATAAATTAATTCGGTTGTCTAAATTAATTTCACATGCGGGAATCTGTTCAAGGAAAAATGCAGAATTTTTAATAAAAAATGGTGACGTTAAAATTAACGATAATGTCTTTAAAGAATTTTTTATTGAGAAAAGTCTTATAAAATCCATTAAAGTAAAAGACAAACCATTAACTAATATTAAAACGAGGGTTTGGATTTTAAATAAACCTGTAGGTTATGTTTCGTCTAATAAAGAACAATTTTCGCAAAAAAGCCTGTTTAGATTAGTTCCTAAAAATCTTCCAAGAGTTGTTTCCGTTGGAAGGTTAGATATAAAATCCGAGGGTTTATTACTATTAACTACGAATCCGAAGCTTTCTTCGTATCTTGAAGATCCAAGTAATAAAATTGAAAGAAGATATATTGTCAAAGTTTCGGGAAAAATTCCTGAAAATTTAGATAAATTGGTTGAGGGTCAATTTTTAGTTGATGGTATTTTGTATAATGAAATTAAAATAAAATTATCGAATAGTGAAGAAAAAAATATGATGGAAGTTAAATTAACTGAAGGTAAAAATAGAGAAATAAGAAAAGTTCTTAATTACTTTAATCTCAAAGTTCAAAAATTGAAAAGGATAAGTTTTGGACCTTTTGAATTAAATGACATTGGAGTTGGAAATTTAGTTGAAATAGAAATCAAATTTTTAAATAAATTACTCAATTCAATAGGGTTTACTGATGAGAATAATTTCAGGCAAATTTAAAACACGATTAATTAAAACACCATCTAATAATTCAATTCGTCCAACATCTGACAGAGCAAGAGAAATGATTTTTAATACACTAAACTCTCTTCTCATAAAAGAAAAAAAAAAAATTACTGGACAAGCGATAATTGATTGTTTTTGCGGTACTGGTGCCTTAGGGTTAGAAGCTCTCTCTAGAGGAGCTGAGCATGTAACCTTTATTGACTCTTCAAATGAATCATTAAATTTATGTAGAAAAAACTGTCAGGAATTGAAGATAATTCAAAATGTTAAAATAGTTAAACTAGACATTATAAAAGATAAATTTCCCAAATTTAAAGATAAATTTGATCTTTTTTTTTGCGATCCACCCTATCAAAAATATTCACTGAAATTAATTATAGAAAAGATAAATTTTTTAATGAAAAAAAATTCTTTTGGCGTACTTGAGTTCGGAGAAAAAATAACTGATTTAAATTTTGATTCCTTTGAAATTATGAAGACGAAAAAAATATCAAAATCGAAATTTCTTTTTGTAAAAAAAATATAACTTATTTTCTTCCGAATAATTTTTCTATCTCTACGATATTTAATTTTATAAAAGTTGGTCGTCCATGATTACATTGTCCAGAATTTTTAGTATTTTCCATTTTTCTTAATAAGTCGTTCATTTCTTCAACTTCAAGCTTTCTTCCGGATCTTATTGAACCATGACATGCAATTGTTGAGCAAATTTTATTAACTTCTGTTTCCAAATAATTTAAAGAGTTCTCATTTGCCATATCATTAATAACAGCATCTACAAGGTTTTTGACGTTACAATCTGAAACTAAGGCTGGTATTTCTCTCACAATTACCGAATTTGATCCAAATACATCTATTTTTAATCCAAACTTTCCTAGGTTTTCCAATTTTTTTTCATAATCTTTTATTACCAGATTGTCTAAATTTAAAATAATAGGAATTAATAAAAGTTGAGTTTTAATTTTATTTTCATAATAATCTTTCTTTAAACTTTCATATACAATCCTTTCATGAGCTGCATGCTGGTCTACTATTATTATTCCCTCTTCAGTTTCTGATATAATATAATTAGCATGAAACTGACTTTTAGCGTGTCCTAAGGGATAGAACTGCTCAGGCTTATTTGACTCCTGCAATGAATCATAATTATTATTTATTTCATAATTAGAATAATTTGTTTCTTTTAGTTTAATTTTCTCCTGAAAACCATTTACATAGTTTTCCTCAACTAGCGGTGTTGATGATTTTAATTTTTTATTTTCATAACCTATTTTTTCAAATGAGTCTCTAAATGTTTTAATAATGAATGATTTAAGTAAATTAAAGTCACTAAATCTCACCTCATTTTTCATCGGATGCACATTTACATCAACCCAGTCGTGTGGACACTTTATATTTAGAATAAGCTGCGGAAATCTGTCATGGAACATTACATCTTTGTATGCAACCCTGAAAATTGTATTCAAAGTCTTGTCATTAATTACTCTTCCGTTAACAAAAACAAATTGATTATATGAGTTTGAATAATTAAAAGTTGGATATCCAAGGAGACCAGAGAGTGAAATAAATTCAGAATTTGCTTCGAGATCGATTGAATTTTCAATAAAATCTGTCCCTAATATCTGATTTACCCTATTAAAAAATCTGTTTTTTTCTTCTCCATCTTTTGATAAAGACGTCTTAATTGTAATTTTGTTATTTAAATAAAGATTAAATTCTTTATCAAAATGAATTATAGCAAAATTTTGAATAAGTCTTTTAATAAGAATAGATTCGTAGTTTTCAGATTTAAGAAATTTTAATCTTGCTGGTGTTGAAAAGAATAAATTTCTTACTTTAACACAAGTTCCCTTTTTCTGATTTACAGGTTTTACATATTTAACTTTACCTGAAACTATTTTAATCTCGTAACCCTCTGAATTATTTTTCTGATTAGAACTTATAGAAAAGTCTGAAACAGATGCTATCGACGACAATGCTTCACCCCTAAAGCCCATTGTTTTAATACAATTTAAATTTGATGAATTTAGTTTCGAAGTTGTGTGACGTAGAACGGCTTTTTCTAATTCATCTTTTTTTATACCCCGACCGTCATCTAAAACTGTTATGTTACTTTTACCGCCGTTCCCTATAAAAATATCGATTTTATTGGCCCCAGCATCAATACTATTTTCTACCAATTCTTTAACAGCCGATGCGGGTCTTTCTAAAACTTCTCCAGCTGCAATCTTATTAATTAAACTGTCTGATAATAATTTGATCTCACTCATTATATTTAAGAAATCTTTTAGTTAATTTTTTCCCCTCTTCCACCGCAGGCTGGTCAAATGGATTTACCTCTAGCAAGAAACAACTAAAGATTGTTTCTATAAAAAAAAACATCATTAGACTTCCAACGTATTTCTCATTGTAGGACTCCAAAGTTATTCTTCTAATAGGTATTTTTTTATTACTGATAGTTTTTATGGTTGCGTTCATCTCTGCATTGAGTAGTTCTTCTAATGATTTCTGATGAAGATCTTGAAATGTTTTAGATTTAGAATAATGACAATCTAATTTTGTAACACTCTTGTCTCTTGCTTTTTCAATAAATGTAAAAAACTTATCTTTTGGACCATCTAAATAAAGTTGTAGCTGACTATGCTGATCAACTGTTCCTAAAGCATTTACTGGAGTTATACCTTTACCTTTTTTTCCAATACTTTCAGCCCATAGTTGTCTGTACCAAAATGATAAATTGTTTAATGAATCATGGTAAGGCATTACTATTGACATATTCACACCTTTTTTTTTTAGATCAATTAAATTTGAAATAGGGGTAAAGTAATAATCAAAATTATTTTCATTTTCTATTTCCTTTAAAAAACTTTTACCTCCATTACAAAAACGCTTTATGTCAAAACCAATGGTTTTTGATGGAATTAAACCAACAATTGAGAAGACAGAATATCGTCCCCCAATATCAATCGGATGCGGATAAAAATCTAAATTTTCACTCTCCTGAATTTCTTTCAGTGTGCTTTTTTTATCTTCAGTAATAATGAAAAATCTTTTTTTTATAGAAATTTTTTTTTTCTTAAATTCATTTAATACAAAGAAAAACTGCGCAATTGTTTCAATTGTTTCACCTGACTTTGATGTAACAACACAAGCTGAATCTTTTAAATCTATATTTTGTAGCAAACCATGTATTGACGATGAATCAATATTTTCTACAAAAAAAACTCTAGGTCTGGTCGCATTTATAAAAATATTATCCATCAATGAAACTAGTGTTTTGCCACCTAAGCTAGAACCACCTGTTCCTAAAAATAATACGTTTTCGAATTTTTGAAGTTTTTCAGAAAATTGATAAATGTCTGAGAAATCTTTTTGATGCAAATCTTGAATAAAACCAAAAGATTTTTTTTTTATTAATTCTAATATTTTGATTTTTGACTTTGTATATTTCTGTTTTTGTGTTTTTTTTACTTTTTTTTCTAAATTAAATGTCTCTTGTAAAAAAATCATTTCTTTTCTGGCTCTCCGACAATCATAAAAAACAATTTTTCGTTTGAGAAATATTCTGAAATTATACCATTTACTTTTTCTAGATTTAGACTATTTATGATTTTCTCTCTTTTAATAAAATAATCGGCTCCAAGCTCATAATATTGAACAACTTGTAATAATCTTGCTATCGATAGAGTGCTTGTAAAATTCCTCGTAAAAGATCCATTAAAGTAAGCTTTAGCATTGTCTAACTCGTTTTTTGTAATTCCACGTTTATTAAGTTTTTTCCATTCATTTTTTACATTTTCAATAGTTTGAAAGACAGATTTGTTCCTTGTTTGAAAGCCCCCAACAATTACACCATCATTTTCGTAAGACAATAAATATGAATAAATTGAATAAACAAGACCTTTTTTTTCCCTGATATTTTTATAAAGACGAGATTGAAATCCACCACCACCCAAAATATAGTTGGCAATTCTAAGTGCAAAAAAATTTTCATTATTTCTTTCTAATCCAGGGTGACCAAATAAAACACTAGACTGTGGTGTTTTCATTTCAAACATTTTTTGCCCAACAGATAGAGCCTTAAATTGTTTAATAGAATAATTTTGTTGATTGTCTTTTAATTCCCCAAAAACAAGTTCAATATATTTTTTTATTTTATTAACATTTATATTGCCGGCAACACCAATTACTAAATTATTCTTTACAAAAGATTTTTTATGAAAGTTTACTAAATCAGTTCTTGTAATGTTTTTAATTGATTCTTCCGATCCTTTTATGTTGTTTGAGAAAACATGATCTTTAAAAAAGTGTTGATTAAATTTGTTTGAAGCTAAAGTTGATAAATCAGATTCATCAATTTTTATACTAGATATAACTTGTCTCTTAACTCTGTTAATATCCACTTCATTAAAGCTTGGATGATTTAAAGCTTCGTAAAATAAATCAAAACCATCCTTGGCCTGAGCTGAAATAATTTGAAATACACCATCAATCTTATCTTTCTGTGTACTAAAGCTTAACTTCATTCCATTCATTTTCATTTCGTTTTTGAATTTCTTTGAAGTTAAATTACGAGTTCCTTCGTCCAGAAGAGATGTCATCAAATTTGAAATACCATTTTTGTCTTTAATATCAATTGAACTCCCTCCCCTAAAACTAAAACTTACACTGACAATTGGTATTGATTTATCTTCGACAAACCAAAATTCAATTCCAGAATTTGTTTTAAGATTTTTATATTCAAAAGCATCTAAGTTTTTGAATATTAATAAAAAAAATAAAAAAATAAATCTCAATTCTTCAAGTTTCCTGTAACAAAATTTCTATTTTTTGAAAATTCTTTTAATTCTTTTTTTACCATTTCCAGATTTATCTTATCAAGTTTGTCATTCCAATTTTCAATATCATCCAGACTTAAACCAATAGTTAATGCTTCTCCTATAATTTCAGCAGGTTTTAAAATTCCGTCCATGCCGTAAATACTATCAAAGTAATATTTCTTCTTTTCTAAGATTAATTTTTCTTCGGAGATACCCTCATCTATAGCTTGAACTATAAATTTATCCAACAAGTCACTTATTTCAGACTGTTCAACTTTCTTATTGGGTATTGCGTAAAAATAAATATATCCGTTTCCTTTTGTTAAACCTTGAAAAAAACCTCCCACCATTGAAAAGATCTTTTTTTTATTTACAAACTCTTCGTACAATAAACTAGAAGTCCCTCCGGCAAGAATTTTCATTCCTAAATCTAATGCAATTGACTGAGTCATTGAGTCATTGTAAGACTTTGTTCTATATATTCTCTTCCATATTTGTTGCTTCACATTTTCATTGCTAAGCTCGACATTTGTAGAAGTTTTTAGATCAGGATTATTTAATTTATTAAGTTTAATCTTTTGTGAAGAATTTATAGATTTGTAATATTTATTTACTAATTTTTTTGCATTTTTAAATTTTATATCTCCTGACAAAATTAAAATAGCGTTGTTGGGGTTATAATTTTCTTTATAAAAATCGATTACATCATCATAAGAGAGATTTTCGATTTCGTGCTTCCAACCAATTATAGGTCGACCATAATAATCATTTGGAAATAATACGGTTCTCATAGATTCGTCAAGTTGGGCTGACGGATCACTCTCAATTCTTTGAAATCTTTCTTCTAAAATTACTTTTTTCTCAATTTCCACATTTTTTTTAGTTAGAGTTAAGTTGTTCATTCTGTCAGCTTCGAGTTCGATAATTTTTTCCAAATGTTGACTTGGAAAAATTTGGTAATAGGCCGTATAATCGTAACTTGTAAATGCATTCTCACTACCACCTATTTTTGAAAGATAATCTGAATAGTAACTATTCGGGAATTTCTTTGTTCCTTTAAACATAAGATGCTCCATAAAATGAGCCAAACCACTTTTACCTCTTTGTTCTATATTCGATCCGAAATTATACCACATCATTTGAGCAACGACAGGAGCTCTAGGGTTTTCAACAACAATTAATCTTAATCCATTTTCCAAAGTAGTTGATTTAGCATTGAAATTTATGTTTGATTTCGATTCAAAGCAAAATAGTAGAATAAATAAAATCCCAACTATCTTCATTTAATCAATTATTGGTAAGTTTTCTAAATTTTGAAAATTTGAATCCATTGGTATGGATTCTCTTCCATTGGCTCTTTCAATATATTGTTGTTGTGGTCTTAAAAAGGAATTTATGTTTTGATCAGGTAAATATCTTCTGGAAAAATTATAACCCTTATCGTAAATTGGTCTGTAATAAAGATTTCCTTGTTTAAAGCCTTGTATATATTGACCGTAAACCCACTGTCCAATTGTAAATTTTTTGTTCTCTTTAAATCTCTCGAGTGAATCAGAAGGGGTTGGTGATGATTCAATATTTATTCTAGGAGCGATATAATTTGTCACACGGGGTTGGATGCTTTGATATTGCGGTTGCTGAAAATTATCATTAAAATCTGGCGTTTGATTTATAATTTTTTCATTTCTATATTTATTTCTCTTGGCAACTTTTCCAAAATCTGGGGGAAGAACCAATTCGGGCGTTTCTTCAAATAAATCTATTTCAAGGTCAGGTTTATTTAAACCGGCGAAATCTTGAAGAGTTTCACAAGAGTTTAATACAAATACAGAAAAGATAAGAAAATACTTTAAGTAATTATTAATCATAATCATCACACATAAATCCACCATTTACGTAATCTTCTTTTACTCTAACACAATCATTTTGTATTCCAAATAATTCCATTTCTTCTTCGAGTGTAATAGTTGGTTTAACATTTTGATTTTGGTTTATAACATCTAAATTCTGCCTAGGTGCTAAATTGTTCATATTTGGATTAAATGATCTAGGCATATCAAGGTTATTTGAATATGAATAAGGAAGTGGGGCTACTTGATCAATTGAATACTGAGGAAAAGGAGGAGGAGGTGGAGCTAGCATTGGAGTTCCATTAGGTCCTACATAATAGTATTGTCTCTGGCTCCTGTAAATTGGATCATAGTAAGGTTGAGCATTAACTTGGGGTTGAAAACTCTGTTGATTTCTAAAATTTTGTTCCTGACTTAACCCAGGTTCAAAGTAACTCTCATCTGGAATAGCATACTCTGGAACTTCTACCGCTTCCTCAATTATTACAGCTTCGCTTTGCTCTGGTTCGTCCTCATCCCAGAAATTAACAGAATCATAGATAAAATCACCAGCTTCACTAATAGAATCCAATGTTGAGTCGACTGTTGACTCGATTGTTGAACATGATTGCAAAAGTATAAGAATCATTGATATAGTCAATGTTCTAAATGTACGTAAGATTTGCATAATTATACTATATGTAGTGTTCAATTAAACATTAATACAAACATTTTGTTGCTTGTAAGATATATAAATAACATTAGTTTATAACTTTGAAAAGCATAATTCTCAATTATTTTCTTATTTAATAAAAAATAATTTAATAAAAAATAATACAGCTCCCACGGTTATAAACGAGTCAGCAAAGTTAAATGCCGGCCAATGAAAATTTCTATAATAAAGATCAATAAAATCAATTACATAGCCACTAAACAATCTATCAATGCCATTCCCAATTGCTCCACCTAAAATTAATGACAATCCAATTAATTCCAACTTACTTTCAGACTTTACTATCAGAAAGATTACATATAAGCTAATTGCAAAAGACAATATTCCTAGCCAAAAAGGAATATTATACTCTGATAGCATTCCAAAACTAATACCTTTATTTTCAACATAAACTATGTTCAAAATGTCGAAAGACGACACTTTTATTGGAAGTAAGAACTTATTGTTTAAAATTAATGATTTTGAAATCTGATCAAGAATCACTGTAATCGAAGAAATTATAAAAGCTAAAATAAAATCTTTGTTAATTTTCATTAATTACCGACATACACCTATCACAAAGCTGATTTTTTTCATCTAATTGTTTATAAAGTTTCCAGCATCTTGGACATTTGTCTCCTTCTTCTTTAAATATTTTCACCCCAATTTCCTTGTTATCTGAGTTAAAAAGGAATTGATCATCAAAATCTTCTGAAATTTCTATATTCGCTGAAATAAGGATCTCGCTTAAATTTTGATTCTCTGAAATTTTCTTATACTCATTATTTTTTAAATAAACAAAAGCACTGGCTTCCAGACTGGATTTGATTTCTTTTTTATTTCTTTTTTGTTCAACAGCAAAAGTAAAAGCATTTTTAATTTCTAAAATTTTTGCCCATTCGTTATTTAAATTGATATCATTCCATTCATCAGGAAGTTCAAGATTTTCTAACAAATGACAACTCAGTTCACTGTTTTTGTTAATATCTTCTTTCCAACACTGCCATGCTTCCTCGGTTGTGAAAGGTATTATAGGTGCAAGCCATCTAATTAAACAATCAAAAACGTCAGTCAAGACCGTTTTAGATGATCTTACATTCAAAGAATTATTTTTATCACAATATAATGCATCTTTTCTTATATCGAAAAATAAAGCAGAAAGTTCTTGAGAACAAAAGTTAAGTATTGTTTGAAAAACTCTATGAAAATTAAACGCATCATAAGCCTCGATAATATCTTTATTTAAGTTATAAAGTTTATGCCTTATAAATTTCTCCAATGGTAAAAGACTTTTATGTTGTAATTTTGAATCGAAAGAGAAATTATTTAAATTTCCTAAAATAAACCTTATTGTGTTTCTAATTTTTCGATAACTCTCAGCTTGCCGTTCCAAGCTCTGATAACTTATTTTTATGTCTTCATTAAAGTTTGAATTAGCAACCCAAATTCTTAAAATATCAGCACCATACTTTTTAATTACATCTGAAGGTGAAATCACATTTCCTAACGATTTTGACATTTTTTTCCCCTTCTCATCGATTACAAAACCATGTGTCAAGACTGACTTAAATGGACTTTCGCCGTAGTTCGCGCAGCTTTCAATTAGAGACGATTGAAACCAACCACGATGCTGATCCGAACCCTCTAAATAAAGATCAGCTTTGCAATTAAAACCATTATTTTTTAAAACATAAACATGACTTGAACCTGAATCAAACCAAACATCTAGAATAGAACTAACTTTTTCATATTCCTCTGAATTTGCTATTTCACTTAAAAAATAATCTTTTGGTTTAGTAAACCAAGCATCAATACCTTCATTTTTAATAGTTGATATTATTTTCATATTAATTTGTTTGTTAATAAGAGGTTCGCCATTTACCTTGGAGACGAAGATAGTAATAGGAACGCCCCACGAACGTTGTCTTGATACACACCAATCTGGTCGATCTTTCACCATGGATCTAATTCTATTTTTACTATTTTCAGGTATCCACTTTACTTTCTCTATTTCATTGAGAGCCTTACTTCTAAGATCTTTTCTTTCCATTGAGATGAACCATTGAGATGTTGCTCTATAAATTAATGGTGCCTTGGACCTCCAAGAATGAGGATAGCTGTGAAAATAATCATTTGAACTAACTAGAGCATTTGAATTTTCTAATTCATTAATAACACTCTCATCTGCTTTGTAAATGTGTATACCTGAAAAAAAGGGAACATTATCAGTGTACACTCCAGAATTATCTACTGTAGGCAAATTATCGAGGTCATTTTTTATACCAACTTCAAAGTCTTCAACTCCATGATTTGGTGCTATATGAACTAATCCTGTACCAGCCTCATCTGTAACGTGCTCAGCTTCAAATAAACTAACTGAATGATCAAATCCTAAATTTCTGAGTGGATGTTGACATTTTAGTTGCTTAAGTTTTTCTGAATCAACTGAACTTACTTTCGAAAAGTTACTAATTGAATGACTTTCACAAAAATTTTGAACCAAATTATCGGCTAATATAATCTTGTCATTTTTATTTAATGCAAGACTTTTAATATCCTTATCAATTTCAATTAATGAGTATTTAAGATCATTAGAAAAGGCAATTGCCTTATTGCATGGAATAGTCCAAGGTGTCGTAGTCCAGATAATGACACTTACGTTTTCCAAAAAGTTTTCTACTGGAAATTTTACGTAAATTGCTTTTGATTTTTTTTCTAAATACTCTATTTCAGCTTCAGCTAATGCAGTTTGTTCAACAACAGACCACATTACTGGTTTAAATCCAAGATATAACTGTTCTGATTCCAGAAATTTCAACAACTCAGATACAATCGTTACTTCCGAGTTTTTATTCATTGTTAAATAAATTTCCTCCCAATCAGTCTGAATTCCAAATCTATTAAATTGATCTCTTTGAATACTTACCCATTTCTTTGCAAACTGTCTGCATTCCTGTCTGAATGTTTGCAAATTAACTTCCGATTTTTTTTTCCCAGATTTTCTAAACTGCTCCTCAACCTTCCATTCGATTGGGAGTCCGTGAC
Source organism: uncultured Alphaproteobacteria bacterium (assembly GCA_902536655.1). GTDB lineage: Bacteria > Pseudomonadota > Alphaproteobacteria > Methylaequorales > Methylaequoraceae > Methylaequor. The sequence goes on along the minus strand of CACAYF010000007.1, from coordinate 70,244 downwards.
AATCCCAACCAGGTACATATTCAACGTTCATTGCGCTCTGAAATTTAAATCTACAAATTACATCTTTTAAAATTTTATTCAACGCATGACCAAGATGAAGGTCACCATTTGCATAAGGCGGACCATCATGTAAAACATACTTAATATTTTTTTTATTTTTTTTTTTTAGTTTGTCATAAATTTTATTTTTATGCCAAAATTCAAGCCATTGAGTTTCCTTTTCTGACAAGTTAGCTTTCATGCTAAAGTTGGTCTTAGGAAGATTGATTGTTTTTGAATAGTTTGTCATTTTTTACTTGATTAATATCTTTTATAATCTGATCCTTCAATTTCTCAACTGATTCAAATTTTTTTTCCTCTCTAATAAACTTGTAAAAAGTTACTTTTATTCTTTCATGATAAATATCATTCTCGAAGTTAAAAATGTGTACTTCAAGCAGAGGGTTTGTTTTGTTAAATGTAGGTTTAATCCCAAAGTTGGCAATGCCGAAGAGTTTTTTCTCCCCAAATTTCTTCGGAATATTTAATATTACTGAGTAAACACCTCTTCTAATCTGACAAAACTTATTAGTCTTAATGTTCGCTGTTCTAAACCCAATTTGCCTTGCTTTTTTTTCACCTTTTTGGATGTTTCCTGTGATTGACCACTTCCGGGTCAATAAATCATTAGCTTGATCTAAATCTCCTTTTTTCAATAATGCTCTTATGTTTGAAGAGGAGATTTCAACATTATCAGGATTTCGCACCTCAGGAACAACAATAAAATTAAAGGCTTTTGTCTTGTTTACGTAATCATTAATATATTTTACATTCCCCATTTTTTTATTTCCAAAAACGAAATCAAATCCTGTTACAACAGTATTTACGTGAAGGTTTTTAATTAGATCAATTTCAATGAAAGATATCGCAGTTTTATTTAAAAATGTTTGGTCGAATTTAATGTTTATTAAAAAATCTATTTTTGCTAATTTGAAAATTTCAAATTTTTCTCTGAATGGGGTTAACCTGAAATAATCATATTGTTTGTTAAAATAACATTTTGGATGTGGCTCAAATGTCAAAACACCAAATTTAGTGTTTTTAGTTTTTGAATTTTTTTTTGCTGTATTTATTACGGCCTGATGTCCCTGATGCACTCCATCAAAGTTACCTATTGCTATCGTAGAATTCATGTATTCTTGAGGAATTTTTGTTGTTCTAAAAACTCTCATTTAGACAAAATCTTGTTTTTTCGAAACTAAAATATCTGCTTGTCCTGTAAGAATTTTTTGTTTTGAATTAAAACATTCAGTTAATAAATTGACTTTTCTCTTTTCAATTTCGATTTTCTTAATTGTAACTATTGCAGTTATTGTATCTCCTATAAAAACAGGAGCTAGAAATTTTAGACTCTGATTCAAATAAATACTTCCAGGGCCTGGTAGTTGTGTAGCTATAACAGTTGAAATTAGACTTCCTGATAAAAAACCGTGTGCAATTCTTTTTTTAAAAATTGAGCTTCGAGCAAATTTGTCGTCTATGTGAATTGGATTATTATCACCAGATACCTCTGCAAAAAGATTGATATCGTTTTCAGAAATTTTTTTTTTGTAATGGGCTTCCTGATTAATTTTTAAGTCCTCTAAAAAATATCCATGCTTCTTGAGATAGTAACTTTTATCCATTTTTATTAAAAAATAAGTTTAATATAATTTTACTAATTAATATATATTTCTAGATGATACATGTCTTTTTTTTATTAATTTATACTTTTTTTTTTTCAATTTCTAACTGTAATGATTTTAGCGACTATAAAACTTACAAAAAATCAAAAATAAATCTCAATATTCAAAAAATTTCGCAAGAAAAATTTCACTATCCTTGGGCAATTACATTCTTAGATAGAGATAATATTCTTGTGACTGAAAAAAAAGGCAACATATTCAAGATCAATACATCTAATGGTGACCGTTTTAAAATAAAGCATAATATTCCACACATTGAATTTAGACATGGTCAAGGTGGATTATTAGATGTCTATAAACATTCTGACGGTTACATATATTTTACCTACAGTCATGATTTGAATGACAAAACAAAGATAGGAAGATTATCAAACTACTCAAGCACAGCTGTAGCACGAGGGAAACTTCAAAATAACGAGATTGTAGACTTAGAAACGTTATTGATAGCAAAACCTAAACTTGATACCGACAAACACTGGGGAGCAAGAATTGTTATTAAGGATGATTTTTTATTTGTGGGTTTTGGTGAGAGAGATAAAGGAATGATTGCTCAAAACCCACAAAAACATCCTGGTAGTATAATTAGAATTAAAACTGACGGAACTATACCTACTGATAATCCAGCATACTTGGGTTTTGAAGATTGGTTACCCGAGATCTATCAAATAGGTATGAGAAATCCACAAGGAATGGCTATTTCCCCAAAAAATGGTGAAATATACTTTTCACAACATGGTCCAATGGGTGGAGATAATATTGGGATTGTGAAATTTGCAGGAAATTATGGATGGAAAGATATTGCTTGGGGAGGAAAGGAATATTCTGGAAGAAAGATTGGAACAAAAGACTTTAAAGATATATACAACAAAAATTTAATTACATGGGTACCATCAATCGCTGTTGGAAATATTCAATTCTATAAAGGTGAAACCTTTTACGAATGGAAGGAAAATTTAATAGTAAGCGCTACTAAAACTAAATTATTGGCTAGATTAGTTTTTGATGGACCCAAAATAATTGACCAAGAAATAATTATAAAAGATGACAAAAGAATCGGAAGAATAAGAGATTTTGAAATTGATCATGAAGGTAATATACTTATCATATCTGACAGCAGTCCCTCATATTTGTGGAAAATTACTAGAGACTATTCAATGCCAAGTAAAGCGGAGCAAAATTGATCAGCATCAAATTGCGCTAAATCTTCTTTTGATTCACCGGTTCCAATAAATGAAATTGGAATCTTAAGTTTCTCAGCTATTGGAATTAAAGCGCCACCTTTGGCTGATCCATCTAGCTTCGTTACGATTAGACTGTCAATATCGCAAATTTCTTTGAAAACTTCAGCTTGTCTGATCGAGTTTTGGCCAATGTTCCCATCGAGAATTAAAATTGTTTCACTTGGAATTGATTCGTCAATTTTTTTTATTACTCTAATTATTTTTGATAACTCGTTCATTAAATCAGTTTTATTATGTAATCTTCCAGCTGTATCAATGAGAAGAATATCAAGTTTTTTTTCTGTTGCTGTGATCACCGACTTGTATGCTAGAGCTGCAGGGTCAGAAAGTTCTTTTGCTGAGAAAAATTCAGATTTCGTTCTGTCTGCCCAAATTTTTAGCTGCTCCACTGCTGCTGCACGAAAAGTGTCAGCTGCAACCATTCCTACTTTTTTTCCATCTTTTAAAAATTTCTCAGCAAGCTTTCCTATAGTAGCGGTTTTTCCAACTCCATTAACCCCTACTACTAAAATAACAAATAAGTTTTTTGTTAAGTCAATCTTTTTTTCAAGCGGGGCAAGAGTCTCTTTTAGTTTTTTTTTTATAATCTCTTTTACTTTTTCTGAGCTAGGATTGAGTAATTTTGATTTTTTCAATTCTTGAATAATTTTTGATGACGACTCCACTCCAAGATCAGAAGAAATCATTAGTTCCTCTAACTCTTGCAAGGTGGATTCATCAATCTTTTTACTTTTTAAGATTTTTTTTATTCCACCAGATATCTTATCTGATGATTTTGATAAACTTGTCTTTAACTTTTTAAACCAACCAACAACCATGTTTATTTTAATTCAGCAATTAATGAATCTCCTTGTCGCGAGACAATTTTCACATTAGCTATTGAGCCCGGCTTAATAGAATTTTTACTTTCCTTGGTTTTAACCTTAAAGTATCCATCAGAATAACTCATTTTGTGGGATTCAAAAAGGATGCTTGAAGACTTTCCAATTTCTTTATTTAATTTTTGATGGAGAATGTCTTTGCATTTATTCCTAAGAATCTCTACTCTTAATTTTTTTTCTTCTTCTTTTATCTGTGGCATTTTTGATGCCGGAGTTCCGTCTTTAGGTGAAAAAGGAAAAATATGAACGTTTGTAAATTCACAAGTTTCTATCAATTCTAATGTATTTTTAAACATTTGGTTTGTTTCAGTAGGGAATCCAACGATTATATCAGCTCCAAAAGTGAAATCAGATCTTACCAGACGTAAATCATGGCAAAGTTTTATAACCTCTTCTCTATTATGCCTTCTTTTCATTCTTTTAAGAATTAAATTATCTCCTGACTGAAGGGATAAGTGAAGATGAGGAAGTATTCTTTTTTCTTTCAATAGAAGATCCATCAAATCTTCATCAATTTCTGCTGGATCAATTGAGGATAATCTCAATCTTCTTAATTTAGGTTGAAAATTTAACAATCTCCTCAAAACATTCCCAAGTTTAGGCTTTCCTGGAAGATCAATGCCATAGGATGTCAGATCAACCCCTGTCATTACAATTTCACTATAACCACTTTCGATCAATCTCTCAGCTCGTTTATTGATCTGATCAAATGGTAAGCTTTTGGAGTCGCCTCTACCATAAGGAATTATGCAGAAAGTACATCTGTGATCACATCCCTGTTGTATTTGTAGCATTGCTCTTGTGCGGCTCGATGAAAAATCTTTTAAGAAAGGAAAATTAAAATCTTTTTCTTCTTTTATTTCTTGATCAGTGTAACTTTCAGGTAAAGTTTTTCTTTTATTATCAACAATTTTATGAACGTTTTTTAAATGTGAGAATACTTTTTCATTAACTTGACTCGCACAACCTGTTACATAAATTTGATAGTTAGGGAATTTTCTAGATGCCTTTTTAACTTCATTAACTGATTTTCGAACAGCTTGATTTGTAACAGCACAAGTATTAATGACAATCTTTTTTTCTAAGTTTTCCTGATCAAGAATATTCTTAATAACTTCTGACTCAAAAAAATTGAGTCTGCAACCTAGATTAATAACTTTTGTATCTTCTTTTTTCATAGTACATAGTCCTTCAAATTAATTTGACCTACAAATACATCTTTTGCCTCTCCGATAGTTAAAATATGCTCATCTCTTGTTATTTCAACAAATAGATTGCCTCCAGCCATTGATACTTCAACATTTTTATCACAAAAATTTAATTTATTAGATGCAAAAACCGAAGCTCCAGCTCCAGAACCACAAGCATCTGTAATTCCAACACCTCTTTCATATGTAAGTATATTCACTTTACTTCTGGATAAAACTTTAACAATACTTACGTTTACCCCACTTGGGAAAAAATTAGTTTTAATGATTTTTTCAGAGTCTTTTTTTAATTCGCCTACATTAAGACTATCACCAAAAAAAATTACATGTGGATTTCCAACATTTACAGCAAACCCCCCCTTAAGATAATCAAAATCAAAATCTAAATTTTGAGTATCTACATCAACTTTAGTTGGAATTTTATCCCAGGAAACACGTGGTTTTCCCAGATCAACTGATATTTTTTCACTAATATTTTTTTCAACATCGATCAATCCTGAATTTGTCTCAACAGTTACATTTGTTTTGTTAAATTTTTTAAAGTAGTAATTTCCTATACATCTCAATGCATTTCCGCAAACTTCTGCCTCTGACCCATCCTTATTGAAAAATCTCGCAATCAGATCAGAATAATTGTTATCTGATTTATTCAAAAAAACGATTAAGTCACAACCAACTCCTTTTTTTCTATCGGATAAAAACTTTACTAACTCCTTTGAAATTTTTAATTTTGAATGTTCTGTAAAAATTACAAAATCATTACCCAGGCCATGTGCTTTTAGAAACTTAAATTCAGTCATTATAATTATTAATAAATTACTTTAAGGATTAATTGTTTTTTGTTATAAACACAATTAATAAATTCAGTCAGTCCACGAGTATCGTGCACTGGCTTTTTTTGTTTGTAATTATTTGAGGGAAATGTTCGAAAATCTGACAAAAAGAATATCAAATATTTTTGATAAAATTAAGGGAAGTGGTGTCATTGACGACACATCCTTACAAAATGTGATGAGAGAAATCAGGATTGCCTTACTAGAATCAGATGTATCTCTTTCTGTCGCAAAAGATTTTATAGAAAATGTTAAATCTAAGGCAATTGGTCAAGAAGTTATAAAAAGTATTTCTCCAGACCAAATGATTGTAAAAATTGTGAACGACCAACTTACTGAACTTTTAGGTTCTGAAAACGATAGTTTAAAACTAAACGCTAAAACTCCAGTGCTCTTTCTAATGGTTGGTCTTCAAGGCTCGGGAAAAACAACAACGTCTGCTAAGCTTGCAAAATGGATAACTAAAAACAATAATAAAAAAATAATGATGGCATCTCTTGATACATATAGGCCAGCTGCACAAGAGCAACTTATAAAACTTGGAGCAGATAACGACATTGCAACATTAGAAACTCAAGAAAATAAGTCACCATTACAAATAGCTCAAATTGCTTTTGAATCTGCAAAAAAATCCAACTTTGACATTTTAATTCTAGATAGCGCTGGAAGAAATCACATAGACATTGAAATGATGAATGAAGTAAAAGAAATTTCAGAAAAATTCAATTTTTCTGAAATATTATTGGTTTCTGATTCTATGACGGGGCAAGATGCAGTTAACACGGCAAAAAACTTTTCAGAGCAAGTAAATTTAACTGGAATAATCTTAACAAGAATTGATGGTGATTCGAGGGGCGGTGCTGCACTTTCAATGAGACATGTTACTCAAAAACCAATCAAATTTATGGGTACTGGAGAAAAAATAGACGACATAGAAATATTTCATCCAGATAGAATAGCAAACAGAATTTTAGGAATGGGAGATGTGGTCACTTTGGTTGAAAAAGCTTCCGAAGAAATAGATGAACAGGAAGCCAAACAAATGCAACAAAAATTTCTGAAAGGAAGATTTACTTTACTCGACTATTCAAAACAACTTGATCAATTGACTAAAATGGGAGGAATTCAGAGTGTGTTAAAATACTTACCAGGTCTCTCTGGACTAAAAGAAAAGATGGAAGAAAAAATGGAAAATAATGATGTTTTTAAAAAACAAAAAGCGATTATTAATTCTATGACTCCTAGAGAGAGAATACACCCAGAGTTAGTAAAAGCCTCAAGAAAAATGAGGATCTCAAAAGGATCCGGCACCAATGTTCAAGATATTAATAAATTGCTTAAACAATTTAAAAAAATGAGTCAAATGATGAAAAAAATGGGAAAAAATAAAAACATGGATAGTATTATGAATAGTGGTCAATTTGGCGACATTCAAAGCTTAATTAACAAAAATAAACCAATACAATAGAAAGGAGAATTAATGTCAGTTTCACTAAGATTATCAAGAGGTGGTTCAAAAAAAAGACCCTATTACAGAATTGTTGCTGCAGATATAAGATCGCCGAGAGACGGAAGATATCTTGAAAGACTAGGAACATACAACCCAATGAAACAAAAGAACGACCCTGAAAGAATAAGTTTAAATATTGAAAGAATAAAATATTGGCTTTCTGTGGGTGCCAAACCTACAGATAGAGTAACAAAGTTTTTAGCCAACGAAGGATTAGCAAAAAAACCTTCAATTCCGAAACAAACTAAACAAGACAAACCAAAAAAGAAAACACTTGAAAAATTAAAGGCAAAAGAAGAAAAACTTAAATCAAAACAAGAAGTAAAAAATGCAGTTGAAGAAACTTCAGTTACAAAAGACGAGGCAGCAGCACAACCCGCTGACCCACAACCAAGTGCTCCTGAAGAAAAAAAACCAGAAGCAGCAGCACAACCCGCTGATCCACAACCAAGTGCTCCTGAAGAAAAAAAACCAGAAGCAGCAGCACAACCTGCTGATCCACAACCAAATGCTTCTGAAGAAAAAAAAACGGAAAATGCCGGAGACAAACCTAATGACACAAAATAGCCATTAAATGTAAGTTTAATTTTAGTTATTAATAAAAATAGAATCTAGGAACACAAGTCATCACCTCAAAGTCAAAAATAATTGTTGCAAGATTTGGTAAAACTTATGGCGTTAACGGAGCAATAATCATTCATAGCTACTTAACAGTGAAAAAAGATATTGTTAACTATAAAAATTTTTATGTTGATGGAAAAGAAAAAATTATTGCTAGTTTTGTAGTTAAATCAAATAAGATTTTATGTAAAATTAATTCTGTCAGTAATCCAGAAGAGGCTAAGAAATACTCTGGAAGAATGATTTTTATAGATAGAATTGAATTACCAAAACTTGATAAAAAAAAATTTTATTACAATGATCTAATGCATATGAAAGCATATATTAAAGAAAAAAAGGTAGGTGTTGTTATGAACGTTAAAAACCATGGAGCTGGGGATTATTTAGAAATATTAGATAAAAAAAAGGAAATATTAGTACCATTCAACGATGATCATATTGAAGAAATTGATATTAAAAAAAAACTCCTTTTTCTAAATCCGTCTTATTATGAAATTTAAGATTCTTACTTTATTTCCTGAAATGTTTCCTGGGCCATTAGCTCACTCGATTTCAGGAAAAGCATTATCTAAAAAGTTATTTGAGCTCGAGGTTATAAATATCAGAGATTTTTCAGATAATAAATCAAATTCTGTAGACGAAAAGCCGTTCGGCGGAGGAGCGGGAATGATAATTAAACCTGATGTTATGCAAAATGCTTTGGATTATGCGACAAAAGATAATATTGAAAAGAAAAAAATTATATTTTTATCTCCAGGAGGTCAAACAGTAAACACTAACGTAGTCAATAAATTAGTTACGTTTGATGAATTAATAATTATATGCGGAAGATATGAGGGAATTGATGAGAGATTTATAAAACATAATGCCATAGAAGAATATTCAATCGGTGATTTTATTCTATCTGGGGGAGAAATTCCTACAATTATTTTAATTGATACTTGCGTAAGATTAATTCCTGAAGTATTAGGTAATAAAAATAGTTTAAAATTTGAAAGTTTTCAAAACCATTTATTGGAATATCCACAGTATACCAAACCAAGCAATTGGAAAGGTCTTAATGTTCCAGATGTTCTTCTTAGTGGAAACCATAAAAAAATTTCAGATTGGAGGTTGAAAAAATCAATCGAAAAAACTAAAAATGTGAGACCAGATTTGTACAAGCTATACTGTAAGAAGAATAAGGGGGGAAAATGAATACACTTGAAAAATTTGAAAAAGGACACTTAAAAGAATTACATTCTGACAATAAATTACCAAAATTTAGCTCTGGTGATACAATTAAAGTTCACTTGAAGATTAAAGAGGGCGAAAAGGAAAGAATTCAAGTTTTCGAGGGTGTTTGTATTTCCAAGAAAAACGCGGGTCTAAATTCTTCATTCACGGTAAGGAAAATATCTTATGGTGAAGGTATTGAGAGAATACTTCCTCTATTTTCCCCCCAAATAAATAAAATTGAAGTTGTGAAAGTTGGTAGTGTAAGAAGGTCAAAACTTTACTATCTTAGAAAAAGAAGTGGTAAATCAGCTAGGATAGCTGAAAAAAACATTGCAACTCCAATTGATAAAGAGTTAGATAAAAATAATAATACCTCTCCTAAACAAGCTAACTTAAATAAAGTATCAGATGATAACAAGACAACTAAGGATATTGTTACTGACTCCAATATTTCTTTAGAAGAAAAAGAAAAAGTTGATGAAAAAAATTAATACTTTTTAGACTTTTTATGGGTTATATATTTATTGTATGAAACCTAAAACTTTATTTGATAAAATTTGGGATAGTCATTTAGTTGAAAAACAAGATGACGGAACATGCCTCATTTATATTGACAGACATCTTGTTCATGAGGTAACTAGCCCGCAAGCCTTCGAGGGACTAAGAAATACTGGCAGAGTTGTAAGAAAACCCAGTCATACCTTTGCTGTTGCTGATCATAATGTGCCTACAAGTGATAGATCCAAAGGTATAGAGAACAGAGAAAGTAGAATTCAAGTAGAAACCTTAGAGAAAAACTGTCAAGAATTCAAAGTAAACCTTTTTCCTTTAATGGATAAGCGACAAGGAATCGTTCATATAGTCGGTCCCGAACAAGGAATAACGCAACCTGGCATGACTATTGTTTGTGGTGACAGTCATACTGCAACGCATGGGGCATTTGGGGCTCTGGCATTCGGTATTGGAACCAGCGAAGTTGAACACGTTTTAGCAACTCAAACATTGATCCAAAAACCAGCAAAAAATATGAGAATCAGCGTTACCGGAAATGTGAGCCCAAGCATTACTTCCAAGGATATCATTTTGAAAATAATTGGAGAAATTGGGACTGCTGGCGGGACAGGTTTTGTAATTGAATATTCTGGCGAAGCCATTTCAAAACTCACAATGGAAGGCAGAATGACTATTTGTAATATGAGCATTGAGGCTGGGGCGAGAGCTGGTTTAATTGCGCCGGATGAGAAAACATTTGAATATATTAAAGGTAGACCATACGCTCCTAAAACAGAGAATTGGACGAAAGCAGTCAAATATTGGAAAAGTCTCACATCAGAACCGGATGCAATTTATGACAAAGAAGTAAAAATTAGAGCAAGTTCTATAGAACCTCAAGTTACTTGGGGAACCAGTCCACAGGATGTCGTTTCGATAAACGGTAAAACTCCAGACCCAAAAAAAATTTCAGATTCTAAAAAAAGAGGTGCCGTGCAAAGATCGTTAGATTACATGGGGTTAACGCCTAATCAAAAGATTAAAGACATTGAAATTGACAGGGTGTTTATAGGATCGTGTACCAATGGAAGAATAGAGGATCTAAGAGAAGTTGCTAAAGTTGTTAAAGGTAAAAAAGTAATTGTTAACTCTATGATTGTTCCTGGCTCTGGACTTGTTAAACAACAAGCAGAACAAGAAGGAATCGATAAAATCCTTATAGACGCTGGCTTTGACTGGAGGGAACCGGGGTGTTCGATGTGTCTTGCTATGAATCCCGATCAACTTAAACCAAAAGAGAGGTGTGCTTCAACGTCAAATAGAAATTTTGAAGGAAGGCAAGGTAGAGAGGGCAGAACTCATCTCGTTAGTCCGGCGATAGCAGCTGCCACAGCTCTCAAGGGTAGGTTGAGCTTGGTAGAAGATATATAGTGAAGAAATTTGACAAAATAAAGGCAATTGCGGCCCCACTTCCAATGATTAATGTTGATACAGATATGATTATTCCAAAACAGTTTCTCAAAACTATCAAAAGATCAGGTTTAGGTAAAAATCTATTTCATGAACTCAGGTATGACATCAATGGTAATTTAAAAAATGATTTTGTACTTAATTGGGAGTTTTATAAAAATGCCAGAATACTAATTACTGGAGATAATTTTGGTTGTGGGAGTAGTAGAGAGCATGCACCTTGGTCATTATTAGATTTTGGTTTTAGATGTATAATAGCCCCTAGTTTCGCAGATATTTTCTTTAATAATTGCTTTAAAAATGGAATTTTGCCTATAAAAGTAAATAATTCTGAAAATGATATTTTAATTAAACAAGCAGAGAATAAAAATTTAATCACCGTTGATTTGCCAAAACAAGTAATTTCGTGTGGTAGCGAAATCAACATCAATTTTGATATAGACCCTTTTAGAAAAAAATGTCTTTTAGAGGGTTTAGACGACATTGCGCTTACTTTAAAAAAATCTGAAAAAATTGACGATTATGAACTGAAACTCAACAAATCCAGATCATGGTTAATGATTTGATCTTAAAAAAAAATTCTTAAATAAAATGCAAACGGAATCTTATAATATTTCTATTCTTCCAGGTGATGGAATCGGAAATGAAATTGCAAAAGAAGCAAGAAAACTTATTGATTGGATTTCTAGCAGCGGAACTTTAAATATAAATTTAGTTGAAGAATATGTTGGTGGTGCATCAATTGATAAATACGGAACTCCTTTGTCAGATGAAACATTAAAAAGACTAAAACAATCTGATGCTATTTTATTGGGAGCAGTTGGAGGACCAAAATGGGAAAATATGGATTTTGAGAAAAGACCTGAAAGAGGTCTTCTGAAAATCAGAAAAGAATTAGATTTATTTGCAAATTATAGGCCTGCAATTGTATTCGAACCTCTCATTCATTCATCGAGTTTAAAACCAGAAGTAATTAAAGATTTAGACATTTTAATTATAAGAGAATTGACAAGCGGCATATATTTTGGAGAACCAAGAGGAATTGAAAAAATTAATGATAAAAACTACAAGGGATATAATACGCTTGTATACACTAGTAAAGAAATTGAGAGAATAGCAGAGGTAGCTTTTGAAACAGCCATGTCTAGATCAAAAAAATTATGTTCTGTTGATAAAGCAAATGTTCTGGAATCAACTGAATTATGGAGGGAAGTGATGATAGAAACTTCCAAAAAATATCCCGAAGTTGAACTTTCGCATATGTACGTAGATAATGCCTCAATGCAGTTAGTAAGAAACCCAAAACAATTTGATGTAATTGTTACAACCAACATGTTTGGGGACATACTCTCAGATTGCGCATCCATGCTTACAGGATCTCTAGGCATGTTGCCGTCAGCTTCGATTGGCATCAATTCGAAGGGCCAAAAAAAAGCAATGTATGAGCCAGTTCACGGCTCGGCACCTGATATTTCAGGAAAAGGCATATCTAATCCTTTGGCAATGATTCTAAGTGTTGGGATGATGTTTAAATACTCATTTGATAATAAAGTCATTGCAGAAAAGATTAATGATGCAGTTAGATCAGTTTTAGAAAAAGGATTTCGAACAAAAGATATATACAGTGATAATAAGATTCTTTTATCAACTAACGAAATGGGAGATAAAGTCTTGGAGGAAATAAAAGAATGAAAAAATATAATGTTGCAGTTGTTGGTGCAACGGGAAATGTTGGGAGAGAAATATTAAATATTCTTGATGACAGAAACTTCCCAATTAATAAAATTTATGCAGTTGCATCGTCAAAATCTGAGGGATTAAAAATATCATACGGAAATGAAAAAGAAATAGAGGTTCAGTCGCTCGACAAATTTAATTTTAAAGAAACCGAATTAGTTTTATCATCCCCTGGTTCCAAAATTTCGGAAAAATTTGTGCCTAAAGCGGCCAGAGATGGTGCTATTGTTATCGATAACACGTCCTATTTTAGAATGAAAAAAGGTGTGCCTTTGATCGTTCCAGAAGTAAACCCAAAGGATATATTTGACTTAAAAAAAAAAATTGTTTCCAACCCAAATTGTTCAACGATTCAGATGGTTATGGCTCTCAAGCCAATACATGATCTTTTTAAAATAAAAAAAATTATTGTTGCAACATATCAGTCTACCTCTGGAGCAGGAAAATCTGCAATGGATGAGCTTTTTCACCAAACTTTAGATGTATATAAAAATAAACCACTTGTTGCCAAAAATTTCACCAAAAAAATTGCATTTAATTTAATTCCACATATCGATGATTTTTTAGAGGATGGATCAACAAAGGAAGAAAAAAAAATGATAGAGGAAACAAAAAAAATTTTTAAAGATAAGTTTGAAATTTTTGCAACCTGCGTGAGAGTTCCAGTTTTTGTTGGTCATGCTGAAGCTATTTACTTGGAAACAGAAAAAGTAATTGATCTAAAAAAACTTATTTCTAATATAAAAAAATTCCCTGGTTTATCAATTGTTGACAAAAAAATAGACGGTGGATACGTAACACCTGACGAATCAGCTGGAGAGGATGATGTATTTATCAGCAGATTAAGATTAGGAGCAAATAAAAAAACCATTGGTTTATGGGTTGTTGCAGACAATTTACGTAAAGGGGCTGCTTTGAATACAGTGCAAATTGCAGAGTTAATTATAAAAAATAAAATCAAATAGACATGAAAAAAAATTTTAAAAGTAGATATTTTGAAGATTACAAATTGAATGAAGAAATTAATCACAGCGTACCCCGAACAATTACTGATGGTGATGTTTCGATTTACCTCAGTACGACTGGTAGCAGATTTCCATTAAATTATTCAGCTGAATTTTCAAGAAAATTAGGACTTAAAAAAATTCCAATAGACGATATTTTATTGTTTCATATGGTTTTTGGAAGAACAGTTCCTGATTTGTCTCTGAATGCGATAGCAAATTTAGGTTACGCTGGTGTTAAATTTCATAAACCTGCATTTGTGGGGGACACATTAAATGCATGTTCAAAAATTATTGGATTGAAAGAGAACTCCAATGGAAAAACTGGTACAGTGTACGTTAAATCAGAAGGTAAAAATCAAAACAATGAAATTGTTTTAACTTATTATAGATGGTTAATGATGAGGAAAAGAGATGAGGGTATGATAAAATCATTCCAAAATACTATACCCGATCTACCAGAGAAAGTTAAAACCAAAGATTTTAATCTAATTGAAGATTTTAACATTGATAATTGGTCATCGTCTGTGTCTGGAAGTGATTGTTATTTTAATGATTATGCGGAGGAAGAAGAAATTCACCATTTGGACGGTCAAACAATTGAAGAAGCAGAACATCAAATGGCTACTCGTCTTTATCAAAATAATGCTAGAGTTCATTTCAATCAACATATTGAAAAATCTGGAAGATTTGGAAAGAGAATCATATATGGTGGTTATATAATCTCTCTAGCTAGAGCTATAAGTTGTAATGGTCTTGCAAATACTTTTAAGTTAGCAGCAATTCATTCAGGCAAACATTCTGCTCCGACCTTTGCTGGTGATACAATATACGCATGGTCAAAAATTCTAAAAAAAGAAATAATTCATGATAGTGTGGGTGCGATGATGATAAGAACTTTAGCGTCAAAAAACGATTCACAAATGAATTTTCCAGACAAAAAAAATCTTCCTGATAATATTGTTCTAGACTTAGAATATTCTGTTTTAATACCTATAAAATGAAAAAACAAGACCTCCCTCTTTCACCTCATTTACAAATTTACAAACCGCAAATCACGTCTTTGCTCTCAATTACTCATAGAATTTCTGGCGTAGCATTAAACTTGGTGTTGGTAATTTTGGTACTTGGTCTCCTCTGTATTACTTTGGGAGAGAGATACTTTGAGTTATTAATTTCTTTAATTAATTCTTTTCCAATAAAAATTATAACATTTTTAGCTATTCTAGGTTTTTCATACCATTTTTTAAATGGTATTCGTCATATAATTTGGGACTTTGGTTTTCTTCTTGGAAATAGATCTTCAGCAATTTTTGGATATATTATTATTGTGACTTCTTTCATTTCCAGCATTTTTATTTCTAAGTTATTGGGGTTGTTTTGATGAATTTTACTTACACATCAAAATGGTTATTTCAAAAAATTTTTGCAATTTTGTTTTTAATTGCGTCCTCTTATACAGTCTATTCTTTATATGGCCTAGAACTTCAAAACTATGAAGTGATTACGGGATGGTTCAAAAACTATTTAAATTCATTTTCGGTTTTAGTAATGCTTTCTGCAATCATATTGCATTCAAATATTGGGCTATCCTCAATAATAGATGATTATATTCATGAAGAATCTTTAAAACAAAAAATAATTTTAATTAAAAACTTTTTCTTTGTAGTTCTTTTTTTTATAACAATATTTAGTTTAATAAAGTTGAGTTTATGAATAATATTAAAACACATAATTTTGATGTTGTTGTAGTCGGTGCAGGCGGTTCTGGACTAAGAGCGGTTATGGGATGTGCGTCTCATGGATTGAAAACTGCTTGTGTGTCAAAAGTTTTTCCAACAAGAAGTCATACAGTTGCCGCTCAGGGAGGAATAAGTGCTGCACTAGGCAATATGGGTGAGGATGACTGGAAATGGCATATGTATGATACTGTCAAAGGTTCGGACTGGCTTGGTGATCAAGATGCAATTGCTTTTATGTGTAAAGAAGCACCAGAGGCAGTGATTGAACTTGAACACTTTGGTGTCCCATTTTCCAGAACAGAAAAAGGAAAAATTTACCAAAGACCATTTGGTGGTATGACAACTCATTTTGGAGAGGGTATTGCTCAAAGAACATGCGCAGCTGCAGATAGAACGGGCCATGCAATGCTTCATACTTTATATCAACAATCCCTTTCAAATAATGCCGATTTTTTTATTGAATATTTTGCAATAGATCTAATTATGAACGACAAAAATGAATGTTGTGGGGTGCTCACTTTTAATTTGCATGATGGAGAGTTTTATATTTTTTCAGCTAAAATGGTAATTTTAGCAACTGGTGGCTATGGAAGAGCTTATTTTTCATGTACTTCAGCTCACACCTGCACTGGAGACGGAGGTGGGATGGTTCTAAGAGCAGGCTTACCACTTCAAGATATGGAATTTACACAATTTCATCCAACAGGTATATATGGTGTTGGTGTTTTGATAACAGAGGGTGCTAGAGGAGAAGGGGGTTATTTGACAAACAGTGCTGGGGAGAGGTTTATGGAAAGATATGCTCCAAATGCTAAAGATCTAGCCAGTAGAGATGTAGTATCTCGATCTATGACAACAGAAATAATGGAAGGAAGGGGTTGTGGTTCTAGAAAAGATCATATCCATCTAAACTTACATCATCTCGACCCTAAGGTCCTTCAAGAAAAGCTCCCCGGAATTACAGAATCAGCAAAAATTTTTGCCGGCGTCGATGTTCGAAAGAAACCAATTCCTGTTCAACCTACAGTACATTACAATATGGGAGGAATTCCAACCAATATTCATGGAGAGGTACTGAATTTGGATTCTAAAGATAATGAAGTAGTTGTGCCCGGGTTGATGTCGATTGGAGAAGCCGCATGTGTGTCAGTCCACGGAGCGAATAGATTGGGATCTAATTCTCTACTGGATTTAGTTGTGTTCGGAAAGTCAGCAGCCAACAGATGTAATAGTATAATTGATAGGAAAAAGGGAAATCCTGAAATTAAAGAGCATACAGTTAATAAATTAATAGAAGACTTCGAAAATATTAGGAATTCTAATGGAAGAAAGAGTGTTGCTTCTATAAGACTTGAAATGCAACATACTATGCAAAACTTTTGCCCTGTATACAGGTCAGAAGAAAAAATGCTAGAAGGCAAAAATAAACTATTATCGCTTCTTAACGATTTTAAAAATATAAAAATAAATGATCAAAGCTTAATATGGAATACTGAATTGATAGAGGCCCTTGAATTAAAAAACTTGTTATCTCAAGCAATTGTAAGCGTAGACAGTGCTTTAATTAGAAAAGAAAGTAGGGGAGCCCACTCAAGAATAGATTTTTCTAAAAGAGACGACAAAAAATGGCTTAAACATTCTTTAATTTGGGCTAATAAAAACGGAAAAACAGAGACTAGATTTAGAAAAGTTAATCTTCAAACTAACTCTAAAGAAATAAAAACTATTGAACCAAAAGCAAGAGTTTACTAATTTATAATCATGGTACAATTATCATTACCTCAACACTCCAAGGTTTCAGAAGGAAAAACTTTCGGAAAAGACGGAAAAAATAAAATCGTATTCAATGTTTATAGATGGAATAGAGAATCTGGCGAAAACCCAAAAATAGATAAATTTTTTATAGATAAGTCAAAATTAGGGCCAATGGTTTTAGACGCTCTTATGTTTATAAAAAACAAGATAGATCCATCACTTACATTTAGGAGATCTTGCAGGGAGGGTATATGCGGATCATGCTCAATGAACGTAAACGGCACAAACACTCTAGCTTGTTTAAAACCAGTTATGGGTAAAGAAATTAATATTTACCCTCTCCCACATATGAGAGTACTAAAAGACTTAATCCCGGACATGAGTGACTTTTATAAACAATATGAGTCTATCCAACCATGGCTTAAAAATAAAACAACTTCAAAAAAAGAAAATTTGCAATCTCCCGAAGATCGAAAAAAACTCGATGGATTATATGAATGCGTACTCTGCGCTTGTTGCTCAACATCATGTCCAAGCTACTGGTGGAACGGAGACAAATTTCTGGGTCCAGCCATATTGCTACAAGCTTACAGATTTATTGTAGATAGTAGAGACAAAAATAAAAAACAAAGACTTAATGAACTTAAAGATAAATTTAAACTTTATAGATGTCATACAATTATGAATTGCACAAAAACTTGTCCGAAAAATCTGAATCCTGCAAAAGCTATCTCAGAAATAAAAAAGCTTCAAATCTCATCATAATTTTGAAAAATCTAAGTTCTAAACTTATATCACATTTAAAAAACGTAATTAAAATACATCCGAATGCTTGTCAGTTAGCTGTTGTCTCAAAAATTCAAGAGTTTATCTCTGATTTTTCAAAACCCAGACTTCTTACATTAAAAAAAAACTTAAAAAACGGTTTATATATTCATGGTTCGGTAGGGGTAGGAAAATCTGTAATTATTAAGGCTTTAAAAAAAATATATCCTCAATCAGAGATGTTACACTTCAATGATCTAATTTTTAAACTTCAGTCGAGAAGTGAGAAAAACTTAAGTTATCTAAAAAATATCAAAAGAAAAAAGCTAATATTAATTGACGAGTTCTTCATAAATAATCTTGCTAGTTTTATTTTATTCAGAGAATTTTTAGAAGAAATTAAATTTAATAATACTAAAATTATTATGAATGGAAATAAAAGCCTTGAAACCGTCTACAATGACCTTGTAAACCCTAAATTATGTGAAAAAATAAAAAATGAATTAAAAACTTTTTTTTTAATTTTCAAAGTAAAATCAAGAAATGACTACAGAGCTGGAAAAGATATAGATAATGATTTTTTTCTAATAAAAAAAAAAAATAAAATTGTAAAACAAAATTATATCGTTAGTAAATTTTCAAGTGAAAGATCATCAAAACAGATTGAATTTAAGCGAAAAGGAAATTCTTTTAAATTAACAAAAGTTTATGGAAATCTGATAGATTTAGAATTTGATGATTTTTTTGAAAAAAATCTAGTGTTTCAAGATTATAATTTAATAGCAAAAAAGATTAAAATCTTTGTACTCAGAAACATCATACAAATAGATGAAAGTAAAAAAAATATTTTAGCAAGGTTCATTTCTTTTATTGACGTTTTGTATGAGAATAAAAATATACTTTCTATCTCTTCCAATGTAGGATTAGATGAATTATATATAGGAAATACAAATGACTCTGAATTTAAAAGAACTATATCTAGGCTTAAAGAAATGGGAACCAATAAATATATTAATAAAAATTTAATGACAAATTAGTAAAATTAATGGAATTTTTACATCAAAATTTTAAAGATATTGAAGATGAAATAAATTTCTTAAAAAAGAAAAATAATGCCATTATTCTCTCTCATTTTTATCAAGATGAAGATATACAAGATATAGCTGATTTTATTGGTGACTCACTTGATCTATCAAAAAAAGCTCAAAAAAATGATGCTGATGTAATCGTTTTTTGCGGAGTTAGATTTATGGCTGAAGTAGCAAAAATATTAAGTCCTCATAAGAAAGTTATTCTTCCAGACATCAATGCAGGTTGTTCTTTAGAAGAATCCTGTCAAGTAAAGGAATTCCGAAAATTCAAAGAAAAGTATCCAAATCACATTGTTTTGTCATATATAAATTGTTCTGCAGAAATAAAAGCTGAATCAGATATAATTGTAACATCATCTAATGCTGGAAAAATTATAAAGAGCGTACCTGCTAAGCAAAAGATTATTTTTGCTCCAGATAAACATCTTGGAGGATACCTCAACAAGATTACAGGCAGAGATATGGTGCTCTGGAACGGCACCTGTATAGTTCACGAAACATTTTCTGAAAGAGAGTTAATCAAAATGAAAGTTAGAGCAGATGATGCAAAAATTATAGCCCATCCAGAATGTCCTGAAAATATTCTTAATCATGCTGATTTTATTGGTTCAACCTCTTCCCTACTCAAGTTTATTTCAACGAACGAAAGTAAAAGATTTATAGTTGCAACAGAACCTCATATTATCCATCAGATGAAAAAAAATGAGCCTAACAAAGAATTCTTAATAGCTCCAGGTCATGATGGGAAATGTTCTTGTTCAAATTGTCCTTACATGGAACTTAATACTTTAGAAAAACTTAGAGATTGTTTACTAAACTTATCACCAGAGATTAATATTGATAACGAATTAATTTTGAAGGCTAAAAAACCTTTAAACACAATGTTAAAATTAAGCTAAGATATTGTGTCCAATAAGAAACTTCTCAAAGAATCTTTTGAAAAACTTTGCAATGAACTAAAAGATGATCTTAATGGAAAAAGTATAAAAAATGATATTACTTCAAATTATCTTCTAGACGATAGGTCTGAATTTAAATGTGAAATATCGAACAGAGAAAAAATTATTTTATGTGGAGAAGAGTTCGTTAGATACTTCTTTAAAAAGAAATTTCCAAAAATTAAAATTCAATCTTTTTATAAAGATGGAGCAAAATTAAAAAAAAATTCTAAAATTTTCAGTATATCCGGTAACTCAAAAGTTATTCTAGCAACTGAACGAACAGTTTTGAATTTTTTACAACACCTCTCTAGCATTTCAACACTTACACATAAATTTATTTTGGCGATGAATTCAACTAAAACCAAATTAAAAAATACTAGGAAAACAACTCCTGGATTAAAAGTATTCGAAAAATATGCAACAGTTATTGGGGGGGCCATTGATCATAGGATGGGGTTGTTTGATCAGATTCTTGTAAAAGATAATCATATAAAGGCATTAGGAAAAATTGAAACTGCACTATCAAAATTAAATGGAAAAAAACAAAAATTTCAAATCGAATGCGAAAATATTGATGAAGTTAAAAAATCAATTGGTATGGGAGCCAAATATATTCTTCTCGATAATATGAGGCCTAAAGAGATACAAGACTGTATAAAACTAAGAAATAACAAGAATATTGAATTTGAAATTACTGGTGGTATTTCTATTAATAATATTTCTAAATTTTCAAATTTAGGTGCAGATTATATTTCAACTGGAAAAATAACCAATTCTGCTAATTCAGTGGATATTGGTTTGGACATAATATAAAATCTTACTTAAGGTGGAATTTTGAACAAAATCAGTCTGATAGGCGCCGGAAATATTGGGACAGTATTAGCCTACAACTTAAGTCGCAAACAAATTGGTCCTATAACAATGGTTGATGTGGTGGAGGGACTTGCAAAAGGAAAGTGTCTTGACCTCTCCCAGAGCCTTCCAATTGAGAATCTAAACATAAAAATCGAGGGAACAACTGACATTTCAGCAATTAACGATAGTGCAGTAATCATTATAACAGCTGGGATTGCAAGAAAACCAGGTATGAGCCGAGATGATTTAATAGAAACAAATTTTTCTATCATGAATGAAATAGGAAAAGCTATAAAGAAATTTTCTCCATCGTCATTTGTTATTTGTGTAACAAATCCTTTAGATGCGATGGTATGGAGTTTAAGGAAGATCTCAGGAATACAACCAAACATGATCACAGGGATGGCCGGAATTTTAGACTCAGCCAGATTTAGGTTTTTCTTATCACAAGAGTTAAATATTTCTGTGGAAAGCATTCAAACAATGGTTCTTGGAGGACACGGAGACACGATGGTACCTCTTTTAGATTTTACTTCTGTTGGAGGTATTCCAATTAAAAAATTTATTGAGAAAAGTAATATTAAAAAAGAAAAATTAGAACAAATTGTTGATAGAACACGAAATGGAGGGGGGGAGGTTGTGTCATTAATGAAAAATAGTTCAGCTTTCTATTCTCCTGCATGTAGTGCAGTTGAAATGCTTGAATCTTATCTTTACGATCAAAAAAAAATATTACCTTGTTCTGCTTTTTTAAATGGGGAATATGGAGTTAAAGGACTATTTGTTGGTGTGCCAGTTATAATAGGTAAAAAAGGTATTGAAAAAATCATTGAACTAGATTTATCAAATCAATCCAAAAAAGAATTTCAAAAATCAGTTGAGGCAGTTGAGCAATTAGTTAGAAAATGTAAAAAATTACTGGTGTAATCCACTAATTTCATATATGCTCGCCGCTTAAGTAATGAATTCATATGCTTTGAATTTTTAACTTTTTTGGAAATTAAAGAATGGACATTCACGAATATCAAGCAAAACAACTTCTTTCTAAATTTGGTGTAAACGTACCTCCAGGCGAAGTAGTGTATCAAACGCACGAAGCAGAGAATATAGTATCTTGGCTCAACGAGGATAAAATTGTTGTAAAAGCCCAGGTTCATGCTGGAGGTAGAGGAAAGGCTGGGGGCATTAAAGTATGTTCTGGAGACGAACAAGTTGTAAAAACAGTTGACAAAATGATTGGGATGAAAATTATCACACCCCAAACCTCAGAATCAGGAAAAACAGTAAGAAGAGTTTATTTAGAAAAAGGGTATGACGTCCAAAAAGAACTTTATCTATGTATTACTATTGATAGAGAAACAGGAGGAAACACTATTATTTATTCCAGAAAAGGCGGAGTAAATATTGAAGAAGTATCAGAAAAAACTCCTAATGAAATTCATAATATGAAAATTGCTCCAGGTTCTGATTTACTGACCCATCATGCAAGAACGATAGTTTATAACCTCGGTCTTAAAGGAGCAGTTGCTAAAAAAGCTCAAAAAAATATACTCTCAGTTTATAAAGCATTCGTATCACTAGATGCTGCTATGATTGAAATAAATCCGTTTGCTATTACAAAAAATGAAGATGTAGTAATTCTAGATTGCAAAGCTTCTTTTGATGATAACGCACTTTACAGACAAAGAATTGTAGCAGAAATGAAAGATGAAAATGAGTATGACCCGTTAGAGTTAGAAGCAGCACGTCATGATTTAAATTATGTAAAATTGGATGGAAATATAGGATTAATGGTTAATGGCGCGGGGTTGTCAATGGCTACGATGGATATTATTAAATATTATGGAGGAGAAGCTGCAAACTTTATGGATGTTGCAGGTGCTGCGACACCTGAAAGAGTTGCAGCTGCCTTTAAACTTATTTATAAAGACCCAGATGTTCAGGGTATTTTAATCAATAT
This sequence comes from uncultured Alphaproteobacteria bacterium, assembly GCA_902536655.1. Classification (GTDB taxonomy): domain Bacteria; phylum Pseudomonadota; class Alphaproteobacteria; order Methylaequorales; family Methylaequoraceae; genus Methylaequor. The sequence continues at coordinate 47,196 of CACAYF010000007.1, read as the reverse complement.
TTTTGGTGGAATGATGAGATGTAACGACATAGCAACTGGGCTCGTAAATGCTTCAAAAGAAGTTGGACTTAATAAACCGCTTGTTGTAAGGCTTGAGGGAACAAACGTCGATATTGGTAAAGAAATACTAATAAATTCTGGATTTCCAATTAAACCTGTTGATACTATGGAACAAGCTGCACAAGATGTTGTAAAAATGGTCGAGGAAAATCAATAATGGCTGTTTTACTCACAAAAGAATCTAAAGTTATCTGTCAAGGATTTACAGGAGCTCAGGGAACATTTCACTCAGAAAGAGCAATTGATTATAACACCAACATTGTTGGTGGCGTTACACCTGAAAAAGGTGGTACCAAACACCTTAATGTTCCTGTGTTCAATACCGTCGCAGAAGCCAAAAAAAAAACTGGATGTAATGCAAGTGGTGTTTTTGTTCCTCCTCCTTTTGCAGCTGATGCTATACTTGAAGCAGTTGAAGCAGAACTTGATTTGGTTGTTTGTATCACAGATGGAATCCCCACAAGCGATATGCAAAGAGTAAAGAGAGAAATGAAAGGTTGTCAAACAAGGCTTGTTGGACCAAATTGCCCAGGTGTTTTAACTCCAGGAGTTGGAAAAATTGGAATAATACCAGGACATATTTGTAAACCTGGAAGAATTGGGGTAGTTTCTAGATCTGGAACATTGTCATATGAATCAGCTGTTCAAACAGCAGAATTAGGACAATCAACAATAATTGGTATAGGTGGAGACCCCGTTAATGGTACAAATTTTGTTGATGCCTTAGAGTTGTTTTTAGATGACGACGAAACAGACGGAATTGTTTTAATAGGAGAAATAGGCGGAACAGCTGAAATCGATGGGGCAGAATTTATAAAATCTTGGAGTGGAAAAATAAAAAAACCAGTTGCAGCATTTGTTGCTGGTGCGGCTGCTCCAAAAGGAAGAAAGTTGGGTCATGCTGGGGCAATTGTTAATAGTGGAGCAGAAACCGCAGATGCAAAAAAAGAAGCTTTAAAATCTGCAGGCGTTACCGTCGCTGATACCATTACTACTATCGGAGATGCCATGAGAAAGGCTATGAAAATTTAAAAATGAGTTCAAGTGCTATAATTTCTTTTCTTGGTGAAAATAAACCAAACCTTATTTCAGAAATAACTTCTTACCTTACAGATAAAGGTGGAGAGTTTTCTGGAGTAACATTCGCTACACTTGGAAGGGTCTGCGAACTTACAATGGTTTATCACAAATCAGAAAAAATAGAAATCAATACAATTAAATCTGAGCTGGAAAAGCTTGAATCTGCGGGAAATGGTGATTTTCAAGTAAAGCCTCTGGAGGTTTTCTCTGATGGTGGTCCGACAACAAAAATCACTCATCGTGTGGTGTTGTCAGGTGAAGATCAAAAAGGACTTCTTAATAGAGTAATAAAAACGCTAAATGATAATAATGCTTTGATTATTAGAATGAACACCGAAAAAATAACATTTAGTGAAAAAACTCAATATATATGCAGATTTGCTATCTCTATTAGAGATGAGAATGCTCCTCATTGTTTATCACAAATTGTAAAAGTTGCTGGTGAAATGAAACTTACATTTAGATACGAAACGTCATAAATCGTCAGTACTTGGATGATTTTTTTCAAGTATTTCTCTCAAGTGATCCTTATTTACAGAAGTATACTTTTGAGTGGTAGATAATGAAGAATGGCCAAGAAGCTCTTGAATTGACCGCAAATCCACAAAATTTTGTAGAAGTTCTGTAGCAAAAGTATGTCGCAAAGAATGAGGGGTAGTATTCTCAGGTAATATCAACCTGTTTCGAATTTTTCTAATTAGTCTCTGAATTATTTCTGGTTTTAATTTTCCTCCTTTTTTCCCTAAAAAAATAAAGTCATCTGATTTCACCTCATAGGGACATTCCTTTATCATTTTTTTAATAAAAATATTAATCTCGTTTACTATGGGGATTAATCTAATTTTGCCGCCTTTTCCAATTATTCTCAAGTCCTCCATATAGAAATCTTTTAATTTAAGGTTAAGTACTTCACTTATTCTCATGCCATATCCCCACATGAGTATTAATACTGAAAGATTTCTCATCATAATCCACCTTTCTTTCTCAGTTTTTATATCATCCAAAAGTTTCAATGTTTGACTCTCAGTCAAAGGCCTTGGCAAAGACTCTAAAAATTTTGGTCCTTTAATTTTTAAAATTTTTGAACTTGGGATTAATTTTTTTGTTATTAAAAAAGTGAAAAAACTTTTTAATGAGGATAACGCTCTCGCGTTAGATCTATGGCTTAATCCTTTTTTCAACCTTTCATAGAACCAACTAGACAGGTCATCTTCATCCGCATTAATGATTGTTGTTAGGTCAACATTTGAATTATTGTGATCACTAAGGAAGTGTAAAAAAGATTTTAAATCAATGCAATAAGACTGGGAGGTTTTGAAAGCAAGTCTTTTCTCATTTTCTATCCATGATTTCCAATTATTAAAAATCAATAATATTTGTTTATTCATTAGAAAATTGCTTCAGCTTTTCTTGGACAACATTTGAAAAAAATAAAATGAAATCATAAGCTTTATTATTCAAAAAATGTTTATCTTTACTTCCAAAAACTAAAAGAGAAGGAATCGAAAAAAATTCCTGACCCAGAGAATAAATGGCATTAGAGTAAATTTCTTGATTAGAACCTTCAAATATTTTTAATTGATTATCAACAGCATCCATTATGAGTTGATTTTTTTTTCCGTAGACTTTATTTATTATAATTTCGTTTTTAAAAATAAGATTATATTTTATTGAAATAGTTTTATTGCTCGTTACGATATTAATTACTTCTATATTAAATTTACTTGGTAACACATCTTTAATAAAGATAAGTAAATCTTTGACATTATCAATTCTGAGAATATCAATAACAGACTCATGTATCTTTTGTTGGGTTAAAAAGTTATGGCGAGCGTTATCAATTATATTTTTTTGAACATTTTTTAAACTTTCTATTATCCAATCTTTGAAAGGAACAACTTTTGATTTTTCATCGAATTCTTCATTTTTTTTTATTGGAAAGTTTACTTTTTTTAATGTGTTTGGATTGTTGATAAAAAAATCAGGGTTTTTTTCGAGAAAATCAACAACTTGTTCATTTTTTATTTTTTTTTTAATCATTAAAGACAATAATATTTCATTCAACATATTAAACAATATATTGATAAAAATTTTGTTATAATTTTTATATGATTTATGAAATTTTATTACCCATTCCAATAAATAAAACTTTTTATTATGAAGGAGCAAAGTTTAATAATGAACATAAGGATCTCTCTAAGGGTTCTCTTGTTGAGGTTGAGTTTAAAAAAAAAATGATTGTTGGTGTCGTAGTCCATTCTAAAAAATCAACTACCTTTAGAAAACCACTTAAACAAATAAATAAAGTGCTTAATCCTTTTTTCTTTAATGGTGAAATTATGGAAAGTATTAATTTCATTTCACAATATAGCTGCAACAAACCCTCAATGATTTTAAAAATGTTCTTATCAAACTTTCCAACTAAAGAATCCAAAACGCTTTTAGGTAAGAATGAGATCATCAAAAAAATTAAAGAAAAAAAATTAAAACTTAATTCAGATCAAGATAAAGTAGTTGGCAAATTAGATGCAATATCTTTTAAAAATTTCAATGTAATTCTTTTAGAAGGTGTAACGGGTTCTGGTAAAACAAGAGTTTATTTGCACAAAGTTAGAGAAGTAATTAACAAAGGATATCAGTGTCTAATTTTGGTCCCTGAGATAATTCTTACAACACAGTGGGTGAAAGACATCAAAAATGATTTTGATATTGAACCTACCGTCTATCATTCGTCTATTAAAAAAAAGGAAAGAGAGGAAATTTGGAAAAAAATAAACCTAAATCAGGAAAAGTTAATTATAGGTACTAGGTCTGCTCTCTTTTTACCTTTCAGCAAACTAGGTTTAATAGTTATTGACGAAGAACATGACAGTTCATATAAGCAAGAAGAAAAGCTAATCATTAATGCCAGAGATTTTTCAATTGTACGAGCGAAGAATGCAAGTTGTTTGGTAATATTGAGTTCAGCAACTCCTTCATTGGAATCATCGCATAATACAATGTTAAAAAAATATAAACATTTTAAACTACATAAAAGAGTAAACAATGTTCAACTTCCAAATTTTAAAATAATTGATATGAAAAAAGAAAATTGTATTATTTCTAATGAACTTACAAATTCAATAAAAAGGAACATTGATAGTAATCATCAGACTTTAATTTTTATTAATAAAAGGGGATATTCTTCATTTATAATATGCAAAAAATGTGGTTTTTCAAAAGTTTGTGAAAAATGTAATACTTCTCTAGCGCTTCATAATCATTCCAAAAATAAAGGTTATCTACTTTGCCATCACTGTAATTATAGAGAAGTATTTAAAAATTCTTGTCAATCTTGTGATCATGAAAACACTTATATTTTTCCAGGACTGGGTATTGAAAAAATCGCAGAAGAGATAGCATACAAATTTCCACTTGCAAAGAAATGTATCTTATCAAGCGACATCATAAACAGTTCGTCCAAATTTCAAAAAATAGTATCAGATATTGTTTCAAACAAGGTAAATATAATAATAGGGACTCAACTAATATCAAAAGGTCATAACTTTCCATCCTTGAAAACAGTTGGAATCATTAATATAGATAATTTGATGAATGGTTTCGACTTTAGGTCATATGAAAAAACTTTTCAACAAATTGTTCAAGTTGGAGGAAGAGCTGGAAGAAAAAATCTTCAGGGTGAGGTGTTTATACAAACTTTACAACCCAATCATCCTGTAATGAAACTATGTACAGAAAAAAATAATAGCTACTTCGTAGATTGGGAGCTTATTTCAAGAAAAGAGAATAATCAACCTCCCTATTCCAATTATACATCATTAATTTTTTCTTCAAAAAACGAAAAACTTGTTATTAATTTTTCAAGTAAAATTTATGATCAAGTTAATGAACAGTTTAAAAATTTAGAAATATTTGGTCCTGCGCCAGCAATTCTTTATAAAAAAAACTCTTTCTTCAGATATAAAATATTAATAAAAATGAATAAAAATTTAATTTTACAAAAAAGAGTTAAAAACTTTTTTATAAATATTAAATGTCCAAGTAATCTAAAATTATATATTGATGTTGATCCAATAAACTTTGTATAATAATTTCAAATATTGATCAGAAACTTTACTTATGCTAAGAACAAATTTTAATTTAAGAGATAGACTTGACTAAAAACGTGGAAAATATAAATGAAATTTGTATAAGATATGCAAATGCACTTATTTTGTCATCTCAAGAGGAAAACGAATTAAAAAAAATTACTCAAAATTTTGAACACTTCAACAAAGTATTAAAAACCTCAAATGATTTATCCAACTATATAAAAAACCCTCTGGTTAACTCCCAAAAAAAATCACTTGTTTTGAAAAAAATTTGTAAATCTTTTTCATATAATCAGTTTTTTCAGGGTTTTATATGTGTTCTAACAAAGCATGGCAAAATAAATCTTCAAGAAAAAATCTTTAATGAATTTAAGAGGATAATTGATTTTAAAGGTGGTTTTACCGAAATAATTGTCACAACCTCTGAGCCGTTAAATAAAGATCTAGAGCAAAAATTAAAGAAAAAACTATCTGAATCTCTAAAGTTGAAAGTTAAGCTAACAAAAATAATAGATAAAGACATTATAGGTGGAATAATCATTAAGATTCGGTCTATTATGATCGATAACTCAATTAAATCAAAACTGACAGAATTTGGAATTTAAAGAAAGGTAAAATTAATGACAATTGATGCATCTGAAATCTCAGCAATATTAAAATCTGAAATTAAAAATCTTGACGATGAACCTACAATTTCTGAAGTTGGCACTGTTTTGACTGTAGGCGACGGAATTGCAAGAGTTTATGGGTTAGACAATGTGCAAGCCGGAGAGATGGTTGAATTTCCAGGAAAAGTAAAGGGTATGGCTCTCAATTTAGAAGATGATAATGTTGGTGTTGTTATTTTCGGCAGTGATAAATCTATTAAAGAAGGAGATGTTGTTAAAAGAACAAATTCCATTGTTGAGGTACCAACAGGAAAAAGTTTATTAGGAAGAGTTGTTGACGGACTTGGAAATCCTATTGATGGAAAGGGTCCTCTTAAAGACGTCAAGTATAGGCGTGCAGAATTAAAAGCACCTGGCATTATTCCTAGAAAATCAGTTCATGAACCAATGCAAACTGGAATCAAGGCAATAGATAGCCTAATACCAATTGGACGAGGTCAACGAGAATTGATTATAGGCGACCGTCAAACCGGAAAAACATCAGTAATTGTCGATACAATAATAAATCAAAAAGAGATTAACAATTCAGACGATGAATCAAAAAAATTGTATTGTATTTATGTTTCTATAGGACAGAAAAGGTCTACTGTTGCACAAATAGTAAAGACACTTGAAGACAACGATGCTATGAAATACTCGATAGTTGTTGCTGCAACCGCGTCTGACCCTGCACCACTTCAGTTTCTTGCACCCTACACAGGCTGCGCTATGGGGGAGTTTTTTAGAGATAATGGTATGCATGCTGTAATCTTCTACGATGATCTATCTAAACAAGCAGTGGCATACAGGCAGATGTCTCTTTTACTTAGAAGACCTCCAGGAAGAGAAGCTTTCCCTGGTGATGTTTTTTACATTCATTCAAGATTACTTGAAAGAGCAGCTAAAATGGGAGAAAAAAGTGGTTTAGGATCTTTAACTTCTTTACCTGTTATTGAAACACAAGCAGGCGACGTTTCTGCTTATATCCCAACCAACGTAATTTCAATAACTGATGGTCAAATTTTCCTAGAGACCGAGCTTTTCTTTAAAGGCATCAGACCTGCAGTCAACGTGGGATTATCTGTAAGCCGTGTTGGATCTGCGGCTCAAATAAAAGCAATGAAACAAGTTTCTGGTTCAATTAAACTTGATCTAGCACAATTTAGAGAGATGGAAGCTTTTTCACAATTTGCTTCTGACCTAGATCAATCTACAAGGAATCTTTTGGAAAGAGGTAGAAGATTGACGGAAATCCTGAAACAACCTCAATATACTCCTTTAAAAGTAGAAGAACAAGTTGTTGTGATATTTTCAGGGGTAAGAGGTCATCTTGATAAAATTTCTATTAACGATATAACAAAATTTGAAAAATATCTTCTGGAAAAGATTAGAAATGAAGGAAAACAAATTTTAGAATCTCTTAAAAAAGAACAAAGTATTAGCGACGAACTTGACAAGAAGTTGGGTAATTTCGTGGAAAACGAAGTAAAAAAATTCTTAGAGGAACATAATGCCAAGTCTTAAAGATCTAAGAAACCGAATATCAAGTGTTAAGTCAACCAAAAAAATTACTTCTGCAATGAAAATGGTCGCAGCAGCAAAGTTAAAAAGAGCACAAGATAATGCAGAAAAAACCAGACCATATGCTAGAAAATTGAGTGAAATTGTGAGCTCTTTAGTTGACAATAATAAATCAAAAGAATTTAAATATTCAGAAAAAAAAACAAAAAAAAACAAAAACATACTTCTTATAGTTTGTTCGGCTGATCGAGGATTATGCGGAGGATTTAATGGTTCAATAATAAAATTTTCAAAAAAACTATCAGAGAAAATAATTCGCAGTGGATACAAAGTTAGCTATATTTTTGTTGGTAAGAAAGCTTATCAATCTCTTCAGAGATATTGCGGTGAATCTATTTTAGAGTTCTTTTATGATATTGCTAACCCATCAATAAAATTTGATCTAGCCAAATCGATACGAGATAAAATTTTAGAACTATTTCTTAATAATTCAATGGATGAATGCCATTTAATATACACTGAATTTAAAAGTGCAATTTCCCAAACTGTTCAGTCCATGCAACTTCTTCCTTTAAATGTATTAGATGCAAACGGTGAAAACAACTCAAATAGATCTTATGATTTTGAGCCAAGTGAAGAGGAAATTTTAAATGAAATTATTCCTAAAAATATTGCAATACAAATACACACTGCTCTTCTTGAAAACCTAGCAAGTGAGCAAGGATCAAGAATGACTGCTATGGATAATGCAACAAGAAACGCAAATGATATGATTGACGATTTAACACTATTTTATAATAGGTCAAGACAAGCTCTTATTACAAAAGAGTTAATTGAAATAATTTCAGGTGCAGAAGCTGTTTAATAAAATGAAGGAGAAATAACTATGAGTACAAATGAGGGAAAAATTAAACAAGTGTTAGGAGCAGTTGTTGATGTGAGTTTTGAAAATCAACTACCCCAGATTCTAGATGCACTTGTTGTTAAACATGAAAATAAAGACTTAGTTTTGGAGGTTGCACAGCATTTAGGTGAAAATACTGTCAGAACTATTGCCATGGATTCCACCGATGGTCTTGTGAGAGGTCAGAATGTAGTTGATACCGGAAATCCTATTTCAGTTCCAGTGGGTCCTGAAACTCTTGGAAGGATCCTAAATGTGGTCGGGGAACCGGTTGACGAGAGAGGGCCATTAAAAACAAAATTGAAATTTCCAATTCATAAAGATGCTCCTGAATTTACCGATCAATCAACTGAAACTGAGGTTTTGGTTACAGGAATAAAAGTCGTAGATCTTTTAGCTCCTTACTCGAAAGGAGGAAAAATTGGTTTGTTTGGTGGTGCAGGTGTTGGAAAAACAGTTTTAATCATGGAATTGATAAATAACATAGCCAAAGGTCATGGAGGTTATTCTGTGTTTGCTGGTGTTGGTGAAAGAACGAGAGAGGGTAATGATCTTTATTATGAAATGATAGAATCTGGTGTTATAAAACTTGATAGTGATGAGTCTAAAGCAGCACTTGTCTATGGTCAAATGAACGAACCACCCGGAGCCAGAGCTAGAGTTGCTTTAACTGGTCTGACACTTGCAGAATATTTTAGAGACGAAGAAGGACAGGATGTTCTTTTATTCGTTGATAATATTTTTAGGTTTACACAAGCAGGCTCTGAAGTCTCAGCATTGTTAGGTCGAATACCTTCAGCTGTTGGTTATCAACCAACACTATCAACAGATATGGGTGCTCTTCAAGAAAGAATTACATCAACGAATAAAGGCTCCATCACATCTGTTCAGGCAATTTATGTTCCTGCTGACGATCTTACAGACCCCGCTCCAGCAACCTCTTTTGCACATTTAGATGCAACAACTGTCCTTTCAAGGCAAATTGCAGAGCTAGGAATCTATCCTGCAGTAGATCCTTTGGACTCAACATCAAGAATACTAGACCCAAGAATCATTGGTGAGGAACACTATGGAGTAGCAAGGAGAGTTCAAGAAACACTTCAGAAATACAAATCTTTACAAGATATAATAGCAATTCTTGGGATGGATGAACTTTCAGAGGATGACAAACTAGTTGTTGACAGAGCACGAAAAATCCAAAAATTTTTGTCTCAACCATTTCACGTTGCTGAAGTATTTACTGGATCTCCCGGAGTTTTTGTTAGTCTTCAGGACACAATAAAAGGTTTCAAGGGATTAGTTGAAGGAGAGTTTGATAATATTCCTGAAGCAGCTTTTTATATGGTTGGAACCATAGAAGAAGCAGTAGAAAAATCAAAAAAATTATCAATTTGATAAAATGAAACAATTTAAACTTGAAATAATCTCACCCAATGAGATTTTCTTTGAAAAGGAAATTGATCTTGTCATTTTTCCTGGAAGCGAAGGTGACTTTGGTATTCTTAAAAATCATATGCCATTTTTAACATCTTTAAGAGTTGGAATAGTATACATTTATCTAGACAAAAAACTGATTGAAACTTTTTTGGTAACAGGAGGAATCATTGAAGTTTCAGGAAATAAGTGTTCACTACTAACCGAAGAGATAATTAATACTAACTCAGTTAGTTCAGAAACTGTAACTGATGAATCGTTTAATAAGGATGACACAAACCTGAAAAAAATGAAAGATAAAGCATTGAAGAAACTTTATTACTCATGATAAAGATTTTTAAAATTTTTAAGTACTTTTATATATAATTTTTTTTTAAATGGGACAACTAAATCCAAACAATCTACTGGGTCTATCCATCTCCACTCGCAAAACTCAGGATTTTTAAAGCAGTTTATATCAATCTGGTCGTCATTACCAAAAAATCGGCAAGCAAACCAAATTTGTTTTTGTCCAATATATTTTCCATTCCAAACCTCGTCTACCAATACTTGAGGAAGTTTATAATCTAACCACTCACTCGTTTTACTTATAATTTCGTAATTTTTTTCTAATCCAGTTTCCTCCGCTAATTCCCTTTTCATTGCATTTTCAGGAGATTCGAGTTCATCTATTCCTCCTTGTGGCATCTGCCAGTATTCATTCTTATAATCAAATCTTTTTCCTACCCAAAGTTGATTTTTTTTATTTATGAGAAAAATACCAACACCTTTGCGATATTTTTTTTTCATGAAACTTTAAACAATTAATTTGCTTTTTTCTTATTTATCAAATTAATAGCAAGTATTAAGTCAAAGGCTCTTGTAAGTTGATAATCGTCAACATTTTCTTCGTCTTTTTTAGAGTTTGACGCATCCTCTACTTCATTGGAATTTTCTTGATCATTCTCTATCGCACCTCTAAGATCTGATTCTTTTCTGCTAATAAGGTCATCAACCTTTTTAAGTTCAGCTTGTTCAACCAAAATATCAGGATCGATTCCGGTTTTCTGAATTGATCTGCCTGATGGCGTATAATATTTTGCAGTAGTCAACTTCAGCGCAACGTCCTCTCCCGAAGGAATTATCGTCTGTACAGAACCTTTACCAAAAGATTTCGTTCCCATTATAATTGCTCTTTTATGATCCTGAAGTGCTCCTGCAACAATTTCAGATGCAGAAGCACTACCCTGATTTATTAGAACTATAAGGGGTAGCCCCTCTGTAAGATCATTTTTTACAGCATTATATCTACTTCCTTGCTTTCCATTTCTTCCTCTAGTTGAGACAATTTCCCCTTTTTCAAGGAATATATCAGTAACATTAACAGCTTGATCTAAAAGACCACCTGGGTTGTTTCTAAGATCTAAAACGTAACCTATAAGTTTGTCTTTTTTAAAATTTTTTATTGAATCGATTATTTGTCTGTCAACCTTTTGGTTGAAGGATGATACTCTTATGTATCCAATATTGTTCTCAAGTCTAGCTTTGACAGCTTTTAACTGTATGATAGCTCTTGTTATAAAAATTTGAAGATTTTCATTTTCATTTCTATTAATGGTTAGTTTTATTTTAGACCCAACTTTTCCTCTCATAATAGATACTGCTTCAGACAGTGTCATACCTAAAACGGGTTCATCATCTAGATGTGTTATTAGGTCACCTGACTTAATTCCAGCCTTATCAGCAGGAGTGTCGTCAATTGGAGCTATTACCTTTACAAACCCATTTTCAAGTGTGACTTCAATACCTAAACCTCCAAACTCCCCTTTCGTCTGAACCTTCAATTCATTGAGTTCTTCATAATTTAGATAGGTGGAGTGAGGATCAAGTGAACTTAACATACCTTCTATCGCTGATTCGATCAGATCTTTTGATGTAACATCCTCTACGTAATTATTTTTTATCTTCTCGAACGCCTCACCAAATAGGTTGAGATATTTGTAAACATCCTTTTCTTCCTCAGTTTTCAATGAAAAGGGTAGAATCAATAGCGTCAAAAAAATTAATAAATTTTTCATAATTATAATATAGTGTTGATTATGCAGTTTTTTTATAAAATCTCAACTTTTGATTTTGGATCAACAATTTTACCATTTTCTCTCAATTCAAAATAAAGTTGACTTTGTAGCGTTGAAGAAATTTTTGCAATTGGTTCTCCAACCAAAACTTCGTTTCCAGTTGAAATTAACAAATTTCTCATGCCTATCAACACCGAAGTGAACCCTTTATTATCTTTTATCATTACTAAATTTCCGAAACTCTTGAACTTATTAGCATACACCACAGTACCATCCATTGGAGATGTAACGAATGAATCCTCCTTGACCTTGAAAACCAAACCGTTTTTTAGTTTATGTTGGTCTTTTCCTTCCCCATAGTCTGAGATTATTTCACCTGAGACTGGCATTTTAATTCTCGATTTTATTTTGGAAATTATTTTTCTTTTTGTTTCAGCGGCTTTTACTAAGTCATTTAAATTTTTTGCTTTTTTTCTAAGATCTTTAGCTTTTTGTTTGAGTTTGTTGTTAGTTTTCACCTTCTTTTGAACCGTAGCAACTTCTTTTATTTTTTTTTCAAGCTTAAATAATTTTTTTTTTAAATTTTTCTTTTTCGTTTTATAATTTTCTAATTCTAATGCTAATTCACTATCGAGTGACTTTAAATTTTCTAAGTTCAAGAAGTATTCGTTGATACCAGTTTTAACATCCTTTAAAAAAAATTCTCTTATTATCTGCTTTGTTATTAATTCTTGCGATGAATTGTCAAGATCCCTTACAATTCTTGTAAATTGATTTGTATAAAACTTATCTTGTAATAAAAAAATAATTCTCCTACCTAAAAGATCCTTATTTTTAATATATTTATTTATAATAATTTTCTTTTGCGTATTTCTATCTAAATCAATTTTAATTTTTTTTAATTCCTTGTTATTAAGCAAAATTTCATTATGAATTTTTACGGTTTGTTTTTTTAGACTGTTTAATTTAACTTTCAAATCTGTGTTTTTTGCAAATGCATTAGATAAATTCAAACACACTACAATTATTATTGAAATCTTTATCATTTAATAAGTGGCTTTCCTCTCATTTGAATTGGAATTTTAATACCGAGAAGCTTTAATACTGTTGGAGCGATATCTGCAAGCTTACCTGTTTTGATTGAATAATTTATTTTTTCACAAATAGTAAAAGGAACCAAATTTAGTGAGTGAGTTGTACATACTATATTTTTTTTCTCATCGAACATGTTTTCAGCATTACCGTGGTCTGAAGTTAGAATAAGTGAATATCCATTGTTTTTACATTGTTTAAAAATCTTTCCAATACATTCATCTACTACCTCGATTGCTTTAATAGTAGCTTCTATATTACCTGTATGACCAACCATGTCCGGATTCGCAAAATTTGTTATAATTAAATCGTATTTTTTTTTTTTAATATTTTCTATAACATGATCTCTTACCTCAAAAGCTGACATTTCTGGTTTCATATCATAAGTCTTTACTCTTGGGGATGGGATCAAAATTCTATCCTCTCCATCAAATTTTTCTTCAACTCCTCCATTAAGAAAATATGTTACGTGCGCATATTTTTCTGTCTCAGCAACTCTTAGTTGCTTTAATCCAAAACAAGAGACCACTTCGCCTAATGTTTCTTTTATTTGAATTGATTCAAAAATTGGTTTAATTTTTTTTTTTAATCTTTTTGAATATTCAACCATGCTAATTGGATTTAAAAATTTTGGTATTTTTGTTCTCTTAAAGTGATTAAAATCATCATCAAATATAGAAGATAAAATTTCTCTTACCCGATCAGCTCTATAATTTGTAATAAAAAACCCGTCTCCGTCTTGAGCTCCGTTATAATCACCAAAATTAGTTGGTTCAAAAAATTCATCAGTGATGTGTTTGTTGTAACTATCAATTATTGCAGATAAATAATTTCTCTTTTTTGGTCCAGAACCTTCTATAATAGCTTTATAAGCTTTCTCAATTCTTTCCCATCTGTTATCCCTATCCATAGCAAAAAATCGACCAGAAATACTGGCAATTTTGATATTTTTCCTTTTGCCTATTTTTTCGATTAATACGCGTAAATTTTCTTTACCCCCAATTGGGGAGCTATCCCTTCCATCTAAAATACAATGAATAAAAATAATTGGTTTTTTTCTATTAAGAATTTCTATTAGATCAAAAAGATGATCTTGATGCCCATGAACTCCTCCCTCAGAAATCAAACCAACAATGTGGATCCTTTTACAATTTTCTAAAATATTTGTTATGGCAGATTTATTTTTAATCTCTCCATTCCCAAAGGATTCTGAAATTCTCATTACATCTTGAAGAATGATTCTTCCAGCTCCAATATTTGTGTGTCCAACTTCAGAATTTCCAAATTGACCAGTGGGTAATCCTACGTCATTTTCTGAGGCCTTTAGTTTAAGATATCCGTATTTTTTTGTTAGATAATCAAAATTTTTTTTTTTTGCAAGGAAAATAGCATTATGGGAATTCTCCTTCCCCAATCCCCAACCGTCTAAGATGCAAATTAGTACTTTCTTTCTCATTTTATGGCTATTTGTGGTATCGAGAATTTTTTATAATTTCTAAACCCCTGTATATTTGTTCAATTAACATAACTCTAACCAGAAGGTGTGGCCAGGTTTGATTGCCAAATGAGATCGTAGAAAATGAATCTTTAAAAAAATTGTCGAGCCCTGCCTCGCTGCCAATTATAAAATCTAACCTCTTACAACCTGAATTTATTTTGTTTTTTAAGAAATTTGCAAACTTTAAACTTGATAAATTTTCTCCACGTGTATCCAAGACTAAGACATTGTTGTGATCTTGATTTTTCAAATACTTGAGAATTTCTAGTTTTTCTAATTCTCTCTTTTTGTTTGTTTTATAGGTTTTTAATTCTATCAAAACTGTCTTAAACTTAATTCTTTTTCTGTAGTATTCAAAAATACTTTTATAAGTTTGGTTCATTTTAAACTTACCTAAAGATAAGATATTAATAATCATATCTATCCAAATCGAAATTTTTCATCTTCCAAATCATTGTTTTTCCAAATTTTTTCGAGCGAATAATGTTCCCTTGTTTCCGGTTTAAAAACATTCAAAATAATATCACCAAAATCTACTATTAACCAATCTGTAGAGTTAATGCCTTCAGTTGACAGAATGTGATTCTTATTCAATTTTACAATATTGGCAACAATAGAATTTATATGTCTCGACGATGTTCCACTAACAATAATCATATAATCTCCTAAGGCACTTCTATTTTTTATATCAATAATTTGAATATCTTTTGCTTTAACATCTTGAAGATCTTTGACGATTTTATTAAGGAGAGTGTCAGCTTCTACATTTACTTTCATTTTGACTTTCTTATACATGAGGAGGATAAATGATTTTTCAAACCACTTATAAAAGACCAACTTGGAGGTAAAATTGAATGTGACTTTTCAAAAAGAATATTTTTAATTCTTGCCTTCCTAAAAAAAAATAACGCTTTACTTTTTGTAATATTTAAAGAGTAAGACGGTCTACCAAAAATTGCAATGGGAATATTATAAAATATTTTTTTCCATTCTTTCCACTCGTGTAGATTTTCAAGATTATCAGTTCCCATAAGCCAAATAAACTTTTTGTTCTTAAATTTGTTTTTTATATATAAAATTGTGTCGATTGCATATATATTTTTGTCTGCTCTAATTTCTAGGATTTTTATTCTTCTATGTTTTAAAAACTTTTTTACCTTCTTAAGTCTTTTTGCGTAGCTATTACTTTTTGTTTTTAAAGGATTTTTAAATGTAACAATCCACCAGACTTCTTGCAGATTTAATCTCATCAATGCGTATTGACTTATAAACTTGTGTCCATCATGAGGTGGATCAAAAGATCCACCTAAAATTCCAATCATTTTTCTAGTAGATTTATTCAAACTAGGGTCTAACTTGTCCTTTCCCTCTCACTTTATATTTGAAACTCGTAAGTTGGGCAACTCCTACTGGTCCCCTCGCGTGAACTTTTGAAGTTGAAATTCCTATTTCCGCTCCCATTCCAAATTCTCCACCATCCGCAAATTGTGTAGAAGTATTATGCATTACAATACCACTATCAACATTATTCAAAAAAAATTCTGTAGCTTTTTTATCATTAGAAATAATTGCGTCTGTATGTCCAGATCCATAATTATTTATGTGATCAACTGCTTCCTCTACTCCTTCGTTAACTGTTTTTATAGACACTATTTTATCCAAATATTCTGTTTTCCAATCCTCTTTTTTTGCTTTAATTATAATTGAGTTAATTTCTTTTACATAACTATCCCCCCTAATCTCACAACCTGAGTCAGATAACGATTTAATCAATCTTGGTAGATGGGTTTTGACCACCTCTTTATCACAAAGAATTGTTTCTGTTGCACCACAAATTCCAGGTCTTCTCATTTTTGCATTTAAGGTAACGTTCTTGCTTATTACCTCGTCAGCTGATTTGTGAATGTAAGTATGACAAATGCCATCCAGGTGTTTGATAACGTGCACTCTGCTTTCATCTGACACTCTTTCAATTAGGGATCTTCCACCTCTAGGGATAATAACATCGACATATTCATCCATTTTGATTAAGGCTCCTACGGCTAATCTGTCTTTTGTTGGAATATTCTGTAAAGTTCCTTCAGGAAGTTCAAATTTTCTAAGAGATTGATTTATGATCTCTACTATTTTTGAGGAAGAATGATAACTTTCACTCCCCCCTCTTAAAATAAGTGGATTCCCAGATTTTAAACACAAGCCTGCCGCATCTGCAGCAACGTTAGGCCTTGATTCATATATCACCCCTATAACACCAAGCGGAATTGAGACTTTTTGTATTTTTAAACCGTTTGGTCTTGTCCATTCTCCTAGAATTTTACCAATTGGATCGTCTAACTCTGAGATTTCAACTAGACCTTTACAAATATTATCAATTCTATTGGAATCTAACATCAGTCTGTCAAGAAGAGACGAATTTAAGTTATTTTTATTTTCTTCAATATCTATTGCGTTATGTTCAATAATTAATTGTTTATTTTTTTTTAAATTTTCAGCTGCATCTAATAGAATATTCTTTTTTTTTTTGGAAGAAAGTAAAGAAATTTTTAAGGACGCTTCTTTGGCCTTCCTCCCAATTTTTAATACTTCTTCTTCAATTTTTTTTTGTTTATTCATTTAATGTCAAATAATCTCTATGGACTATTTCATTTCTACCGTCATAACCCAATGATTTTTTTATTTCTGATGTTTTTTTACCCAATATCTTTAAAAGTTCAAATGAATCGTAATAAGTAATCCCTTTTCCAATTTTTTTTCCGTTTTTATTTTTAATGTTAATTATATCACCTTTAAAAAATTTTCCAGTTATTTTTTGGATACCGCTCGGTAAAATACTTGCACCGTTTGAAACAGCCTCAACAGCTCCATTGTCTAGAAATATATCTCCTTCCACTTTAATAGTTCCAGCTAGCCATTTTTTAAAACCTTTATCATTATTAACTTTTCCTTTAAATATTGTTCCAATCTCTTTTTTTAAATATTCGCTAATTGGGTTTTTTTTTGTTCCTCTACAAATTATTGTATCGCAGCCAGATTCAGATGCAATCTCGGCTGCTTCTATCTTTGTATACATCCCGCCAGTTCCATGATTATTGGTTTCTGTACTAGCCATGTCATATATTGTCTTATTAATTTTCTCCACTTCTCTAATTAGCATTGCATTATTGTTTTTTTTTGGGTTAACGGTGAACAATCCGTCCACATCACTAAGAAGTATTAAAACGTTTGCATCTATTATCTGAGCAACTCTTGCAGCAAGTCTATCGTTATCTCCAAATTTTAATTCATCTACTGCAACGGAATCATTTTCATTTACAATTGGAATTACATTACATTTAAACAATTCAAAGATGGTTTCTTTTGAGTTCAGACTTTTTTTCCTGTCTTCAGTATCAGAATAGGTAAGAAGGATTTGTGCTACGGGTAACTTTTTTTTCTCAAATGTTTTTTTGAAATTATTCATCAGAATTGCTTGTCCACATGCGGCACAAGCTTGTTTTTCATGAATCCTAAGCTTTTTTTTTTCTATATTCAAATAGACCTTACCTAATGAAACTGAGCCGGATGCAACAATTAGAATATCAATATTTTTATTTTTGAGGAAAATTAAATCTTCTATAAACGTCTCTAACCATTTTGAATTAAATTTACTATTAGAAACTAACAATGATGATCCTATTTTTATTACCACTTTTTTTGCATTTAAGATTGATAAATTATTCATTAGATTGAGTTCACACAAGATTCTTTTAGTTCTTGTATTCCTAGATTTGTATGACTTGATATTGCAATAATCCTTGAAGAAGTTAATTCTTGAAGCAATGATTTTAATTTTTTGATATTTTTCTTTTCAATTAAATCACATTTACTCAAAAGAACGATTTCTTTTTTTTCTAAGGTCAATGCATTATAAGCTTTTATTTCATCTCTGATTATTCTGTAGTTATTAGCAATTTCTTTGATATTACCAGTTGATACGTCACAAACATGCAAGAACATTTTACATCTTTCAATATGTGCAAGAAAATTAAGACCAAGACCCACCCCATTTGCAGCTCCTTTTATCAATCCTGGTAGGTCGGCGAATACAACATCCTTTTGATTACATCTATAAATACCTAGTTGCGGTTTCAGAGTAGTAAAGGGATAATTTGCTATTTTTGGGTTTGCATTCGACAATATCTTGAGAAGAGTGGATTTACCAGCATTTGGCAAACCTACTAAACCTACATCAGCAATTAATTTTAACCTTAACCAAATCCATTTATCTCCACCTTCAATACCAGCATCAAACTTTCTTGGGGCTTGATTTGTTGAAGATTTAAATCTAGCATTTCCTCTTCCACCCATCCCACCGTGAATCATAATGTAAGAATCCAACTCTTTTGTAAAGTCTTTGATAACTAGCTTTTTGTCTTCAGACAAAATTACGGTTCCCACTGGGACCTCAATTATTAGATCGTCTCCACCGGCTCCCGTTCTATTTTTACCTGCACCATCCTTGCCTCGTTGAGCCTTAAAATGCTGTTTATATCTAAAGTCAATTAATGTGTTAAGATTTGTAACAGCTTTAAAAACAATATTTCCACCACAACCCCCATCACCTCCATCTGGTCCTCCGAACTCAATATATTTTTCTCTTCTAAAGCTTACACAGCCAGAGCCACCATCACCTGCCTTTAAGTAGATTTTGGCTTCATCTAGAAACTTCATCGTATAAGTTTATTTTTTTTGATCTACATTTACAAAGGATTTATTCCCAGATTTCTTTTCAAAAGAAACCACTCCTTCTTTAATTGCAAAAATAGTATGATCTTTTCCAATGGAAACGTTTTTTCCAGGATGATATTTAGTTCCTCTTTGCCTAATTATAATATTACCAGGTACTACGACTTCGCCTCCAAATTTTTTTACGCCAAGCCTTCTACCTGCACTATCTCTTCCGTTTCTTGTACTTCCACCTGCTTTTTTATGGGCCATTTGATTCCCCTTTGGTAGATTTAACTTTCTCCTTAGATGAAGTAATGTCTTTCTTAGGTGTGGTAGATTGATTAGCCATTTTAATTTCTTTAATTTTTATGAGTGTCAGATCTTGGCGATGACCAATCTTTCTTCTGTAGTTATGTCTTCTTTTTTTTTTGAAAACAATGATTTTTTTGTCTCTAATCTGCTCGATAACCTGACAAATAATTTGAACTCCACTCACTAACGGTGATCCTATAATTGTTTGACCTTTGTCATCCTTAATAAAAATCACTTTATCAAAAGTAACATTGTCATTCTTTTTAAGTGTACTGATTTTTGGAAGTTTCAAAAAATCCCCTATTTTTGCTTTGTACTGTTTGCCCCTATTTTCAAATATAGCTATCATCAAAATACTTATTATCTGTTCTTTTTATTTTAATTTATATTTGTTAAGAACTTTTTGTCAATTCATTACTTTAAGTAATTTTTGTTGTTAAATTTATTTATTATGTTATTAAATTTACATATCGGTAATTCATATGAACGAAATAGTTATAACTACTGCTAAAAGGCTTCCTATTGGGAAATTTATGGGGAGTTTATCAAACTTTTCAGCTCCTCAATTAGGTAGTTCAGTTATAGACTCAATAATTTCAGAGTCAGAAATTTCAAAAGATTTAATTGATGAAATTATTATGGGTCAAGTTTTAACAGGTGGATCGGGACAAAATCCTGCTAGGCAAACATGCATGCTATCAAACCTCCCTGAAAAAGTGAGTGCTCTTACAATAAATCAAGTTTGCGGATCTGGATTAAGATCAGTTATGATAGCTTGTCAATCAATATTGTCTGGTCAAAGTGAAATTGTAATTGCTGGTGGTCAAGAAAGCATGTCAAATGCTCATCATACAATAAACCTAAGAAATGGACTAAAAATGGGAGATGGTAAAATCAAAGACAGCATGATTGTTGACGGACTTTGGTGTGCTATGAATAATTATCATATGGGAACAACTGCAGAAAATATTGCAGAAAAATTTAATATATCAAAAGACGAACAGGATAAATTCGCAACAAACTCACAAAATAAGGCCGAAAATGCTCAAAAGAACAATCACTTTAAAAATGAAATAACTTCAGTAAAGATTACATCAAAGAAAGAAGAAATATTGTTTGATACGGACGAATTTCCTCGACATGGAACTACACTTGAAAAAATAAAATCTTTAAAACCTGTCTTTGATAAGGAAGGAACCGTAACAGCAGGTAATGCATCTGGATTAAATGACGGAGCAGCAGCCGTGTTGGTTATGAAAAAAGACAAAGCCAATGAATTAGGATTGAAACCACTTGTAAGCATAGTGTCATCTTCAACAATCGGAGTAGACCCATCCATTATGGGTATTGGTCCTGTACCAGCTGTAAAAAAAGCTCTTGAAGAAGCTAAATGGTCTATGGATGATCTTGACCTAATTGAAGCAAATGAAGCTTTTGCTGCCCAATCTTTAGCGGTATCTAATGAACTTAAATGGGATATGAATAAAGTGAATGTGAGCGGAGGAGCTATTGCTTTAGGTCACCCAATAGGAGCATCAGGAACTAGAATCTTAGTAACTTTAATTCACGAACTTGAAAGACAAAATAAAACAAAGGGAATTGCAACATTGTGCATTGGAGGAGGTCAGGGAGTTGCAATGTGTGTTGAAAGAAAACAATGACAAAAATAGCTATTGTAACAGGTGGTACTAGAGGAATAGGTGCGTCAATATCCAAAAAATTAAAGTCATCAAACTTTGAGGTAATTGCTAATTATGCAAGCAATGACGATGCTGCTAGATCGTTCTCTAAAGAAAATAATATCGAAGTAGTTAAGTGGGACGTTGGTAATTTTGATGAATGTAAAAAATCTATTTCTCAAATTTATGAGGATTATAAGAATGTTGATATTCTAATCAATAATGCAGGGATAACCAGAGACGCACCGCTTCATAAAATGAGTAAAGATAACTGGCAGAAAGTTATTGATGTTAACTTAAATTCAGTCTTTAATATGACATCATTAGTAATTAATAAAATGAGGGAAAATAGCTTTGGAAGAATAGTCCACATTTCATCTGTGAACGGACAAAAGGGGCAGTTTGGTCAAACGAACTATGCAGCGACAAAGTCTGCTCTGATAGGTTTCTCCAAGTCTTTAGCACTCGAAAGTGCTAGTAAGGGTATTACCTCTAATGTAGTCTGTCCTGGTTACATCAATACAGAGATGGTCGCAGCCATCCGAGAAGACATCTTAAAATCAATTATCGAAACCATACCGAATAAAAGATTAGGGGAAGCTGATGAAGTCGCAGAAATGGTAAGTTATCTTGTTTCAGATAAAGCAAATTATATTAATGGTTCAACTATATCTATAAATGGCGGCTTGTGGATGGATTAAAAATTATCTTTCATAATCCGGATCTTTTTGAAATTTTCTACATCTGAAATGTTTTCAATTTTTATAGAATCTAAATACTGTGAGTTGTCAAACTTCATAAATGGATTAAACATTTTCTCTTCTTTCAGTAATGTTGGAACCGTTGGTTTTGACATCGACCTATCTCTTTTTATTTGAGATACTTTCTTTTTTAACAAGTCATCTCCAGAATCAAGAAACTCTGCAAATTTTGCGTTTGATTCCGTATACTCATGCCCACAAAATATTTTAGTACAATCAGGCAAAGAACGAATTTTTAAAATTGATTCTGTCATTTGTTCATATGAACCCTCAAAAAGTCTTCCACAACCTAATGAGAAAATTGTATCTCCACAAAATAAAAAATTTTGATCCATAAAATAAAAGCAAATATGCCCAATTGTATGACCTGGTGTGTTAATCACTTTAAATAAGCTGTCACCAATATTATAATTTTCATTATCTTTCAATTTAATATCTATTCCTGGAATTCTTTTTTGATCATTGAAGCATCCAATAATTTTGCAGTTATAGATTTCTTTGAGCTCTTTATTTCCACCAACGTGATCATGATGATGATGAGTATTCAAAATGAAATCGAGACCAATTCCTTTTTTCTTTAATATATTTACAACGTTCTTTGCAACTGACGGATCAATACAACCAGTCGTGTTAGTATTTTTGTCTATAATTATATATGAATAGTTATCTGATAATAACGGAATTTGAATTATTTCTAACACAACTTATTTTTATCAACTTTTTTTTTTTTTGAAACACAAAATATTACTTGATACGCAAATAAATTTGAAAAATAATTTGTTTTCATTTGATTTCCTTTTTCACTAAGACAAATAAACTTTTCTATTATTATTTTATTTTTTTCACAAAATATTTGAAAATCCTTAGATGAGCATAAATGAATATTTGGTGTATCAAACCATTCATAAGGAAGGATATTGTTTTTTGGCATTTTGCCTCCTACTAATAAATCTCTCCTAACTTTCCAGTACCCAAAATTTGGAAATGAAATTATAGCTCTCCTTCCGATCCGTATTAAATTTTTTATAACAACATCAGGAAAAATCATTGCTTGAATTGTTTGACTTAAAATCACAGTACTAAATGCATTATTAGGATAATCATCTAAATCATAGTTAGCGTCTCCTTGGATAACTGACAATCCTTTCTTAACACACTCATTTACTCCTGATTGACTTATCTCAATTCCTCTGCAGTCAGCTTTTTTTGTTTTTAAAAGAAAATCCAAAAGATTCCCAGTTCCACACCCAACATCTAATATTTTTTCTTTATCATTTATCAACTTAGAAATTACGAATAGATCATTTCTTAAATTTTTTTTCATATTCCATGCTTTCCAATCTGTCCCTCTATAAAACCTTTAAGAGTTGCGTGAAACTCTGGTTCTTCTAAGAGAAATGCATCGTGCCCCTTATCTGTTTTAACTTCCACAAAACTTACTAAAGAGTTTGAACTGTTTAATGACTTTATTATTGTCTTTGTTTCCGAGGTTGGAAACAACCAATCTGATGTAAATGTAAAAAAACAAAAATTCACATTTGAATTTTTAAAAACTCTTGAAAGACCACCATTTCTTGCAGACAAATCAAAGTAGTCCATTGCTTTCGTTATATAAAGATAACTATTAGCATCAAATCTTTCTACAAATGAACTTCCCTGATGCTTTAAGTAGCTTTCAATTTGGAAATCAGTATCAAAATTAAAAGAAAAGAAATTACTATTTTGAAGGTTTCTTCCGAACTTTCTCTGAAGAGCATGCTCTGATAAATATGTTATATGAGCTATCATCCTAGCAACCGACAATCCCCCTTTAGGTTCCTTTTTTGTTTTATAATAGTTTCCTTTGTTCCAGACTGGATCAGCCATAATAGCTTGTCTTCCAATTTCGTGAAATGCTATATTTTGAGCAGAATGCCTGTAAGATGTAGCGATTGGAATTGCAACATTAACTTTACTGCTAAATCTAGTGGCCCACTCTAAGGTTTGCATACCGCCCATTGAACCACCAATTACTGCAAATAATTTTTTTATGCCCAGTGCTGAAACTAGTTTTTCTTGTACTTTAACCATATCTGAAATGGTAATGACTGGAAATTTTAATCCATAATTTGTTTTGGTATTAGGATTGATTGATGATGGACCAGTGCTTCCCATGCATCCACCAAGAACGTTGCTGCATATCACAAAAAAGATGTTCGTATCTATAACTTTTCCAGGTCCAATTAAAATGTTCCACCACCCTTTTTTCATTGTAAATGGATTGATTTCTGAACAAAACTGGTCACCAGATAATGCATGGCAAACTAAAATTGCATTGGTTTTTTTTTTATTTAATTCTCCAAAAGTTTTAAAAGCAACCTCGCATGAATCTATATATTCTCCAGAATCGAGTTTAATTGAATTTTTAATTTTAAATTTATCAGTTAGAATTAAAGATTTCATTTAATTTTATATTAATTTATTTGACTTAAAACGCATCATAACTATGTTGATTAAGTAGTCAAAATAATTTTATTTTGAAAGTAAAAATTTATGGTTAGTTTTAATTTTAAGGACATAGTAAAACCCTCAATAAATAAAATAGAAAAATACATACCAGGCGAATCATTAAGCATAAACAAAGAAGACAAAATATCTAAACTTTCTTCAAATGAGTCGCCTTTTAAAATTCCAAGAAACGTAATTACTAGGGCAAATAATATAGTTCTTTCATCAAATCTGTATCCTGATGGTGATTGTAATCAATTAAAAAATCAATTAGCAAAAACTTTTAAATTGAAAGTTAAAAATATAATTTGTGGCAACGGATCAGACGACGTGTTGGCAGTAATTGCACAAACATTTTCAAAAGAAGGAGGAGAAGTAATTTGTAGTGAGTTTGGGTTTACGTACTATCCAATAATTGCAAGAGCTTCTGGTTGCAATGTTGTTACTGCAAAATCAGAAAAGCTCAAGATTTCATGTAATAATATTCTTAAAAGAATTACCAAGCGAACAAGAATAATTTTTATAGCAAACCCGAATAATCCAACAGGAACGATAATTTACAAAGAAGAGCTCTTAAAATTTTTACACAAAGTACCTCAAAATATAATAGTAGTTTTAGATGGTGCATACTCTGAATTTATTACAGACAAAAGATACACAGATGGAATTGATTTAATAAATAAATTTCCAAATATTATTGTTACTCGAACTTTCTCTAAAATTTTTGCATTGGCTGGACTGAGACTGGGTTGGGCGTATTCAAATGAAAAAATAATTGAGCTTTTGGAAAAAGTAAGAGGACCATTTAATGTTAATACACTTTCACAAAATATAGGGACTCTGATATTGAGAGAAAAAGAATTTTTGAGAAAGTCCATAATTCACAATGATAAATGGAGAAAAATTCTCCCTACTGAAATTAAAAAGATTGGTCTTGAATCATTTGAAAGTTTTGCAAATTTCGTTCTTATAAAGGTCGACGAAAAGAAATACTCTAAAAAAGACATTATAAGTTTTCTAAAAAAGAAAAGAATTTTAGTTAGAGACTTAACTAATTATGGAATGAAACAGTTTTTTAGAGTTTCAATAGGGTCAAACAATGATCTAAAAAAGTTCTTAAGGGAATTAAGAAATTCAATTAACAAAAAAAATGCATAAAGAAATCACAATTATTGGCCCCGGACTTATTGGAGCTTCACTTGGACTCGCCTTAAAAAGAAAAAAAATATGTGAAAAGATCATTGGTATTGATAAATCTAAAAAAAATCTTCGTAATGCTTACTTACTCAAAGCTATTGATGAAAGAAGAGCCACAATAGATAAAAGAATAAAAGAAAGCTCTATTATTTTTATTTGTACTCCTGTAAGTTTAATCGATAACATTGTAAAAAAATTATCGGACTATACAGAAAAGAATCAAATTATTTCAGATGTTGGGTCTGTAAAAAATATTTTTGAAAAAAAAACTCTTAAACTTAACGATAAAAAATTTTCTCTAGTTCCTGGTCATCCAATAGCTGGAACAGAACATTCTGGAGCCAAAAATGCTTTCAATAGCCTCTTTGAAGATAAGTGGTGTATTTTAACGCCTATTGGCAGTAATAAAAAATCAGTGCGAATTATAAGTCAAATTTGGAAAAGAGTGGGGATGAAAGTTGCTACAATGAAAATAAATGAACATGATAAGATAATGTCAATAACATCTCATTTGCCTCATTTAATTGCATTCACAATCGTAGGAACAGCTTTCAATCTTAATATAAAGAAAAAGAAAGAATTAATAAATTTTGCTGCTGGCGGATTTAAAGATTTTACAAGAATAGGTTCTTCAGATCCAAAAATGTGGACTGATATTTTTCTAAAAAATAAAGGATTTTTAAAAGATACTCTTTCTCTTTTTTTAAAAGATATAGAAAAAATAAAAAAACTGTTAGAAGATGAAGAATATTCCCAAATATTTAGATTGCTCAAAAGAACCAAACAAATAAGAAATATTATTATTAAAAAAAGGATATGAAATTATTTATTGATAATAATAATTTGCAAGTTTTGTCATAACTTTTTCTTTATCATCTTCTTTATTTATAGTTGGAAAGATTTTAATCATAATTGTACCTTTCTTTTTATTAAACTTTTTATTAATCCAATACTTTCCAGAGTTAAGTTTGATTGGAAGAATAGGTAAACCTGAAAATTTGTGTATGGCAAAAACTCCTGAATTTAATTTTATTCTGTCTCCAGGCTTGATTCTTGTTCCCTCAGGAAAAATGATGAAAATACTATTATTTTGTAAGATTAATTTTCTTACAGATTTTAATAGAATCTTTAGCGAATCAAATGCCTTTTCTCTTTTAACAAATATAAATCCGAGTTTTTTGAAGTACTGAGAAAATATTGGAATTTTCTTTAGTTCATCTTTAAGTATGAAAATTGAACCTGGAAAAAGAGAGCCAAGAAAGAAGGTTTCCCATGCTGATTGATGATTACTTGCTACAACAAAAGAACCAGACTTAGGGATATTTTCAATCCCTTTTATTTCATATTTTATTCCTAGAATTAATTCTGAGAGTTTTATTACTGATTTTGTCCAAAAAGTACAGAGTGTTACAACAAAGTTTCTAGTAAATAGCCAGACAGGTGAGAAAATTAAGAAAAAAAATATTGTTCCAGTATAAAAAAAAATATAAAAGGTAAAGCTTCTTAAAAATCTCATATTAAAGAAATTATCGTATAAATGACTTTGACGAATTCTAGAAATATTAATTTTATGTGAAAAAAAAGATTATTATTCACTTTTAATTTATATTCTGCTGGGGAAAGAAAAATTTTTTTTTCTCCTATAGTATTGCTAAAAATTATAAAACTTCTTGGGAGATGATAATAAGAACTCACCAAGATTAAATTTTCAATTTCTGGATTCTCTGCCAACCAATTTTTTACTTCAAGTGCGTTTTCAAGTGTGCTCGTTGCATTTTTATCATAAACTACACAACAGTTATGGTTAAAAACCTGTCTTTCAATTTGTTGCTTTATTTCCAATTCAGATTCATGAAATACGCCTGAGATAAATAAAAAACTACCATGACCATTTTTGTAAAGATCAATTCCTTTTTCAATTCTTCCTTTTCCACCCGTTAATACAATTATCGCCGAGTTATATTTACTTGATACTAAATTTGTAAAATAGTATTTTTTCGGAAACGTATTGAAGATCAATATTAACCACCAAATCAAAGCAATCACTTTGATAGAAACCAAAAAAATAAAAATCTTTTTAAAATTTATCAAAAAATCTTTTCTCAAAAAAATAAAACAAATAAGACATTAAAAAAAATAGTAATAAAATTAAAAATATCACAATAAACAATATCAATATAATAAATGTGCTAATATTTATTTCTATAAAAAATGAAGAATCAAAAAAATCAAAATTTACGCCAAATAATTTTATTAGCAAAATACTCAATAAATAAACAAATATTGTACTAAGAATAGCTCCTGGAACTATTTTTTTTACAATGCTTTGTGAAATATTTTTTGATAAGTCAAAGCTACTTGCCCCCATTATCTGTAACATTTCTAAAAATTTAAAATTGCTAACCAGAGCAGCTTTTACAATATTCATGACCAAAAATGCAAATAGAGTAATTATTACTAGACACATCATAAATATAATTAGTTTAATTCTGTTCATAAAAGATGAAATCTCAAAAAGCTGATCTTCATGAGAATATTTTTCTATTAACCTATTTTCTGAAATACTTATTACAGATGTATACACTTCATCTAAAACATATTTATCATCCGTAACTATTTGAAAGATGAATGGTAGACTTAGTCCGGACATATCTGTAAAGTTTGTCAATCCCAAGCTATCTTTAATAAGGTTATTATCAATCACAGTGAACTCTACCTTCTCTGAGTTACTTGCAAGATAACTGGTTATTTGTTCTGTAACATCAAGTGGTATTTTTTTTTCGTCAATTGAATTACTGATAATAAATGTAGTTTTTTTTGATTCCAACTCTAACCAATTACTTGAGAATTTATAAAAATTGAAATAAATAGATATATGTATAGCTATTAAACTTATAATAATAAATGATAAGCCGTGAAAAAATTTTTCTTCTTGCTTAAGAAGAGTCTTTTTTAAAATTTCTTGAAAATATACCATGAATTTTCAATTCAATTGTAGTATTTTATGAGACTTTTTTATATTTATGTCTTTATTTGTAGTTATAATAATTGTTGATCCTAATTTACTTAAATACTCCAATAAATAGAAAATTTTTTTCTT
Organism: uncultured Alphaproteobacteria bacterium; assembly: GCA_902536655.1. Classification (GTDB taxonomy): domain Bacteria; phylum Pseudomonadota; class Alphaproteobacteria; order Methylaequorales; family Methylaequoraceae; genus Methylaequor. Next base: position 18,569 of record CACAYF010000007.1, on the reverse strand, counting down.
AGATACTTCATCTAAGAAAGTTTCAGGTTGATCGGCTATTATAATATTTGGATTATTTATTAAAGCTCTTGCAATTACAACCTTTTGTTTTTGACTGTTAGATAAATTAACAATTTTCTCTTTTTGGATGTCATTTAAATCCAACCACTCGGAAATCTCATTCATTCTCTGAGCAAAATTTGTTTTTAGGTTTTGAATTTGACTAGCTAATTCGATATTCTGATAGACTGAAAAAAAAGGTATTAGATAATCGTTTTGAAGAATAACTCCCATTTTTTTTCTATTTTCAATAATTTTTTTTTTAGAATTCTCTGTTATTTTCTTTCCATTTAAAAAAAAAGAACCTTTTGAAGGAAGTAATTTTAAATAAAATAATTTAAGTAGCAGCGATTTCCCAGTTGAATTTGACCCTTTTATTACAAAAAAGTCTCCGCGGAAAATTTTAAGATTTATATTTTCTATTTTTTTTTTTCTAGAAAAAATTGAAATGTTTTTTAAGAAAAAAATTTCATTCATTATTAACTATTTGAAAGAATAAATTTCTTTTTTTTTATAAATACTTCTTTTGCTGGTTTTCTTAAATTATAGTTTGATGCCATACAAGAACTATATGCTCCAGTCGAACATATTACAACTAAATCATCTGAATTTAATCTGTGAATTTTCATTTTTTTAATAAAAACATCACTTGTCTCGCATATAGGTCCAACAACGTCGTAACTTTTCAGATTTGTTTCCGCTTTTTTTTTGACTGGAATAATTTTATGTTCTGCTCCATACAAAGCCGGTCTGATGAGATTATCCATTCCCGCATCGATAATAACAAAATCTTTATTTTTTCCTGATTTCGTTCTTATTACTCTAGATAGGATTATTCCAGAGGCCCCCACTAAATATCTTCCTGGCTCAATTATTATTTCTATATTTAAATCTGAAAATAACTCGTCTATAACTTGAGCATAAGATCTAATATCAAAAATTTTGTTTTTATCGTTATATTTTATTCCGACACCACCTCCCAAATCTAGTGAAGAAACTTCAAATCCTTCTTTTTTTAGTTTTAATATTTGTAATTTAATCTTTTTAAATGCCTTATAAAATGGCGCTAATAGTACAATTTGAGAACCAATGTGGACTGATAAACCAATAATTTTTATAAATTTATTTGTTTTATACTTTTTAAAAATCTCATAAACTTTTTTGTCTGATATACCAAATTTATCTTCAGAGCGACCTGTTGATATTTTTTCATGAGTTTTTGCGTCCACATCAGGGTTTACTCTTAAGCAAATATTTATTGTTCTATTTAATCTTTTACATATGATTGCAATTTCATCTAATTCTTCAATACTTTCGACATTAATTTGTTTAATATTTTTTTTTATGGCTATTTCAATTTCTTTATTGGTTTTTCCAACACCGGAAAAAACAATTTTTTGATTATCAACTCCATTTTTTAAAGATTTTTGCAACTCGCCATTAGAAACAACATCTATTCCACATCCTAGATTTGACAAAATTTTTATAATGTTACTATTGAAATTTGCCTTTAGAGCATAACAAATTAGAGGTTTTACTTTTTTAAAAGCTCTTTGCAATTCTATAAAGTTATGTTCAATTTGTGAAACGGAATAGCAAAATAAAGGGGTATCAAATTTGTCTCCCAAATTTTCTAAGGGAATATCCTCCAAAAAGAGTTTATTTTTATTGTAAGAGAGAAATTTGTTATATTCTGAAACTTTAATCATCATTTGGATAGTTTCTTGGATTTTCACTTCCAGGATATTTTTCTAGATTAGATTTTTTACCGCAAGACATAAAAAATATTAAACAAAAAAAAATTATTAATTTAACAAAAACTTTATTCTGCATTAGATTTTTTTTTTGGCTCTTTTAATTGCCTTTAAAACTTGGTTAATATTCGTTCCACCGTAAGAATTTTTTCTTGAAACAGAACTTTCTAGTGACACGTAGTTGAATATATCCTTACTTATTTTTGGTTCTACAAGTCTAAATTCTTCCAAAGACAACTCACTTAAAAGTTTTTTTTTCTTTTCTGCCATCAATACTATCTTCCCAGTTATATTATGCGCTTCTCTAAAAGTGTAGTCTGTTTTTTTTACAATCCAATCAGCAAGATCTGTGGCAGTCATATAACCCTTTTGGGAGAGATTATACATTTTAACTTTATTTATTGTTACTGAGTCAATCATCTCATTAATAATATCAAGTAGTAAATCGATAGTTCTGAAAGCATCAAATAATGGTTCCTTATCTTCCTGAAGATCTTTGCTATAACCACTTGGTAGTCCTTTTTGTATAATAAGTAAATTTAATAGTGAAGAATAAATTCGTCCACACTTTGATCTAACAAGTTCAGCCGCATCGGGATTTTTTTTTTGCGGCATAATTGACGATCCTGTACACAAGTTTTCCGGAAACTTTAAAAATTCATAGGCACTTCCTGACCATATAATGAAATCTTCTGATATTCTAGAAAAATGCATACTTAAGATTGATAACAAACATAAGAACTCTATCACAAAATCTCTGTCTGACACACTATCTAGGGAATTTTCAGTTGGTTTTTTAAAGCCTAAGTTTTGGGCCAAAGCCTTCCTATCAATTTCAGAAAAGTTTGTACCAGCCAATGCTCCGGATCCAAGGGGGCACTCATCAATATTTTTCAAAAGGTGTTTAGCTCTTTTTTTGTCTCTCTCAAACATTTCAAAAAAAGACATTAAATAATGAGAGTATAAAATCGGTTGAGCGTTTTGTGAATGTGTAAATCCTGGCATTATAACATTTAGATTCGATTCGGATTTTTTAATAATTGTTTTTTGAATTTTTTTTAGCTTTTTTATTACATTTTTTATCTTTTCTTTGGTCCAAAGCTTTACATCGGTAGCAACTTGGTCGTTTCTCGATTTTCCAGTATGGAGTTTTCCCGCTAACCTTCCTACTCTTTTTTTTAGTGCCATTTCAATATTCATATGAATATCTTCATAATCATCGACAAACTTAAATTTTTTATCTTTTATTTCCAGCTGTATTTCATCCAATGCAACATTGATTTTTTTTAATTCATTCAAACTTAGTATTTTTGCTTTAAATAAAGATTTAGCATATGACTTATTTAATTTTATGTCCTCATCAGCCAAGTTATAATCAAAGCTAATTGAATTATTAATTCTTTTTAAAAGGTTCGATGAATCGTACTCAAATCTTCCACCCCAAACTAAATTTGTCGTTTTTTTCATCTATGTTATTATATGTATATGAAAAATTTTACTTTTATTATATTTTTAATTATTACAAATCTATCTTATTCATATGAGAACAATCAACTATTATTACAAAATCCGCCCAAAAAAATAAATTTTTTTGATTTACAATCCTTGAATGGTCAAAAAATTAAAGTTGCGGATAAATTAAAAACAAAAAAACTAATTTTAATAAACTTTTGGGCGACATGGTGTCCACCATGTATTAAAGAAATCCCGGATCTAATTAAGTTAGAAAAAAAATTTGAAAATGAAATAGAAGTAATTTTTGTTTCGGTTGATGCAAACCCAACGAAAGTTATCCCCAATTTCTTAAAAAAAAATAATCTAGAGGATTTTCAAACATATATCGATAAAAAGCTTAATTTAACAAAACAACTAGGTGTCAAAGTAATGCCAACAACTTTAATTATCAATGAAGGTCCCTATGAACTATCTAGAGTAGTAGGTTATATCGATTGGTTAAATGAAGAACTTCTGAGAGAGCTTAAAAACTTGCTATAATTTCTCTTCTAGCTTAGGTAAAAGCTCAAAAAGATCGCCTACTAGCCCATAATCAGAAAAGTTAAAGATTGGAGCTTCTTCATCCTTATTAATACAGGCAATAAATTTTGAATCTTTAATTCCAGCAATATGTTGGATAGCCCCTGAAATTCCAACAGCAATGTAAAGATCTGGTGCTACTATTTTTCCAGTTTGACCAACTTGCCAATCATTAGGAACGAAACCAGCATCGACTGCCGCTCGACTAGCACCCATAGCAGCGCCTAATTTGTCAGCTATACCCTCTAAAAGTCTGAAGTTTTCTCCATTTTGCATACCTCTTCCACCTGAAATTACTATTTTGGCACTTGTTAATTCTGGTCTGTCTGATTTAGATTTGTCATAACTAACAAAACTAATTAAGTTATTTTTATCAAGATTAGTTTCTAAACTTTCAACATCAACGCTTGAATTTAAAGCACAAGGTTCAAAACATGTTGGTCTAACAGTAATAATCTTTATGGGATCATTAGACTTTACTTTGGCAATAGCATTTCCTGCATAAATTGGTCTCTCAAACGTATCATCGCTAATAATTTTAGTAATATCAGAAATCTGTTGAACATCCATAAGAGCTGAAAGTTTTGGCGACATATTTTTTCCGAAAGTACTTGATGGTGAAAGTATGTGTGTGTAATCAGATCCTTCTGTAAACTTATGTATCGCTTTGGATAAGTTTTCAGCTAAAGGATTTTGAAATAATTCGTTATCTATTTTATAAATTTTTTTTAGATGGTCAGATTTTTTGAGTTCATTAATTACAGAGTCTATCCCTTGACCAAGTACTATCGCCTCAATCGAATCGCTTATCTCTTTAGCTGCAGAGATTGTAGAAAAACTGGATTGTTTTACAGTTTCATTATCATGTTCTATTATTACTAAAACCTTCATAATACTTTTGCCTCATTTTTAAGTTTCTCAACAAGAGAGTCAACGTCATCAACCTTAATACCTGGCTTTCTCTCCGGAGGTTCGTTTACTTCCAAAATTTGTAGTCTATCTTTAATATCTATATCAAAGCTTCCAATTTCAAGAACATCAATTTTTTTTTGTTTTGCTTTCATAATATTTGGTAAAGATGCATATCTAGGTTCGTTTAAGCGAAGATCTGTTGTTACTACACACGGAATATTAATTTTTACAGTTTCTAGACCACCATCAACCTCTCTTGTAACTTCAAGAGTGTTATCATTATTCTTTTTTAATTCCGAAGCAAAAGTCGCTTGAGGAAATTCTAATAAGGTCGCTACAATCTGACCTGTCTGATTACAATCATCGTCAATTGCTTGTTTTCCTAGTATTATAAGATCTGGTTTCTCTTTATCGGAAACAGATTTGATTATTTTGCCGACAGTAAGAGGTTCTAGTTGATCTTTCTCCGTTTTTACTAAAATACCTCTGTCACCACCCATTGCAAGCCCCGATCTGATTGTTTCTTGAGATTTATCAGTTCCTATTGACAATATAACTACTTCTTGGATTTGATTTTTCTCTTTCAATCTTATAGCTTCTTCAACTGCGATCTCATCGAAAGGGTTCATAGACATCTTGACATTATCTGTTTCAACTCCTGACTTATCAGATTTTACTCTAATCTTAACATTGTAATCAATAACTCTTTTTACACAAACTAGTGCTTTCATAACTTTTTCCTTAATTACTTTTTATTTGGAATCCAAAGTATATCACCATCTTTTTTATTCTCAAACCTTGCAGCTACGAAAAGAAAATCGGAAAGCCTATTTACATATTTAATTATATCGGTACTTACTTTTTCTTTATTATTTAACTCTATAATTGATCTTTCTGCTCTTCTTACGTGAGATCTTGATAAATGTAGAAAGGAGGAAATCTGACTCCCTCCAGGAAGAATGAATGACTGCAATTTATCTAAATCTCTGTTCATATTATCAATTTCATTTTCTAGAAAATCAATCTTATCGCTTGATATTGTAACGTATTTTTTTGATTTTTCAGGAAAACATAAATCGGCTCCTATATCAAAAAGATGATTTTGAATCTCCAGAAGTGTTTTTTTTAAATTTTTATTTGAGAAGGATACGCAAATTCCTAATGATGAGTTTGCTTCGTCTATGTCTCCGTAAGCTTTAATTCTTATGTTACTCTTTTGAACTCTTGAACCGTCCCCTAAACTTGTTACACCTTTATCCCCCCCGCGAGTATAAATTTTGTCAAGTTTTACCAATATATCTCCTAGGATTTTAAGAAAAGGGCAACCGTTAAAATAGTAAGTGTCACGAATTGTATTGCTACTCTATACCTCATGAACAGATTAATCTTATTATTTTCTTCGTTAGATCTTGCTGTATGGAATAATCCTATCAAAAGTACTATGAATGTTGTGATTAAACATATTACTATTATAAAGTTAAGGAAGAAGTCCATTATCTGGCTAAAAGCCCTTTTACGATTATTTGAGCCTGAATTTCAGCTGCTCCTTCGAAGATATTAAGGATTCTTGAGTCGCATAAAACTCTACTAATCGGATATTCTAGAGCATAACCATTTCCACCGTGAATTTGCAAAGCACTATCGGCGTTACTCCAAGCTACTCTCGCGGCCAATAGTTTTGCCATGCCTGCCTCAATATCGCATCTGGCATCATTATCTTTTTCTCTCGCGGAAAATAAGGTAATTTGTCTTGCAACAGTCGTTTCCATTGCCATCCATGCTAACTTATTAAATATTCTTGGAAACTTAAGAATTTGTTTACCAAATTGACTTCTATCCTTTGCATATTGCAAGCTGAGCTCAAGAGCGTTTTGTGCAACACCAACCGCTCTTGCAGCTGTTTGGATTCTAGCGGATTCAAAGGTTTCCATAAGTTGTTTAAATCCATTGCCTTCTTGTTCACCTAATAAATTTTTCCTGCTAACTTTTATATCTTCAAGGGCTATCTCGTATTCTTTCATTCCCCTGTAGCCCAAGACTTCAATTTCACTGCCTGACATACCTTCCATCGGGAAGGGTTTTTCACAATTCCCTCTTGGTTTTTCAACCAAAAACATGCTCAAGCCCTTATAACCCTTCTGATTCATGTCTGTTCTAGCGAGCACTGTCATTAAATCTGACCTTGCACCGTGTGTTATCCAAGTTTTATTTCCGTTAATAATATAATCATCGCCTTGTAGCTGTGCTCTTGTTGAAAGACTACCCAAATCTGATCCGGTATTTGGTTCGGTAAAGACGGCTGTTGTCAAAATGTTTCCCGAAGCGATTTCAGGTAGATATTTTTTTTTCTGTTCTTCTGTACCACCTAGCCTTATTAATTCACCAGCAATTTCAGCACGAGTACCCAGGGATCCTGCAGCTAGAAAACCTCTTGAAAGTTCTTCTGTAACAACACACATTGCGACTTTGCCCATTCCCAATCCACCATAGTTTTCAGGTATTGCTATACTAAATACCCCAAGCTCAGCCATTTTCTTAAGAACATCATCAGGAATCAATGCGTCCTTTAGATGCCATTCATTAGCATGAGGTAAAATTTCTTCCTCTGTAAACTTTTTAAATTGATCTTGGATCATATCGAGAGTCTCATCGTTTAGTCCTAAGCTTGGATGAATATCTTTATCAAGAGAATCAACAATTACGGTTTTAATTTTGTCAGAAAGGCCGATTTCTAAAAGATCTCTAACTGAATCATCATTCATGAATTCAAAGTCGTTGTCATCTAAATGAAGATCTGATGGTCTAACTATTTCCGATTGGCTCATCATAATACCATTTCTCATTTGCATTAAATATTCAGCGAATGCAAAAAGTGTGACGGCGGCGTCAATTTCTGAAGATTTATTATCGTTGTTTAAGCGAGTAAACCAATTTAGTGTCTCTCTAAGACCTATTCTGTATGTATCAAACCAAGCAAATCCGTGTGTTTTTGACTGGTTTATTTCTAACAACTGGTTGTCAATTCTATTGTCTTTTGTTAAAGCAGATTTAAATGCTTCCCTTGATTTGGTGGAAACTTTTTCAAGTTTAGAGAGTATATCTTTTAAAATATCTGTATTGGATAAAAGGTATTGTTTAAAATTAATTATCTCTGAATTTATATTAACTGAGCTATCCATAATCTTTATATTTAATGGTTATTATTTCTTATTCAAGTATATTTATAATTCATTAAAGCTTTTCATTCCAGTCTTTTTTGCTTGAACTAAAGCGGCCATATTTCCAGGAAGATGTTTATTGTTCATCATCTTGGTGTGAGCAGCAGGAATTTCAGTCCATTCGAAACACTCAGACATCAAAGGTTTAATTAACTTGTTAATCATCATATCATTGGCTTGATTGGCTTGAAATAAGTTCGCAAAGTGGCTTCCTTGAATTCTTTTTTGTCTCATCCACACATAACGTGCATCCATTGTTAAATTGTACCCTGATGTTCCAGCACAAATTACAACCATTCCTCCTGTCTTTACCAAATAACATGACACTGGAAAAGTTGATTCTCCAGGGTGTTCAAAAACTATATCTACATCTTTTTTACCAGTGATATCCCAAATATCTTTTCCTAAAACTCTGCAGTTTTTAATAAATTTAGAATATTCAGACTGATCTTTGACATCTGGCAGTTGACCAAAACAATTATAATTTTTTCGGTTGAGCACACCAACTGCGCCAAGTTCCTTAACAAATGGGATTTTTTCATCGTCAGAAATTATTCCAATTGCATTAGCGCCAACTGCCTTACATATCTGCACTGCCATGCTTCCAATACCACCAGATGCACCCCAAACCAAAACGTTCATCCCAGGTTTCAAAGCGTGAGGTGGATGACCAAAAAGCATTCTAAAAGAAGTTGCTAATGTTAAAGTGTAACAGCCGCTTTCTTCCCATGAAAGATGGTCAGGTTTTTTTAGTAATTGTCGGGACTGAACTGTTGTAAACTGAGCAAATGAGCCATCATTTGTTTCGTATCCCCATATCCTTTGAGATTTGGAATACATTGGCTCACCACCATTACATTCCTCATCGTCTCCATCGTCTCTGTTGCAATGGATAATAACCTCATCACCAACTTTCCATCTTTTAACATTATCCCCAATTGCCCAAACAATTCCAGATGCATCAGAACCTCCTATGTGATACCCCGTATCTTTTCCAATAACTGAAATTGGAATGCCTTGAGACGCCCAAACATTATTATAATTTATTCCGACAGCCATAACCATCACAAGAACTTCGTCTTTACCCGGTTTCTGAACTGGCATCTTCTCAATTTGCATGGCATTCTCTGGCACACCTAATCTATTCTCTCTTATGACCCATGCATACATTTCTTCGGGCACTTCACCTAAATTTGGTATTTCACCAATCTCGTAAATTTTCTTTGCAGTCATAATGGATCCTATGATATTCTAAAATAATTTATACCACTTAAAATTAAAAAATAAATGATAATTTCTTGTTAGCTGTTAAAAATAATATTATTTAAAAAACATGAATAAAGTTAAAGACAAACCATGGATGATTAGAACTTATGCTGGGCATTCCTCAGCGTCAGCATCAAACAGACTTTACAGAGAAAATTTAAAAAAAGGTCAAACAGGATTATCTGTTGCTTTTGATTTACCTACTCAAACAGGATATGATTCAGACCATATTCTTTCAAAAGGTGAAGTAGGTAAAGTAGGCGTTCCAATAAGCCATGTTGGAAATATGCAAACTCTTTTTAACAAAATACCCTTAGAAAAAATGAATACTTCAATGACCATAAATGCTCCAGCTCCATGGCTTCTTGCATTGTATATTGCTACAGCTGAGAAGCAGGGTGTTGATAAAAAGCTTCTTGCTGGTACCACACAAAATGATATCACAAAAGAATATTTATCAAGAGGCACTTACATTTTTCCCCCTGAACCTAGTTTAAAGCTAACAACAGATGTTATTAAATATACAACCAAAGAAATACCCAAATGGAATCCAATAAATATTTGTTCGTATCACCTGCAAGAAGCAGGAGCAACGCCTGAACAAGAATTATCTTTTGCTTTGGCTACAGCAATTGGAGTTTTAGAATATTTAAATAATTCTGAAAAGATTGAAAAATCCCTGTTCGAAAAGATTGTTGGTAGAATAAGTTTTTTTGTTAATTCAGGAATGCGATTCGTTACAGAAACCGCAAAAATGGCTTGTTTCACTGAACTTTGGAACGAAATATGTTTAAAAAGATTTAAGATTTCAGATCCAAAGTACAGAAGATTTAGGTATGGTATGCAAGTAAATTCTCTCGGCTTAACTGAATTACAACCTGAAAATAATGTTTATAGAATTTTAATTCAAATGCTTCCAGTTGTTATAGCAAAAAATTCTAGAGCAAGAGCTGTTCAACTTCCAGCTTGGAATGAGGCTCTTGGTCTTCCACGACCATGGGACCAACAATGGAGTCTTAGGCTACAACAAATAATGGCATATGAAACAGATTTGTTGGAATTTTCAGATATATTTGAGGGCTCAAAAGTGTTAAAAGAAAAAATTAAACTTTTGAAAAAATCTGCCAACGATCAATTATCTAAAATAGATAAAATCGGAGGATTAATTCCAGCCATTGAAAGTGGCTATCTTAAAAGTCAACTTGTAGAATCGCAAACAAACAGACAAAAGAATATAGAGCAAGGAGAACAAAAAGTTGTTGGTGTGAACTGTTTTTCAGAGGGAGAAAATTCACCTTTAGTAAATGAAAAGGACGGTGGATTCATGAAAGTAAATGATGAAGCTGAGAAATCTCAAATTAATAATGTAACAGTTTGGAAAGAAAAAAGAAATAACAAAAAGGTTCTACTGTGTCTTAAAAAATTACAGGAAGTTGCCACTGATGGCGGAAATATTATGAAGATTTCCGTTGATTGTGCTCATCATGGTGTAACAACAGGAGAATGGTCAAATGTTATGCGAGAAGTATTTGGAGAATACAGAGCTCCAACAGGAATAGTATCTTCTCATATTTCTAAAACCAGATCGAAAGACTCAGAAATACATGAAATTCAAAAAGAGATTAGTAAAATAACTTCCAAACTTAAAAGACGTCCTAAGATGTTAGTTGGAAAACCCGGTCTTGATGGTCACTCTAATGGAGCTGAACAAATAGCAGTTAGAGCAAGAGACATCGGCTTGGAAGTGGTTTACGATGGAATAAGATCAACACCAGAACAATTAGTTGTTGCCGCAGTAGAAGAGGGCGTTCACATAATTGGCTTATCCATACTCTCTGGATCGCACATTCATCTTGTAAAAGTAATAATGAACCTTTTAAAAAAGAATAATTTTGCAAAAATTCCTGTCATTGTGGGAGGAATAATTCCTCCGTCTGATGAAAGGAAATTAAAATCTTTTGGTGTAAAAGAAGTTTTTACGCCTAAGGATTTTAAAATTGAAGAAATAATGAAACAAATAACTAAAATTATTAAAGAGACATACTACTAAATGAGTAAAAAAAAAACTTTAGATTTATCTATTGATATATTAAGACAGATTAATGATTTTGATCTTTCCGAATATACCCCAATAAAGTTTAATAATAAAAATATTGGATGGGTGCACATCTCAACATTACAAAGCATTCCTGACATTAAAGTTCCGTGTAAACATGTTAATATTAGTAAAATAATTGATTTTACAAATCAGTTTAGGCTAAGTAAGAAAGAATTTGAATATTGTCCAATTTTTGATTTTGAATCTTTAAAACCAAAGCTAAAGTTTGATCACAAAAAAAAATTTTGTAGTGGAAGAAAATTCATTATTGCAAGAAAGTTTCTATCAAAATTTGGATTTCCAGCATACGGAGTACATTGTAATGTTTGGAGTAGATTCAAGAATTCAACAATTATTCATCTTGCAAAAAGATCTTATAAACTAGACAAGTTCCCAGGCTTTTATGATAATTTAATTGCTGGTGGTCAACCAATAGAACTATCAATTGAGCAAAATTTTTGTAAGGAAGCATTTGAAGAAGCTGGGTTAAATTATAAACAAGCTTCCCGCGCTAAAAAAAGTACCACTGTTCATTATCAACACAATGAAAGGACTAATTTCAATTCAGCAATTATATTTAATTATCATTTAGAAAAATGTGCTGATATGAAATTTTCAAATCAAGACGGAGATGTAGAAAGTTTTCTTTCAATTGAACTTGCCAATCTTTACAAGATTTTAGAAACAAATTCTTTGAAAGCAAATTGTGTGATTCCATTGATTGATTTTTTTATATTAAAAGAAAGTGATTTTATTCCAAAAAGCGTTATCGTTGAAATTAAAAGATTGTTTAAAAAAAATGAAAGAAAACTTTAACGGACAAATTCTCTTGCCAGAAGAAAATAAAGTTAAAAATGCAATCGTATTCCTTCATGGCTATGGAGCGAATGGAGAAGATCTTATCAATATCGGTCAGGAGTGGAAACAAGAACTGACATCCACAGCTTTTATTTCTCCAAATGCACCTTTTAAATGTGAATGGGGAGTAAATGCCTATCAATGGTTTGATCTTACATCAATTGCTCCTGAAAAAATTGGTGAAGGTTTAAAAAAAGCAGGTCCTTATCTAACCAATTTGATAGAGGATATTAAAAGAGAATATTCTTTAGTTGATTCTCAAATTGCTTTTTTTGGATTTTCTCAGGGAGCGATGATGGGCTTGTATCATTTATGCAAAAGAAAGAAAAGTTGTGCCGGTTTATTAGCTTACTCAGGACTTCTTTTTGAAGATAAAGAGTTTGAAAATCAAGTTTCATCTAAATTTCCAGTAAGAATTTTTCATGGCAAAGATGATGAAGTTATACATTATGAGAATTCATTAAACTCTTATAACAAACTAAAAAAAATGGGTTTCTCTGTAGATCATCATATTCAAGAAAACCTTGGTCATGGCATTGATAGATTTGGTCTAGAATTCGGAAATGATTTTTTAAAAAAAATTTTAAAAGTTTAAATTCTTTGTTTATTAACAATATAGTATTAAAGTGAGTCTTATGAATTTAGTACCTAATAAATGTCCCGCCCTTGTTCTTAATGCTGATTATCAGCCATTAAGCTATTTTCCATTATCTACTTGGTCATGGAAAAATGCACTTAAGGCTGTATTTTTAGACAGAGTAAATGTCGTATCTGAATACAATCAAGTAGTAAGATCCCCTTCTACATCATTTAAACTTCCAAGCGTCGTGTCTTTAAAAGACTATATTCCACTTCCAGAAAAAGCAGCCTTTACAAGGTTTAACGTTTTTTTGAGAGATAAATTTTTATGTCAGTACTGTTCTAAGAGTTTTAAAGTTGAGGAATTAACTTTTGATCATGTTATACCCAAATCTAAAGGTGGTAAAACGACATGGGACAATGTTGTAACGTCTTGTAGAATTTGCAACACTATGAAGGGAAATAAATCTTTAAAAAAGATTGGAATTAAACTTAAATCTAATCCACACACCCCAAATAACTTCGAACTCAAAGAAATTGGAAGGATGTTTCCTCCCAATTTCCTTCATCAAAGCTGGAACGATTTTTTGTATTGGGATTCAGAGCTTGAACCTTAAATTTTTTTTGAAAGTCTGATAGCTAATTTAGTCAAATTTTTTGTAAAACCTTTAAAAAGATTTACACTTTGGTCACTTCGGTTAGATTGTTCTGCAAATGATCTGTGTTCATCTTCATCGGCGCAAAATTTTTTTATTTTTTTAAGCATTTCTTTTTCCACTCCCAGACGTTCCAAATATTTTATCTGTGCATTGTAATGATCAACAATAACTTCCTCTACTGCTTCTGTACAAGCGTGAACATATTTTTCTCCTAGAAGCGACGTTACTGCACCTAAGAAATATCCTCCATGATGCCAAATTGGACTTAATACTGTTGGTCTGGTTCTTTTTTTTAACATTGCCTTGTCAAAATAATCGTAATGTTCAAATTCCTCAGCAATCATTGTTTCGAGTTTTTTCTTCAACTCTTTTTTTTTACAAAACTTTATTTGTCCAGAATAAATTCTTTGAGCCCCATACTCTCCTGCATGGTTGACCCTTATAATCTCATCTATTGTTTTTTGAAGTTTTGTTTTCATGATTCGTCAAAATATAATAACTTAAAATAATTAGTAAAGCTGAAATTACTAAGTTTAAATTTGCGAGAGACAAACCCAAAATTGAGAAAGATATTTCATCACATTTAATTAATGGTGTTTGCTCGAGGAAATTTCTCAAATCTTCAATATTATCAATATCACCACCAGTAGACGTACATCCGATATCAAATTCAACAAGTTTCCGTTCAACTAGAGAATGAAAACCCGAAATAATAAAGCTTGAAGAAAAACATATAAGAGCAATAAATTTTAATTGATTTTTTTTTATTCTTACAGACACCAATGAGATTAATAATAATAAGAAATACGGTACTCTTTGGTATTCACAAAGATTGCAAGGAGGATGATTAAAAAACAGCTCTAGAACGTAAGCAGAAATTAAAATAGAAGAAGACGCTATAAATACAATCAAAAAGTAATATTTTTCTACAAGCTTGATCAAATATTTTCTATTATTTTTCTTTAATAAGTAAAGCATCACTTCTTTATTTGGTTGATTAGTTTTGGAGTTAAATTATAAAATTCATATATGATAAAAAACTTTAAAGAGAAATATATCAAAAATCTATTTTTTTATCACATTTATAGATTTGTAAAATATAAGTTTTCTTTTTTTAAGTCATATGGTGCAACTGGCGAAGATGTTCTTTTAAATAAAATATTCAAAAATCACAAAGGTTTTTACATTGATGTTGGAGCTTTACATCCTATAAATGGTTCTTTAACACATAATTTGTACAAAAAAGGATGGAGCGGTTTGAATTTTGATATTGATGAAAAAAATATTAAATTTTTTAAACTTTTTAGAAGACGCGACTCTTCTTTTAGAATGGCTATTTCCTCAAGTAAAGGTAAAGTCAATTCATACATTTTTACCTCCGGATCTGGATTAAATACTTTAGAAAGAAGTTGGGCAGAAAAATGGTCTAAATTGATTGGTAAAGATTATTTCGTTCAAAAATTAAATAAAACCACTCTTACAAGCGTTGTCAAAAAGTTTAAAATCCAGAATAGAATTGATTTACTTAATATTGACGTTGAAGGCCATGAGATTGAAGTTTTAAATGGCTCAGATTTTAAATTATTTAGACCTAAAATTATTACAATTGAAATTCATGTAAAAAAAACTGAAGATATTTTTAAAACTAGAATTTTTAAAATTCTTTATAAAAATAAATATGAGCTCATTTCGCATTACTACCATACCTGTTTTTTTAAAGCTGTGGAGTTTGAAATCGAAACACTCTAATAAGTAACGAATTTTAAATCTTACATTCTTCTTTTGTTAAAATGTTGCTATTGATGCACATTTAGAAATTTTAAGAATTAATATAATTTAAAACCAATTGTTATTAAAAATTATATATTTTACGAAATAAGTTTTGGTAAATCTTCTTTAAACAAATATACCAAAAATATAATAATGAATGCCTTAAAAAGATTATCTCAAAAAAAAAAAATTATTTACAGAGCAAAACCTAATTGGCTTTATTGCGTTGAGAAATACATTAAAATTCGGAAAAGTTTAAAAGAATTAAAATAATTAATAACATTAAAAGAATCCATGTTATTTTTTTTACATTATCTTTAATTAAATTTATAGCTTTATTCCCGTAATTTGAAATAAGGTAGCCTACAAGAAAAAACCTTGAAAATCTTGATACTAAAGACAGAATTAAAAAAGAAAAAAAATTAATACCTAAAATTCCTGATGCAAAACAAGTTATCTTAAAAGGAAATGGAGAAAAACCTCCAATAAGAATTATTATGTATCCAATTTCCTCAAATTTTTCACTAAAACTGTCAATAGAGGACACAATTTTAGGTGATTGAGCAAATAAAAAACTCAAAACCTCTTGGTAAAAGAAGCTTCCCATTAAATAGGTAACAATTCCCCCAAGTACTGAAAAAGCCGTTGTAATTAAAACTAATTTATAAAACTTTTTTTGTGATATTATATAGGGTATAAAAAAGGGATCCGTAGGAAGAGGAAAAAAAATTGATTCGATAAAAGCTATAAAATAAAGTATTCCATTACTTTTTTTACTCCTAAAGAATTTAATCAATTTCTGATAAAAAACTAAAATTGTTTGTTTCACAAATTAAACTTATCATTATTCTCATTTAATTTAAAAAGTTTAATCTGATTAATAAACATTATTAATTCTAATAAATATGGCATGAAAATTTTAAAAGAAATCAGATTCTATTTAAAAATTAATATAAAAAAGTTACTGTAAAGAATTGGTAGACGTAACTAATTAACAATCATAAGCATTACATTACACCTCGGTATTTGTTAATTCACTATGCCCAAAATTATTCTTTGACATTGTGTCCACTAATAATAATTATTATTTTTTGATATATTTCTTTGTTATAAAAAAAAGAGCAGAGATATAATAATTCATAAAAATTAAATTTAAAAAATACTAATAACAACTTACAGCTACATAAATTTTCTGTAAAATAATATTAATGTTAAAGAATAAATACATTCTTGTAGTTCTTCTTATTGTTTACTTTTTTGTAAGCAATAAAAATTTACATGAAACTCTTTTTATTGATATTGGTCATAATAGTATAATTAAACTCCTATTTTTTTTATCTGTGACAGTTCTTTTTTTTTTATCTTTCTTAATATTTGCGTCACTTAAAAACACTTACATAAGGGTATCCACAGGTTTAATTTTCCTCACATCAAGTTTTGCTAGTCAGTTCTTTTTTGACATCTCAGGTAATATTATAAATATTAACGATATTGAGATTGCAATACTGAATAAAAGTTCTTTTTATGATTTAGTAATAAATTATAGAAAGGATTTTTTTTCAAACCTCTCGATCTTTTTTTTTGGTTTTTGTTTAATTGTGAATGGGATCAGAGGTTTTAAATTTTTTGATAAGAAACAAATTTATTTTTCATTAGCATTTTTCTTTGCCCTTTTTTCAATTTCTTTTTCAAGAGGCGGATTTGCAACCCAAGGCTTACCCTCACAACTTCAAGCTTTGATTCCATTACCCTTAATTTTTTATAGTAAAAATTTTGAACTTTCAAGACAAAAACTTACTTTTAATATTAATAAAAAAAAAAAAAATATAATCCTTATAATTGATGAAAGTGTCTCGTTTGAATATTTTGTTAAAGCAAAAAAAATTGAAAAAGATAATAATAAATATTTCAAACATTTACAGAAATTTTACTCTATTCATAATTGCAGTGCCCAAGCTGTTTTTGGATTAATGAACGGAATAGAGGTTGCTGAAGATAATATTGTACTAAGAAAAAGTTTATGGTTACAAGCTAAAGAAGCTAAATATAGAACTTTATATTTTTCAGCTCAAGAGAGACCTGGAAATTATCAATATTTACAAAATATAAAAGAGATTGCAAATATTGACGAAAAGTATTTTTTTAGTCATATAAAAAATAAAGATAGAGACAAAGTATTATTAGACAAATTAATTGAAGTTGCTGCAAAAGATAACAATCAGTTTATTGTTGTAATAAAAAATGGCTCTCATTTTCCTTATTCTGATAAGATTGATCTAAAAAAGTTTAATCTTAAAAAAAATAGTGATGCAAACTTGATTTATACTTATAGTATTAAAGAGAATAGCATTAACTTTTTGAAGGATCTTTTATCAAAATTAAAAAAAGAAAGCGATATAATTTATCTATCTGATCATGGACAGTTATTAAAAAAAAAAAATCTTACGCACTGTAATTCTAATAATCCACAGATTCAGGAGTGGGAAATACCTCTTTTATATTATATCAATAATAAAAATAAACCTATTGATGTTGTAAGTAATCTTCATTTATACGACTTTATAGTAGATAAAATGGGCTATACTAATGAAACAAATATTAATAAAAAAAATAAATTATTTTATGGTAATCTGAATAAACGATTAAACAAGCAAATTAAATATAAAACATTAAAATAAATGTTAAAAAAAATTACTTTTATTTTAATATTATTTTTTTACGATGTAAAGGTATATGCTGACAAAATTCATAATACAGAATTATGGTTACATAGAGGCCAAAATTATTCCAATAATATTGGAGATATCTTTTCAAAAATTGATGATAAAAGGTGGAATGGTGTAGAAATAGATATTTTTTTTAGCAAACAACATAATAAATTTTTTATTACACATGATTTACCATTAAATAATTCATTACCAACTTTAAAGGATATATTTTTAATAAGTGATAAAAAAATATGGTTAGATTTTAAAAATCTGTCTGATATTCCGTTTTCAAATCTTGTAAAGTTAAAAGAAAGGTTAAAACAAATTGGTTATAAAAATGAAATATTTATTGAGAGTCAAAATTTTTTAAAACTTAAATTTTTACAAAGCGAAAAAATTAATATTATTTTCAATATCCCAATTGTATTCAAAAATAAAATTTATTTATCATTAATGAGCTATTTAACTAATTTTTTAAAATTTGAGTATGTAAGTGTTTCAATTGACAGTTTTCATATTATTCAGAAATATTTTAAATCTAATCAAATCTTTTTATTTACAGTTAATTCTAAGAAAAAAATATGTGAGTTAGTTTCTAAACACTCTGCATCTGTTGTATTAACGTCAGTGAGTCCAGAAGAAATAGATTGTTTAAAAGAATAAACTAATTTATA
>CACAYF010000006.1 GCA_902536655.1 uncultured Alphaproteobacteria bacterium | reverse complement strand
ACATTAGTTTCTGAACCCAATCTTTTGATTTTGGATGAACCAAGTTCTAATCTTGATATGCAATTTACAAAAAAGGTAGAAAACTTTTTAATTAAAGAAAGAAATAGAATAAAAATTATTATGGTTACTCATGACTTATTCCAAGCAAAAAGATTAGCTGATGAGATTTTATTTATTAATGATGGAGAGATAATTGAAGTTTCTGCAAAAAATAAATTTCTAAAATCAAAAAATAAGCTGATTCAAAAGTTTTTAAAAGAGGGAGTTATCTATTAATCATTCAATAGCTCTCTATTATTTGGAGAGTTAACCTTGTGTAGAAATAAGTGCAGTTTAGTCCTATTATAAACATTATAAATAATCTGAAAGATTTATCTAAATTTTCACCTATCCATAAAATAAATCTTTCTGATTGAGATATTTTTAAACAAATTTCAAAAATAATAATAAAAGAAAATAAAAAGTTAATGATTTGTATTTTTTTTATGTCATAAAAATTTAATACTAACGTTGAGGATAAAATATAAACGATTGAGAAGATCAATATAAAAAGAAGACAATTTTTTTTCTTTCTTAAAACTTTAGAAATAAAACGTCCTTTAAGATCGAAAATTTCAGATACCATGTACATTAGAAAAATAAGAATATTGTGAGAAAAAAGTAAGACTAAAAGTACAATAAATAAATTATTTATTTTTCTTACCTTTTTTTGAAAAGTCTTTTGTAGATAATTGGAACAATGCAGCTACAAATATAATAGCAACTACGTAGAAAATAACAAAACCAACGGAGTTGTCCTGCATTGATTTGTGTAAATCATCTTGTGAACAAAGGACATCCTCTTTAAAAGATTTAAATTCTTTATCACAAAAGTCAAAAGTACTATCTTTTTTTATGTTGTTTTGCTCGCCCAATTTTAAGTTTCTATTTCACCATCAATAGATTCATTAAGCTCAAGTGTATCTGAAATTATAGTTGCTTTAATTTTTATCTTATTGATATCTTTTATTTCGCCAGATTTAAATTTATCTCTAATCTTTTCTTCAATCTTTCTTTGAGAAGTAATCCCGACGTTTTTTAAAAACTTTCTTACAGAAATATTAATTTTTTCATCATCCATAAAAATACAATAATTTTTTAAAAAAAAATGTAAAGACTTTGTAATCAATTTTTTTCAAAACAAACTAAATGATCTATATTTATGGGTGTTTTTATTCCAAACTCCTCATTATTTTCATGTAAATGTTGATGATGAGAATCAACAAGTACAGGTATAAGTTCTTTTTCAGGAGTTCTTAATGTATAGATAAAATTAGTTCCACGAAACTTTCTATCAACAATTTTTAATTTCAATTGACTTTTATCGTCATGCAGTAAATCTTCTGGTTGGATTAATAACTTTACAGTTTTACCCTCATTGAATTGGTTTAAATTTGAACAACCATATTTACCATTTATTATTCCAAGGCTCTTATGTTTCAGGATTTGTCTATTGATTATTTTGACGTTTAGAAGGGTTCCTCTTTTTAAAAAATTTACAACCTCAAGCGAATTTGGAAAGTGATAAATATTATAGGGTGTATCAAACTGCTTAAGTACGTTGTTGATAATGATTCCACACTTATCACCTAAATAAAATGCCTCATTTGGATCATGTGTTACAATAATTGCTGATATTTTTGTTAATTTTAAAATATCTTTTACAGTTTTTTGTAAATCCTCTTTTAATATTTGGTCTATATTTGCAAAGGGTTCATCGAGTAATAAAAGATCAGGGGAAGAAATTAGTGATCTGGCTAGAGAAACTCTTTGAGCCTCGCCAGAACTAATTTCATGGGGGTACTTTTGTTGAACTTCTTTGAGTTTAAAGAAGTCTAAAAGTTCCAATGGAGAATATAAAAATTTTTTTCTATTTTTTCTTTCTAATCCAAGTAAAATATTCTGATAGACGTTTTTGTGAGGAAACAAACAATTGTCCTGAAACGAAAGTGCTATGTTTCTCTTATCAGGACTTATCGACAGGGTATTTGAAGATATAATTTTTCCATTAAGACTAATGGTTCCATATTTTAATTTTTCAAGACCAGCAATTGTCCTAAGGATAGTTGTTTTACCTGCACCTGACGGTCCTAGTAAGCATACAATATTTCCCTTTTTTGGAATTGCAAAATTTATATTCTTTATTTCATGATCATTTCCAGATGAGAATGTTGCATCAAGTACTTCAAAAAAATTTCCCATTATTTTTTATAGTTCATTTATTATCTTGAAAAAAGTATTTAAATGAAATTAGAATAAATATGCTTGCCCAGAAAATTAAAAATATAGACGGTATCGCAGTGGCCTCAATCAAATCTTGGGTTGCAAAATTATAAGCACGGGTTGAGAAAGTTTCAAAATTGAAAGGTCTTAAAATCAAAGTGATTGGGAGTTCTTTAATTATTTCAATAGCAATCAGAATAAAAATAAAAAAAATATTTTTGTTTAAGATTGGCCAATGAACTACAGAGAATGTTTTAAATTTATCAAATCCCATTAAATAAGAGGATTCATCTAATGAATAGTTTATTTTAAGGAAATTAGATTTTATACCATTATAAGCAATTGAGTAAAATCTAAAAAAATAACCCAAAATTAATCCATAAAATGATCCGATGAATATTGTTTTCAAATCAAAATTTATAAATGAGCTTATTAACGAAAAAAAACTTATAATAGATACTGAAATAATGATACCAGGAATAGCATAACCAGAAATTGAAAGACTGCTGAAAAAACTTAAAAATCGATTTTTTAAGACTCTATTTCCAAAATTTGTAAAAATTGCGACTGATATTAAAAAAAAGGATGTGAAAAAGATTAGTAAAAAAGTATTTAAATTAAGTTTTAAAATTTCAAAGTTTGCTAAATATTCGGGAAATTTTATCGACCAGTACAACATTTGAGAAAAAGGAAAAACAAAGCTAAAGAAAAATAAACATAAGCAAAAAGCTGTTGCCAAAAAATTTTTTGTACCTGTTAAGGCTTGTTTTTTTCTTTTACCTTCATTTTTTAGGGAGTGAAATCTTGAATCTTTTCTTAAATAACTTTCAACTATAAAAAAAAAGAGCACAAAAATTAAAAGTAAAAGAGATAAAAAGTTAGACGTATTCAAATCATCAAAAATAAACCACGAGTTGTATATTTCTGTAGTAAAGGTTGAAACACCAAAGTATGAAACTGTTCCAAATTCTGATAATGTTTCCATAGCCACTAAACTTAGACCTATGAAAATTCCAGGTCTCGCACAAGGTAAAATAATTTTAAAAAATCTCTGATATGAACTAAAACCTAAACTTTTTCCAAGATCTAAAAGATTTACAGATTGACCTACGAATGAAGTTCTTGAAAGTAGATAAACATATCCATAAAGTGTAAATGATAAGGATAATACTGAATTAACTATTGGAGAAAAGTTTGGTAAATATGAGTTAGCATTATTTGTATCCCAAATAAGATTGATGAGTGTGTAACCGCTACCAAAATTCTCAAAAAATGCACTTAATGAATATCCAAAAATATACGGAGGAATTGCGAATGAGAGAATTAATGAATATTTAAAGAACTTTACTCCAACAAAATTGTAGAAAGTAACTAAGTAGGCAGGAATTACTCCGAAGACAAATGTAAGAAATAAAACAAAAAAAAGAATTATTAATGAGTTTTTTGTATATTCTAAAAATTGTGAATTTTTAAATAATGTGAAGTCAAAGTCAATGATCGAAGAGTTAATAATTATAGTAAAAAGGGGTATGATTGAAATAATTGATACGCAAAATATGATGTAGAAAGTAAAATTTGTTGAGTAAAATGGTTGATTAATTTTTGTCAAAACCTAATTAATTCCAACCAGCTTCTTGCATTATTTTAAAGGCATCTTTTTGCCATTTCCCATAAGAAGAAACATTCGTAATATTATCTTGTTTAAAACTACCTCCCATTTTGGTTATCAAAGACGGCGGATCTACAGATTCTATCATTGGATACTCAAAAGTATTGTTTACCATGTGTTCTTGAGCTGTGTGGGTAAGTAAAAATTCAATAAACTTTATTGCATTACTGGGATTAGGTGAATGTTTTAATACTCCAATTCCCGAAATATTCATATGTGTCCCTCTGTTTTGTTGATTGGGAAAAAATGGAAGAACTTTTTTTGCTGCTTCTTTTTGCTCCTTACCTTTTTTTCCAGATAACATTAATGCATAATAATAAGTATTAGCTATAGCAAGTTTGGACTCACCTGAGGCAACTGATAAGATCTGAGCTCTATCGTTACCTTTGGGTTTTCTAGAAAAATTTTTAATAAATTTCTTTGTCCAACTTCTGGTAAACTCCAACCCATGATTTTCTATCATGGATGCGATTAGAGACTGGTTATAGACATTATTTGACTGTCTAATTGCAATAGATTTATTAAACTTATTGTCTGTAAGATCCTCGTAACTTAAATTAACTAAATCCTCTGAGGATATTTTTTTTGGGTTGTAGAAAATAATCCTAGCTCTTTTTGTTATTCCAAACCAATAATCTGACCTAAAATGAACTGGTATTTTTTTTTCCAAAACTTTTGAACTAACTTTTTTAAAAACACCATTTTTTTGAGAAGAATAAAGTCTTCCGGCGTCAGCCAAAAAAAACAAATCTCCTTTGCAAGATTTTCCTTCCTCTAATATTCTCTTTTCAAGTGGTTTTGCTTTTCCAGAAATTATGTTAACATTGATACCAGTTAGCTTGGTGAAGTCCTTGTAAAGTTTGATATCTGAATCATAGTGTCTTGTAGTATATAAATTGATTTCATCTGCATTTATATGGAGTGAAAAAAAAAATACTATAGCATATACGAAGAAATTCATATTAATTTGATAATGATTATTATTATCTAATTAATATTAAAAGTTTAATATGTCAATAATTTTTAGTGCAGGGGGAATTTTTCCCCCCTACAAACTATTTGATGGTAATCAATTTTGGTTTTTTGTGCTCTGGTATGACTTTTTCTAATTTTATCTTCAGCATACCGTCATTTAGGTCAGCACTTTTAACTCTTATTTCATCAGATAATGTAAATTTTCTTACAAAATTTCTTTGAGAAATACCTTGATGAATAACATTTTGAGTTTCATTGGCTTTTGGATCTTTAATTTTTGATCTGACTGTTAATACTCCATCAGAAAGTTCAACTTCAATTTGATCTTTATTAAAGCCTGCCACTGCAATCTCGATGTGGTAGTTATAATCATCTGACTTTATTATATTGTATGGGGGGTATCCGGAGGAAGTATTGACTTCCATATCGAAAAGTCTATCAAATAAATCGTCAAAGCCTACAGTAAATGGTGTAAATCTTTGTTTATCAATATTTGAAATTGTATTTTGCATTTTTATCTCCTTTGTTTAAGCAAGATTGTTATTATTTGTATCCCTTATTAGGCAATACGTTAATAATATAGTGTCATATTGACATAATGTCAATATGACATTTAAATAAATTTTAATTATATAGACTTAGGTTATATTTTTTTTGATAAATTCTTAAATTTGAGAGAACCTTTTGGACATAAAATCTTGTTTCTGAGATCGGAATAGATTCAATCCAATTTACATAACTTATTTCTTTTTTTCTTGGGTCCCCATACCTTTTAATCCAAATTTTCACCCTATTTGGTCCTGCATTATAAGCAGCAAGTGCTAATGGTAAAGCATTTTTAAATTTAATCAGCATCTCATTTATGTAAGTTGTACCTAGTAAAATATTATATTCAGGATTTGTTGTTAACCTGTTTTTGTAGTACTTAATTTTTAAATCTCTTGCTACTTTTTTCGCAGTGAAGGGCATTAATTGCATTAAACCTCTTGCACCAGCTGAGCTGTACGCATTTATTGAAAAGTTACTCTCTTGGTGAATTATTGCATGAATAAGAGCTATAGTTGGTTTTGAGTTTTGAAATTTATTAGGGATAAATTCTGTGATTTCTGGATATGAATATTTTACAGATGGAACTTTGAGTTGTTTTGATAATTTACCAACGATATTTTTATTTGAGAGTTTATAAGCTTCTTCAAGAACATAAAACTTCTCCTCATCAATAGAACATAATTCAAAAACTTTTTTAAAAAACGGATAAGACTTCAAATTACTTTGTTTTGATTGAATAATAATATTTATTACTTCAATAAGATCTTCATATTTCTCGGGTTTTCTTAATACGTTTTTTTCTTTTTTTAAATTATAAGTTTCAAGTTTTAATGCAGCATTTTGTCCATAAAATGAAAACTTATTTTTAGAAGACTCGTTGAGCCACTTAGATATAATCTTTTTGTCAGATTTTTTTTCTATGTTTGTTAAAGCTAACCAGTATGCTGCTTTAGATCTAAAATTATTGTCTGAGTTATTAAAAACTTTTTCAAAGTGTTCGATGGCTTTGTCGTATAATTTTAAATGAGAAAAAGAAACCCAGCCAGCCAGCCATTCTGCTTCTAATCCAGACTGATAAGAAAGTGGAAGATTGTGATTTTTTAATATTTGATATGCTTTTTTATATTTTTTCTTGTTTAATAATCTTCTCACTATTATTCTTGAATTGATCCACCAGTTTCTAACATTTTCAATTTTATTGGGTGGGTTCATTAATAAATCCCCAGCTGTCTCAAGCTTTGCTTTTCTTCTCCATCTCATTCTTTCATAAATAAGCCCAGGATCATTTTTAAGGTTTTCCGGAACATTTTTTATTAATGTAGATACGTTTGCTACTCGTCTACTTAGACCTAATCGAGCTTCACCAAGCTTTCTGTAGTCTCCGCGGATGCGATTTAAAGTTCTTCTTGCTGAAACATTCTTACCTTCATACATCAGTCTATTAAATCTTTGCCAATTATCATTATTATTCCAAAAATTTTTATATTTTTTTATAAAATATTTTTGCTGATTGTACGTCAAATTAGAATTTATCCATATATCTCTTATCCTTTTTTTTTTTTCTGTTATTTTTCCGACTTTTATTAAACTCTCAAGATAATCAATTTTTCCTTTCGATGTTTGGGGTGGGTAATTTTGATACCATTCTATAATTCTCTGGGATTGAGTTTTACTTTCAATTGATGATTCAATTTTTTTTATTAAAATTTCACTTTTAGGCCAATGTTTATGATTTTTATAAAAATCAGTTAAGTATTGAAAATTATGATTACTTCCAGGACGGGTTATATCAAGCCATCTGATATACGAAGATAAATTTTCATTTTTATAATCGTCTGCTAAAACTATTGCCATCGCCCAGTTTTGTTTTTTTATTTGATCAAAAACATCCTGGTAAGCATAAACTTTTATTTCAGGTCTGGCTTTTACACTTGGAGGATCGAGAGCATAAGAATTCCAATGGAAAATTAAATTTAAAAAAAAAAAGAGATTAATTCTTAATTTATTTTTAATCATAAAAACATATTATTATTTCCTAGAAAATAATTAACAATAAGAATATTATAATATTTTTATTGTCTAATAGAGATCAAAATGATATTCAAAGGTTCAATCCCAGCAGTTATAACTCCTTTCACGAAAAATTTAGAGGTTGATTTTGATTCCCTTGCCAAACACGTTGAATTTTTAATTGCTGAGGGTTCACATGGTTTAGTTTCTTGTGGTACAACTGGTGAATCTCCAACCCTTAGTCATGAGGAGCATAAAGAAGTAACAAACTTCATAATAAGAAAATCAAAAAATAGAGTCCCAGTAATGGCTGGTTGTGGTTCAAATTCAACCACAGAAACAATTGATTTAGTTGAACATGCCAGAAAGTCTAAAGCAAATGCAACTTTATTGGTAACTCCTTATTATAATAAACCGAGTGACGATGGACTATTCAAACATTTCAGCGCAATTGCAAAAAAATGTGGTGATTTTCCAATATATTTATATGACATTCCAGGTAGATCTGTAAAAAAAATTTCATCAAACCTTCTTGTCAAATTATCTAAGATACCAAATATAATTGGAGTTAAAGATGCAACCTCAGATTTAGCAGCACCAATGAATGTAATTCAAAATTGCGGAAAAAAATTCATTCAATTATCAGGAGAAGATGCTACCTTTCTAGCTTTTTTAGTAAATGGTGGTGTAGGTTGTATATCTGTAACTGCAAATGTCACTCCACGTTTATGCTCTCAGATTTATAATTCATGGATAAATAGACAAATTGAAGAATCAATGCGGTTAAATCAACTTTTGTTCATTTTAAATAGGGCATTGTTTTTAGAAACAAGTCCATGCCCAGTTAAATATGCTCTCAGCAAACTTAAAAGATGCAAAAATTTACTTAGACTTCCTCTAACGACTGTAACGAAATCGACTATGCTTGAGATCGATAAAGCTTTGCGAAGTCTTAATCTGATTAAAAAGTAGGTGAAAAAATCAAAATCTATAATAGCGCTTAATAGAAAAGCTAAGTTTAATTATCAAATAATAGATCAACTTGAAGTGGGGATAGTACTTACTGGAGCTGAAGTCAAATCAATCAGAAAAGGTGGGGTTTCTTTAGAAAATTCTTACGCAGTTGACAAAAAAGGTGAATTTTGGATAAACAATCTTTATGTAGACCTTAAGAGTTATGAAAATAGTCCCGAGATAGCTAATAATATGAGATCTAAAAAGCTCTTGTTAAATAAAAATGAAATTTACAAAATAAATATGAAAGTTAAACAAAATGGTTTAACCATGATTCCTCTGGATCTTCATTTCAATAAAAAGGGTTTTATAAAAATCCTCTTGGGCATTTCAAAGGGAAGGAAAAAAGGGGATTTAAGAGAATATAAAAAACAGCAGGATTGGAAAAGAGAAAAAGCTAGATTGGAGAAAAAATGATATTGATAGCGTTAGGTTCAAATTTAAAATCTGAAGCTTATGGTGATCCACTTAAAAATTGTCAGAAGGCTATAGAATTTTTAAAAACAAGGTTTGAGCTAAAAAAAATTTCAAATTTTTACGAGACTGAACCAATTCCTCAATCAAATCAGGAAATGTATGTAAATGGAGTAGTGAGTGTTAAAACAAACCTCGAGCCTGAAAAAATTTTAGACGAATTAATGAACATTGAAAAAATTTTTAAAAGAACAAGACATTTTAAAAACGAATCTAGAGTTATTGATCTTGACCTATTGTGTTACAACGGAATAATACTCAAAGATAAACACCTTCAACTGCCTCATCCAAGAATGCATTTAAGAAGATTTGTTATGCAACCATTGTGTGATATAAATAAAGATTGGGAACATCCTTTGTTTAAGGAAAAAGCAAAAAACATTTTAAAAAACCTTGCAAATCAAAAAATTTACAATATAAATTGAGTTAAATGGCAAGAGTAACTACAGAAGATTGTACAACATCTATTCCCAATAGATTCCAACTAGTTATATATGCTTGCAATAGAGCTCGTGATCTAGCTTCCGGATCAAAAGTTGAAGTTTCAAGCGATAATGATAAGAATACTGTCATAGCTCTACGAGAGATAGCTGAAAAGAAAATCGATTTGGTTAAAACATGGGACTCAATTGTTATGTCATCCCAAAGATATCAGCCGGTAGAAGATACTGATATAGACGATAATGAAACAGTTCCTATGAATGAAAATGCTTCACAGGTCTCATTCGACAATTTCGAAAAAGAAAATGCCTCTGAAAAAAAACGAAAAAAAATTTATATGACTCAAAATGAAATTCAGAAGCTTATAAGTCAAAAGAAAAATAATCAAGAAGACAACCAAACCGAGCACTCGCAAGTAGATTTAGAAAAGCAAGAAGACTAAAAAAATAATTTAATATTTAAAAATTTTTATTTTTATCATAAAATTTAATTGTGTTGCGACAAGTTGAATTATTAGAAAAAGTAAAATCATATGATCCACATGTTGAGGAAAAACTTCTCAATAAAGCATATGTTTTTTCTATGAGAGCTCATGGAAGTCAGACCAGAGCTTCTGGAGACCCTTTTTTTTCTCATCCACTGGAAGTTGCTGGTATACTTGCTGATCACAAATTTGATTCTAGAACAATAATTACCGCCCTTCTTCATGATGTTGTTGAAGACACAACGTATAGTATTGAGGATATTAAAAAAAGTTTTGGTTCTGAAATTTCATCATTAGTAGATGGGGTAACAAAGCTATCAAAATTTGAAGGTAGATCTGATAAATTTAATCAAGCAGAAAACTTTAGGAAGTTGTTACTAGCGACATCCAGAGACATAAGAGTTTTATTTGTCAAACTTGCAGATAGACTTCACAATATGAGAACTTTAAAGTTTATAAAAGACGAAAAAAAAAAAAAAAGAATATCTTATGAAACTTTAGAAATTTATTCACCACTTGCTGAGAGACTTGGTATGGAAGAAATCAGAAAGGAACTTGATGATTTAAGCTTTAAGGCAACTGAGCCTGAACTCAGAGATTCAATAATTCAAAGACTTCTAATGTTAAGACAACAAGACGAAGATATTTTAGATAAAATTATTAAAAATATAGAAGAATTTCTTCTTGAAAATAATATTATATTCAAGGTTTTTGGTAGAGAAAAAACTCCTTACTCAATTTGGAAAAAAATGAAAGTTAAGTCTGTAAACTTTTCTCAACTTTCAGACATAATCGCCTTTACAATTTTAGTCAAGGATACCAAAGCTTGTTATGAAGTTCTGGGTTTTCTTCATCAAGGTTACTCATATGTTCCAGGAAGGTTTAAAGATTATATTTCAACGCCTAAACCAAATGGTTATCAATCAATACATACCACACTCATTGGCCCTTTGAATCAGAGAATAGAAATTCAAATTAGATCTTTTGAGATGAATGAAAAAGCAGAGTTTGGAATTGCAGCACATTGGATATATAAAGATAAAATTAACCCAAAAGATGGAAAACAATATAGGTGGATGAGACAAATTTTAGATATTCTTGATCAATCAAATGAACCAGAAGAGTTTCTTGAACATACCAAAATGCAAATGCATGCAGATCAGGTTTTTGTTTTCACACCTAAAGGTGATATCATAGCGTTGCCAAAAGGGGCAATGCCGTTAGATTTTGCATTTTCTGTTCATTCTGATGTAGGGTATTTTTGTTCAGGCGTAAAAATTAATAATTCCATCAAACCACTCTCAACTAAGCTTAAAAATGGAGATCAGGTAGAAATCATTCGTGGCAAAGCTAATTCTGTTCTACCAGATTGGTTGGAATTTTCAATTTCAGGAAAAGCAAGAGTTTGCATTAAACGATATCTCCATATTAAAGAGGACGAGGACTTTAAAAAACTTGGAAAGGAAATTTTAATTAACCATTTTAAGAATCAGGGTATGCGATACTCAGAAACAAATGTTAAAAACATTTTAGATAAATTTAAGCTAAAAGAATTAGATAATCTTTATAAATTTATCGGATGTGGGAAGATTTTACCTAGTAAGATAGTGTCATCAATGTTTCCTGAGAAAAAACTCCTTAACAAAGATGATAAGATTGTAATTTTTAATAAACTTAAAGAAAAAAATAGATCAGATGATTTACCGCTAATTGTTCATGGATTAACTCCTGGGATGAGTATTCACTTTGCTAAATGTTGTAATCCAATTCCTGGGGATGAAGCTATTTCTTTTGTAATGAAGAACAAGGGATTAATAATTCATTTAAAACTATGTAAGGAGTTAAAAAAAATAAAAACTGAAAATAATAAACTTATAAAAGTATCTTGGGAAAACTTAAAATATAAAAAGAATGATTTTGTTGCTAAAATAAATGTACTAATCCGAAATAAAATAGGTGCATTAGGAGTTTTATCATCCATTATTGCTAAATCCTTAAGTAACATAAGAAACCTAGAGATCACTGATCGAAATACAGACTTTTTCAAAATTAATATAGACATAGATGTAAAAAATAAATCGCACCTAAGTAGAGTAATTGCTTCTTTGAGAACCTCTGATTTTATAGATAGCGTTTCAAGGGTTTAGGAAAACTTTATGCAATTTTCCAAATATTTTAGAATGCTAAAAATGAAGGTCTACAAAATTAGAGATTTTCCAGAGGCTGTTGCAATTGGACTTGCTTGGGGAGTAGCTGTTTCTTTTACTCCGTTGTTGGGGTTTCATTTAATTATTTGCTACTTGGGTACTATTTTAATGAGAGGTAATCTAATAGCGGCTACTGTAGGTTCAGTAATCGGAAACCCATGGACTTTTCCTATTTTTTTTTACGTTGCTTATCAATTTGGTTTAAATTTTATTTACAGTCCACTTGACAATTACGAGTTTAAAATAACCTTTTTGATAGAAAATTTTAGTAGATTATTCTTTCCAACTTTGATTGGTAGTTTACCTATTGCAATTGTAGCTTGGTATATTACTTATAAGATTAGCAAATTTTATTTGGAAAAAAGATTTAATGAAAAAAAAAATAAGATTAGGAGTTAATATAGACCATGTTGCAACTCTTAGAAATGCAAGAAATGAAGACTTTCCTAACTTATTGAAAGTTGCAAGCATATTAAAAGACTCTCATGTTGACTTGATTACAGTCCATTTAAGAGAGGATAGAAGGCACATTAGAGATAAAGATGTCGAAGAATTAAAAAATAAAAATTATCTGCCTCTCAATTTAGAAATGGCTGCTACTGATGAAATGAAAAATATTTGTTTCAAAACCAATCCTTTTTCTTGCTGTATTGTTCCTGAAAGAAGAGAAGAACTTACAACTGAAGGGGGGTTGGATGTTAAAAATCAGTTAGATTATCTGGGAGAATTTGTGTCAGACTTCAAAGACAAAGATATTAAATTATCATTTTTTGTAGACCCTGAAATAGAGCAGATTGACGCAGCAGCAAAGCTTGGTGTAAAAGTAGTTGAAATTCACACAGGCAAATTTTCTCTTAATTACAATAAAAAAAATCATCAATCAGAATTTAATAGAATTGAGCGAGCTGCTGAACACTGCCTTAAAGTTGGAATAGACTGTCATGCTGGACATGGATTGAACTTTGATAACGCGGGCGAAATTTCAAGCATACCAAATATAGTAGAGCTTAACGTAGGACATTTCTTAATATCCAATGCTTTATTGGATGGTTTGAATATTACAATAAAGAAATTCATGAAAATTATAAATCATCCTAGCATTTGAGTTTTTTTGTAATAAAATTCAAGTATGAAAAATACTTTTTTTAAAGAAAAAAAAAAAAATAGCAGCTTTAAGAAAAACTTGATTTCACTTTTTTACGCAATCATTGCTGCTTTGATTATAAGAAGTTTTCTTTATGAGCCTTTTAGTATTCCCTCTGGATCTATGTATCCAAATCTAAAAGTCGGAGATTATTTATTTGT
Source organism: uncultured Alphaproteobacteria bacterium (assembly GCA_902536655.1). Classification (GTDB taxonomy): domain Bacteria; phylum Pseudomonadota; class Alphaproteobacteria; order Methylaequorales; family Methylaequoraceae; genus Methylaequor. The sequence continues at coordinate 80,402 of CACAYF010000006.1, read as the reverse complement.
ATCTAAATTTTCATACGGTTTTTCAAAACACTCCCTTCCATTTAGTATACCAGTTATACCAGGAAGATTATTTTCCAAGGAGCCAACAAGAGGAGAAATTGTTGTTTTTAAAACACCTGAGGATAATAGAACTGATTATATAAAACGAGTAGTTGGTCTTCCTGGCGATTCGTTGGAAATGAAAGATAATGTATTAATAATTAACGACAAAGAAATTAACATAACCAAGAAAAGTATTGAAAAATATAAATCTTTTAACGTTTCAAAAAATATAGAGATATTACCTAACAACTTATCATACGAAGTTTATGAATTCGAAAGAGCATTTGAAGGTTTAAATACAAATAATTTTAATAAAATAAAAATTCCTTTAGATTATTTCTTTGTTCTTGGAGACAATAGAGATAATTCTCAAGATAGTAGATTTATTGGATTAATTCCAAGAGAGAACTTAGTTGGTAGAGCTGAGGTTGTGATGATTTCATTTGATACTGAGATAGGTAGTTTTCTGAAGTTCTGGACATGGTATCCAGCCTTAAGAAAAGATAGATTTTTTGTTAGCTTAATTCCACAAAAAAAAGAATGAACAAGTATTCCAAACTCATCAATGACATAAAATATGATTTTAAAGATTGTGAACTTCTAGAAACATCTTTAACACACTCAAGTTTTAATAAAAATAAAAAAAATTTTGAAAAATTGGAATTTTTAGGTGATAGGATTTTAGGATTAATCATTTCAATAAATCTTTTTAAAAATTTTAAAAAAGACTCAGAAGGTGAACTTGCTAAAAAACATTCTTTTTTAGTGTGTAAAAGAACATTAATAAATATAGCAAGTCTCATACAACTTCAACGTTATCTAAGAGTTTCAGATGATATAAAAATGAAATCAATTGACTCAATAAAAGCAAACTCACTTGAGGCTTTGATTGCTGCAATCTTTTTGGATTCGGATTTTGAAACAGTACAAACTGTTGTTGAGAATCTATGGAAACAGGAAATAAGAAATATTGATTTATCTAAGTATGACCCAAAATCAAGATTACAAGAATTGTGTCTAAAAAAAAATAATAAACTTCCTGAATATAATTTTGTAAGTAAAACTGGTCCGGAACATGAACCAATTTTTAAAATAAGTGTAAATCATAGTGATGATTTAATTGTTGTAGGAGAGGGTAAAAATAAACAAGATGCTGAAATTAATGCTGCTAGATTACTATTAAAACAAATTGAAAACAAAAAAATATAAGTGTGGAGTAATTTTATTAACTGGGTTTCCAAATGCAGGAAAATCAACTTTATTAAATAGTATTTTAAAAAATAAAATATCTATCATCAGCCACAAAGTTCAAACAACAAAAGAAAAAATTTCTGGAATATTAAACTTAAATAATAGTCAACTTATTTTTACCGACACACCGGGTATAATTCAAAATAGAAAATATAAAACAAAAAGTCTTTCACGTTCAATTCAGGATGAGGAAGAAAAAGTAGATTTAAATCTATTTATTTACGATCTTTCAAAAAAGATTGATAAAAAATTTTCAAGTGAAATAAATACTATTATTAAAAAATTCAAAAAAAGTTATTTGGTATTAAATAAAATAGATCTTGTTTCAAAAGATAAAATACTAAAATATTCTGAAATTCTGAATTCGCAAATAAATTTTTCAAAAACTTTTATGATTTCTGCAAAAAAAAGGAAAGGTCTGAAGTTTTTATTGAACAATCTAATTGACGAAATCCCTGAAAGACCTTGGAAGTATGACGGAAAAATAAAAGTAACTAAAAGCATAAATTATAGAATTTCTGAAATTACAAGAGAAAAGATATTTAATTTCCTTAATAAGGAAATACCTTATTCAGTAAAGATTAAAACCAAAATTAAAAATGAAGAGAAAATCGTAAGGATTTTTCAAGAAATTTTTGTAAATAAAGATTCACAAAAATCAATAATCATAGGGAAAAATGCAGAAAAAATTAAGATGATTGGAACTAGGTCAAGAATCGACATGGAAAAAATTTTTAAAAAAAAAGTATTTTTGGATTTAACAGTAAAAAAAATGAGAATTTAACAATGAAAATACACGACGAAGGTTTCTTCTTATATTCAAAGAATTTTGGAGAGAAATCAAAAATCTTATATATATTGTCGAAAGATTATGGTTTGATAAAGGGTCTTTCAAAGTCTTTCAAAAACAAAAACATTAATTTAATTAATCTTGATAAAATTCAATTTACGTGGAGTTCAAGAAATCAAAATTCACTTGGATATTTAAATTATGAACAAGAAAATTATAATTTATCTTCTCATTATTTTTACACAGTCATTAAAGCATCGGCATCGGAACTTTGTATAAAATTTTTACCTTTATGGGAACAAAATACTTCTATTTATAAAGAAATCAAAAATTTAACTCTTTTAAAGTATGATAGCAATTCATATTTGGTTGGTAAATATATAGAGTGGGAAATGAATTTTTTAAAGTATCTTGGTTATGGGCTCAATATTAATAAATGCTGTGTTACAGGAGAATCTAATAACACTTATTTTATTTCTCCAAAAACAGGTAATGCAGTTAATTTCGAAATAGGTAAAAAATATGCTAAAAATCTGTTTAAAATTCCGAAATGTATGAAAGAAAACTTTCAAAAAAATAAATATAATGACTATAAAGAGGCACTAAAAATAACAGGATATTTTTTTTTAAAAATTTTGGAAAATAACAAATTCAAATTTATTTTTAGAAATCAAATAATTAATAAACTTGATGGTTTATAGTTTTTCTGTCCATTCACCATTCACAAAATATTCAACATTATTAAATGAAGATTTATAGTTCATATTTTTTGATTCTCTTACCCAATATCCAAGGTAAAGGTAACCTCCTTTGTTTTTTTTAAGTTTTTGAACTGTTTTTAAGATTAAGTTTTTACCCAAACCTCTCTTGTGTGAATATGGATCAAAGAAACTATAAACAGCAGAATAGCCATCATCTAAAACGTCTAACAGGATAGAGCCATAAAGTTCTTTATTTAAATTAATTAAGTCAAATATTTTTACTTTATTTTTAGATTTATGAAAAAAATTAATAAAATCAGATTGTGTCATGTATCTCATTTGACCACCTGAATGTCTAACTCTACAATATTGTTTAAATAATTTAAATCTTCTCTCTGAATAAAATTTATTTTCAACTAATGATAAATCAGAGTTTATTTTTAGATTTCTTTTATTACTTTTGGAGTAGATAAATTTAGAAATATTTAATCTTAATGAAATACAAGATATGCAATTTTTGCATGACGGAATATACATGTGATCATAATTTCTTCTAAATCCCTTTTTGGTAAGTTGTGATATTACTTCGTTTCCAATTTTACTTTCTGGAATATTTACAAATATTCTTTTTTCTGATTTTCCTTTGATGTAAGAACAAGGGAACTCTGTAGAGCTTTTCAGTATTAGTTCATTTTTTTTTAATGTACCCATTTAATTTATCATTAGTAACTGAATGTCAGCTACATTTGTATTTGTCCCATTAATTATTACAAGTGAATTTATTTTTTTCAATACCTGATATGAGTTATTATTTTCAAGTTCCTTGTTTAGATTTATATTCTTATTTTCAATTAGATCCAAACTTTTATCGTTAACAATTGCTCCAGCAGCATTTGTTGGTCCATCTCTTCCGTCTGTTCCAGCTGATAATAATGTGAATTTTAAATTGGAAAGGGACTTTCTTATATTTTTTATAAAGTGTAAAGCAAATTCTTGATTTCTTCCACCTTTTCCCTTTCCTTTAATTTTTACTGTGCTTTCTCCACCAGAAATTAATATCATTGGCTTTTTATAATTCTTCTTTTTAAGATCTCTTACAAAATTTTTCGCAATAACTTGAACATCTCCTTCAATATTAGTTTTCCAGATTTTTGAATTGATGTCTTTTTTTTTACATAAAGAATCTATGCTTTTTAGGCATAAATTATTACTCCCTATTAGTGTGTTTTCCACGTTTAAGAAAACTGTATTTGTTTTGTCAGGAGTTTCTAAACTTTTATCTAATATCCCTAATTCAATATGCGCTTTTACTGATTTGTGAATATCATTCCATAGATTGTATTTTCTAAGAATTCTTTTTACATCATTAAAAGATGTTTCGTCAGGAACTGTTGGTCCACTCGATATCGAACTTAAATCATCGCCTATTACATCTGACAATATAAAACTATGGACTTTTGCTGGAAATGACATTTTCAAAAAATTACCCCCCTTAATTCTTGAAAGGTGTTTTCGTACTGTATTAATTTCTTTGATATCTGCACCTGAATTTAATAATTTACGATTTAGATTTACCTTCTGTTCAAGTTTTATATTTTCAGATGGGTAGGGTAATAAAGCAGAACCACCTCCAGATAAAAAAAACAAAACTAGATCTTTTTCTGAAAGTGAATGAAGTTTTTTTTCTATGTGTAAAGATGCAAGTAAACCATTTTTATCAGGAACTGGGTGCCCAGAAGAAAAACATTTAAAACCTTTTACTTTTTGAAAGTTTTCTTTATTTACAACTATTACACCCTCAGATATTTCGTTCTTAAAATTTTTAAGAAGAGATAATGCAGTATTACCCATGTCAACTGAAGCTTTACCTACACAAATTGGAAGAATTTTCTTAAAGTTATTATAAGTTTTTGAATAACTATTATTACTTACAATAATTTTTGTTTTGTCAACTTTTATGAAGTTTTTTAAAATATTTCTGGGTTGAACGTTGGATACTCCATGATTAAATAAACCCAATAATAAATTTTCAGAGCTATTTTCAACTCTATGTAAACTCATTATGGATTATACCACTCTGTCCATGGGCTCCTTGCCATCAAAAAAATCTCGAATATTTGAGAATACTCTCATACCCATAGCTTCTCTAGTTTCCTCAGTAGCACTTCCAAGATGTGGTAGTAAAAAAACGTTTTTAAAATTTAAAAGCTTTGGGTTTACATTTGGTTCACCCTCAAAAACATCCAGACCTGCTCCCTTAATGAGACCGCTTTCTAATGCTTTAACTAAATCATTTTCAACAACAACATCACCTCTTGCTGTATTTATAAGGTAGCTAGACTTTTTCATCTCTGCTAAAGTTTTAATATTCATTAGTCCTTTAGTCTCACTAGTAGATGGGCAGTGCAAAGAAACAAAATCTGAATCTCTTAGAAGATCTTCAAGTGTTTTGCAAGGCAAGGCATTAAACTTTTTAATAATGTCATTATTATTAAAATATGGGTCAAAAAAAAGAATTTTCATATTAAACCCAAAGTGTGCTTTCTGTGCAACTGCTTGAGCTATTCTCCCCATGCCAACAAGACCAAGGGTTTTACCTGTTACTTTTGTTCCCATCATATGTGTAGGTCGCCAGCCCGACCATTCTTTTTTTCTAACGTGAAATTCTCCTTCTGAGGCTCTTCTAGAAACTCCAAGAAGAAGAAGCATTGCGATATCCGCTGTGCAATCGGTTAGTACCTCCGGAGTATTTGTGACAACTACTCCGTTACTTTTAGCTGACTCAATATCAATATTATTGAAACCAACACCAAAGTTTCCTATTATTTTAGCTTTTCTCTTGTCTGATGAAATAATTTTACTTGAGATACTGTCAGTAACAGTTGGGAGAACAGCATCATAGCTATTCATAGCCTCAAGAAGCTGTTCTTCGGTCATTGGAATGTCACTCTCGTTTAGAGTGACATCAAAATTCTCATCTAGCTTTTTCTCTACAGTACTAGGCCACTTCCTTGTTACTAATACTTTGAACTTTTGCGTCATTTTCTAAAGCCTTTCTCCAATATTCAGAAGCAGCAGCAATACCACTTCCAGGTTTTACATTAATACCTGAATCAATCATTGCCATTTCAGCGCCATTAATAAAGGCTGAAGCTTGAAGTTCGTTTAAATCACCAAGATGGCCTATTCTGAAGACCTTACCAGCTACTTCTGTGAGTCCAGCACCAAGTGAAAGATGATATTTATTAAAGGCTGTTGAGAGCACTTGTTTTGCGTCCTTATCTTCTGGAACTACTATTGCTGATACAGTATCGGAATACCAATATGGGTCTTTAGCACATAGTTTTAATTGCCAACCTTCAAGAATAGCTTTTCTTACTCCTTCAGCAATTCTGTGATGTCTCTTAAATACGTTTTCAAGACCCTCTTCAAAAATCATGTTGCATGACTCTTGTAAAGCTCTCAACATTGGTATTTGCGGAGTGTAAGGGAAATACCCATCTTTATTGGTTGCAATCTGATCTTCCCAAGAGTAGTAACATCTCTTGAGCTCTGCTTTTTTATGAGCTTCAAGAGCTTTGGGACTGACACACATTATTGCCATTCCAGACGGTAACATAAAACCTTTTTGTGAGCCGGAGATTGCACAATCTACTTTCCACTCATCCATTCTAAAGTCAATAGATGCAATTGAACTAACACCATCAACAAACAAAAGTGCAGGGTGATTTGCTGCATCCATAGCCTTTCTTACATCTTCAACATTTGATGTGACTCCAGTGGCGGTTTCGTTTTGTGTCACACAAACAACCTTAATTTTGTGATCAGTATCATTTTTAAGAGTCTTTTCTACCTCTTCGGGGGGAGTTCCTGTGCCCCATTCTCTCTCAACAACTTCTGCGTCTAATCCAAGTCTTTTAAACATATCTGCCCATAAGTGACTAAATTGACCATATCTATAAATTAGAACTTTTTCATTTGGTGACATGGTATTTATGATTGCGGATTCCCATGCTCCCGTTCCTGATCCGGGGAATAGAAAAACTGTACCATTCTCGGATTTGAAAACTTTTTTTACATCCTTATATAAGGGGATTGTTAGGTTTGGAATTTCTGGGTTTCTTTGGTCCTCTGATGAAATATGCATAGCATTTAAGATTCTCTCAGGTATATTTGTAGGACCTGGGATTGCTATGTGGAATCTTCCTGGATGTGTTCTTGACATTGTAACCTCCTAAATTGTGTTATCTTTTTTTAATCTTATAATTTTTAAAAATCAAGTTCATTATGATTTTATTATTTTAACCACTCCGCAACTTCTTTCGAAAAATATGAAAAAATTACGTCTGCTCCAGCTCTTTTAATACATGAAAGACTCTCCAATACGGAGGGTCTGTAGTCAATAAATTTGTCATCAGAAGCATTCTTAATCATTACATATTCTCCACTTACTTGATAGGCAGCCACAGGTATCAAACAATTTTTTTTGATTTCATTAATAATATCTAAATAATAGCCCGCTGGTTTAACCATTACAATATCCGCCCCTTCTTCAATATCTTCTAGTGATTCTTTTACTGCTTCTCTAGAATTTCTGTAATCAATTTGATAGGAATCTTTTTTTGAATCTCCAAGATTTTCTCTACTTCCTAATGCGTCTCTAAAAGGGGAATAGAAGTTAGAGCAAAACTTTGAGCTATATGAAAGAATATTAACATTGGAAAATTTATTTGTTTCTAAGTTTTCTCTTATAATTTTAATTCTCCCATCCATCATATCACTTGGAGCAATGATTTTACAGCCAGATGATGCGAGGTTTAAAGACATCTTAACCAAAATTTGAACTGTGATATCATTATCTATTTCTCCATTAGAGTTTATTATGCCGTCGTGACCACTGGCCGTATATGGATCTAAAGCTACATCACAGATGATCATCAGATCTGGAAATTCTTTCAAAACTTTTTTCAAAGCTCTAGATATCAAGTTTTTTTCATTAAAGCTTTCGTTTGCATCATCTGTTTTTTTTTCAACTTCAATCTTTGGAAACAAAGCCACTGATTTTATACCTAATTTGACGACTTCATCTAACTCTTTAAGTAATTCATTTATCGAAAATCTTTTAAATCCAAATTTATTTTTTGATTCCATTTTATCAGAATCTTCACGAATAAAGTAAGGCATGACTAAATCGTCGGTCTTAAGAAGTGTTTCTGCTACAAGATCTCTTAAGTTGCTTGAGCTTCTGAGTCTTCTTCCCCTATGAAAGGGAAAACCTCTGCTATTGAATTTCTTCATTCAGGCTTTTTTTAATGCCTGATCTAAATCCTCAATAATATCATCAATGTGCTCAATTCCGATTGATAATCGTACATAACCTGGTGTAACACCAGATGATAATTTTTCATCATCTGATAATTGAGAGTGTGTAGTTGATGCAGGGTGGATAGCAAGTGATCTTGCGTCTCCAATATTGGCAACATGATAGAGAAGTTTCAAATTATCTATGAATTTCTTTCCAGCATCTTCTCCATCTTTTAATTCGAAGCCTAGTAAAGATCCAAAGCCGCCTGACATATAGCTTTCTGCTCTATCTTTATGGGTTCCAGACATGAGTTTGGGGTAAATAACTTTTTCAACCTTGCTATGACCATTTAGGTACTCTGCTACTTTTTCGGCGTTTTCACAATGCCGTTGCATTCTTAAAGGTAATGTTTCTAAACCTTGAATAAAAGTAAAAGCATTAAATGGACTCATTGCTGAGCCATAGTCTCTTAGAAGAATAACCCTCGCTCTTAAAATATAAGCTATTGGACCTAGAGGTTTTGCAGCTTCAGACCAAACAGCACCATGATAACTTGGATCAGGTTTGTTAAGCATTGGAAATCTATCGCCCGCAGCTTCCCAATCAAAGTTTCCGCCATCAACTATCAGCCCTCCTATAGATAGACCGTGTCCACCAATATATTTAGTTGTAGAGTAGACTACAATATTTGCTCCATGGCTTAAAGGTTTGCATATGTATGGTGCAGCAGTATTATCCATTATCAAAGGAATATTGTGTTTTTTTCCAATTTTTGAAACTTCATTAATAGGAAAAACATTGAGTTTTGGGTTGGGCAAGGTCTCTGCATAAATACATCTGGTTTTGTCGTCAATAGCATTTTCAAACTGTTCGGGTTTTGCAGGGTCAACGAATCTGCATTCTATTCCCATTTCTTTTAGTGTATTAGAAAACAGATTCCATGTTCCTCCATATAGATCTGTGGAGCTAACGAAATTATCTCCAGAATGACAGATATTTTGAATTGAAAATGCTGAAGCAGCTTGGCCTGAGCTAACTGCCATGGCAGCCACCCCGCCATCAAGTTTTGACATTCGTTCTTCTAAGACAGCGCATGTAGGATTCATTATCCTAGTGTATATATTTCCAAGTTCCTGAAGTGAAAATAATTTAGCGGCATGTTCTGTATTATTAAATTGATAAGATGTGGTTTGGTAGATAGGAACGGCGACAGATGTGGTTGATTCGTCTCTACGATGACCTGTGTGTAAAACTATTGTTTCTTCTTTCATTTATTTATTTCATTAAATTAATATATTATATAAGAGGCTGTGAATAAAATAACATTAAATAAAAAAAATCCAACCAGAAAACTAGAAATTTTTGATTACTCAGCAAAACTTTCAAAAAGAAATAAAGATTTGGTCAAATATAATGGAAAAACATTAATAAATTTCGCTAGCAACGATTATCTTGGGTTTTCTAAAAATAAAGAAATTTCTAATGAATCGATTTCTTGGATAAAAAAATATGGATCTAGTTTGTCTTCATCTCGTTTGGTTACGGGTAATTTAGATAAGATAGAAATGATTGAGAAACTAATTAGTAAAAATATTAAACACGAAAACTCTATAATAATTGGAAATGGATTTTTATTAAATTCAACACTTATTCCCTGTTTAACTGGCAATTCTTTAGGCACAAGAAATAAATGCATTATTTTTTCTGATAAACTTAATCATGCAAGTATAAATTATGGATGTTTGATTTCCAGACAAAAGTGTTTTAGATACAATCATCTTGATTTGAATCACCTTGAAAGTCAGTTAAAAAAAACACCAAGCAAAATCAAAAAAATGATTATCTCTGAAACACTCTTCAGCATGGATGGGGACCTTGCTGATTTAAATGGGTTAAGATATCTTTCACAAAAATATGCTTGCATACTTTATCTTGATGAAGCTCATTCGTTTGGTTTATACGGTAAGAATGGGTATGGGTTCGCCTCAGATGGAAATAAAAATACAAATGAAATTATTGTAGGTACCTTTAGTAAAGCTATAGGAAGTTATGGATCGTTTGTTTCATGCTCAAGGGATTTTTATAAAAAAATTGTTAATTCTTGCGGAGGATTAATCTACTCAACTGCTTTACCACCCTCGATTCTAGGCGCAATATCAGCTTCATTGAAAAAAATAACAAAAGCATCAAAATTAAGGAAAAAAATTAAAAGTAATTCTGAGTTTCTTTTAGAAAAATTAAAAAGATTAAACTTTGATACTGCAAAGTCTAATTCACATATAATTCCCTTGATTTTAAGAGATCGTTCAAAATGTGAAAGTCTAAAAAAATATCTATTTGATCACGGATATTTTGTAAAAGAGATAAGTCCCCCAACAGTACCCTCTGGTTATGATAGAATAAGATTATCTTTAACTGCAAGTATGAGTAGGGTCATTATAAAAAATTTTATAAAACATATTTCAAACTTTAAACACTAATGAAATTTAATTTTTATTTTATTCATGGTTGGGGTTTTGACAAAACTTTTTGGAACTCAGTAAAAAAGAAAATTGAATCTCTTGATGTTTGTGAAAATTCAGAATCGTTAGATCTAAAATTCTTCTCAAAAACAGAACAATCAAAACTTTTTTTTAAAAGTGATAACAATATTTTCATAGTTCACTCTTATGGTCTTAATTGGTTTTTAAAAAATGACATTCCATGTAGATTATTATTCAACTTTTTTGGTGCGCCAGATTTTGTCAATTATCAAAAAAAGCCAAATCTAACTTATAAAAAAATTGCTTACATGCATAAACAATTGTTAGAAAATCCTGTCAAAGTTCTTAAAAACTTCTACGAAACATGTAATGTTGAATATTCTTTTCACAAAGTTATTAATATTGAAACGCTAAGACATGCATTAATAGAACTCCAACGTGAAAATTTTTCCTTAAAATTTAATAAGTTAAATTTTCCTATTCACACATTTTATTCAACAAATGACAAAGTTTTAAACATCAATAAAGAAAGTATAGATTTTTTAGATAATGATAATCACGATATAAGCTTTTTAAATGAATATGATCATGGATTTCCAAAGACGAATCCTGAGATATGTTTTGAATTAATTTATAAAGTTCTTGAGAAAATATAGTGGACACATTCAAAAAAAAAGTAAAAAATTCATTTGATGAAGGAGCTGATTGTTATGACAAACATTCCAGCATACAAAAAGAAATATCAAAAAATCTATTAGATTTATTTTTTAATGAACTTAAACAAAATAAAGAAGAATTTTCTTTATTAGAACTTGGTTGTGGAACAGGATTTTGTAGTAAAAAAATATCTGAAAATTTAAGTTTAACCAGAATTCACTTATTAGATATTTCCAATAATATGATTAAAAAATCAAAAATAAGATTTAAGAATCAAAATGTTTTTTTTTTTAAAAATGACTTTGATTTTTTTGATAATTTTGAAAATTATAATTTAATTGTGTCAAATATGTCACTTCATTGGTCAAAAGATTTTTTAAAGCTTATTAAAAAAATACTAAATTCAATAAAAAAAAAATCTATTGTGCTCATTTCTTTTCCCAACTCAAGAAGTTTTAGTAGTTTAAAAACTAAACATCATAAACTAATTAATGATTTTCCAAATGAGAAAAAAATGGAAGAACTTTTAAATAATAAAAAATTTAATTTTACAATGAAAAGAATGATCCATGAGCTAGAATATAAAAATATAATGTTTTTCTTTAAAAGTTTAAAAAAAATAGGGGCTAATGTGAGTAACAATGTATTCAATATCCAAGATCTTTACAGTATGAGAAGAGATAAAGGCAAAGTTAGTGTTAACTTTGATATTAGTTATTTTTTTATAAGGAAAATTAGAGACTAATGCTGAAAGGATATTTTATTTCTGGAACCGATACAGGGGTTGGTAAAACTTTAGTAGCTTCAATTTTAGTAAATAAATTTGATGCAGTATATTATAAGCCTATTCAATGTGGTGTTGATAAATTTGGTTATAGAGATTCAGATATAATTACAAAAAATTGTAATAGAAAAACAATACTTCCAGAAACTTATTTTTTTGAAAAAGGATTAAGCCCTAATATCGCCGCTGACTTTGAGAAAAAAAAAATTAGAATGGTTAAATTTAAAAATGTTTTGAATGAAAAGCTTAAAAAAAAAATTTTTATTGAAGGCGCTGGTGGATTAAACGTGCCATTGAATGATAAAATGCTCATGATCGATTTAATAAAATTTTTTAATTTTCCAGTTATCTTAGTTAGTAGGTCGCAATTGGGAACAATAAACCACACACTCTTGTCGATAAATCTTTTAAAACAAAAAAAAATAAAATTATGCGGAATTGTTTTTGTTGGAGATAACGAACCTGAAACCTTCAAGACTATTTCAAAGTTTGGAAAAAAAATTTATGGCAAAAAAATTAATATAATTGCCAAGATACCATTTAAATCAGTTATTAATAAAAAATCAGTTGAAGATATGAAAACTTTGTTTGGGGTTATATGAAATCAAAAAAACAAATTTTAGCTAAGGATAAAAAATTTCTCTGGCATCCTTTTACACAATCTTCATTTTCTGAAAATCCAATAATTATTAGTTCAGCAAAAGATGAAATACTCTTTGATATTGAAGGTAAAGAGTACATTGATTTAATATCCTCGTGGTGGATAAATACGCATGGTCATTGCAGAAACGAAATGGTAAATTCTGTTTTTAATCAGTCCAAAAAATTTGAGCAAGTTCTTTTTGCTGGTTTTACACATCATCCAGCTGTAGACTTGGCTGCTAGAATTGTTGATATTTTGCCCAAAAACTTGTCTCGAGTCTTCTATTCAGATAATGGTTCAACCTCTGTTGAAATAGCGATGAAAGTTGCAATTCAGTATTGGCATAATTTAGGCAAAAAAAAAACAAAATTTGTTGCATTTTCAGGCGGATACCATGGCGACACTTTCGGCGCAATGTCTGTGGGTAAAACAACCGGTTTTTACAAGCCATTTGAGGATATTTTACACAAAAATTCTTTTATTCCTTTTCCAGAGGATTGGTTGGGGAACAATCAACTTGAAGAAAGCGAAAGATTAGCTATGAATGCTGCATATAAAATTGTTGAAAAAGAGAAAGATAAAATTGCTGCTGTAATATTAGAGCCACTTGTCCAGGGTGCAGGAGGTATGAAAATTTGTAGAAAAGAGTTTTTGGATAAGTTAGTGAAAATGTTTAAAGATCAAGGAATACTTGTAATATTTGATGAGGTGATGACTGGTTTTGGAAGAACTGGAAAAATGTTCGCAACAGATCATTTAACTATGAAACCAGATATAATTTGTTTGGCAAAATCACTTACCGGAGGATTTATTCCTCTTGCAGCTACAGTGTTTAGCGAGGAAATACATAAGGTTTTTGTAGACACTAATTTTAATAAAACATTTCTTCATGGGCATTCATTTTCTGCTAATCCTGTTGCATGTGCAGCAGCTCTTAGTTCTCTAAATTTATTTAATGAGGATAAAACTTTTACAAAAATTGAAGAAATCTCTAAAATTCACAATGACTGTTTAAAAAAAATATCAAAACTTCAAAATATTTCAAAAATTCGTAAATTAGGAACAATAGCAGCATTTGATTTTAAAAATATTTCTGATAGTTACGGTTCTTTAGAAAGTCTTGAAATGAGAAAGAAATTTCTTGAAAACGGATTGTTGTTGCGCCCACTCGGAAATACAGTTTATTTTATGCCACCTTATTGTATAAAAAAAGAAAATCTAATTAATTCTTATGAAAAATTAATTGAAATTTTGCAGTAATTTTTTTTTCGTTTAAAATTAAAAAGATGATTGAAAATTTAGACAAAAATATTGAGACATTTCTTAAACCAATTTCTGATTCAATCACTGGCTTTGTTTTTGGAAGTTTCTCCTTTTTTGGAAATCAGATTCCATTCATTGTTTTATGGCTTGTGTTTGCCAGCCTTTATTTTTCTTTTTATTTTAGATTTGTAAATATTTTCTATTTTAAAAGAGCACTTAATGTAGCATTTGGTAAATACGATGATCCAAGTCATCCAGGAGAAATTACTCATTTTCAATCTTTTACTGCTGCAATGTCTGGAACAATTGGTCTAGGGAATATTGCTGGTGTTGCCGTTGCTATTTCAATAGGTGGACCTGGAGCAATGTTATGGATGATTATAACAGCTTTTTTTGGTATGACCTTGAAGTTTGTGGAAGTCAGTTTAGGCCACAAATACAGAATAATACACAAAGATGGCACAGTTTCAGGTGGAGCAATTAGATACCTATCAGACGGGATGGGTCAACTTGGTTATGTAAAATTGGGGAAATTTTTAGCAATATTCTTTGCAATTTGTTGTATAGGTGGTTCTTTTGGTGGAGGAAATATGTTCCAAGCAAATCAAGCTTTTCAACAAATTGTTGAAGCAACTGGATCTGAAAATAGCCCTTTGTTCAATAAGGGTTGGTTAGGTGGAATAGTATTTGCTTTTATTGTCGGTTTCATAATTATCGGTGGCATAAAATCAATTGGAAAAGTTACTGAAAGACTTGTTCCATTAATGGCATTTATTTATGTTTTTTCTTGTTTGTACATTATAATCTCCAATTTTGGTTTGATTCCTGAAACAATTTATAAAATATTCTCAAGTGCATTTAACCTTGATGCCTCAGTCGGGGGATTTTTAGGCTCCCTTATTGCTGGAGTAAAAAGAGCAGTTTTTTCAAATGAATCAGGAATTGGATCTGCCCCAATTGCATACGCTCCTGCAAAAAGTAATAATCACTTGAATACTGGATTCATGTCATTGTTGTCTCCAGTTGTAGATACAATAATTGTGTGTTCAATGACAGCATTAGTAATTATTATGACAGGTGTTTATGAGAGTAATTCTGGTATACAAGGAGTTGAATTGACCTCGAGAGCATTCGAATCAGTTTTCACTTGGTTCCCAACAATATTGGCTTTAGCGATTACCCTTTTTGCAATATCCACCTTAATAACATGGTCATACTACGGCTTGAGATGTTGGACGTATTTATTTGGATTGAGTTCTTTTAGTAAATATTCCTTCAAAATAATTTTCTTAAGTTTTACAGTTATTGGTACTTCAATGAATCTTGAAAGTGTTATAAATTTCTCTGATTCAATGATTTTCGCTATGTCCATTCCAAACATTATAGGATTGTACTTTCTATCTTCACAATTAAAATCAGATATATTGAAATTAAAGGAAAATTAATGTGAATGAAATTTTGATTGCAAGTGATCATGCTGGATACAAGTTAAAAAAAATTTTAATTCAAGAATTACAGGGCGAAATAAAATTTGATGACTTAGGTCCTTTTTCTGAAGATTCTGTTGATTATCCTGATTATGCCAGAAAACTGTCCAAAAAAATTGATTTAAAAAAAGATCTATTAGGAGTTTTGATTTGTGGTTCAGGAATCGGAATGTCAATGGTCGCAAATAGGTTTAAAAATGTACGTGCGGCGCTTTGTATGAACAATAAAATGTCAATGTTGGCTAGACAACATAACAATGCTAACATTTTAGTTTTAGGTTCAAGGTTGATTTCTGAGCAAGAAGCTATTAAATGTTTATTAGTATTTTTGAAAACAAACTATGAAGGTGGACGTCATCAAGCTAGACTTGATAAATTTAATTTTGTAGAATAAAATAATATGGAGAAGAAATGACAGCACAACTATTTTTTGAAAGCAGTTTAACACAAACAGATCCAGCGGTATTAGAAGCAATAAAGAACGAATACCACAGGCAGAATGACCAAATAGAATTAATAGCATCAGAGAATATTGTATCCAAAGCAGTTCTTGAAGCACAAGGTACTATATTAACTAATAAATATGCTGAAGGATATTCCGGTAAAAGATACTACGGCGGATGTGAACATGTCGATGTTGTAGAAGATATTTGCATAGATAGAATTAAAAAATTATTCAATGCTGGCTTTGCTAATGTGCAAGTTCATTCTGGATCTCAAGCTAACCAAGCGGTTTTTTTAGCATTATTAAAACCTGGTGATACAATAATGGGAATGTCTTTAGCTGCTGGAGGGCATTTAACTCATGGTGCTCCACCAAACGAATCAGGTAAATGGTTTAATGCGATTCAATATGGTGTAAGGAAAGACACAGCCTTAATAGATTATGATGAAGTTGAAAAATTGGCTGTAGAAAACAAACCTAAATTGATAATTGCAGGTGGATCGTCGTATCCTAGAATCATCGATTTCAAAAAATTTAAAGAAATAGCCGATAAAGTTGGAGCTCTTTTCTTAGTAGATATGGCGCATTTTGCTGGCTTAGTAGCTACAGGACTCTACCCAAATCCACTAGAGTTTGCAGACGTAGTAACATCAACAACCCACAAAACGCTCAGAGGTCCACGAGGCGGTATAATTCTTACAAACAACGAAGGTCATGCCAAAAAAATTAATTCTGCTGTTTTTCCAGGCTTGCAAGGTGGACCACTTATGCATGTGATATGCGCCAAAGCTGTAGCTTTTGGTGAAGCACTACAACCAGATTTTAAACATTATATTGAATCTGTTGTTGCTAATTCTAAAACTCTATCAGAAGTAATGTTAGAAAGAGGCCTTGAAGTGGTTTCAGGTGGAACAGACACTCACCTTGTACTGGTTGATTTGAGACCTAAAAAGTTAACAGGTAAAGCTGCGGAGAAATCACTTGAGAATGCTGGTATAACATGCAATAAAAATGGCGTCCCATTTGACCCGGAAAGCCCATTCGTAACTTCAGGTATAAGACTTGGAACGCCTGCTGGTACAAGCAGAGGTTTTGGAAAAGAAGAATTTCGTATGGTAGGCAATCTAATCGGAGATGTTTTAGACGGTTTGTCCTTAAACCCAGAAGATAATTCCAAGGTTGAAAAGGAAGTGAAATCAAAAGTGAAAGCTTTATGTGAAAAATTTCCAATTTACAGTACTGCTATTTAACATCCATTTACTGTAGAAGAAATTATTTGCTTTTTACTAGAGATAGGTAAGCTATTTTATGAGATGTCCATTTTGTGGTCATGACGAAACGCAAGTCAAGGATTCAAGACCGTCAGAGGATAATAGCTCTATAAGAAGAAGGAGACAGTGTCCAGCATGTGCAGCCAGATTCACAACTTTTGAGAGAGTTCAATTAAGAGAATTAATGGTAATTAAAAAAGATCAAACTAGGACAGTATTCGAAAGAGAGAAACTTGTAAGATCCATAAACATTTCTTGTAGAAAACGACCAGTCGACTCAGAACAGATAGAATTAATAACCAATAGCATACAAAGAAGACTTGAGAGTTCAGGCGAAACTGAAATTCCAACTAAAGTAATTGGAGAACTTGTAATGGATGCTCTAAAAGAATTAGATAGAGTTGCTTATTTGCGGTTTGCTTCCGTGTACAAAGATTTTCAAGAAACTGATGATTTTAGAAAATTTATAGATAAAAATTTAAATCTTAAAAACGAATAGGAAGTGGATTTAGATATAAAATACATTAAAATTTCTATTTTTCTTTTAAAAAAAATAATTGGAACGACCTTTCCAAACCCACCTGTTGTCTCATTGATAGTCGAGTCAAATTTAAGAAAAACTCTAAATAAGATTGTTTCTTTTGGTTATACTTTTGAAGGTGGCAGACCTCATGCAGAGGCAGTTGCTTTAAGTAAAATGAATTTTAGAAAAAAACATCATTATACGCTTTATTCAACTTTAGAACCATGTTGTCATTGCGGAAGAGACGAATCATGTGTATCAAAGATTTTAAAATCAAAAATCAACAGAGTTGTTTTTTCACTAAGAGATCCTGATAAACGAGTAAACGGATTAGGGGAAAAATTATTAAAAAAAAATGGCTTAGAGGTTTTAGGGGGTATTTTGACTGAAGAAACCAAACAAATTTATAGTGGATATATTTTAAATAGAAAGTTTCATCGTCCAAAAGTTACCTTAAAAATTGGATCGTCACTAGATACTAAAATTTCGTCTAAGCTAAATAAATCAGACAAAATCACAAATAATCAAGTAAAAAAAATTGTTCATATCATGAGATCGGAAGCAGACGCTATTTTGGTTGGTAAAAATACGGTTAATATTGATAATCCAAAACTAAACTGTAGAATTGAGGGTTTAAAAAGATTTTCTCCAATAAGAATTATTCTATCCAAAAAATTAGATCTCAACTTAAATTCATATATTTTTAAAAATTGTAAATTTAACCCAACGATTATTTTTACGCTTAAGAATAAAAATCAAATAATAAAACAAATTGAAGAAAAAAAAGTTAAAATATTTTTGTTAGATAAGAAAAGGTTTAAATTATCCAATATTCTTGAAGAGCTTGCTAAAATAGGAGTTTGTAGCTTATTTGTTGAGGGAGGGGGAAAGATTTTTACGTCATTTCTTAATGAAGGGTTGGTTGATCGTTTAATCATTTTTAGATCTAATTACTTTATTGGTGGCAAAGGAATTAGTGCGTTTAACATTTTGAAAAATAAGAAAATATCTTTTAAACATACACATTTATCCATTGTAAAAAATAATACTATGGAAATATTAGAAAATTATAAAGATTAAAATATGTTTACAGGAATAATTAAAAAAGTTGGTGTTATTCATTCTTGGAATTTAAAATCAAGAATTCTTGGAATAAAATCAGGTTTTGATGATTTGATACTAGGCGAATCAATATCATGTTCAGGTGTATGCTTAACTGTTAGTAGTTTTGAGGAGAATGTTTTTTTTTGTAATTTATCATCTGAAACAATTTCTAAAACAAATTTTAATACAAAGAAGGAAGGTGATAAACTAAATCTAGAAAAATCACTAAAAATTGGTGACGATTTGGGCGGTCATCTTGTTTTTGGTCATGTTGATGGTCTTTCAACACTTAATGATATAAAAATTGACAAAGACTCCTGGATTTTAAACTTTTCAGTGTCTTCTGACTTGTCTAAATATTTAACAAATAAATGTTCTATTACTATTGATGGGATTTCTTTGACAGTCAACAACGTTGATGGAGCAAATTTTGATATAAGTGTTGTACCTTTTACATGGGAAAATACAAACCTGAAGTTTTGCTCAATTGGAGACAAATTTAATTTAGAAATAGATATGATAGCTAGGTATGTTTTTAAGGCTTTGAAGAAATGAAAACAAGTTTTTCCTCAATTTCTCAAATTATAAAAGATTTATCTAAAGGAAAGATGGTTGTAATAGTCGATGACGAAAAAAGAGAGAATGAAGGTGACCTTGTTTTTTCTGCAACGCATGTTTCTCCTCAAAAAATAAATTTTATGGCGAAATATGCTCGTGGTTTGATTTGTCTGGCTTTAGATAAAAAAAGATTTAAAAAGCTAAATTTAAAACTCATGACCGACGATAATCATAGCAGACACAGAACGGCATTCACTGTCTCAATTGAGGCAAAGAGGGGAGTAACAACTGGTATTAGTGCCCGGGATAGGTCACAAACCATAAAAGTTGCAGTTTCTCATAAATCCAAATCAACTGATTTAGTAAGTCCAGGTCATATTTTTCCTTTGTTAGCTAAAGACGGAGGAGTTCTAGAAAGAGCCGGACACACAGAAGCTGCTGTTGATTTATCCAGACTTGCGAATGGAAATTCAAGCCCCTATGGCGTTATTTGTGAAATAATGAATGACGATGGTTCAATGGCACGTTTTGATGACCTTAGAAAATTTTGTAAACAACATAATCTTAAAATGTCATCAATAAAGGATTTAATTGAATATAAATTAAAAAAAGACAAATTTGTTAAATGCATTAAAAAAGATGATATAAGCCTTCCTAGGTTTGGGGAATTTAAGTTATTTGTTTATAAGAATCTTATAGACGAAACTGAGCACCTAGTTTTAGTGAAAGGAAAGATAAAGAGAAATAAAAGTGTATTAGTAAGAATGCATAGTTTAAATATAATTTCAGATTTACTTGATTTAAAAAATAATGATCTTGAAAAATCTTTAGAAATTATTTGTAAAAATGATCACGGAGTTATTGTAATTGTGAGAAACCCAGATAAAGAACTGAAAAAAAAAAATTCAACGTTATCACAAAATAAGAATAACATTTTAAAAGAATATGGGGTTGGTGCTCAAATTCTCCTAGATCTGGGTGTTAAAAAAATAATTTTGTTAACTAAATCATCAAAAAATATTGTTGGAATAGATGGTTTTGGATTAGAGATTAATGGCACAAAAAAAATCTAAAAAAGTCTTAATTATTTTTTCTGATTTTTATCCTGAAATATCAGAGAATCTTATCAACGGTGCAGAATCATATCTGATATCTAATAATTTTCTTTTTGACAAAATAAGGGTTGATGGTTCATTAGAAATCCCTTTTTTACTTCACAAATTTCAGAATGATTATTCAGGGTTTATTGTACTTGGATGTATTATAAAAGGAGAAACAGATCACTACGATGTTGTGAAAAATATTTCTATGAATGAAATCTATTCATTAGTATACAAGAAGGTTTTACCACTTGGTTCAGCTATTTTAACAGTCAACAACTTAAAACAGGCTAAAGAAAGATCTGACATAAAAAAAAAAAATTTTGGAGGAAAAGCCGCCATGGTTTGTTGCAATCTTATTAAAACATTAAAACTATAGAATTTTAATTTTTGTGGACATCTTTAATAAACAATAGTCAAATTGATATGGTGTTATATGATTTCTTAATATTTTTTTTTATTTAGGGTCTAAAAAAATATGAAAGGCAAAATTCATTCAAAATCTTTTTCTAGATATTTAGCAGTGCAAGCAATATTTAATCAAAGTTTTGGTTTTGATCAGAAGCAAATTGAAAGAGAATTTATTTCACAAAATGATTTTAAGTTTCATATTGATTTAGATTTCAATCTAGGAAAAAAAACATTTGATAAAGTTTTTTTTAAAAAAATTTTCAATAATGTTTTTGAAAATGAAGATTTCATTCTTGGTTTGATCTCTAACAATCTAGAGAAAAGTTGGACGTTTAAAAGATTACCAAAGGTATTACAAGCACTTTTAAGAGTTGCTACTTCTGAAATGATCACTTATCCCAAAACTTCGATGGGCATTATAATAACTGAATATTTAATGTTAGCTGAATCTTTTAGTATTGAGAAAGACAATAACTTTATAAATGCAATTCTTGATAAAATTCATAAGAAATTAGAAATTCATGAATAATGAAAAAAAATTAATTGAAAAATACTTATTGCCGCTTGCTCAAAATAAGGAATCTTTATTTTTAAAAAATGATGCAGCTTATTTTAAAAAACACAATCTTGTTATATCAACAGACATGATGATAGAAGACAAACATTTTAAAAAATGTGTTGATCCAAATTTATTAGCAAAAAAGCTTATAAGAATAAATTTATCTGATATTGCGGCAATGGGTGCAGTTCCGACAGGATTTTTTTTAAATATTGCAATACCTAAACATAAATCTCAATGTTGGTTAAAAAATTTTACTACAGGTTTGAAATTAGACATGAAAAAGTTCAATCTTAAACTCTATGGTGGAGATATGAGCAGCTCTGATAAAATTTTTTTATCTTTAACTATTTTAGGTAAGACTGATTCTTATTGTCATGAAAAAAACTATACCAAATCTAATTCTGGTATTTTTGTCACTGGTTGCATTGGAGACGCAGGGTTAGGTTATGAACTTATGTCAAATGATCTGATTTTTAATTGCTCAACAAAAAGTAAAAAAAGATTGATTCAAAAATTACTTCTTCCTGAACCAAGACTCTCAGTTGGTAAAAAATTATTAAATAACGCAGATTTCTGTACAGACATTTCTGATGGTTTGTTGGAAGAACTTTCATTCATAGCCAAGCAATCGAATAAACAGGCAAATATTTTCTTAGATAAAATTCCTTTATCATGCGCATCTAAAGAATTATTTACGAAAAATAAAAGAAAAGTAAACGATATCTGGGAAATAATTCTGTCTGGTGGAGAAGATTATGAACTACTTTTTTGTTTATCAAAAAAACAAAAACTTGACAAAAATTTAAAGGGAATTTCTAAAATAGGTTATTTTTCGAGCGGTAAAGGAGTAAGAATATTTGATAGTAAGGGTAAAGAATTTAAAACAAGAAAATCTGGTTTTAGCCATTTTTAATTAATTAATTATTGATCATCGAATCTAATGTGTTATAAGGTTTGTTTTATCAGGTTTTTTTAATATGATTCTCGAATTTTCAATCATTTTGCTCTGCTCTTTACTATCGATTGGTTTTGGTGCTTTTACCACAAAGAACATATTAAAAGAACCCCAAGGTAGCGAAAGAATGATAGAGATTGCTGCCGCTATTCAAGAAGGCGCCCAGGCATATCTTAATAGACAATATATCACAATTTCAATTGTAGGCTTTTTAATAGCTCTTTTACTTTATTTTCTTATACATAATCCTTATGTAGCAATAGGGTTTATTATTGGGGCTTTTTTGTCTGGGTTGGCTGGTTATGTTGGAATGTTTGTATCTGTAAGAGCAAACGTCAGAACAACACAAGCAGCTACTCAAAGTCTTGACAAAGCACTGGATATATCATTTAAATCGGGAGCAATCACAGGATTTTTAGTTGTTGGGTTTGGTCTCTTGGGACTGGTTGGTTATTATTGGTTTTTATACCTGAAACTGGGTGAATCACAAGGAAGAGAAATTGTCGAAGCGATGATTGCATTAAGCTTTGGAGCTTCGTTGATCTCAATTTTTGCAAGACTTGGGGGAGGAATTTTTACTAAGGGGGCAGATGTTGGAGCAGATTTAGTAGGAAAAATAGAGGCCGGTATTCCTGAGGATGATCCAAGAAACCCAGCTGTAATTGCTGATAATGTTGGAGATAATGTTGGAGATTGTGCTGGTATGGCGGCTGATCTTTTCGAAACATATGCGGTTACAATTGTTGGCACAATGGTTCTAGGACTTATACTATTTGACTTTGGAGATCAACAAAAATTCATGATGTTTCCTTTATTAATTGCTGGTGTATGTATTGTTTCGTCATTAATAGGAGCTTATTATGTAAAGTTAAATGATGGCTCCCAAAATATAATGGGAGCTCTCTACAAGGGTTTGATAATTACTGCAGGTGTTTCGATAATTTTAATTTACATTGTTACTGATTTTTTTATAGGTGCGGACAAGCTAATAATAAATAGTGATCTTTTTATTGAATCATTCTTAGGTATAGATTTATTTTATTGTGCTTTAATTGGGTTAGCTGTTACAGGACTTATAGTTTGGATAACAGAATATTACACAAGTACAGAATTTGGACCTGTTAAATCAGTTGCTCGATCTTCTCAATCTGGTCATGCTACAAACATAATTCAGGGTTTAGCAGTTTCAATGCAAGCTACGGCCTTACCCACATTTGTAATTATTTTAGGAATTGTTTTATCTTATAAGTTTGCCGGACTTTACGGAATTTCTATTGCAGCCACTACAATGTTGGCCTTAGCTGGTATGATTGTAGCGCTTGATGCATATGGTCCTGTCACAGACAACGCTGGGGGGATTGCTGAAATGTCTAATCTTCCAGAAGATGTTAGGAAAACAACCGATGCTCTTGACGCTGTTGGAAACACAACAAAAGCAGTAACGAAGGGTTATGCGATTGGTTCAGCGGGACTCGCTTCTTTAGTTTTGTTCGGAGCTTATACGCAAGATTTAAAATATTATTTTCCAAACTTAGATATCAAATTTGCATTAGATGATCCATATGTTGTTGTGGGTCTTTTAATAGGTGGCATGTTACCTTATCTTTTTGGTTCTATGGGTATGACTGCTGTAGGCAAAACAGCAGAAAAGATAGTCAACGAAGTCAGAAGACAATTTTCAGAAAATAAAGGAATTATGACAGGTAAATCTAAACCAGAATACGGAAAAGCAGTTGATATATTAACTAAAGAAGCAATTTATGCAATGATACTTCCATCGATGCTTCCTGTTTTGGCTCCGTTTGTGACCTATTATTTAATTTATATTATCTCAGGCGAATCTGCTCCTGCATTTACAACAGTTGGTGCAATGCTACTGGGTACGATAGTCACAGGTTTATTTGTTGCAATTTCTATGACTTCAGGAGGTGGTGCTTGGGATAATGCTAAAAAATACATAGAGGATGGAAACTTTGGCGGAAAAAACTCAGATGCTCATAAAGCAGCAGTGACTGGTGACACAGTAGGAGACCCTTACAAGGATACAGCAGGTCCAGCTATTAACCCAATGATAAAAATCATTAATATTGTTTCAATTCTTCTGTTATCAATGTTGTCATAGCTCTTTAGTCATCAGCTTTACCACTGCCTAAAATTGCTCCACCTCTTTTCATACCTGGAACCCCAAAATTACCTAAAATCTGTTGAAAAAAGGATTGTTTTGCACCATCAGTTTTAGTTTCAAGTGAAGACATTGCTACATCTGTAGATAATGACTTATCATAAAAATATATATTTTTAAGCTTATTACTTTTACTGAATTTTAATTCTAATATATATTGTTCTCTAACATTAGATTTTAGGAATGCAATTTTTGATTTTAAACTTCCAACATAATAATATGCATCATCACCCAAACTACCTTTAAATGACGGTTCGCCTAAAATTTTTGCTACAGAGTTCTTGTCGTCTTGCCCAATTTTAAGAAGAGAAATTGTATCTGCGTCTGGCAAATTACCATTTATAATTTTTTTTGAAATACATGATGACAAAACTATAGAAAAGATTAAATAAATAAAATATCTCATAATGTTAATTTTTAATAAAAAAAAAAAAGATTTAAATAATATTTACTACAAAATAGTTGAGGAATCAAAAGTTTCTTATTATTCCTTAAAGTCTGGCCCTAATAATACTGATCACTTTAGAGAATTTTTTCAGCTGAATTTTATACTTATTCTGTGGTACATGAAAACAAAAAATATGAATGAAAAATATCTAGAATATTTAATAAATATTTTTATAAAAGATCTTGAAGGAATGGTTATAGAGCTTGGAGGCTCGGAAACAAGTTTGAGAAAAAAAATAAGAAAATTTGTAGAAAATTTTTATGGTAGATTATATACGTTTAGCGAAATATTTGATAATTTTGAAATCGCAGGAAAAAAAAAATTAAAAGAGGTTATCAATAAAAATTTAAAAGGCCCTGTAGCTTCAAAATTAATGACTGATTACTTAAGCCTT
The DNA here is from genome assembly GCA_902536655.1 of uncultured Alphaproteobacteria bacterium. Lineage (GTDB taxonomy): Bacteria > Pseudomonadota > Alphaproteobacteria > Methylaequorales > Methylaequoraceae > Methylaequor. The sequence goes on along the minus strand of CACAYF010000006.1, from coordinate 55,043 downwards.
AATTTAATTTATTTGAAGAAACTTGACCAGAAAGACTTCTGGAAAGCAGATCTATTCGTAAGTAAATAAAGTATTTAAAAAATATATTGTTATTTTTTTAAATTTATGTACAAGTCAAGAATACTATTTTAAGGAAAATATAAAGTGGCAGTTCCAAAAAGAAAAACAACACCATCCAGAAAAGGTAAACGAAGGTCTCATCATTCACAGTTTGCGGTTAATTCAACTGAATGTCCTAACTGTGGTGAATTCAAACTTCCTCATCATATTTGTAATTCATGCGGTTATTATAATAAAAAAGAAATCATTGATAAGACAGAGTCTAGTGAGGATTCTGATTTAGATACCGAAAAGTAAAACAAGGGTTGATTTTGAAAGAAATAGTATTGGCCATCGATGTTATGGGAGGAGATCAAGGTCCAAAGGCAACTGTAGAAGGCGTTAAGATGGCATCCAAAATCTATCCAAACGTTAAATTTAAATTGTTTGGAGATCAAAATATATCCGAACCAGAATTAAAAAAATCTGGTGTTATTAATGCCGAATTTTTTCATACCGAAGAAAATATAAAATCAGATGATGAACCAGTAACTGCATTAAGAAAACTAAAAAAGTCAAGCATGAGACTTGGTATCAACAATCTATCGAATAGTGAATCTCACGGTTTCGTATCAGCTGGAAACACTGGAGCTCTCATGGCGATATCAAAGTTTGTATTGAAGACATTGAAAGGAATCAACCGACCAGCAATAGCAGGTCTGATGCCTACTATGAAAGGTCAAACGGTGATATTGGACTTGGGTGCAAATGTCGATTGTTCAAATGATAATTTAGTACAGTTTGCATTAATGGGTGACATATTTTCTCAAGCAGTGCTCGGAATACAGAGGCCAAAGATAGGCTTATTAAATGTGGGTTCTGAACTTATTAAAGGTAATGAGATGGTTAAACAAACACACTCAGATCTTACAAAAATAGATAAAAAAATTAATTTTCATGGTTTTGTTGAGGGTAATGATATTAATAAAGGTATTGTTGATGTTGTAGTTACAGACGGATTTTCTGGAAATATAGCTTTAAAAACTGCTGAAGGTGTAGCGGAACTGATTTTCACATTCTTAAAAAATTCATACAACAGTTCATTTATTTCAAAAATTGGATACCTTCTTTCAAAACCAGCTTTAAATAGATTCAAAACTAGAATTGATCCACGCAAATATAATGGTGCAGTATTGTTGGGCTTAAATGGAATAGTAGTGAAGAGTCATGGTGGAACAGATGCTTTTGGTTTTTGTAACGCTATAGGGGTTGCAGTCTCTCTAATTGAAAATTCGTATATTAATCAAATTGAAAAAAAGCTAGAATTGTATAAATAAATGCTAATTCGTTCAAAAATTTTAGGTCATGGTTATTTTCTACCCTCAAAAGTTTTGAAAAACAAAGATCTCTTAGAATTTGTAGATACTTCAGATGAATGGATTTTCACTAGGACTGGAATAAAACAAAGGCATGTAGTTTTAAAAGATGAATTAACCTCAGACCTTGCTGTAATGGCATCAAAAAAAGCTTTAAAATCTGCTAATTTAAAAAGCAATGACATTGATTGTATTATTCTTGCGACTACTACACCTGATGAAACATTTCCATCAACTGCTACAAAAGTACAGACACAATTAGGAATGAAAAATATTCCTGCATTTGATGTTCAGGCAGTTTGTTCAGGTTTTATCTATTCGCTTGAAATTGCCGATTCACTCATAAAATGTAATAAAGCAAAAAAAATTCTTATTATTGGAGCTGAAACTTTGTCAAAAATCGTTGATTGGAGTGATAGAAGAACTTGCGTGCTATTTGGAGATGGAGCCGGAGCAATAATATTAGGACAATCTGATGGCGAATCTGGAGTGCTATCTACAAAACTTTTTTCAGACGGTTCATGGCATGATAGTCTATTTAGTGATGGAGGACCTTCAAAAAATCAAAAAGTTGGAAAAATTCGAATGAACGGTCAAGATGTCTTCAAGCAAGCAGTTAACAAATTATCTGAAGCAACAATAGAAGCGCTGGATGATTGTAACTTGAATATTGACGACATAAATTGGTTTATACCTCACCAAGCAAATCAAAGAATAATTTCAAGTACAGCAAAAAAACTTGGTATTAATGAACAAAAAACGATAAGTACAGTGAAACTTCATGCTAATACGTCCGCAGCTTCAATACCTTTGGCTTTGTCGAGTTCGATTGAAAATAATACAATTAAGAATAACGATGTATTAGCTTTATGTGCAATTGGAGGGGGATTGACATGGGGTAGTTGTATTTTGAGGTTATGATATATATAATTTGTTAATGTCAAAAAAAGTTCTGACTAAAGAAAAGGTTGTTAGTCATTTAAATGAAAATATTGGGTTATCAAAAAGAGAGTGTAAATTTTTTTTTGAGTCCTTTGTAAATATTATTTCGTCACAATTAATCAAACAAAAAGATGTAAAAATAGTTAATTTTGGAATTTTTAAAATTAAAAATAAAAAAGCCAGAATTGGAAGAAATCCAAAAACAAAAGAAGAAGTAATGATCTCTCAGAGAAATGTCATAAGATTTAAACCTTCAAACTTTCTTATAAACTTAATAAATACAAGTTCAGGGAAAAATGACGCGAAATAACGTTCTCAAAAAAATCGGACTCATATCTAAGGAACTGAACTTACCAATTTATGTTATACGTTTCTGGGAAAAAAAAATTAATATTTTAAAACCAATAAGGAAACCCGGTGGAACGAGATATTATTCAAGTAATCAGATGCAGATATTAAAAGAAATTAAATTTCTCCTACAAAAGAAAAAATATTCAATCGAAGGAGTAAATCTTTATTTTAAAGAAAAGAATAAATCAAATGTTCAATCTAAAAAAAAAGTTATAATTAACGAAATTGAGGATCTTATTGTTGAGATTAGAAATACTATATCAAACGGGGCGTAGCGCAGTCTGGTTTAGCGCGTCCGTCTGGGGGGCGGGAGGTCGCTGGTTCAAATCCAGTCGCCCCGACCATAAAATATGAGTTCAAGTATAAATATTTTTTACACAACTTGTGGATCAGCTAGGGAATCAAAAGAGCTTGCTAAAGCAGTACTTAATGACAAAATGGTTGTATGTGTAAACCTAATTAAAAACATTGAAAGTTATTACAAAGATGATGGATCCATAAAAAAATCTAACGAATCAATACTTATAATTAAAACATTTCTTTCTAAAAATAAAGTTGAGAATTTAATAAAAAATACCCACCCATATGACATACCTTTTGTGATTCAATTGGAGACAAAAAAAGTGAACAGAAAATATCTTTCATGGGCTCTGCAAACACATAAAAGTTAGTTTTGTTGTTGACACTAAATAATTTTAAGCTATTTTGCATATGGTATGTTGACCTATAGTTTAAAAAAAAAAGACATTAAAAAAAAATGGTATCTAATAGATGCAGACGGCTTAGTTCTTGGAAGATTAGCTGCAAAAATAGCGTCCATTTTAAGGGGAAAACATAAAACAATTTTTACTCCACACCTGGATTGTGGTGATAACGTTGTTGTTATAAATGCAAAAAAAGTTATGATGACTGGTAACAAGGTTAAAGCAAAAAAATATTACAAGCATACAGGTTATCCAGGTGGTCTTAAAGAGTTGTATTTTAAGGACATAATCAAAGGCACTAACCCTGAATCAATAATAAAAAAAGCTGTTGAAAGAATGATGACATCAAACGCTTTAACAAAAAAACAACTTTCCAATTTAAGAATTTTTAAAGACGAACATCATAAATTAGAAGCACAAAAACCAGAAACTTTTGACTTTGGTTCTCTTAATAGAAAAAACAGAGTGAATCGATGAATGAAAAAGTTTTAGAAGAAAATAACATTGAAAGTGCAGATAGCGCTTCGCCAAGAGCTCCAAAACTCGATAATTTAGGAAGAGCATACGCCACTGGAAGAAGAAAAACTTCTGTATCTAGAGTATGGCTTAAACATGGAAGCAACAAAATTTCAGTAAATGGAAAATCCAGCAAAGATTATTTCAAAAGAAAAATATACAGTACAATCCTTGAAGAGCCACTATTTAAAACTGATTATCTAGATAAACTTGAAGTTTTTGCGACAGTTTCTGGTGGTGGGTTGTCTGGACAAGCTGGAGCTTTAAGACATGGTATTAGCAGAGCTCTTGTAAACTTTGATCCTTCTTTAAGAAAAAAATTAAAAAAAGCCGGATTTTTAACTCGTGATGCCCGAAAAGTTGAAAGAAAAAAATTTGGTAAACATAAAGCTAGAAGAAGCCCACAATTTTCAAAAAGATAAGATATGTCATTAAATGTGTGTATCTTTGGTGTATCCGGTTATACTGGATCAAAACTTCTTTACTATTTAGATAAACATAAGCAAACTAATTTACTTGGTGTCTTTGGTAGTTCAACATTAGGAAAAAAATTAGGAGATTTATTTGAAAATTTAAACAAATATAATGAAATTAAAATTTCCAATTATAAAGATTTTGATTTTAGTAAAACAGATTTAATTTTTAGTTGTCTGCCTAATGGTAAATTGCAAAAAGAAATCATAAAAAATCTCGACCCTAAAATTTCTATTATAGATTTATCTGGCGACTTCAGGCTTAATTCTAAAGAAAAATACCAAGAGTTTTATAATTTATCTCATGAATCGTATGCACTTAAAGAGAAATTTTGTTACGGTTTATCTGAGGTTTACAGAAAAAAAATAAAGAATAGTAAATTTATTTCAAATCCAGGATGTTACCCAACGTCTATTTTACTTCCGCTCATTCCTTTGATTAAAGAGAAGAAATTTAGTATTAAAGATATAATAATTGATTCAAAATCAGGTATAAGTGGAGCGGGTAAACAACCAAGAGTCGAAAATCTTTTTTCTGAAATAAGTGGTAATTTTTTTTCCTACGGTATTGAAAGACATAAACATTATCCAGAAATTGAACAAGAAGTCAGACTTATTAATAAAAAAGTATCCTTTACTTTTGTTCCTCATGTTTTACCAATTATAACGGGAATACAGTCCACGATTTATTTAGAAAAAGAATTTAATGAAAAAGATTACTACAAAACTATAAAAAACTTCTACATCGACGAACCTTTTATAAAGGTTTACTCAGGTAATAAAGTTCCTCAGGTCAAGGAAGTTCTAAATACAAATAATATGGCAATAAATTTATTTTCAGATTATTCAAAAAAAAAAATAGTAATTGTAAGTTGTATTGATAATTTAGTAAAAGGAGCTGCAGGACAAGCTATACAAAACATGAATATCATGTTTGATTTTGAGGAAACGGAGTCCTTAATCTAGTGAACAAAATTTTGAAATATAAAGATAAAATTCCGAAAATTAAAGATTCAGTCTTCCTAGCAGATGGTGTAATGATAATTGGTGACGTAAATATCGAAGACCAATCGAATATTTGGTATAACTCAGTAATAAGGGCGGACGTTAATTATGTCAGAATTGGAAAAAAATGTAATATTCAAGATGGTACAGTAATTCACGTTTCTTCCTATGGTTTTTCAGCTAAAGGAAAAAAAGGAAGCCCAACAATCATTTCTGATAACGTTACAATAGGTCACAATGCCACTATTCATGCATGTGAAATCGGGAAAAATTCTCTCATAGGTATGGGTTCAGTAATTTTAGATCAATCAAAAATAGAAGATTTTGCGTTTATTGCAGCCGGAGCTATCGTGCCACCAGGAACAAAAGTAAAAACCAGGGAGTTATGGGCAGGAAATCCTGCTCGATTTGTAAGAAAAATTTCAGACACAGAAGAAAGATTGTTGATAAATACCCCTGACGTATATTACAATCTTAGTCAAGAATTTTTAAAAAAGTAGTTTCAGATTTCTTTTTTTTAACTATACTTCTTAAGTAAGGAAGTTAATTTGAAAAAAATCACACAAAAATATCAAATTTTATTATTTTTTTTACTTCTGAGCGGATGTATCTCTGTTTCTGACATTATTGGAACAGGCCAATCTGACGTTGAACCGGTAGATGAGGTTGGTCAACTTCTGTCAGACATACAACAAGAAGAGACAAATTCAACTCTCCCAGAACTAAATAAGGAGCCAGAACTAGAAATATCTGAAGAAAAATTAGACCCATCACCGACTCAGGAATATGATAGCGTTCTACTTGATCAAGGTCAGGCAGATGAGTCTCCAGCGGAGACTGTTGAAACACCTGTTGTTGAAATCGCTGAAAATGAAAAAATTGAAGAAAATGCTTCTTTGCAAAATCTTGAAATTCCACTTCCTAAACTCAGTATTAATGACAAAATACAATACAGGGTTGCGACAATTAATTTCTACAGTGGCTCAAGTCAAGTTGACGGTTCTGGCTTGAGAAAAATTAAAAAAATTGCAAAAATTGCGAAAGAGAGGGAAGCAAAAATAAAAATAGTTGGTCATGCAAGCATAAGAACAAAAGATATGCCATTAGCCAAACACAAGCTAGTAAATTTTAATATTTCTGATAGGAGAGCACAATCTGTAGCTGATATTTTTATTAAGAAACATAACTTCCCTAGTAGTAATCTATTAACAGAAGCAGTATCAGACACAAAACCACTTTTTAAAGAGAATATGCCTGCTGGCACGAAAGCAAACCAGAGAACAGAAATTTTTTTAATCTATTAATTTGTGTTGGATAGCAAAACAAAGATAGCAATAGCTGGTGTTGGAACCGTTGGCAAGGGTCTTATAGATTTATTATTAAAATACAAGGATAAACAATCAAAAATAGAAATTTCAGCTATTGCCAGTCGAAAAAAACAAGAATTTAAGGGTGCTACTTTTAAAAACACTGTTTTTTTCGATGATGCTAAAGAATTATTAAAATTTAATAATTATGATATATTGGTTGAATTAATTGGAGGAGAAAAAGGAGTATCCAAAGAAATAGTTTTTAATGCACTTCGTGAGAAAAAAAATGTTGTAACAGCTAACAAGGCTCTTGTATCCAAATTTTGGCATCAATTACACTCATTAATGGAAAAAAATGATTGTTTGTTAAAATATGAAGCGGCAGTTGCTGGAGGAATTCCAATTATAAAAGTTATTGATGAGTTTTTATTGTCAAATAAAATTTCAAAAATCTACGGCATATTAAATGGGACTTCAAATTATATCTTAAGTAATATGCTTTTATACAAAAAAGATTTTAAGACTATACTAAGCGATGCTCAAAAATTAGGTTACGCAGAGGCAGATCCAAAGTTTGATATTGACGGAACAGATACTGCCCACAAACTTTCGATTCTTTCATCATTGGCTTTTGGATGTTATAAAAACGTTTTGAAAATTGATAATGAAGGTATTGAAAATGTTGATCTTCAAGATTTAGAAATCGCAGATTCTCTTGGTTATAAAATTAAATTGCTTGGTTTAACCGAATTAAGGAATAAAAATATCAAAAACTTCGTTTATCCATGTTTGTTATCTAAAGATTCTTTTATTGCAAAAATAGACGGTGTTTATAATGGAATAGTTGTGGAATCTAATTTTTGTAAAAAAAGTTGCTTCGTTGGTGAAGGAGCTGGTGCACATCCAACAGCAACCTCAGTTTTGAGTGATATAATTAGTTTATCAACAAGAAGAAAAAATGGTTTTAAAAAAAGTCATAAGTTTCATTATGAAGAAACTAGCCTTCAATCAAGGTTTGGTAGCTATTACCTTAGATTCACTACATATGATAAACCTGGCGTAATTTCAGGAATAGCTAATCAATTCAAAATATTTAAAATCTCAATGAAATCAATGCTTCAAAAGGAAATGGAGTTTGAAAATTCGAATGATGCAACAATTGTAATTACAACTCACAATTGTTTAGAAAAAAATATGATGAAAGCATTAAAACAGATAAATAGACAAAACTTTATAAGAAAAAAAACAGTTTATTTTAGAATTGAAAATTATTAAACAATTGATGTAGTTCTTGGGAATTTTTTGCCAATCAAAGGTCTACAATAGTTCAAGAAGTCATTTGTCACATCAAATTTCTTAGAATTGTAAAATTTACCAGGCATTATTTTGGTTTTACCCGCAATATCAATTAACTTATTTACAATAAATTTTGGATTATATTTTTTTGAAAAAAATTTTCTTTCCTCTATACCTATTGAAAAAGAATTTTTGTTAGCATTTGAAAAAGAAACAGCTTTTAGACCAATCTGGAATGCCTCTTTTTGGTCAATTTCTGAAGCTGATCCCAAAAAACACCTTTGAGAATAACCTAAAGTATCAGCTCTTACTCTAGATATTTTTAACTTATTTTTAACCTCGTTAGCTAAAAAATCTCCAAGCATTCCTGAACCAGACAATTGAATATTTCCATGATCGTCATATTCACTTGAAGATTGGATTTTCTTTGAGTATAGAATATTATTTTTGTTTTTTATACCTTCTGAAACAGCAATAATGCAACGCCCATATTTATTAAAAACTGATTTTATGCTAGTTATAAAATCTTTTATGTTAAATGAAAATTCTGGTATCAATATAATATGAGGACCATCGCTACTTTTATTTCTTAAAATTGAAGAGGAAGCAGTTAAGAATCCTGCATGTCTTCCCATAACAACACCTATGTAAACCCCTGGAAGCGATCTTACATCAAAATTTATCCCAGAAAATAATTGTGCGACATATTTTGCAGCTGACCCGAAACCAGGTGTGTGATCATTTAAAACTAAATCATTGTCAATGGTTTTTGGAACATGAATGCATTGAAGAGAATAGTTTTTTTCTTTAGAGTATTGAGAAATGATTCGAAGACTATCTGAAGAGTCATTACCCCCGATGTAATAAAACTTATTAATTTTTTTTTTTTTTAGGACATTGTAAATTTCTTCACAATATTTTTGATCAGGTTTATCCCTGGTTGAACCCAGGGCAGCCCCTGGGGTATTTCTAAGCATTGTTATTTCATCAGGTAATATATTGTTTAATGTAACGAAGTTATTATTGATAATCCCATTTACTCCATTAAGAGAACCAAAAATTTTTGATTTATTTTTTTTTTCATTAATAATTATACCTGCTAGTGACTGATTTATTACGTTAGTAGGGCCTCCACCTTGAGCGATTAATATATTGTTATTATTGGGCATAAAACTGTGATAAGTTTTTCATATGACAACTAATGTTAATTTAATTGAAGGAAATAAAAAAAACAATACCGAAAAATATAATTACTCGATAAGTGGTTTTTTGTGGAGTGAAAAACAAATAAATAATAATGAAGTTGCTATTCTAAAGAATGAATTAGGTATAGATACATGTATTGCTAAACTGGCAGTTGCTAGAGGTATTAACTCAAAAAATCTTGAAAATTACACTAATCCAAAAATTAAAACAACCATTCCTGATCCATTTGTTTTGGATGATATGGAGAAAGCTTCAAAAAAGATAGTCGACTGTATTTTAAATAAACAAAAAATAGGAGTTCTTGGAGATTATGATGTTGATGGGTCAAGCGCAACTTCTCTTATTTGTAATTTCTTTGCCGAAATTGGAGTTGAGTATGAATTTTATATTCCTGATAGAATTAAGGAGGGGTATGGACCAAATATAGATGCTTTTCAATCACTAAAACAAAAAGGCTGCTTTCTGGTTTTAACTCTTGATTGTGGAACGACCTCATTCGAAGCAATTGAATTTATAACAAAAAGAAATGTTGATGTTATTGTTGTTGATCACCATCAACAGTCAAGATTATTACCAAAAGCATTTGCTATAATTAATCCAAAAAAAGACAAAGATATCTCAAACCTGGACAATCTCTGCGCCACTGGTGTTACTTTTTTCTTAATAATTTCTATAAGTAGAGAATTAAAAAAAAACAACTCGTATAAATTAAAATTACCAAATTTAATAAAATATTTAGACCTAGTTGCTCTTGCAACCATCTGTGATTTAGTAAAATTAGATAAATTCAATAGGGCTTTCGTAAAACAAGGTATCAAAATAATTAACAAAACGAAAAATATTGGACTTAATGCCTTGATACAAGAATCTTCAATAAACCAATTTTTAAATGAATATCATTTAGGTTTTATCATAGGGCCTAGAATAAATGCAGGAGGAAGAGTTGGGAATTCAAGGACAGGAGTTAATCTTTTAACGTCTAAAGATTCAAACATGTCTAACATACTTTCAAAAAAACTCTGTGATTTTAATAATCTCAGAAAAAGCATAGAGAATAAAGTTGAGAGAGAAGCAATAAGTCAAGTTATCCTAGGGGATCAAAATATTATTTGCGTACACAATAAAAACTGGCATCCAGGAGTCCTTGGCATAGTCGCGTCAAAATTAACTAACAAATTTATGAGACCTTCAATTGTAATTTCAGAAGATACTGAAATATGTTCTGCTTCATGTAGATCAGTTAGGAGTTTTGATATTGGAAAGTTTATTCTTGACTCAGTAAATGATGGCATATTAACTTCTGGCGGAGGTCATAAAATGGCTGGTGGTTTTAAAATAGAAAGTTCTAAAATCGGAGACTTTAAACTTTTTTTAAAAAATAAGTTTGTTGCAAACATTGCGAATTTAAAAAAAAACTATGATTCTGAGTTAAAACTTTCGACTATTGACAATCAGTTATTTCATGAAATTAATAAATTCTCCCCTTTTGGTATAGGTAATCCTAAACCTAAATTTATTCTAAACGATGTGGTAATTAGATATCCAAGAATTGTAGGTGAAAAACATCTTTCTTTTTATTTTGAAGATTTTTATTCTACACGTATTAAGGCTATTTCCTTTGGTTCGTTAGGAACAAAATTAGGTGATGTTATCGAAAGTTCAGCGCCTATAAAAAGTGCTTTGGTTTCTTTAACCCTTAACAATTGGGATGGTCAGGAAAATGTCGAATTAAATCTTGAGGATATTATTATTTAATCTACAATTCTCATCTGAGTGTAATAGATTTTGCAATCTGAATCGTCAGTGGATATTAGGCAGTTTAAATATTCCGATAATCTAGCATTCGAACATCCAGCTTCTTTGTAGAGTGGAATGCCATAAAAATTTTGCTCAAAATGCTTTTTAAATCTCGTTAATTCAGACTCTTTAATACTTGGAGCGTTTTGAAATTTATTTTTGATTTCATTAATTGCTTTTTCATAAGGAAAAATTATCTCATAACCTCTGATATTACATAGCTGGTTCGGTGCCTCTTTCCCCACTAAAGATGAAACAGGGAAGAACAGAATAGTTAAGATTAAAAAAGCTAAATTTCTCATAACAAAACAATTTACTTATAAATTAAAAAGATTATATATATATTCATATATCTTATTTGCAAGTATTATTTGTCCCCTTCGTCTAGTGGTTCAGGACACCGCCCTTTCACGGCGGCAACACGGGTTCGAATCCCGTAGGGGACGCCATATTAACAATTCTATATAAAGCTAATTTGTTATAAGAAATTTGACTGGGATATTTACCGTATCATCAACAAATTTATTTCCGATTCTGGCAGGTGTGAATTTCCATTTTTTTAGCGTTTCTAGGCTAGCATTATCAAGTACTTTAAAACCACTAGATTCTAACACTTTTATTTCATAGACATTTCCTTCTCTGTCAATTTCAGCTTGAATTATTACTCTACCTTCCCATCCTTTTTTTCTGGCAATCAGAGGATAAGTTGGATGCGGATTTTTAGCAGAACCAATTTTATAAGTTGCGCTTGATTGAAAAGTACTTTTGCTGTTCTGATTTTCTGAAAAATTTTTGGTTTTATCGTTTAATGGCATTTTAGTATTATCAGGATTCTTAAAAGATTTATTTTCTAAAAAAGAATTATTTAAATTCTTTTTTTCACCATTATTTAAAGTTAAATTTACTTTTGAAGCTTTATAAAGTTTATTTTCATTTTTTTCTACTGAAGAAACTAAATTATTCTGTTCAGTAATTTTATCTTCAACATCTTTAGTTTTTTTAGTGGTTTTCTGGATATTTATTTTTTTCTTTTCAATCTTATTATTTTCGGTCGATGATAAAATAATAATTTCAGTCATTGAGGTATCGCTTTTCTTAAATTCCTTCTTGTCCATAAAGAAAAGCGAGATTGCAAGTGCATGAAATCCAAATGAAATTATTAGACTTTTTAAAAAAGTAATATTCATTTTAAAATTGCTTAGAAATTTTAAATAATGTATTAAACCCCGGTAGTGGGTAATAAGACGCTACTCCATACACTCCACTTCCTGAACCAACTGCATAATTATAATATTTTTTATTTTGTAAATTATTTAGAGCCAATGAAGCTTTAAAACCATTATATTTTCCAGTAAATCCAATGTTTAAGGTATGATAACCTTTCGCAGCAATTTGGAAATTTCTAAAATCATTAATCATTTTTGAATTAGATTGATAATAAAAATTAAAATAAGTTGATAGATTATCTAAAGGTGAATAACTAATTTGAAAAGAATCAACGTAAGCAGGAACACCTGGTAGATCATTTCCGTTCCTGTCTCCTCCGCGAAATTTTGCTTGCGTAAGAGTAAAATTATTTTCCAAACTTACTTTTTTTGAAAAAGTATATCGAAAGCTATTTTCAATGCCATATCTTTCAGTGGGCGCTAAATTTCTGTTGGCAAATGAATTGTCAGTAGTGGAGATTTCAGCACGTAATCTCATGTAATAAAAAGTTGTTGAAACATTAAGATTCTTAAAATTGAGTTTGTGACTAATTTCAAAATCATGAGATTTCTGAGGACCTAAATTAAAACTTACATTGTTTAATCCAATTCTCTCGTCTAAATTAGGATACCTAAAACTTCTTCCAAGTTTTGTAGAAATAGTGTTGTCTTTATTGAGTAAGTATTCATAACCAAAATGATATGCAAACTGTGGGTTTGAAAAATTCTCTGATGATTTATCAGTATACGTTCCACCATAATAAGCTCCTGTTGTTACACTGTTGGAAGCTCTTAGCCAGTTACCATGATATCTAGCCCCAAAAGAAAACTTATTTTGCTGATTCAATTTTATATTTGAGTTAAAATAAAAAGCGGTTGTTTTATCAATCATTTTAAAATTCGTATAATAATGCCTTCCATCAAGTTGCATTCTATCGGAGTAATAGTTAGCGTAAATAAGATCGATTCCAATAATATTGTCTAACTCAATTTGATTGATATTACTTTGAAAAAGATATCTTGGGGAAATTTGATAATTATATATTTCTGTGTCTGAAAACTCACCCAAATTGCCCTGACTTTTATCAAAGCTGTAACTACCATCAATAATAATTTGATGATCATTGATTGGTGAATAGCCAATTCCATAAAATGATTTGTACCCATTTCTTTGATTAAATTGAGTGGGTGTGCCAGTACCTCTTGGGTCTTCCCAGTAATCAGTTGTTAGCCTAATTCCGGGTAATTCAAGAAATTGATTGTGTGATAAAACATTAATGTGGTATGACAGGTTTTCACTGACTCCTTTAAATTCAATACTTCCGTTCCTTTGATTAAGTGCATTATTTCTTCTGAAACCATCTGTCGATACGAAATTTGTATTCCCAGTTATTGAATATATGTCTGCTGTTTTTGTACCTGATAACGCACCTTCGAACTTACCAAATGAACCTGCAATGAATTTGGTAAACAAAGAGTCTTTTTGATCAGGAAGGGTGTCAGTAATAATATTTACAGTCCCTGCAGACGAGTTATTTCCATAAAGAACTGAATTGTTACCTTTAGTAATTTCTATTTTCTGAATACTGTCAATCGGTATAATTGATAGATCAACCAAACTCATATCACCCATTGTGAGTTTTTGGCCATTTATAAGAATTGCAGTATTGTCCCTAGCTGTGTCCGCAAAACCTCTGATATCAATTCTCGACCCTACACCAAACCCAGTTCCATATATATCAAATTGTTTTTTTACACCAGGGTATTTTGTTATCAAATCAACAATCGATTCACTTGTTGAATTTTGAATATCACGTTTAGTTATTGTATATGTTTCAGCACCATAGATTCCATCAACTTGAAGTTTAGTAGATTGTACAATAATTTCATCTTCAATCGTTTGAGCTTTTATTTCTTGATTAAGACTGGCAATAAATATTACAAAAGTTAAAAAAAGAGGTTTCCACATATTTTTCCTTTCTCAGATTAGTATCTGAAAATAATTAAAATAAGTGAGAGTGTTGAATCCCACCATGGTTAACACGTCACCACGATGGATTTTCCATATCAGAAGACCTACCCGTAGTCTGATTGAATGACGCTAACTTAGCAGGTTTCCTGACTCATTGCTTTTGGTTTTTGTCGCCTTCCCAATTATATCAGTGGCACATTGACAAAACACACAATTTACAGTAGCGGGGGCTGTACTAGACTTTAACTAGTTTCCCTTTTAACCCTTGCAGGCACTAAATATATTTATCATATTATTTCTATAATACCTAAAGTCAATTAAATTGTAAAACAAGACCAGTTATGAGTATATTTGATAAAGATCTTACAATAGATAAGCCAAACCATCTCTCTCAGATTTTCTTTGGTATGGGTTGTTTTTGGGGAGCTGAAAGAAAATTTTGGCAGTTAAATGGGTTGTTCACAACTGCCGTCGGATACGCTGGGGGTCATACTAAAGACCCAAATTATGAAACTGTTTGTAATGGCGATACAGGTCATGCAGAAGTTGTAAAAGTTATTTATGATCAACAAATAGTAAGTTTAAATCAATTACTAAAAATTTTTTGGGAGTCTCACGATCCTACTCAATTAAATAGACAAGGAAATGATATTGGTAGTCAATACAGATCAATTATTTTATCAAATAATAGTAAAGAAATTGAACTTCTACAGAATTCCAAAAAAAAATTTCAAACTGAATTAGATAAACTATCATATGGATCAATTAAAACCGAGATAGTAATTCTTGATAAATTTTATTTAGCTGAAGACTATCATCAAAAGTATTTACATAAAAACCCAAATGGATATTGTGGTTTAAAAGGAACTGGTGCTAATTACAACTAGTAAAAATATTTTCCTAAGCCAAAAGTGAAAAGAATTTGTCCTCCGAGAGAATGCACCAAAACACATGTTAAAAATGATTCTTTTATATACAAGTAAGAAAAAATTGGTGAAGCAATTGCTGTTATTAAAATCGCATGAGGATTATTAAAAACAATGTGAGCAAAAGAAAAAAAAAATAAATTTAAAAGTGAGAGTAATAATAAATTACCACTGAAAAGTTTCTTGTATCTTTGATAAAAGTAAACTCTGTAGATAATTTCTTGTGGAATTACTGAAAAAAATGGATAGATAAACATTACTATAACCCACAATAGAAAATTATTTTTTGGAAAACTAAAAAGAAGAGTTGGGTCATAAAGTAAAACATACAAATAGCTTAAAATAAGAAATACAAAAAAAAAAATGAAAGAGATTTTCCAATTTATTTTTTTTGTTAATGACTTTAATTCAAAACTTTCGTCGTTTCTTAGCTTTAGAAATGAAAATATAAAGACGCAATACATTAAAGTGAATATTAGTATCTTAGAATGAAAAATAAGAATGAAAAATGGTAAGAATAAATAAATAAAAAATAATTCAAATTTTAAGGAACTAACCATTTTGATTCAATGCTGAGATTAGAATTATCTCTATTTACTTTAAATAAAGCTCTCCTATGTCCTTGACTTGCAAGGAATAACCACTCTATTTCATCTATAAAAATTCTTACGACGGTAAAATTTTCTAAACCTTTCTGAGATTCTTCAGAGGAGGGCGCTTCTGATTCAAATTTTTTTGGAAAACCAGAAGTTGGATTGTTCGAAACTTGCCCAGGAGGTTTGGATGTTAAGTAACACCTCTTAGACCAATTCGTAAGTTTATCCCAGGACTCTTTTTTAGATTCCTCTAACTTCGTTGTACCCCGAATTCTTAGTTGAATTTTTTTTTGATCATCATAAAAAACCAAACACGTAAAGTTATTTTTTTTTAAATGTTGAACTTTTTCAGATCTATTATCTGTATGAATACCAATAGTTAGATTTTCTTGCGAAAAACTTCTTAATACAACGGTTCTTGCATCAGGTTTATTTTGTAAATCTATTGTATTTAGGACAAGATTATGAAAATTAGATTTTCTTTTTTTTACACCTTGGAAAAGGAGAGAAAAAATTTCTTTCCTAGTTTCTTCAAGAGAATTATAAAATTCTGGAAGCTCTCTCATTTTTTTAGACACTCGAATAATGCAATAGAAACGCAATTGGAAACATTTAAACTTTCAATTTTTTCGTCTTCTACGTTTAATTTTATTTTAGTTTTGAAATCACAGTTTTTTAAAACTAGCGGCCTGATTCCTTTACTTTCAGATCCAAATATTAAAACTTTTTTTAGATCTTTCGGTACCTCGTTAATATTATTTTTAGCATTCACATCAAATCCCACAATCCAATAACCCATTTTTTTCAATTTATCAACTGTTCTATTTAAGTTAATAACTTCAATAAAATTTATTTTTTCAAATGCTCCGCTTGCTGATTTAATTAAAAATGGATTTATTTTGAAAGAATTATCTTTATTTGAAATTATTGTTTTTACTCCAAATAAATAAGATGTTCTTAAAATTGATCCAACATTTTGTGAATCATTTAAAGAATCTAATATTAAAATGTTTTTTTCATTTTGATTAATTTCCTCCAAACTAATTTGTTTTAAACTTTTACATTTTAATAAAATACCTTGGTGAACATTATTTTTAATTTCAGAATCTATTTCTTTTCTGGAAACGATATAAAGTTTACTTATTCCTCTATTTTCAATTACAAATTTATTTTTTTCAAAAAACTCTTTTGTACATTTTAAGGAAATTATAATTCTTTTTGAGTTTTCAATTGCAGCTAGTGCTGCATGTTGTCCCATTATTGTGTCTATTTGATTATCCATTTATTTATAATAAATTAAATTTTTTTTCCTTTACAATTCATAGGCTTTAAAAGTATACATTCATCTTATGGAGGGATGGTAGAGTGGTCAAATACATCAGACTGTAAATCTGACGGCGTAAGCCTACGTAGGTTCAAATCCTACTCCCTCCACCACTTTTCTAAACGTATTCCAGTTCCTTATCTGGTGGTCTACATACAATATAATATTTACCATCAAAAAAGATTGGTCTTTGAAGATCTTTTTGATTTTCAAATATAAATTTTATTAAATTCTTATTATCAAAATCTTTTTCAGTCTTATTTCTTAAAATATCAAATTTATTTCCCAAAAAATTTTGGACCAAATGTTTAATCTCATCAATAGATAAAGGATCTTTTAGATATTCCCTAATTTTAAAATCTTTATTTTCGCTTTCTAAAATTTGAATACAAGCTCTAGATTTAGAGCAATTTTTATTGTGTAATATCGTAAATGTCATTAATAGTTGTATTTATTAAAAGTTTATCACATTATGTTGAGGATTTTTTTATTTTTTTTTGCGGGTGTAGCTTAGTGGTAAAGCCCCAGCCTTCCAAGCTGGTTACGAGGGTTCGATTCCCTTCACCCGCTCCATTGAAGGGGTGTAGCTCAGTTGGTAGAGCGACGGTCTCCAAAACCGTAGGTCGTGAGTTCGAGTCTCTCCGCCCCTGCCATTCACAAATCATTTATTAAATCTTCCACAAACTTTGGTATAGTTTGAGTTGCAGGTCCAAAGTATGTTTGATCGAACTGTGATGTTTTGATTGTTTCCTCAAGATTGAACTCGTACATAAAAATCTTCTTATTAAGTTGATTTAAATAATCAATAAAACTAGCAGCAGGGTAAACATTGTTTGAAGTTCCAATAGAGATGAAAACTTCTGTTTTCTCTAAAAAATTATAAATTTCTTCTAAATATTTTGGTTGTTCACCAAACCATACAACATCAACCCTCACCATTCCTTTATTTAAACAGTTCCTACATTTATAACTAGTTGATAACTTGAAGTTTAAAACTACTTTTTGATTACAATACATGCAATATGCATGTTCGAGTGAGCCATGCATATGAAGAATTTTTTTTGAACCAGCTCTTTCATGAAGATTATCGATATTTTGAGTTACAATTAAAAACTCTCCAGAGCAATTTTTTTCTAATTCTGCAAGGGAGAGATGGGCTTCATTAGGTTTAATTTTTGGACTTTTTAATTGAGATTTCCTCTCGTTATAAAAATTATTTACTAAATCCGGATTTCTTTTAAAAGCATCTGGTGTACAAACATCTTCAATCTTATAATTATCCCACAAACCATCTTTCTCCCTGAAAGTGTTTATTCCACTTTCCTTCGAAATTCCTGCACCTGTTAAAATAAAAATATTTTTGTTAAATATGCTCATTGAAATAAATTTGCTGTTTGATTTTATATTAGTTTATGTTAACAATACCAAAAAAAATAATCTAAAAAATATGATGCAAAAAATTCTTACATTTTATAAAGAGGTTAAGCAAGAGGCTTTGAAAATTACTTGGCCAACAAAGCCTGAGGTTATAACAACAACAATAATGGTTTTTATTTTTGTTTTGATTTCTTCAATCTTTTTTTTGTTGGTTGATAAAATTATATCGTTTGGAGTTGAATTTATTTTATTCTAAGTTTTATGTTAAATTGGTATATACTTCAGGTTTACTCTGGTAACGAAAAAAAAATTGAAAAAGAGCTTTTAGCCCAAACTGAAAAAAAAGGTCTCAGAGAAAACATTTCTAAAATCCTTATACCTTCAGAAGAAGTTATAGAAATGAAAAAAGGAAAAAAAGTCAGTTCTGAGAGGAAGTTTTTTCCAGGATATATTTTAATTCAGATGGTTATGGATGACGAAATTTGGCACATTGTAAAAGGACTTCCTAAAGTATATGGATTTTTAGGGGGTAAAAAAGGTGAGCCTATTCCAGTATCACAGAATGAAATTGACTCAATTCTGAATCAAATGAAAGATGGATTGGAAAAGCCAAAGCCATCTGTGAGTTTTGAAATTGGTGAGCAAGTAAGGGTTTCAGACGGACCTTTTTCTTCTTTTAATGGAATGGTTGAAGAGGTAGATGAAGAGAAAGCTAGATTGAAAGTAAGTGTTTCAATCTTTGGAAGATCCACTCCAGTTAATTTAGATTATTCACAAGTTGAAAAGATTTAGTTCAAAGGAGAAAAATTATGGCAAAAAAAATAGATGGATACATAAAACTTCAAATACCAGCTGGTCAAGCTAACCCGTCTCCCCCTGTTGGTCCTGCACTAGGACAAAAAGGAGTAAATATAATGGAGTTTTGCAAAGCCTTTAATGCTTCTACCCAAAAGCTGGAGCAAGGAATGCCAATCCCAGTAATAATTACTGTTTTCGTAGATAAAAGTTTTACATTTGAAACGAAGTCACCTCCTGTTTCGTTTTTTATTAAGAAAGCTTTAAAATTAAAAAAGGCTTCAAAAACTCCTGGTAAAGAAGTTATTGCATCTATATCAGAAAACGATATAAACCAAATTGCACAAGATAAAATTAATGACCTAAACACAGATAACATAGAATCTGCAAAAAAAATGGTAGCCGGGACAGCAAGGTCTATGGGAATAAAGGTAGAAAAATGAAAAATACAAAAAAATTAAAACTAATTAAACAAGAAATTAAAGAAAAAACTTTGCACAAACTAGAAGAAGCTCTCGATATCTCTAAAAAGTTTGCATCGGGGAATTTTGACGAATCACTGGACGTATCAATTATTTTAGGCATTGATGCAAAGAAATCTGATCAACAGATAAGAGGTGTTACGAGCCTTCCAAAAATGCCAAAAAAAAATGTTAAGATTGCGGTATTTGCTGATGGAGATGATATAGATAAAGCAAAAGCTGCAGGAGCTGAGGTTGTAGGGGGTGACGAGTTGATCGACAGCATTAAAAAAGGAGAGCTGAATTTTGATAAATGCATTTCAACTCCAAAGATGATGGTTAAGGTAAGCGCTTTGGGACAAATTCTGGGTCCAAAAGGCTTGATGCCAAATCCAAAACTTGGGACTGTAGCAAATGATGTAGCAACAGCAATTAAAAATATAAAACTAGGTCAAGTCGAATACAAAACAGATAAAGCTGGTATAATTCACGTTTCTATTGGAAAGATTAGTTTCTCAAAAGATGAACTTAAGAAAAATATAGAATTTCTTGTAGGCGAAATTAAGAAGAAAAAACCAGAGACTTCTAAAGGAATTTTCATCAAAAGATTTTTTATTAATTCAACAATGGGTCCGGGGTTGCAAGTTGATCCAACAAGTGTTATGTAATATAAAAAAATTATACTGTCAGAGACTTCAGGTTGCTCTTAGCGTTAATCCCCTGGATAGATTTGCAAAAAAATTCTTACTCGGACAGTTTTTTTGGAGGTTAAATAATAAATGCAAAGATCTGAGAAGCAAGAGTTCGTAGCTGAATTTAACAAAGCATTGAAAGATTCTGAGTTTTTACTGATAGCAGACTATAAAGGGCTAAAGGTTTCAGAGATTTCAAGTTTGCGCAAAGAAGTTAAAAGTAATTCAGACTCTTATTTTAGAGTAGCTAAAAATACACTTGTAAAAAGAGCTATACAAAACACTAACTTTAAAATTGCTGAAAAATTATTCGTAGGTCCTACCTCTGTTGCATATTCAAAAGATCCAATTTCTACATCTAAAGTTCTAGTAAAGTTTGCTAAAGAAAACGAAAACTTTAAAATTTTAGGTGGAGTAATGGGTGACAAAGAATTAAGTATTGACGAAATTAAAAATCTTGCATCACTCCCTTCTCTGGAGGAAATAAGAGCGAAAATAGTTGGTTTGCTTGTTGCAACGCAGACAAACATTGTCTCTATACTTCAAAAGAACCAATCTAATATCGTTAGAGTTATCAATGAAAAATATAAAACCAATAATTAAATTTAAGGAGTAAGACTATGGCTGATGTACAAAAAATTGCTGAAGATTTATCTACGCTAACTGTTCTAGAGGCTTCAGAATTAACTAAAATTCTAGAAGAAAAATGGGGCGTATCCGCTGCCGCGCCGGTCGCAGTTGCAGCTGCAGCTGGAGGGGCACCTGCAGATTCAGCTGCTAGTGAGGAAAAAACTGAGTTTGAAATTCATCTGGCCGCTTCTGGTGATAAAAAAATAAATGTTATTAAAGAAGTAAGGACAATTACTGGTCTTGGTTTAAAAGAAGCTAAAGATTTAGTTGAAGGAGCTCCAAGTAAGCTCAAAGATGGTGTTAATAAGGAAGATGCTGAAAAGTTCAAAAAACAGCTTGAAGAGGCTGGCGCAACTGTAGAACTTAAGTAGCATCATATGAAAAAATCATTCACTGACAAGCATAACATCAGAAAAAGCTTCGGAAAAATTCCAGATTTGGTCAATATGCCAAATCTTTTGGAAATTCAAAAAAACTCTTACGATCTTTTCTTACAAAAAGACATAAAACCTGATGAAAGAGAGGATATAGGTCTTCAAGCTGTATTCAATAAAGTTTTTCCAATTACAGACTTTTCAGGTGTAGCTGAATTGCGTTTCGTAAAATATGAACTTGAAGATCCTAAATATGATGTTGAGGAATGCATTCAGAGAGGTGGAACCTATGGATCTCTTCTTAAAGTCACTTTAAACTTGATTATTAGGGAAATAGACGAAGAAACGGGTATTTCCTCTGTTAAGGACATCAAAGAGCAAGACGTATATCTTGGTGACATGCCTTTAATGACATCTAAAGGTACTTTTGTTTTCAATGGAACAACAAGGGTAGTTGTTTCTCAGATGCACAGATCTCCTGGAGTTTTCTTCGACCATGACAAAGGAAAAAGTCATTCATCTGGAAAGTTCCTATTCGCTTCCAGATTAATACCTTACAATGGTTCATGGATAGATTTTGAATTTGACCCGAAAGACTTAATGTATGTAAGAATTGATAAAAGAAGAAAGCTTCTTGCCTCATCACTACTTTTAGCTTTGGACAATTCAAAATCCTCAAAATACAGAGAAAATTGTATTAAAGAAGGAAAAGAAATCGACTACAACAAAATTAATGGTATGACACAAGAGGAGTTGTTCAAATTTTTCTATAAAACATCTACCTTGAAAAGAAAAAATAAAGGTTGGCAAATTAAGTATAATAAAGACGATTTTATTGGGACGAAGCTCGAGTTTGATTTAATTGATTCAGAAACAGGAAAAATATATGCAAAGTCTGGGGAAAAATTTAACATTGTTGTACAAAAAAAATTATCAGAAAATGCTGTCAAAAATCTATTTTTAGACAATACCACAATCCATGAAAAGTTTTTAGCAAATGATATTTATGATGCAAATAATGGAATCATTTATTTTGAAGCTGGTGATCAAATAACTGAAAATACATTAAAATATTTGGATGAAAAAAATATCAATGAGTTTGATATCTTACATATTAATTCCAACCAACAAGGCTCGTATATAAGAGATACTTTCTTTGCTGATAAAAATAAAAATAGAAATGATGCTATTACGGAAATCTACAAAATATTAAGACCTGGTGAACCTCCAACTGTTGAGTCAGCAGACAAACTTTTTCGCAATCTTTTTTTTGACAGAGATCGTTATGATCTCTCTCCCGTTGGAAGACTTAAAATTAATACTAGACTAAACCTTGATACAGATTTGAATTTAAGAGTTCTGCAGAACGATGACATAATTAAAATTATAAGTTATTTGGCCGGGCTCAAAGACGGGAATGGACACATTGATGATATAGACCATCTTGGGAATAGAAGAGTAAGATCAGTAGGGGAATTACTAGAAAATCAATATACCTTGGGAGTCATCAGAATGGAAAGAGCAATAAAAGAAAGAATGACAAATGCGCCCGATATTGAAACTGTTATGCCAAACGACCTTGTTAATCCCAAACCAGCTTCTGCAGCTATAAGAGAATTTTTTGGGCAAAGTCAACTTTCACAATTCATGGATCAAACAAACCCGTTGTCTGAAATTACACATAAAAGACGGCTTTCTGCACTAGGTCCTGGAGGACTTTCAAGAGAACGAGCAGGATTCGAAGTAAGAGATGTTCACCCTTCTCATTATGGAAGGATATGTCCTATTGAAACTCCTGAAGGTCCAAACATCGGATTGATAAATTCCTTAGCCACATATTCAAAAGTGAATACATATGGGTTTATAGAAACACCATACAGAAAAGTAATGAATTCCAAAGTTACATCAGAAATCGTTTATCTTTCTGCGATGGAAGAGGAAAAATATGCAATAGCACAAGCCAACGAGCCATTAAAAAACAATGGATCTTTCGAACGAACATTTATTTCTTGTAGAAAGAGTGGAGATTTTTTAATGTTGGATCCAAAGGATGTTGATTTCATTGATGTCTCACCAAAACAACTAGTTTCCGTTGCTGCAGCTTTGATACCTTTTCTTGAAAATGATGATGCTAACAGAGCTCTAATGGGCTCGAATATGATGCGTCAAGCAGTACCACTTCTAAAAAGTGAATCACCTTTCGTTGGAACGGGTATGGAATCTGTTGTTGCAAGAGATTCAGGAGTTGTTGTAGTTGCAAAAAGATCTGGTTTTGTGAATCAAGTGGATTCTTCCAGAATAGTTATTAGCGCATCCCACAAAAGTGATAGAGATACAGGGGTTGATATTTACAGATTAAGTAAGTTTCAAAGATCAAATCAAGATACGTGTATTAATCAAACTCCATTGGTGAAGGAAGGAGATTTTGTTGAAACAGGAGACATTATTGCAGATGGACCTGCATCAAAAACTGGAGAACTCGCTTTAGGAAAGAATGTTACTGTCGCTTTTATGCCCTGGAATGGTTACAACTACGAAGATTCCATTTTGATCTCAGAAAAGTTGGTTGTGGATGATGTTTTTACTTCAATCCATATTCAAGAGTTTGAGATTCTTGCAAGAGATACGAAGCTTGGACAAGAAGAAATAACACGAGATATCCCTAATATTGGAGAAGAATCTTTGACCAATCTTGATGAAGCCGGAATTGTGCATATTGGTGCAAAGGTCAGCCCAGGAGACATTTTGGTTGGAAAAGTTACACCTAAAGGAGAATCTCCAATGACGCCTGAAGAGAAGCTTCTCAGAGCAATTTTTGGAGAAAAAGCTGCAGACGTCAAAGATACTTCCCTTAGACTGCCTCCCGGAGTAACAGGAACTGTTGTTGAAGTAAGAGTTTTTTCAAGAAGAGGAATCGATAAAGATGAGAGATCCTTATCTAATGAACGAACCCAAATAGAACAACTTCATATAGACATGGAAGATGAAAGATTTATTCTTGAGTCAAGTTTTAAAAATAACCTAAAATCATTGTTGCTTAATCAAGAGTACGAAAGCGGATTAGAAAAAAAACCAAAAGCTATTAAACTTACAAAGGAAATCTTAGATGAATCAAAACTTTCAGAATTAAAAAAGATTTCAATTAAATCTGACTCAACAATGAAGAAAATAGAATCACTGAATGATGCTTTTAATCAAAGTCTTGAATTATTGAACAAAACTTTCCAGTCCAAAGTCGACAAAGTCCAATCTGGTGACGAACTAATGCCAGGTGTAATGAAACTTGTAAAAGTTTTTGTTGCTGTTAAAAGACAACTTGCCCCTGGGGATAAAATGGCAGGAAGACATGGAAATAAAGGTGTGATCTCAAGAATTATTCCGGTTGAGGACATGCCCTACATGGAAGATGGTACTCCAGTAGATATTGTTCTTAATCCTCTTGGGGTTCCCTCTAGAATGAATGTTGGTCAGATACTAGAAACCCATTTGGGTGCTGCTTCAGTAGATTTAGGTAAGAAATTTTATAGTCTTGCATTAGGTGCGAATAACGATAAATCTAACATTGGTAAAATTAAAAATTTATTTAAAGACGTCTATGGTGAAGAAATTTTTAACGAAAGAATATCCAAACTGTCAGATAGTGAAATGATCCAAAGAGCCATGCAACTCAAGACAGGTGTTCCTTTTGCTACTCCTGTATTTGACGGTGCAAAAGAACTGGATATTAATAGTTATTTTACCTTGGCATCCAGTCATACAAGTGGTCAGCAAAAATTAATTGATGGCAGAACAGGAAACTATTTCGATAGACCTATCACTGTTGGACAAATATACATGTTAAAACTAAATCACCTTGTCGATGACAAGATTCACGCCAGGTCAATTGGTCCTTACAGTCTTGTTACACAACAGCCTTTAGGTGGTAAGGCGCAGTTTGGTGGTCAAAGGTTTGGTGAAATGGAAGTTTGGGCTTTAGAGGCATATGGAGCCTCTTATACCCTGCAAGAAATGTTAACTGTTAAGTCTGACGATGTGTCTGGCAGAACTAAGGCTTATGAAACAATCGTAAGAGGCGACGACAATATTGAATCCGGCATTCCTGAATCTTTCAATGTTTTAATCATGGAGTTAAAATCTCTGGGTTTAAATGTTGAACTGTTAGAACGAAATGTGAACTAGAGGTAAAAATGAATGAACTAATCAAACTTATAGAAAAACCCAGCTTTGTAAACTTTGACCACTTAAGAATTTCTATAGCAAGCCCTGACGAAATTATATCATGGTCACATGGAGAGATTAAAAAACCAGAAACAATAAATTACAGAACTTTTAAGCCTGAAAGAAGTGGATTGTTTTGTGCTCGTATATTTGGACCAATTAAAGACTATGAATGCGTTTGTGGCAAATATAAAAGAATGAAATTTAAAGGTATAATTTGTGAAAAATGCGGAGTAGAAGTCACGTTAACCAAAGTTAGAAGAGAAAGAATGGGACATATTCCACTAGCCGCACCGGTTGCTCATATTTGGTTTCTGAAATCCTTGCCAAGTAGAATTGGATTGCTGTTGGATTTAGCTCTAAAAGATTTAGAAAAAGTTCTTTATTTTGAAAGCTTTATTGTTACTGAACCTGGAATGGTAAAATCAATTAAAAAATTTCAGATTTTATCTGATGAAGAGAATACTGAGTTAAAAGAAGAATTTGGAGAGAGTTTCCAAAGCATGATAGGTGCCGAAGCTATTCAAAAGTTACTTTCAGAAATAAATCTTCAAGATGAACAAAAAATAGTAAGGGAAGAACTAAATACAACATCATCTGAAACAAAAAAGAAAAAATTAGTTAAAAGACTGAAACTCATAGAAGCGTTTATTGGTTCTAAACTAAAACCAGAATGGATGATTTTAAATGTAATTCCAGTTATTCCTCCTGAGTTAAGACCACTTGTTCCTCTGGATGGAGGTAGATTTGCAACCTCTGACTTGAATGACTTGTACAGAAGAGTTATCAACAGAAATAATAGATTACAAAGGCTATTAACTTTGAAAGCTCCTGATATAATTGTAAGAAATGAGAAAAGAATGCTTCAAGAAGCGTGTGATGCACTCTTCGATAATGGTAGACGAGGAAGGGTTATAACTGGCACAAACAAAAGACCACTTAAATCTTTATCCGATATGCTTAAAGGAAAACAAGGAAGGTTTAGACAAAATCTTTTAGGAAAACGTGTTGATTATTCTGGAAGGTCAGTTATCGTAGTTGGCCCCGAACTCAAACTCCATCAATGTGGTATCCCCAAAAAAATGGCAATTGAACTTTTTAAACCATTCATATATTCGAAGTTAGAAAAATATAATTTAGCAACAACTGTAAAAGCTGCAAAAAAAATGGTTGAAAAAGAAAGACCAGAAGTGTGGGATATTCTCGCAGAGGTCATAAGAGAACACCCAGTACTTCTTAATAGAGCTCCAACTTTACACAGATTAGGAATCCAGGCATTTGAACCAATTTTGATAGAGGGTAAAGCAATTCAACTTCATCCCTTAGTCTGCACTGCCTTTAACGCTGATTTTGACGGAGATCAAATGGCAGTTCACGTACCGTTATCACTTGAATCTCAACTTGAGGCACGAGTACTAATGATGTCAACTAATAATATTTTATCTCCTGCTAATGGAAAACCTATCATTGTCCCATCACAAGATATGATCTTAGGTTTATATTATTTAAGTTTAATGAGTCCAGGTGGTTTAGGTGAGGGAATGATTTTTTCTTCGATAGAAGAGCTGCTCATAGCTATTGAACAAAAAAATGTTTCATTACACTCTAAAATTAAATGCAGATTTAAAACTGTAAATGAAAACTTTGAGCCAATTACTCAAACAGTTTTAACAACACCAGGTAGAATGTTAATAAGTGAAATTCTCCCAAAACACCCAAAAGTTAATTTTGATATAATTAATAAGGTTCTTACAAAGAAAGAAATAAGCAATGCAATTGATTTAGTTTACAGACATTGCGGTCAGAAAAAAACAGTTATCTTTGCTGACAAACTTATGGAAATTGGTTTTAGAGAAGCATGCAAAGCAGGAATATCTTTTGGAAAAGACGATCTACTAATTCCTTCTGAAAAGACGAGTTTGCTGGATGATACAGAAAACAAAGTTAAATCATATGAAAAACAGTATTCTGAGGGTCTAATTACTAAGGGAGAAAAGTATAACAAAGTTGTTGACGCATGGGCAAAATGTTCAGATTCAGTTGCTGATGAAATGATGAAGATCCTTGTCCCCAAGGAATCAGATAAAGTCGAAAACTTTAACTCTGTATATATGATGGCTGATTCTGGTGCTAGGGGGTCAGCAGCCCAACTTAAGCAGTTATCGGGGATGAGAGGTTTGATGGCAAAACCTTCAGGAGAAATAATTGAGACTCCAATTGTTTCGAATTTTAAAGAGGGTTTAACCGTTCTAGAATATTTTAATTCAAGTCACGGTGCACGAAAAGGTTTGGCTGATACTGCTCTTAAGACTGCCAATTCTGGATACCTAACCAGACGCTTAGTAGATGTGGCACAGGATTCAATCATAACTGTCGAAGATTGTTTTACAACGAAATTTATTACTTTAAGTGAACTTGTAGAAGGAGGTGAAGTTGTTGAGCCTTTATCAGAGAGAGTTTTAGGAAGAACTTTGGCTGAAGACTTAATTGATAAAGACAATAAAATAATTGCGAAGTCTGGTGACATCGTATCAGAAGAAAACTTATCTTTGATTGATAAAGTTGGATTTGAACAAATAAAAGTAAGATCTGTTTTGACTTGTGAAGCTGAGTTTGGGGTTTGTGCAAAGTGTTACGGAAGGGATCTTGCAAGAGGAACACCAGTGAATGTTGGAGAAGCAGTTGGAGTTATAGCAGCACAGTCGATTGGAGAACCAGGAACACAGCTAACTATGAGAACATTTCACATTGGTGGTGCAGCTCAAAAAGGTACGGAAATTTCAAATATTGAGTCAAAGGTCAAGGGTAAAATAAAGTATATCAACTTAAAATCTGCAAAAGATAGTTCCGGAAACATTATTAATATGTCAAGAAACGCTTCCCTTTTAATTTTAGACGAAAATAATAAAGAAAAAGCTAAACACAGATTACCGTTTGGTTGTAAAGTGAATTTTACAGATGGTAAAGATGTAAAATCAAATGATATCATTGCAGAATGGGACCCTTTTACTTTACCTATTATTGCGCAGACCAGTGGTATAATAAAATTTAAAGATCTCGAGGAAGGTATTACTACAAGAGAAATCATCGACGAATCAACAGGTTTGTCAAGTAATATAGTCATTGATTGGAAACAACAGACAAAAAATCAAGATCTCGTTCCTCGACTCGAAATTCATGATAAAAAGTCAAACGGAGAAGCGTTAGTTTTAGAAAATGGTAGTATGGCTAACTATCCACTTACAGTAGATTCTATTATAAGTGCAAATAATGATCAAAGTATAAAACAAGGAGATGTTATTGCGAGAGTACCGAAGGAATCAAGTAAAACTAAAGATATTACTGGCGGATTACCACGTGTTGCCGAGCTTTTTGAAGCAAGAAAGCCAAAGGACCATGCAATAATTGCAGAAGTTTCTGGAAAGGTTGAGTTTGGAAAAGACTATAAAATGAAAAGGAAAATCTCAATTGTTCCTGATGACTCTAATTTAAGTCCTGTAGAGTATGTGATTTCAAAGTCTAAACATCTTACAGTTCAGGAGGGTGATTTTGTTGAGATTGGTGATGTTTTGGTAGATGGTAACTCTGTGCCGCATGATATTTTAAGAGTTAAAGGAGTTGAGGCTCTTTCAACATATCTTACAAAAGAAGTACAAGATGTTTACAGACTTCAAGGTGTTAAAATTAATGACAAACATATAGAAGTGATAGTCAGACAAATGATGCAAAAAATTGAAATTACAGATCCAGGTGACACCACACTTTTAGCTGGTGAGCAAGTAAGTAGAAAAGAATTTCTAGAACAAAACACGAATGCTGAAAAAGAAAATAGGAAGCCAGCAAAAGGGTATCAAATTCTTCTAGGTATTACAAAAGCCTCACTTCAAACAGACAGTTTTGTGTCGGCGGCTTCATTCCAAGAAACAACAAGAGTTTTAACGGAAGCTTCTGTATCTGGAAAAGTTGATAGTTTGATGGGACTTAAAGAGAACGTTATTGTGGGGAGATTGGTTCCATGTGGCACAGGATCTTTTATGTCTCAGGTTAAACTTGAAGCTAACCAAAAGGACAAAGAGTTATTAAGTAAGGCAACGCAAAACGAAGAAAAAGCTTCTTAATACTTTTTTTTTTTCTATTGTTGACAGTCATTGAAGATGTGTTAATTTTCAACGAATAATTGGTAGTGGCCCAAAAGCCAAACACAATTTCTAACTATTTATTAAGGGGAAAAATGCCGACTATTAATCAGTTAATTAGATCGCCAAGATCTAAACAGCTTAAACGGAACAAGGTTCCAGCTCTTGAAAGTTGTCCTCAGAAAAGGGGTGTGTGTACAAGAGTGTATACAACCACTCCAAAAAAACCAAACTCGGCTCTTAGAAAAGTTGCTAGAGTTAAACTTACCAATGGTTTTGAGGTGACAAGCTACATCCCAGGAGAGGGACACAACCTTCAAGAACACTCAGTTGTTCTAATTAGAGGTGGAAGGGTCAAGGATCTACCGGGAGTTAGATACCATGTTCTTCGTGGTATTCTCGACACAGAGGGAGTTAAAAATAGAAAACAAAGAAGATCAAAATACGGAGCTAAAAGACCAAAGTAGGAATTATGTCAAGAAGAAGAAAAGCAGATAAAAGGGAAATTATTCCTGATACTAAATTTAATGATAAAGTTCTATCCAAGTTCATTAATATCGTGATGTATGACGGGAAAAAATCCAAATCGGAGAAAATTGTTTACGACGCACTTGACATTGCATCCAAAAAACTAAGAATTTCAAAACCTCTAGATCTTTTTAAGACTGCATTAAATAATGTTAAGCCAGGAATTGAAGTAAGATCTAGAAGAGTGGGTGGTGCAACTTATCAAGTTCCTGTAGAGGTCAGAAATGAGAGAGCTCAAGCATTAGCTATACGTTGGATTGTAGATGCATCCAGAAAACGCAATGAAAAATCTATGGTAGATAGACTAGCCCAAGAGTTAGCAGATGCTCATGAAAACAAAGGCACTTCTATTAAAAAAAGAGAAGATACGCATAAAATGGCAGAGGCAAATAGAGCCTTTGCTCATTACAGATGGTGATACAATGACTAGAAAAACAAATTTAGATAATTACAGAAATATTGGAATAATGGCTCACATAGATGCCGGTAAAACAACCACAACTGAGAGAATTTTATACTATACTGGTGTATCTCATAAAATAGGTGAGGTTCATGACGGCGCAGCTACAATGGATTGGATGGAACAAGAACAAGAAAGAGGTATAACAATCACCTCAGCTGCTACAACGTGTTTTTGGAATGACAAAAGAATTAACATTATAGATACACCAGGACATGTAGATTTCACAATTGAAGTTGAAAGATCACTAAGAGTACTTGACGGAAGCGTCTGTGTTTTTGATTCTGTAGCTGGTGTTGAACCTCAGTCTGAAACAGTATGGAGACAAGCTGACAAATACGGTGTACCAAGAATGTGTTTTATAAATAAAATGGACAGGATTGGAGCTAACTTTTACAGATGTGTCGACATGATTGTCGAAAGGCTTGGAGCAGTTCCTCTTGTGTTGCAGTTACCTCTGGGAGCTGAATCAGACTTCAAAGGAGTTATTGATTTGATCAGAATGAGAGCAATTGTGTGGCAAGAAGAAACGCTTGGAGCTAAATTCACTGACGAAGATATCCCCTCTGACATAGTAGAAGAAGCAAATAAATACAGAGAAAAACTAATAGAAACCGTTGTCGAACTTGATGATGAAATTATGGAAAAATACCTCGATGGTTCCACACCCTCTGAGGAGGAAATCAAGAAATTAGTGAGGGCTGGAACCATTGGGAGCAAATTTGTCCCTGTTCTTTGTGGAAGTGCATTCAAAAATAAAGGAGTTCAACCAATGTTAGATGCAGTCGTAGATTTCCTTCCGTCACCATTGGATGTTCCTGCAATTAAGGGCGTTAAATATCAAAAGGAAGATGAGTCCGTAACTCGCAAAAGCTCTGACGAAGAACCTTTCTCAGCTCTTGCTTTCAAAATTATGAATGATCCTTTTGTTGGTTCTTTAACCTTCATGAGGGTTTATTCTGGAAAAATAGAAGCTGGTAGTTCTGTTTTAAATTCTGTGAAAGACAAAAGAGAAAGATTTGGAAGAATGCTACAAATGCATTCTAATTCTCGTGAAGACATTAAAACAGCTTATGCAGGTGATATAATTGCTGTTGCTGGTTTAAAAGATACAACTACAGGAGATACTTTATGTAATCCCGAAGATGCGGTCATATTAGAGAGAATGGAATTTCCAGATCCAGTTATTGAAGTTGCAGTTGAGCCAAAGACAAAAGCGGATCAGGAAAAGATGGGTATCGCCTTGCAACGTCTTGCAGCTGAGGATCCTTCTTTTAAAGTGAGTATCGATCACGAATCAGGCCAAACAGTTATGAAAGGGATGGGAGAACTACACTTAGAAATTTTAGTTGATAGAATGCTGAGAGAATTTAAAGTTGATGCAACGGTTGGAGCCCCACAAGTTGCATACAGAGAAACAATAACCCAACCAACTTCAATTGATTATACACACAAAAAACAATCAGGCGGGGCAGGACAATTTGCTAAGGTTGTAATGGAATTTGAACCACTTGCTAAGGGTGGTGGATTTGTTTTTGAAAGCAAAATTGTTGGAGGAAGAGTTCCTAAAGAATATATTCCTGGTGTTGAAAAAGGTTTGAAAGCATCAACAGAATCTGGATTTTTAGCTGGTTTCCCAGTCATCGACTTTAAATGTACACTTGTTGATGGTGCGTTTCATGACGTTGACTCTAGTGTTATGGCATTTGAAATCGCTGCGAGGGCAGCATTCAGAGAGGCAATGCCAAAAGCAAAAGCTGTCTTGTTAGAACCGATGATGAAAGTAGAGGTTGTAACTCCTGAAGAATATATGGGAGATATCATTGGAGATTTAAACTCAAGAAGAGGTCAAGTTTCAGGTATGGAGCAGAGGGGAGTAAATCATGTTGTAAATGGAATGGTCCCTTTAGCCAATATGTTTGGATATGTTAATAATTTACGCTCTATGAGCCAGGGTAGAGCTAGTTACACCATGACTTTTGATCACTATGAGGAGGTTCCTCATAATGTTGCTGAAGAAGTTAAGGAAAAAGTTTCTGGTTAATTTTTTAAATAAGGAGTAATTAAAATGGCAAAAGAAAAATTCGACAGAAGTAAACCACATTGCAACATTGGTACAATTGGTCATGTTGATCATGGAAAAACAACATTAACTGCAGCAATAACTAAAGTTTTATCTGAAACTGGTGGGGCCACGGCTATGGATTATGCACAAATAGATAAAGCACCAGAGGAAAAAGAAAGAGGTATAACAATTTCTACAGCACACGTTGAATATCAAACAGAAAAAAGACACTATGCTCACGTTGATTGTCCAGGTCATGCAGATTATGTAAAAAATATGATAACAGGTGCAGCCCAAATGGATGGCGCAATACTTGTTGTCTCTGCAGCAGACGGTCCTATGCCTCAAACTAAGGAGCATATTTTATTGGCTAGGCAAGTTGGCGTCCCATCTATTGTTGTCTTTATGAACAAAGTTGACCAGGTAGATGATCCCGAGCTTCTAGATTTAGTTGAAATGGAGGTTAGAGAACTTTTATCGAAATATGAGTTTGACGGCGATAATATCCCAATTGTTAAAGGATCAGCTCTTGCAGCAATTGAAAATACAAATGAAGATACTGGCAAAAAGGCCATTCTAGAATTGATGCAAAAAGTTGATGAACACATACCTCAACCAGCCAGACCACTTGATCAAGATTTCTTGATGCCAATTGAAGATGTATTCTCTATTTCAGGAAGAGGAACAGTTGTAACAGGAAGGGTTGAAAGAGGTGTTGTAAATGTAAACGACGAAATAGAGATAACGGGAATTAAAGAAACTCAGAAAACTGTTTGCACTGGGGTTGAAATGTTCAGGAAGCTTTTAGACAGAGGTGAAGCTGGTGACAATGTAGGTGTATTACTTAGAGGGACCAAAAGAGAAGAAGTGGAAAGAGGTCAAGTTCTAGCAAAGCCAGGGTCCATTAAACCTCACAAAAAATTTAAAGCAGAGGCATACATATTGAACAAAGATGAGGGAGGTAGGCATACCCCATTTTTCAAAAATTATAGACCTCAATTCTATTTCAGAACTACCGACGTCACCGGAACCATAGAATTACCTTCTGGAACTGAAATGGTCATGCCAGGTGACAATGTGTCTGTTTCAGTTGAATTGTTAACCCCAATTGCAATGGATAAAGGCTTAAAGTTCGCTATCAGAGAAGGTGGCAGAACCGTAGGAGCTGGCGTTGTTGCTGAGATTGTCGAATAATATTTATTTAGGACTTTGAAACATGGCTAGTCAAAACATTCGCATCAGGCTTAAAGCATTTGATCACAGAGTGTTAGATCAAACAACACTAGAGATTGTTAATACTGCTAAAAGGACTGGCGCCAATGTTAAAGGTCCTATACCTCTACCAACAATGATTGAAAAATTTACAATATTAAAATCTCCTCACGTTGATAAAAAATCACGTGATCAGTTAGAGATGAGAACGCATAAACGAATGATGGATATTACTGAGTGGACACCTCAAACTGTTGATGCACTTCAAAAATTAGAATTGGCTGCAGGGGTTGATATAGAAATTAAAATTTAGGTGAATTTATGAGGGAAGGTTTATTAGCTGAAAAAGTTGGAATGTCTCGATTTTATGATAAAGATAAAATCAACCATTCCGTTACTGTTCTCCAGGTAAGAGATTGCCAAGTTGTTTCTCTCAAAAATTATGATAAAGACGGATACAATGCTGTGACTCTTTCTCATGGAAGTTATTCAAAATCTATAAATAAGCCATTTAAAGAATTTTTGAAGAAAAATAAACTAAAAGCTTTCTTTCATTCTAAAGAATTTAGGTTAACAGAACCAAGCCGTTTTAAAGTTGGAGACAAATTAAGCGTATCAAACTTTATAGTAGGGCAGTTTGTCGACGTAACTTCAAACTCTATTGGTAAAGGTTTTGCTGGTGGGATGAAAAGACACAACTTTTCAGGAAACAGAGCTACCCACGGTGTATCGATATCTCACAGGTCACATGGATCAACAGGTCAATGTCAAGACCCTGGTAAAGTCTTTAAAGGGAAAAAAATGGCTGGGCGACTTGGTAATAAAAAAACTACAATCCAAAACTTAAAGATTTTAAATATTGATACTGAAAACAATCTTATCATCCTAAAAGGAGCAGTTCCTGGTCATAAAGGTTCAATATTAAAGATTGTTGATGCAGTTAAGAAAAATCAAAAGATCTCTATAAATGAAGGAATTAATAAAAACATAAATGAAGAGTCATCTTCTGAAACCCCTCAAAATATCAACACCAATCCACCTGAAAAAGTTACGACCACAACCTCAGAAAATGTTGAAAATGACAAAACACAAAAAAATGTTGAAAACAATAATGTAAAAGAAGATGAAAAAAATATTCAATTAAACACTGATTCAAAACAAACAGAAAACCCTAAATAATTAATGAGATGAAAGAAAAAATAAACACATTAGATAACAAAACTCTGAAAGAAATTGATCTTGATAAGTCTATCTTTTCAATTGAAATTAAAGATGAAATTATTTATAGAATGGTTAGATATCAACTTTCTAAAAGAAGAAGTGGAAACCATAAGACCAAAGGTATTTCTGAAATTTCTGGAACTACAAAAAAGCCATTCAAACAAAAAGGAACTGGTAGTGCAAGGCAAGGTAGTAAAAGATCACCCCAAATGAGAGGAGGAGCTGTTATTTTTGGTCCACAAGTAAGATCACACGCGCATAAACTTCCAAAAAAAATTAAAAAATTAGCTCTTAAAATGGTCTTATCTAAAAAGCTCAAAGATGGTAAATTTAAAATAATTGATGAGCTAAAAATCGCAAAACCAAAGACTAGCCTTTTTAAAAACAAGCTCTCTAACCTTAAAATAGATTCTGCGCTATTTGTTGAAGATAAAGACATTGATAAAAATTTTTTACTTGCGGCTAAGAATGTTCCTAAAATCGACATATTACCTTTAGTGGGGCTGAATGTTTACGATATATTGAAAAGAGACTATTTGATTTTTTCATCCAGCGCAGTGAATGGTATTCATGAGAGGTTGAATAAATGAAAAAATTTTCAACTCAGAAGTTATTTGAAGTTATCAGAAATCCATTGATTTCAGAAAAATCCACATATGTTTCGCAGTTTAATTATTATGTTTTTAAAGTTTCAAATAAATCAACCAAACCTCAGATTAAGCAAGCGATTGAAAAATTATTTAATGTAAAAGTATTGTCAGTAAATACGCTTAATCAAAACGGTAAAATTAAAAAATTTAGAAATATTGCAGGTAAACGACCTGATTTTAAAAAAGCATTCGTCAAACTTGCTGAAGGAAATACAATAGATACGACGGTAGAGGTCAAGTAGATTATGGCATTAAAACAATTCAAACCTAATACTGCTGGTCAGAGAGGACTTGTACTAACTGATCATAGCGATTTGCATAAAGGCAAACCATTTAAGAAACTTACTAAAGGTTTATCAAAAAGCGGTGGGAGAAATAATTTCGGTCATCTAACCTCAAGAAGACAGGGCGGAGGGCATAAAAGAAAATATAGGTTGGTAGATTTTAAAAGAAATATTAATGACATATTTGCTATCGTTGAAAGAATTGAATATGATCCTAACAGAACAGCTAATATTGCATTAGTCAAGTATGAAAACGGCATATTCTCGTATATAATTTCACCTCAAAAATTAAAGGTAGGTGACAAAATTATTTCATCAGATAAAGCAGACATAAAAGTAGGAAACTGTATGCAATTAAAAAATATTCCAACAGATACCCTAATACATAATGTTGAAATGAAACCTGGTAAAGGTGGACAACTAAATAGATCCGCGGGGACCTACAGCCAACTTATTGGAAAAGACTCTGAATATGCTCAAATTAAACTCTCATCTGGCGAAATAAGAATGGTGAGGATAGAGTGCCGCGCAACTATTGGAATGGTTTCAAATCCAGATAACAAAAACACTAAACTTGGTAAAGCAGGGAGAAAACGTTGGATGGGTGTCCGTCCTGTTGTTAGAGGTGTTGCAATGAATCCTGTCGATCATCCACATGGAGGTGGAGAAGGAAGAACTTCTGGTGGTAGAAATCCAGTTTCAAGAAAAGGTTTTTCAGCAAAGGGAAAGAAAACTAGAAACAATAAAAGAACTGATAAATATATAATTAGAAGAGGTAAAAAATAATGTCTAGATCAGTATGGAAGGGACCATTTGTCGATGTTTATTTGATAAAGAAGGCTGAGGTGGTGAAAAGTTCTGGAAGAAATGACGTAATAAAAACTTGGTCTAGAAGATCTACCATTCTACCAGAGTTTGTTGGTTTAACATTTGGGGTTCATAACGGTAAAAAACATATACCAGTGACTGTAAGTGAAAACATGGTTGGTCACAAATTTGGAGAATTTTCCCCGACCAGAACTTATAAAGGGCATAATGCTGATAAGAAAACATCGTAGGAAATTTTAGAGATTATGGCAAAAAAAATAGACAATGATCAAAATACAGTGGTTAAAGCAATTGGAAAGTCTTTAAAATCTAGTCCACAAAAAACAAATTTAGTTTTGGGATTAATAAGAGGTCTTAAGGTTGAAAAAGCTATAAACAATTTAATCTTTTCCAAAAGAAGAATATCTGGAGATATTTTAAAAATTTTAAAATCTGCAATTTCTAATGCAGAGAATAATCATCAACTTGATATTGACAAATTATTTGTTAAAGAAGCAAGTGTTGGAAAATCAATGGTTCTTAAGAGGTTTAGACCAAGAGCCAGAGGAAGAGCTGGAAAAATCTTAAAGACTTTTTCAAGAATTAGAATACTAGTTCAAGAAAAAGAAGAGTCGAAAGAAAAAAAACAAATTGTTAAAAAAAAAATAAAGGAAGACAATGGGACAAAAAACTAATCCAATTGGTTTGAGGTTGGGCATAATTAAGTCTTGGGAGTCAAGATGGTTTTCAGAAAAAAATTACTCTGAACTTCTTCAAGAAGATATTAATCTTAGAAGATTTCTAATGAAAAGATTGAGTTCTGCAGGAATCTCAAAAATAGTAATAGAAAGAC
Source organism: uncultured Alphaproteobacteria bacterium (assembly GCA_902536655.1). Lineage (GTDB taxonomy): Bacteria > Pseudomonadota > Alphaproteobacteria > Methylaequorales > Methylaequoraceae > Methylaequor. The sequence continues at coordinate 17,242 of CACAYF010000006.1, read as the reverse complement.
CAGCAAAGTTGGCAAATATTACACTTTATTCGTCAAGACCTGGTGTAATAATTGGTAAAAAGGGCTCTGATATTGAGAAATTAAAAAAATCAGTAACAAAATTGGTTAGTGGGGATGTGAATATTAATATAGTTGAGATAAAAAAACCTGAGCTTGATTCCCAATTAGTTGCAGATAATATAGCCCAACAGCTAGAAAAAAGAGTTGCATTTAGAAGAGCAATGAAAAGGGCCGTTCAATCTGCAATGAGACTGGGTGCAGAAGGAATAAGAGTAAATTGCAGTGGCAGGCTTGGAGGTGCTGAAATTGCCAGAACTGAGTGGTACAGAGAGGGAAGAGTTCCACTTCATACACTCAGAGCAGACGTTGATTATGGAGTATCAAGAGCAAACACTACTTATGGCATTTGCGGAGTGAAAGTATGGATATTTAAAGGTGAAAAATTTGAAAGAGAGATGAACGATAATAATACTGATAAAGTTCCTAATGATGAATTAAAGAAAGTAGATAGTTAAAAATGTTACAACCAAAAAAACCTAAGTTCAGAAAACAATTTAAAGGAAGAATGCATGGGGTCTCTAAAGGAGGCAACTTTTTAAATTTTGGTTCATTTGGATTGAAAGCTTTAACACCAGCAAGAATCACATCTAGACAAATTGAATCGGCTCGTAGATGTATTTCAAGGCATTTAAAAAGATCTGGTAGGGTCTGGATTCGTATTTTTCCTGACGTTCCTGTTTCAAAAAAGCCTGCTGAAGTGAGACAAGGTAAAGGTAAGGGTGCGGTGGAATTTTGGGCTGCAAAAGTTAAACCAGGTAAGATTCTGTTTGAAATTGACGGTGTTCCCAAGAGTTTAGCTGCAGAAGCATTTGACTTAGCTTCTGCCAAACTACCAAATAAAACAAAATTCGTAACAAGGTTAGGTTCGTGATGGATAAATTTTCAGAGCTTTTAAAACTTGATACCACCACTCTTAAAGACAAAATCAGTGTTTTGAGAAAAGAATCACTTAATCTCAGATTTCAAAAAAGCTCAGGTCAACTTGAAAAGACAGCAAGAATTTCAGTTGTAAAAAAACAAATTGCAAGAATCAAAACCGCATTAAATTTCAACAAAAAAATGAAAGGTAAAAAATAAGAAATGCCAAAAAGAATTTTAAAGGGAGTGGTTGTATCTGATAAGGCAGAGAAAACAATTACAGTAAAAGTTAGTCGCAAGGTGATGCACCCAGTATATAAGAAGTATATTAATCGATCTAAAAAATATTCTGTTCATGATGAGGAAAACAAATATAAGATTGGTCAGCTTGTTTCGATACAAGAAAATAAGCCTATTTCAAAAACCAAAAAATGGATAGTAATTAGTTAGGGTTAAATTATGATACAAATGCAATCAAATTTATTAGTTGCAGATAATTCAGGAGCAAAAAAAATCCAATGTATTAAGGTACTTGGTGGTTCAAAAAGACGATTTGCTTCTGTTGGTGATGTAATAGTTATTACTGTGAAAGATGCTATACCAAGAGGAAAAGTTAAAAAAGGAGAAATTCACAAAGCAGTAATCGTTAGGACTGCTAAAGAAGTTTATAGATCAGACGGATCTTCCATAAGATTTGACAGAAATGCAGCTGTTCTAATTAATAATAATGGAGAGCCTCTGGGGACTAGAATATTTGGTCCAGTTACCAGAGAATTAAGAGCTAAGAAATATATGAAGATAATATCTTTAGCTCCGGAGGTTTTATAAATGTCAGCTAAGATTAAAAAAGGAGATAATGTGATTGTATTATCAGGTAAAGATAAAGGTAAGACAGGAAGAATCCTAAAGATTGTTAAAGGAAAAGATAAACCAATTAAAGCTATTGTTGAGGGAGCTAATATTGTTAAAAAACATACAAAACAATCAGCAACACAAAAAGGTGGAATTGAAAGCATAGAAATGCCGATGCATATAAGTAAGTTATCGTTAATTGATCCAAAAACAAACAAACCTTCAAGAGTAGGTTTTAAGTTCTTGAAAGATGGAAAAAAAGTTAGATTTTTTAAAAAATCAGGAGAAACTTTAAACTAGGATAAATATGGCAAGATTAGCAGAAAAATATGAATCTGAAATAAGAGGTCAGCTCAAAGAAAAGTTTAACTTTAAGAATATCTTTGAAGTTCCAAAACTAGCTAAAATTGTTGTTAATATGGGAGTAGGTGAAGCTGTTTCTGATTCAAAGGTCATCAATAAGGCAATTGAAGATCTCTCTCTTATTACAGGACAAAAACCAGTTATTACTAAAGCAAAAAAATCAATTGCAGGTTTTAAATTGAGAAAAGGAGTTAATATTGGGTGTAAAGTGACATTGCGTAAAAAACGTATGTTTGAGTTTTTGGATCGTCTAATATTTATAGCTTTACCGAGGGTAAGAGATTTTAAAGGTCTTTCAAAAAAATCTTTTGATGGGAATGGTAACTATTCAATTGGTATTAAAGAACAAATAATTTTTCCTGAGATTGACTATGATAAAGTTGATAAAATAAGAGGAATGGATATTACTATAACCACAACAACCACTAACCAAGATCACGCCTATGAATTATTAAAAAGTTTTAACCTACCGTTTAAGGATTAAGGAGTATTTATGTCTAAGTTAAGTATTATTGAGAGAAATAAAAAAAGAATAAAAATGTATAATAAGTATAAATCTAAACGGAATAAACTATTAAAAATTGCAAACAATAAAAAATTAAGCCCAGATGAACAGTTTAAAGCTAGATTGCAATTATCAAAAATTCCACGGAATGCCTCAAAAGTAAGAATAAGAAACAGGTGCGAACTTACAGGAAGATCTCGAGGTGTTTATAGAAAATTTAAGTTGTCGAGGATAGCTTTTAGAGAGTTAGCTGCTATCGGTCAAATCCCAGGAATAACAAAATCAAGCTGGTAGATTAAGAGAAAGGATAATAAATATGAGTTTGTCAGACCCATTGGGTGATATGTTAACAAGGATAAGAAATGGTCAAATACGAAGAAAAGATTCGGTCCTAATGCCAGCGTCAAGGTTTAGGGGTAACGTCCTTGATGTACTATATAGGGAGGGATATATTAGAGGATTTAAAAAAATTGAGTTAGAAAATCACAAAAATAATTTTCAGATTGAATTAAAATATGTAGACGGAGAACCTGTAATAAAAGAAATTTCAAGAGTATCTACACCTGGTAGAAGGGTTTACTCAAAAATTGGAGACTTGCAAAGAAATTTTGATGGTCTTGGAATATCAATCTTGTCGACGTCAAAGGGCGTGCTTTCTGATAGCGAAGCTAGAAATGAAAACGTTGGTGGCGAAATTTTGTGTAAGGTTTTTTAGGAGATATAAGTGTCTAGAAGCGGAAGAATACCAATTAGTATACCAGAGAATACTGAGATAAAAATAGAAAACAATGTTATTTTTGCAAAAGGTAAGCTTGGAGAGCTTTCATACGATTTCAAATCCAATGCTAAAGTTGAGGTTAAGGATAGGGCTATTCATGTTCACAAGTCTGGAGATTCAATTTCTCAACAAAAAATGTGGGGAACGGTTAGATCTAGAATTAGAAATATAGTTGAAGGAGTTTCAAGTGGTTTTGTAAAAGAGTTAGAGCTCAATGGTGTAGGATATAAAGCAACCCAAAAAGGTAAAATCTTAGAACTCTTACTAGGTTATTCGCATCCGATTAATTTTGATGTTCCAGATGATCTTAAAGTTGAGGTTCCAAAACCAACTCAAATAAAAATATCTGGGATAGATAAGCAGAAGGTAGGTCAAGTCGCTGCTAATATCAGATCTTTTAGGAAACCTGAACCTTATAAAGGTAAAGGTGTAAAATATAAAGATGAAATTATAAAAAGAAAAGAAGGAAAAAAGAAATGATTTCAAAAAAAGATTTAAAAAATAAAAGATCATTAAGAATACGATCAAAAGTGAAAAGAATGTCCAATTTAAGACTTTGCGCGTTTAGATCATCAAAGCATATTTACATTCAAGTAATTGATGATAAAAAAGGAAAAACACTTATGTCAGCATCATCACATGATGATTCTTTTAAAAAAAATAAAAGTAAACCAAAAGAAGTTGCTTTTAAAGTTGGAGAAAAAATAGGAGATTTGATAAAAGAGAAAAAGATTAGTGATAAATTTACATTTGACAGGGGGGGATATTTATATCATGGCAGAATCAAAGAACTAGCAATGGGAATTAGATCAAAAGGTATAAAGTTTTAGGGATTAAATATGAGTGAAGATAAAAAAGAATTAAATAAAACTAATAACATTAAGGATCCATCTAATGATAAAAAATTGGATGCAACAAATGATGCTAATCTTAAGAAATCCGAGGATAAAATAAAAAATGATAACAGGGGTGATGCTGCATCTACAGAACTTGAGAAAAAAGTAAGTGATAGTAAAAACAAAGAACCAAAACCTCTTGATGTTGAAAAAAGCAAAAAATCATCAATTGATTCTGATCAAGTAACAGAAAATTTAAATCAGAAAACCTCTCAAATTAAAGAAGAAAAAGATAATGAACAAAATTCTAGTTTAAAAACAACTAGCACAAAGGGAGTAAAAACTTTTGCAACATCCGCAAATAAAACAAAAAAAGTAAATAATGGAGAAAACAAACACAATGATGCAAAGTTTAATAACCCAGATTTCAATAACAAAACTAATGAACAACCGGAATATATTGAAAAACTAGTTAGCATCAACAGAGTTGCAAAGGTTGTTAAAGGAGGCAGAAGATTCAGTTTTGCTGCATTAGTTGTTGTAGGAGATGGACAAGGAATGGTTGGACATGGAAAAGGAAAGGCAAAAGAGGTTCCAGAAGCAATAAAAAAAGCTACTGATGAGGCAAAAACACGGATGATTAGAGTTCCATTAAGGCAAGGAAGAACGTTGCACCACGATATAAAAGGAAGGTTTGATTCAGGTAAGGTTTATCTTAGAAGCGCCCCCTCAGGAACAGGGGTTATTGCAGGTGGACCAATGAGAGCTGTTTTTGAAGCTCTTGGAATTCAAGACATCGTTGCAAAGTCTGTCGGAACGTCCAATCCTCATAATATGGTTAGAGCTACCTTTGAGGCTCTAAGGTCTGCTTCCTCACCGAAAATCATTGCATCAAGAAGGGGATTGAAAATTAATGATATAACAAAAAGAAGAAAAGTTTCTCATGTTGGAGTTGAAGGTGCCAAAAATTAAGATTAAACAACTTAAAAGTCCAATCGGAAGAAATAATAAACAAAGAAAGATTCTTGTAAGTTTGGGTCTGAATAAAATTAATAGAGAAAGAACTCTTGAAAGCAATTCTGCAGTTATAGGAATGATCAACAAGGTGAAGCACTTGATAAAAGTTAATGAGGTAAAATAATTATGAAATTAAATGAAATAAAAACAGATTTTAAATTAAAAAAACGTAAAAGAGTTGGAAGAGGAATTGGTTCAGGAAAAGGAAAAACTGCTGGAAGGGGTATGAAAGGGCAAAAATCAAGAACTGGTGTTTCAATAAACGGTTTTGAAGGAGGTCAAATGCCTCTGCACATGAGAATGCCAAAGCATGGTTTTAAATCTAGAAAAAAAATAAATAAAATAATTCTGAAAACAGATCTAATTAATAATTTACTTGAGAAGAAAATTATAAAAGAAAATTCTAAGCTCTCTATCAATGAGTTATCAATACATTCAAAATTAAAAAAAAATGTCTTTATAAAAATTTTACTAGGTCAAAAATTAAATAAAGCTGTTAACCTAGAATCGCATTCAGCATCTGATTCTGCCAAGAAAGAGTTTGAACGAATTGGGGGATCGATAAATATTGTTAAATTTAGAAAAATAAAAAGGGTCAATGATAAGAAGGAAGACAAAAACTCTAAAAAAGTTTACAAACAAAAGAAAGTAATCGGTTCAAAAAAAAGTGAAATCAAAAATGATCAAGAAAAGTCAAAATCAATTTCAAAAAATACAAGTCCTAATTCTAAAAAAGAAATGAAAAAATCACATAATATAAAAAAAGAAACTACAAAAACAACAAAAGTAACAAACACCCCAAAAAAAAGTAAATAAATATGGCATCAGTTTCAGAACAACTCGCATCTAGAATCAACTTTGGATCAATCACTAAAGCAGACGATTTAAAAAAAAGAATTTTATTTACACTTTTAGCTCTTATAGTTTACAGGTTTGGTTCCTACATACCGATACCCGGTATTGACCCAGTTGCTCTTGAGAAAGTTTTTGAGAGAAATGTTGGAGGTATTTTGGGAATGTTTGACATGTTTGCTGGTGGAGCACTAGGAAGAATGACAGTTTTTGCTCTAAATATAATGCCATATATTTCTGCAAGTATTATTATGCAATTACTCACAGTAATTTCACCGACACTTGAACAATTAAAAAAGGAAGGTGAAATTGGACGAAAAAAAATAAATCAATATGCCAGATATGGAACTGTTTTCTTGGCAACAGTTCAAGGGTATGGTGTGGCAGTAGGAGTCGAAAATATGTCAAATAGTCAAGGTATGCAGGCAGTAATGGATCCAGGGATGTTTTTCAGATTTGTTACTGTCGTAACATTGGTTTCAGGTACTTTGTTTTTAGTTTGGCTTGGTGAACAAATAACTCAAAGAGGGATTGGCAACGGCATTTCTTTAATCATTTTTACTGGTATAGTTGCTCAATTACCATTAGCTTTGAGCACTACTTTCGAACTTGGGAGAACCGGTGCATTGTCAACACTTTTTATAGTTTTCCTTATAATTATGTCAGTTTCGGTCATCGCATTTATGGTATTTATTGAGAGAGCTCAAAGAAGGATAACTATTCAATATCCAAAAAGACAACCTGGTGCTGGAAATAAAGTTGCAGAATCCTCTCACTTACCATTAAAAATTAATACAGCAGGAGTTATTCCTCCAATATTTGCGAGTTCGCTGTTGTTGTTACCAATTACATTCGTAAGTTTTAATGCAGGTGGAGGACCTGAGTGGCTGAATACGATTAGTTTATTTTTAAGTCGAGGACACCCAGTATATCTAACAGTATATATTTCAATGATAATGTTTTTTGCCTTTTTCTATACTGCAATTGTTTTTAACCCAAAAGACACTGCTGACAATTTAAAAAAATATGGTGGTTTCGTCCCCGGAATAAGACCAGGTGAAAATACTGCTAATTATCTTGATTACATACTTACTAGGTTGACTGTTCTAGGAGCAATATATCTCTCACTTATCTGTTTACTGCCAGAATTACTAATTTCTAAATATAAAGTTCCATTCTATTTTGGAGGGACCAGCTTATTAATTGTTGTGAGCGTAACAATGGATACAGTTAATCAAATTCAATCATATTTGTTAGCCCATCAATATGAAGGATTAATTAAAAAGTCTAATCTTAGAAGAGGAAGATGAAAAAGATAGTGTTACTTGGTCCTCCAGGATGCGGAAAAGGAACCCAATCAAAACTATTAGTTGAAAAAGATAATTTTGTTCAGTTATCTACTGGGGATCTCCTTAGATCTGAAATATCAAATAGTAATTCAGACCTAGGCAAGAAAGTAAAAGATCTTATGGAATCCGGTGAATTGGTTCCAGACGATATAGTAATAGACATAATTGTTAAAAAAGTTGAAAAACATAAAAAAGAAAATATAGTTTTCGACGGCTTTCCAAGAAACCTTAAACAGGCTAAAGTTTTAGACTCATCTTTAGAAAACGTATCAATAAAACTTGATCATGCAATTTTTTTTGAAATTGATTTCCAAATTCTTCAAGAGAGAATTAATACTAGAGCAAATGAAACTAAAGATAGCGAAAAGAGGAAGGATGATAACTCTAAAACTCTATTAAATAGAATAGAAGTTTTTAAATCGTCTACACTACCAATAGTTGGTTACTATGAAGAAAAAGGAATAATTAGTAAAATTAACGGTATGCAAATGGTAAATGAAGTTTACGCTGAAATAACAAAGATTATTTGTTAGTGTGTTGACTTAAAACAAAAAAAAAATATAATCCAGGTTTGGATTTATAAGAGGAATTAAGTGGCGAGAATTGCAGGAGTTAACGTTCCAACAAACAAAAGGTTGATTATAGCTTTGACTTATATCTATGGCATTGGCCCAAAGTTTTCAAAAGATATTTGCGAGAAAATTAATATAGATGGAAGTAAAAGAGTAAATAACCTTAACGAAGATGAAATAATTAAAATTAGAGAATTTATTGATAAGAATTTTCTAGTGGAGGGCGACTTAAGAAGAGAAGTTTCTGTAAGAATAAAAAGATTAACAGACCTGGGTTGTTACAGGGGGTTAAGACATAGAAAAAAACTTCCTGTTAGAGGACAAAGAACGCACACTAATGCAAGAACAAGAAAAGGAAAAGCTATCCCAATAGCCGGGAAGAAGAAAGCAGTATAATTAATATGGTAACCAAAGCTACAAAATCTAAAAAGAAAACAAAAAAAAATATCCCATCCGGCATTGCTCATATAAACTCTACTTTCAACAACACTATTATTACAATAACAGATACATCTGGTAATGCCATTTCTTGGTCCTCCTCAGGAAATAAAGGATTTAAAGGTTCCAGAAAATCAACCCCATTTGCTGCTCAGCTTGCAGCCGAAGAAGCAGGTAAGAAAGCCATGGAACACGGAATGAAGCATGTAGAAGTTGTAATTAAAGGACCTGGTAATGGAAGAGAGTCAGCAATAAGAGCCTTGGGATCAACAGGTTTAAATATAACTGTTATTAAAGATATAACACCTATCCCACACAATGGCTGCCGACCTTCAAAAAAAAGAAGAGTATAGATTTAATATTTAAAAGGGAAGTAATACGTGATAAATAAAAACTGGAAAGAACTAATAAAACCAAAAAAAATTGAATTTACCAAGAATGAGGACAACACAAAATCCGCTGAACTTGTTGCTGAACCGCTGGAAAGCGGGTATGGACAAACACTAGGAAACATGTTGAGAAGGGTTCTTCTTTCTTCAATACGTGGAGCAGCAGTTACTTCGATACACGTTGAAGGTGTAACACACGAGTTTTCAGCTATACCTGGAGTTATTGAAGATGTAACTGATATTATACTAAATATAAAACAACTAGCTATAAAACTAAATGACGTTGAATCTACAAAAATATATATAAAAGCAAATGGACCTAAAGTTATTTCTGCTGGAGATATTGATTGCGGCGCTCACGTTGAGGTTTTAAATAAAGATCTTCATCTTTTAACATTAGACTCAAAAGCTAAAGTAAACATAACTCTAAATGTAGAGGAGGGCAAGGGTTATGTTCCTGCTTTTAAGCAAAGAAATGAGGCCCCTTTAGGCACTATATTCATTGATTCTTTTTTTTCGCCAGTTAGGAGGGTTTCGTTTAGGGTTGAAAACTCTAGAGTGGGTCAAGTGACTGACTATGATAAACTTATAATGAATATTGAAACCAACGGATCTGTTGTTCCTGAAGACTCAGTTGCCTATGCAGCGCGAATAATAGATGAACAACTAAAGTTATTTATTAATTTTGAAGAACCGGATGAAGAAGTTGTAGCACCAGCAACTGAAGAACCATCCCTTAATGTAAATCTGCTCCGAAAAGTAGAGGAGTTAGAGCTTTCAGTTAGATCGGCAAATTGTCTTAAAAATGACGAAATAATTTATATTGGAGATTTAGTTCAAAAAACTGAATCTGAAATGTTAAGAACTCCTAACTTTGGAAGAAAATCCTTAAATGAAATTAAAGAAATACTTTCAACAATGAATCTAGAACTTGGAATGAAAATTGAGGGTTGGCCTCCAGAAAATATCGAAGAGATACGAAGAAAGCTTGATGACCCTTATTAATTTGTAGGAAAGATTATGAGACACAATATTTCTGGAAGAAAACTTAACCGAAAAACTAGTCATAGACTATCTTTACTTAAAAACCTAAGTAAATCTCTCATTATACATGAGCAAATAGAAACCACACTTCCAAAAGCAAAAGATTTAAGACCATTTGTAGAAAAAATTCTAACTATTGGAAAAACAGATACTTTAGCTGCAAAAAGAAAAGTATATTCATATCTTGGTGATCAAAAAATTGTGGAAAAAGTGTTCAACGTTTTAGGTAAAAGGTATCAAAAAAGAAATGGCGGATATGTAAGAATTTTAAAATCTGGATTTAGATATGGAGATTCAGCACCAAAAGCAGTAATTGAGTTAGTGGAAAGAGACGTAAATGTTAAAGGTATTGAGGATAAATTAAGAGAAAAAAATAAAAATAAAGAAAGTGGAGCTCCTATGCCTCAGGATAAAGCTTCTTCTGTTGAATCTCAAAAACCTAATAACCAAACAATAGAAAAAGTCAAAGACCAAGACAATGCCAAAAATAAAGAAAAAGATAAAGTAACAGATAAAAAATCTATAAAAAAAGATAAGTAATTTTCTTTTACAACCTCTAATGGTTACCAAAAAAAAAATTAAACTATGGACAGTTTCTAGAGATTTTAACAGTCAGAGATTAGATTATTGGTTAAAAAAAAATATTTCTTTTATTACCTATCCAACTCTTTGTAAATTACTAAGAAAGGGGATAGTAAGAGTAAATGGAAAAAGGGTAAAAAATAATACTGTTCTAAGAATTGGAGATAAAATTAATTTTACAAGGACCATCCAAGAGGAACCAAGTTTTGATAAAAAAGAAAAATACAACAAAAAATTTGCAGAATTTATAAAGAAACTTGTTGTTTACAAAGATGAGTTTAAAATATTATTAAATAAACCCTCTGGTTTAGCGGTTCAAGGTGGAACCAATGTCAAACTAAATATTGACATAATGCTCGATTCTTTGAAATTCAATTTAGAAGAAAGACCAAAATTAGTTCATAGAATTGATAAACAGACTTCAGGACTTTTAATGATTGCTAGATCATTACCTTCTTCGAGATACTACGGTGAATTATTTAAAAAAAGAGAGATTGAAAAGGTTTATTTGGCAGTTGTGTGTGGAAGACTCAAACATAAGGTGGCAAAAATAGATTTAAAAATTGGGATAGAAAAAAGCTTATCATCCATTACTTTATATAAGGTTTTGGCACAAAATAACGAACTTTCTTTCTTAGCCATAAAACCTATAACTGGGAGGAAACATCAAATTAGAGATCATCTCAATTCAATTGGCAATCAAATTTATGGAGAAACAAAGTTTAAATCATTAAAAAATTCAGAATTTGTTTCAGATGTAAAAGATCTTCATTTGCATTCCTACTCACTAAAGTTTCAAGAGCAAAATAAAAGTATAAAAAAAATTGTTGCGCCTTTGCCAATTTTTTTCATGACTACACTAAGTGAAAATGGATTTGATAATGATTTGACTAATTATGATTTAGAGTTTGTCGAATCAGAAAACTTTAAACTGATCAATAAATGATAAAAATTGTCAAGATTAACAACAATTTTGGATTTAAAAAAAATAGTCAGAATTTAAAAACTGAAAACGGTAATATATTGTTTGTTAAAAGAAAAAAACATGCCGAACTAATTGTTCGAGAATATCTTACTGGTGTGAAATCAAAGGACCCTAACTCATTAACAAATCTTACACTTTTTTCATGTAACTTAAGCAAAGATGAGATTGAACAAATAAAAAAAAAAATAATAGAATTGCTTAATTTTGATATTTTATTGTTTAGATTTTTTGATGAAAATGAATTACTTAAAATTATGGAAAAAGAATTTGATCCATTTATATCTAAATTTGAGAAGCTATTTGATTGTAATTTGGAAAAAATTTTTTCTATTGTACATTCAAGTAATATAAAAAACTTATCATTCAAATCATATTTGGATAAGTTAGATATTTTTAAATTAACAACACTTTTTAAATTATCATCATTAACTAAATCCGTTATTTTAAGCTATTTTTTCATAAATAAAAAAATCAATTATAAGACCCTATATAAATTAACAAACTTAGAGTATAATTATCAGCAAAAAAGATGGGGTGTTGTAGATGAACAATTATCAATGAACGAGGATTTTATAAAAATAATAAAAAATATTTCATTTTTTTTTAAAAATATAAGTTAATTAATCTATAAATATAAATATAATTTACACTTAAATATGAGAGACATCTTAAAAAAATTAGATTCAAAGCGTAACCAGGCTATACTTGGGGGTGGAAAGAACAGGCAGGATAGTCAACATAAAAAAGGTAAGTTGACTTCTAGAGAAAGAATTGAAATTTTATTAGACGAAGGAACATTTGAAGAATGGGACATGTTTGTTGAGCATAGATGTTCTGAGTTTGACATGGAAAAACAAAAAATTCCTGGAGACGGCGTTGTAACTGGCTATGGTACAATAAACGGAAGACTTACATTTGTTTTTAGCCAAGATTTTACAGTTTTTGGAGGATCACTTTCTGAATCACACGCAGAAAAGATTTCAAAGATTATGGACAAGGCTTTGCAAGTCGGCGCTCCAGTCATTGGACTCAACGACTCCGGAGGAGCAAGAATTCAAGAAGGAGTTGCCTCACTAGCAGGTTACGCTGAGGTTTTTCAAAGGAACGTTCTCTCATCAGGCGTGATTCCTCAAATCTCCGTTATAATGGGACCCTGTGCTGGAGGGGCTGTTTACAGTCCTGCAATGACTGACTTTATTTTCATGGTAAAAGATACATCTTATATGTTTGTGACGGGCCCTGACGTCCTTAAAACAGTTACTCATGAAGAAGTAAGTCACGAAGAACTTGGTGGTGCATCCACTCATACCAAAAAATCGGGAGTAGCAGACCTGGCTTTTAATAACGATGTTGAAGCATTATTTCAACTTAGACGATTTATGGGCTTTCTACCGTCTTCTAACAAAGAATTACCCCCTACGAGAAGGTCTGAAGATCCGGTTGACAGACTGGAACAATCACTTGATACATTAATTCCAGAAAACCCGAACAAGCCATACGATATGAAAGAGTTAATAACAAAGGTAGTAGACGATAGAGATTTCTTCGAGACACAACCTGATTATGCTGCAAATATTATTACTGGATTTGCAAGAATGTCTGGGGCTCCAATTGGTATAGTAGCTAATCAACCAATGGTACTTGCCGGTTGCCTTGACAATAATTCTGCTCGCAAAGCAGCACGTTTTGTAAGATTTTGTGATTGTTTTAACATACCAATAATAACTTTTGTTGATGTCCCTGGGTTTCTTCCCGGAACTTCTCAAGAGTATAACGGCATCATTAAACATGGAGCCAAACTCTTATTTGCTTTCGCAGAAGCGACAGTACCAAAAATAACAATTATTACAAGGAAAGCATACGGTGGCGCTTATGATGTAATGAGCTCTAAACATTTGAGAGGTGATGTAAACTACGCATGGCCTCAAGCCGAAATAGCTGTGATGGGTCCAAAAGGGGCAGTTGAAATTATCTTTAGAGGAGAATTAGGGGACATAGAAAAGATTGAAAAGAAAACAAATGAATATAGAGAAAAACTTGCTAACCCTTTTATAGCCGGAAGTAGGGGATTTATAGATGATGTAATTATGCCTAATGCAACAAGAAAAAGAATATGTAGATCACTTGAAATGCTTAAAAACAAAAAACTAAAAAACCCGTGGAAAAAACACGACAATATTCCTCTCTAACATGTTGAAAAAGATTTTAATAGCCAATAGAGGGGAAATTGCTTGCAGAATAATCAAAACTGCTCATCAGATGGGAATAAAAACTGTATCTATTTGCTCTGATCCAGACTTAAATGCACCTCACGTAAATATGTCAGACGAATGTATAAATATAGGTGGGGACACTTCCATAGATAGTTATCTTAGAATTGATAAAATAATTGATGCAACGAAAAAGTCTAACGCAGACGGTGTACATCCTGGATACGGCTTTCTATCAGAAAATGTAAACTTTAGAGACGAGGTTAATAAAATTGGTAAGACTTTCATCGGTCCACCCAGTGAAGCTATTTCGTCTATGGGAGATAAGATAAGATCAAAAAAAATTGCAAAGGCAGCAGGTGTCTCTGTTGTGCCGGGTGGTTTAGAAGTTGTTTCAGATATAAACAGCGCCATTAAACAGGCAAAAATAATTGGATATCCTTTGATGGTTAAGGCATCTGCAGGTGGAGGAGGTAAAGGGATGCGAGTTGCATTTAATGAAAAGGAATTAGAAGATAATTTTAACTCTGCAATTAATGAAGCTAAATCAAGCTTTGGAGATGAGAGGGTTTTCATAGAAAAATTCATTGAATTTCCAAAACACATAGAAATTCAGGTCCTCGGTGATCAGTTTGGGAATTTCATTCATCTTGGAGAGAGGGAGTGTACAATTCAAAGAAGACATCAAAAAGTTATTGAAGAAGCTCCAAGTATATTTGTAACAAAGACTTTAAGAGAGAAAATGGTAAATGAAGCTATTCAACTAGCCAAAGCTGTTGGTTATTATTCTGCAGGAACTGTGGAGTTTGTTGTTGACAAAGATAAAAACTTTTATTTCCTTGAAATGAATACTAGACTCCAAGTCGAACACCCTGTAACTGAGTTAATAACTGGAGTTGATTTAGTTGAACAGATGCTTAGAATTGCTTCCGGGGAAAAGCTTTCATTGTCCCAAGATCAAATAAAATTTGATGGGTCAGCTTTGGAATGCAGAATCTATGCTGAGGACTCTTCTAAAAACTTTCTTCCTAGTATTGGGAGATTGACAAGATATATCGAACCATCAGGAAAAAATATAAGAGTTGACTCTGGCGTTGTTGAAGGGTCAGAAATTAGCATGTACTACGACCCGATGATATCAAAGTTATGTACTTATACCAATAAAAGAAAAGACACAATTCTAGAAATGGTCAATGCTTTAGATAAATACTTTATTGAGGGAGTAAAAACCAATAAAGACTTTGTATCAAATATTATCCAAAAACCAGAATTTTTAAATGGAGATTATTCTACATCGTTTATCGCAGAAAATTATAATAAGGGATTCAATCCATACATAACAGATCTTAAAGACAAAACAATATTATACGCAGTCGCAACTTTCATAAATTATAAATATCTATTAAGGGCGGCTTCAATTTCAAATCAATTAAAAGGTTTTAACAAAACTGTTGATAATAATTGGTGCGTAATTGATAAAGAAAATAAATCCAACGTTGCTATTTCATTTAATAATTTTAATAAAAGTTATGATATCTACGTAGATAAAAAATATCTGAACCTTAAAAGCAATTGGAAAATAGGTTATCCACTGTTTTCTGCAATAATTGATAATAGCTTGATGTATTTTAGTATCAAAAGAAATGGTCCAAAGTTTTCAATAAATCACAAAGGAGCAATACACGACATTCTTGTCCTCTCGAATAGACATTCTGAATTAAATAATTTCATGATTCCAAGAAAGAAAGAAGATAATTCAAAATATTTGATGGCACCTATGCCAGGATTGTTGGTATCAATTCTAGTAAAAAAAGATCAAGAAATAGAAGAAAATCAGCCATTAGCTATTATAGAGGCTATGAAAATGGAAAATATTATTAAATCAGAAAAGAAAACAAAGATAAAAAAAATAAATTGTTCTGAGGGAGATAGTCTTGAAGTTGACCAAATAATCCTCGAATTTGAATAAACTCATGCGGTCGTGGCGGAACTGGTAGACGCGCAACGTTGAGGTCGTTGTAGGCTTAATTGCCTGTGGAAGTTCGAGTCTTCTCGACCGCACCAGCGAAATTAGAAGTATGAAATATATCTATAAACATGGGAATCAATATTGGTACCAAAGAGCCGTACCTTCAAAACTTTCAAATTTATTGGGAAGAAAAACACTCAAAATCTCTTTAAAAACAAATAAAATTCCAATAGCTATCAAAAGAGCAAAACTTCAGGCTTTAGAACATAAAAAAATGTTTCAAATTGCAGAAAATTATTCGAATAAATATTTTAAAAAATTCTTTAATAATGAATTTGATTCGCAAAAATATACATTACGCTTTATTGACGATTTCGATGATTTAGTTAACAAACTATTTTTTAGTAAAAAAGACTTGATAAATCTTTTAAAAAATAAAAACCTCAGTAATGACAACAACATTTCTATTGAAAGAATTCTTTTAGATAATAGTACATCAGAAGAAATTTCTTTAAGTACACTTGTTGACGAATATTTAAAAGATATGAATATTTCAAATGACAAAAAAAAGTTATATTCAATAAAAAAATCTCTTTCACTTTTAATAGAGATTTGTGGAGATAAACCAATAGACTCATATAACACTAACGATGCCAACACTTTTAAAAGCCACTTTATTAAATTAGATAGAATTTCTTCAGGTAAGAGGAATCAATCTAATCTACATAATTTTTTTTCAGTGATTTTTCAAAAATACTTAGTAGATAAAAAAAATCCATTTTTAGGTCTTAAATGGCCAAATATTTTCACTAAAAGTAGTTATCAAAAATTCTCAGATCAAGAATTAATAAGAATTAAAGATTTTTGTCTTAAAAATAATACTTTCATTAGTTGTATGAGTGGCATAATGCTGGATACAGGGTGTTCATATTCTGAAATTATTGGTTTAGAAGCAGAGGATGTTGATCTCAATAAATATAACCCATATATAATTATTAGATCAAACTCCATCAGAAAGATAAAAAATATATATAAAAGAAGAGTAATACCTTTGGTAGGAATCTCACTATCTAAAATTGAAAAAATTTATAAATTTTCCGATAGAGGTTCCTTACTTAAAAATTATTTTGATAATATTGAACTACATAAGTTTCAGTATGAAAAAAAATTAAATGATGAACTGAAAAAAATATCAAGTAGTAAAACCTCAATTTCATTTAAATATTCTGTAATAGAAAGATTAAAATCAGTAAACTGTCCAGAGTCAGTTATTTGTGACCTCATTGGAATGGCAAATAGAGAATCTTTCTATAAAAGTGAAGTGACACTAGATATAAAATCAAGTTGGATGGACCAAATTAAAATAATTTGAGAATATCAGATACAATTGTGTGAATAAATTAATTTCTATTATGTTATGCACTCACTTATATTTTATTTATTATAAACTCTATTCAACTTCTGTAACTGTTATCTTTACTTTAGATCCAATAAAAGTTTTTTCAAAAATTTGTATTGAGGCAAATCTTTGATTATTTTGGTAATTTAGTAAACTGCTTTCAGAACTAATTTCAGAAATTTTT